>JAFARE010000029.1 GCA_019245575.1 Candidatus Dormiibacterota bacterium | reverse complement strand
GAGGGTCGGGTCCAGAGCGATCGAGCAGAGATCCTCGGGCGAAGGCTCGTTCATTGGTCGACACGGTAGAGCTTCGCAGCGCGACCTTCGCGGACCTCAGGCGGGACGAACCATGAGCAGGCGAAGCCGATCTCACCTGAGCGCCTCAGAAGCGGATCAGGTCGCCCCACGGCACGCGTCGATGCCGAGCAGGCGTCGCTTCGTCTCGGCGAGGTTCGAGTACGCAACTGCCCGGCCCACCAAGATCGCCTACCGCGACCGGCGGCAGCGCAGGGTTTGACGCTTGCGCGTCGTTAAGCGGGCGTCAGTCCTTTTAGGGAAGGAGTACTCATGCGCGGTCGGATCGTCATCGCCCTTGCTGGGGGCGCGCTAGCCCTATCCACCACAGCGACCGCGTCAGCGGGTGGTTCGCCTGCCTTTTCCACGCCTACCGGCCTCACCGGCGCGACCGGATTCGAGCCGATGATCGCGACCGACGGGCAGGGCCACTTCAGCGACTCGAACCCGCAGGGCTTCCCCGGCGGCCAGGGTGCGTACTACTTCTCCAGCGACCATGGGGCGACGTGGTCATCGTCGGTGCTGCTGGGAGGCGCCACCGGCGGCGGTGACGAGGACAATGTGTACGCGCCGTACGACGGGAGCAAGTACGCCGGCGAGATGTACATCGCCGACCTCGCGGCGACGCATTCGACCGTCTGCTACAGCATGGACCACGGCGCGACGTTCTGGGCGGTGGGCACCGGCCCGAACTCGCCCGCCAACACGCCCGATCCGAACGCGTGCAAGGCGGAAACCCTCGGCGCGACAACGCCGTCGAGCGACCGCCAGTGGCTCACGGCTGACAAGGGCGGCCGCGCCTACATCACCGACCACGAATTCTTCTCCGCCCAGCCGCGGATGTGGACAACAACCGATGGCGGCGGCGATGCATTCGTCACGCCGTGCGGGTCGATCATCGGCACCAACGACCCACTGCTCGAGCAGTATGTGCCGCAGGACATCACGGGTGGAACGCTCGTCTCCAAGCCGGTCGTCGACTCGAACGGCACCGTCTACGTGCTGTTCACCACCACGACGCAGCAGGAGAACGGAGGCGCCGCGCAGAACTCGACGCTGTCGGGGACGTTCAGCGAGGTGTTCCTCGCGGTGTCCACCGACCACTGCACGACGTTCAACGACTACACCGTGTTCGACGGATTCAACAGCAACCTGCCCTGCAACGGTCTCAACCCGCCGGCCACCTGCAACACCGACCAGTTCGGCGACATCTTCAACCAGCTGGCCATCGATCCCCAGGGCGACCTCTACGCGGCGGCCGCCGGGTTCGTGGGCACCACCCCGTTCGCCACCACCACCGACGTCTACCTGTTCACGCACAAGGCGGCCGATCCGCTGGGCACGTGGACCGGGCCGACGAAGCTGACGAACGACGGGCAGGGACACATGCTTCCCGCGATCACTGCCGGCCTGCTCCCGGGCCAGGCGGCGGTTGGCTTCTTCCGCACGGTGAACAACATCACCGACCCCAACAACACGTCCGCGATGTGGACGTACACGATTCTCGAGAGCAGCAACGCCCTCGACGCCAGTCCCACGTTCTCGTTCACCGACATGACCGGCGGGAGCGGCACCAGCCATAACCTCTACCACCTCGGTGACATCTGCAACTCGGGCACGCTGTGCGGCACGGGCGCGCCCGGCACGGGCACCGACCGGTCGCTCGGCGACTTCTCCTCGGCAACCCTCGACAGCACCGGCTGCCCGTTCTTCAGCTTCGCGGGCAACCCGGGCGGCGACAGCAACGGTACGCTGGCGTACGTCACGCATCAGACGAGCAACTGCTTCGCCGGGCTCGCCAGCAACGTGCCGGAGGCGCCCTTCGTGTCGACCCTGGTGCTGGCCGGTGGTGCCGTGGCAACAGCGGTCGGCGTGCGCCGCCTTCGACGCCGCACGAGCGCGAAGTAACAAGAGAGGAGCAGCGCCGGCGCCGGTACCGTCGCGGTTCACCGCGCCGCCGCCGCGTCCTCGCTCACCTTCTCGACACCCACGATCTTCGACCCCTTCCGGGAGGGCGTCAGGCCCGACATCAGCGTCGACCAGCACTCAGGCGCGATGTACTCGTCGGTGCCCAACGGCACGCCGGGCACGTCCACCATGTGGCGCTCCGACGACGGCACGTTCGCGTACCCGGATGGCCACGCGGTCACGGGCAGCATCAGCCGCGACACCATCACGTGGACGGTCCCAGCAGCGGACGTGGGCAATCCCCAGGCGGGCGCCGCGTTGTACGACGTGCAGGCCGCCGCCGCGGCGAGGATCCCGCGCCGCTAGTACGATGCGCCGGTCGTGGAGCCTGGCAACGCCATCATCGCCTCCGACCTGTCCACCGCCGAGCTGCGACCGTCGCGCAACGTCGTGTACGACCGCGAGATCGGCGTGCGACTCCTGCATGAGGACCCGCTCTCCGGGGCAGAGCACTACCTGATCCGCTATCCGCCCGGCCTGACGTCGCGCCTGCACCGGCACACGGCGGCGCACACGATCGTCCTGCTGGAGGGCAGGCTCGCCGTCAATGGCGTCGTGGTGGGCCCTGGCTCGTATTGCCATTTCTTCGCGGGCGAGGCGATGCGCCACGAACCCGTCGATGATGAGGGGAGCCTCTTCGTGATCATCTTCGACGGCCCATCTGACGCGGAGGCCCTCGAGTGACGGACCAGCTGCCCCGTCACGCGCAGCGCAACCGCGAGGCGTGGACGGCGGCCAACGCCGCGTACACCGATGCCGAGGCGCGCAGCAAGTGGTCGCAGACCGAGATTCGCTGGGGCGTGTGGGGCGTGCCGGAGGCGCAGCTCCGCGCGCTGCCGGACGTGCGCGGGCTTGATGTCATCGAACTGGGTTGCGGCACCGCGTATTTCGGCGCCTGGTTCAAGCGCGGCGGAGCGCGCCGCGTGGTGGGCGTCGACGTCACGCCGGCGCAGTTGGAGACCGCGCGTCGTTGTGACGCGGAGTTCGGCCTGGGCTTGGAGCTCATCGAGGCGAACGCCGAGCGGGTGCCCCTTGCGGACGCTCAGTTCGATCTCGCGTTCTCCGAGTACGGGGCGTCGATCTGGTGCGATCCCGACCTGTGGATCCCCGAGGCCGCGCGCCTGCTGCGCGACGGTGGCGAGCTGACCTTCATGCGCAACTCCACCATCTCGACCGTCTGCGCACCGGACACCGGTCGCGTCGACAGGCAGCTGCACCGGCCGCAACGCGACCTGCGCCGCATCGAGTGGACGGATGACTCGAGCGTCGAGTTCCACCAGCCCGCCGGGGACATGCTCCGTCTGTTGCGCGCCAACGGGTTCGAGGTGCTGGACCTCATCGAGGTGTACGCGCCCGACGACGCGCGCGACCATCCCTACTACGACACGGTGCCGGTGGAGTGGGCGAGGAGCTGGCCGGCGGAGGAGATATGGCGGGCGCGACTGCGGCCCGTGCCGCGTCACTCAACCGAAAGGGCCGCCGCTCTACATTGAGCGCGTGAGGTCGTTGGTGCCCGCTCTTCCGCGCGCCGCGGTCGTCGCCGGAGCTGCCCTGATGGCGGCCGCCTGCAGCAGCACGTCCCCCGCGACGTCGCCCTCCGGCGCGACCAGGCCCACTCCGACCACGGCGCCGGACAGCAACACGGGCGGCATCGCCTCGCTGCAGGGCGCGTATGTCGCCGTGGTCAAGAAGGTGCTCCCGTCGGTTGTGCAGATCGAGACGTCGAGCGGGCTCGGCTCCGGCATCGTGTACGACAGCAAAGGCGACATCGTCACCAACAACCACGTCGTCTCCGGCGCGACGTCGTTCACCGTCACAACCTCGAGCGCAAAGAAGTACCAGGGCACGCTCGTCGGCACCTTTCCCGCGGACGACCTCGCCGTGATCCACGTCAGCGACGCCTCGCTGACGCCGGCGAGCTTCGCGGACTCGAGCAAGCTCGAGGTGGGTGACATCGTCATGGCAATCGGCAACCCGCTGGGCTTGCAGAGCAGCGTGACGGCCGGCATCGTGAGCGCGACCGGCCGCACGGTGAGCGAGGACAACGGCGTCGTGCTGCCGGACACGATTCAGACGAGCGCGGAGATCAACCCGGGCAACAGCGGCGGCGCGCTGGTCGACCTCAACGGCAGCGTGGTGGGCATCCCGACGCTCGCGGCGGTGGACCAGCAGCTCGGTGGCAGCGCGCCTGGCATCGGGTTCGCGATCCCGTCGAACATCGTCACCTCGATCGCGGCACAGCTCATCGGCAGCGGCCACGTGGCGCACTCGGGCCGCGCCTATCTCGGCGTGCGCATCGTGGTGGCCGCATTCGGCGGCAACGGCGCGCTGATCTCCAGCGTCGACTCGGGGAGTCCCGCAGCGGCGGCGGGGCTGCAGGCCGGCGATACCATCACCGCGATCAACGGCAAGACGGTGGCCACGCCTGACGACCTGAGCCAGGCGCTGGCGCAGCTTGCGCCCGGCGACAAGGCGCAGGTCGCGCTCCTCGGACAGGACGGGTCGCAGCGCACCGTGACGGTCACGCTCGGCGAACTGCCCGGCTGACGTCCGCCCGGTGTAATCCGGGCGAAAGGATCCGCCCGGCACCATCGTGCCCGCGATGCGGTTGCACATGGTTTCGCGCGCGCGCTCATGAGGCGGTTCATCACGCGCCGCCTGCTGATCATCTATGCGGTGGTGGCCGCGCTTGTGGCAGGCGGCGCCGTGTTCCTGGCGCGCCGCGGCAGCGCGGACGTGCAGTACCGCACCGCGGCCGCCACGCTGGGCACCGTCACGCAATCGGTAGCGCTCTCGGGCAACCTCACGCCGGTGGGTGAGAGCGACCTCGACTTCGCGTCGACCGGGCGAGTGCTCACCGTCGACGTGAGCATCGGCCAGACGGTGACCGCGGGCACCACGCTGGCGACGCTGGATCCGACGAGCGCGCAGAACGCAGTGACGACAGCGCAGGCCAACCTCTCGTCCGCCCAGGCGCGCCTGTCGCTGGACCAGGCGGGAGCCACCGCCCAGTCATTCGCCTCATCCGAGGGGCAGGTGAGCAGCGCGCAGGTCACCGTGCTGAACGACCAGACCAATCTCAACGACACCGTCGCCATCAACCAGCAGGCGGTGCAGCAGGCACAGAGCGCGCTGCAGGCTTCGCAGAACGCGGAGAGCGCCGACTGCAACGCCAACCCCTCGAGCCAGCAGTGCGCGCAGGACCAGCAATCCGTGCAGCAGGACCAGAACGCGCTGCAGGCGGCGCAGGTCAGGGCGCAGCAGTCGAATGACCAGGCGCGCGAGCAGCTGAGCGCAGCGCAGGTGCAGCTGAGCAACGCGCAGCAGGCGCTGGCGGCGCTGCGTCAAGGGACGTCGCCCCAGCAGATCCAGATGGACGAGAGCCAGGTGCAGGTCGACCAGGTGAACCTCAGCGAGGCGCAGGCCACGCTGAGCAACGCCACGCTCACCGCACCTGTCGACGGGACCGTGGCCCAGGTGAACATCGCGGACGGCCAGCAGGTCTCGGGAGGCGCCTCCAGCAGCTCGTCGTCGGCGACGACGCACGCGATCGTGATCATCACGCCGGGCGCCTTCGAGGTCACGGGGTCGGTGAGTGACGCAGAGGTCTCGGAGATCGCCAACGGACAGCAGGCGAACGTCGTGCCCGCGGGGTCATCGGAGGCTGTGACGGGACACGTCTCGCAGGTTGCTGTGGAAGCCACGGTGACGTCTGGCGTGGCCACGTTCCCGGTGACGGTGGTGCTGGATGGAAGCAACCCGAGCCTGCGCGCGGGTATGTCGGCATCGGTGAGCGTCGTCGTCAACCGCGTGGTGCAGGTGCTGACCGTGCCGACGAGCGCGGTGCGCACCACCGCGAACGGCAGCACCGTGCAGGTGCTGGTGAACGGCGTGGCGCAGACCCGCGCCGTGCAGGTGGGCGCCGCCGACACCCAGCGCACGCAGATCCTGTCGGGACTGAACGACGGCGACCAGGTGATCATCGCGACGATCACCAGCAATGTGCCCACCTCGGGCAACAACGGCGGCGGGCTCTTCGGCGGCGGCCGCGGCGGGCTGGGCGGCGGTGGCTTCGCGGGCGGGGGCCGGGGCACGACTGCGCAGGGAGGCTGATGCGGTGGCCGCGGACATCATCAGCCTGGAGGCGATCACCAAGGTGTACGGGCGCGGCGAGGCCGCGGTGCGCGCGCTCGACTCCGTGTCGGTCCGCGTCCATGCCGGCGACTTCGTGGCGGTGATGGGCCCGTCCGGGTCGGGCAAGTCGACGTTGATGCACATCCTCGGCTGCCTCGACGTGCCCACCACCGGCTCATATCGCTTCGGCGGCGAGGACGTGTCGCGCATGTCGGAGCGCGAGCTGGCGCACGTGCGCAACCGCAGCATCGGCTTCGTCTTCCAGCAGTTCCATCTGCTCAGCTCGATGACGGCCTGCCGCAACGTCGAGCTGCCGCTGCTCTATCGCGCCGCGCGCGACCGCCGCGCCGCAGCGCTGCGCGCGCTGGATCGCGTGGGCCTGAGCGACAGGGTGAACCACCGGCCCAACCAGCTGTCCGGCGGACAGCAGCAGCGCGTGGCCATCGCCCGAGCATTGGTCACGGAGCCCGCGCTGATCCTCGCTGACGAGCCCACCGGCAACCTCGACTCCACGTCGAGCCGCGAAGTGCTGGGTGTGCTGCGCAGCCTGAACGACGCCGGGCACACCGTGATCCTCATCACGCACGACGCGACGGTCGCGGCGGTGGCGCGACGCGTGCTCACCATGAGCGACGGCACGCTGCGCGAGGCGGCATGACCCTGCTGCGCACCTTCGAGACGGGCGTGCGCGGGCTGTTGTCGCACCGCCTCCGTTCGGTGCTGACCACGCTCGGCATCCTGTTCGGGGTCGCCGCGGTCATCTGCACCGTCGGCATCGGGCAGGCGTCGGCCGCATCGGTGACGGCGCGCATCGCCGCGCTCGGCACCAACCTGCTCACCATCACCCCGGGCAGCACCGTGTCGGCCGGCGTGTTCGGGGGCAGCGGCTCGGCATCGACACTGACCATGGCGGACGTCGCCGGCTTGCAGAACAAGGACGATGCGCCTGACGTCGGCGCTGTTGCGCCGGTCGTGCAGGGCCGGGGATCGCTCATCAGCACCAGCTCCAACTGGAGCACCACGGTGCAGGGCAGCACGCCCGATTGGATCACGACCAACGCGCGAAGCGTGGGCGCGGGCGCCTTCTTCACGACCGCGGACGTCAACGCGCACAAGCAGGTGGTCGTGCTGGGCAGCACCACCGCGCTCAACCTCAGCGTCGCGGTGGGCGACACCGTGACCATCAACCGCATCCCGTTCCAGGTGCTCGGCGTGCTCGCCTCCACCGGTGGACGGGCGTTCAGCAACGGCGACGACCTCGCGGTGGTGCCGCTGACCACGGCGCAGGACGCATTGACCGGCGGCGGCCCGAACTCGGTGCAGCGCATCCTGCTCAGCGCGGGCAGCGCCGACACGATCGGCTCCGCGTACCAGGAGGCCGACAACCTCCTGCTGGCCGCGCACCACATCACCGACCCGGCGCAGGCCGACTTCACCATCCAGTCGCAGAGCACACTGCAGAGCACCGCGCAGTCGGTGACGTCGACGCTGACCATCCTGCTCGCCAGCGTTGCCGCCATCTCCCTGCTGGTCGGCGGCATCGGCGTGATGAACATCATGCTGGTCTCGGTGACGGAGCGCACCGCGGAGATCGGACTGCGCAAGGCGCTGGGCGCGACGCCCACGGACCTGCTGCGGCAGTTCCTTGTGGAGGCGGCGACGCTGAGCGTGATCGGTGGCCTGCTCGGTGTCGGCGCGGGGCTCCTCGCCTCGTGGCTGATTCCGCACTTCACGTCCATCGGCGTTGCCGTCAGTGCCGCGCCGGTGCTGATCGCGGTGGGCGTGGCGGCGGCGGTCGGCCTTGTGTTCGGTGTGTATCCGGCGGCGCGCGCGGCACGGCTCGCTCCCATAGAGGCGCTGCGCGCCGCATGAACGTGAACCCCTCAAGGAGATGACAATGCAACGGTTCGCCTCTCTCGTGACATGCGGCGCGGCTGCAGCCGCGATGGTCGCCTGCGGCAGCGCCGCTGCGGGCACCGCGACGGCGCCGACGCCCCAGGCCGGGTTGCGCGGGCGCGGCGGCGCCGCCGGCGAGCTGGTGCAGATCAACGGCATGACCCTCATCCTCAGCAATGCCAACGGTGACGTGACGGTGACGTACACGAGCGCGACGCCGATCACGCAGCAGAGCACCGGCACGGTGGCGGACATCGCGCCCGGCGTGTGCATCACCGCGACGGGCCAGAAGGACTCAACCGGCCACGTCACCGCGTCGATCGTGCGCGTGAGCAACGCCGTGAACGGCTCTTGTCCAGGGCCGCAGGGGCCCGGATTCGGCGGCGGCTTCCGGCCGTCGCCACGGCCGAATGCCACGCCCAATCCGGCATTCGGCAACCTCGCCGCGGTCCGCGGCCTGGTTGCGGCGAGCGGCGTGAGCGGCACGTCGGTGACGGTGCAGGAGGCCAACGGCACGACGATGACGATCACCGTGCCCACGACCGTGCGCGTCACGCGGTCCTCGACGGTCAGCGCGGCGTCGCTGCAGACGGGACAGTGCGTGGCGGCCACCGGCGCGCGCTCGTCGTCCGGCACAGTGTCGGCGCGCAGCCTCTCGATCGTTCCTCCCGGACCATCGGGATGCTTCTCCGGCGGTCGTTTCGGCGGAGGCTTTGGCGGGGGAGGGTTCGGTGGCGGCGGCGGATTCGGCGGAGGCAATGCGCAGGGGAATGCCACCGCCGTCTGACACCTCCGCGGTCGCCCCGGTCCGAGGAGCGTGCGAACATGAACGCAGCATGCGAGTGCTCGTGGCAGAGGACGACCAGGGGTTGCGCGAGGTGCTGGTGCAGGGCCTGGAGGAAGCGGGGTACTTCGTCGACGCGGTGGGCGCGGGTGACGACGCCATCCAACAGCTGCGCTTCTACGAGTACGACGTGGCCATCGTCGACTGGCGCATGCCGCGCGTGACCGGCCTCGAGGTCGTGTCGTGGGCGCGCGAGCACAGCCATCCCGCCGCGCTGCTCATCCTCACGGCGCGGGACACGACGGCCGACCGCATCGCAGGTCTCGACGCGGGTGCCGACGACTACCTGGTGAAGCCGTTCGACTTCGGCGAGCTCGTCGCGCGCGTGCGCGCGCTGCAGCGCCGCCCGCGCAACGTCGAGGGCCCCGTGCTGACGCGCGGGCGGCTGCGCCTCGACCCCGCGCGCCGCGAGGTCTCGGTCGACGGCGACCCGCTCGGCCTCACATCGACGGAGTACAACATCCTCGAGCTGCTGATGCGCCGATCGCCCGCGGTGGTCGACCGCAAGGCGATCGCAGAGCACGCGTGGCGTGACGAGACAGCGCCCCTCGGCTCCAACGCCATCGACGTGCAGCTGAGCCGCCTGCGCGCCAAGATCACCAACACCCAGGTGCGCATCGTCACCGTGCGCGGCGCCGGCTATCGCCTCGAGGTGGCGTGAGCAGCCGCCTGGAGCGAGTCCGCTCCGCATCGCTGCGCGTGGCGCTCATCAGCACCGCGATCACCGCTGTGGCGTTCGCGATCGTGTCGCTGATCGTGGTGATGTACGTGAGCGCAGCGCTCACGTCGCAGGTCGACAATCGTTTGACGGCGTCACTGACGAACCTGGAGAACACGGGGCGTCTCGGCACGCTGCCGTGCGGGCAGGTGACGGACCCGAGTGGCACGCGATTCGGCCCGCGCCTGCTCATCTGGATCCAGGACCCGGTCCGCGGCCTGGCCAGCTGCGACGGCACGCCGCTTCCGGTGTCGATGCAGTCGGTCAACGGACCGACGACGCTCACTATCCAGGACACGGACTTCCGCGTCACCGGCGCCGCGATCGGTGACGACTACTACGTGCTCGGCCAGACGCTGACGCAGGTAACACAGGCGCGCTCCACCATCATCGTCGCGGAGCTGATCGTGGGCGGCGCGCTGCTCGTGCTCGTGTTCTTTGGCGCGCTCGCCGTAGGCAGCAGGGTGGGGGCACCCATCGAGCTGGCCCGGCAGCGGCAGATGGAGTTCACGGCGGACGCATCGCACGAGCTGCGCACACCGCTCTCGGTCATCGAAGCGCAGACGAGCCTGGCCTTGGCGCAGGTCCGCGACCCAGACTGGTACCGGCAGGCGTTCACGCGCGTCGCAGGTGAGAGCCAGCGCATCCGCCGCCTGGTGGAGGACCTCCTGTGGCTGGCGCGCGTCGACTCCCCCGGCCTCGAGGCGCAGCCCGAGCCCATCGACGTCGGGGTGCTGGCGACCCAGGCTGTGGACCGGTTCACCTCGGTGGCGGAGGCGCGCCACCTGCAGCTGTCGCTCGCCGTCACCGACGGCTCCCCCGTCATCAGCGCCTCGTCGGAGTGGCTCGACCGCCTGCTCGGCGTCCTGCTCGACAACGCCTGCAAGTACTCGCCTGAGGGTGGCCGCGTGGGCGTGTCCGTGAGCGCCGACGGCAACCGTGTGCGGCTCGCTGTCGAGGACTCGGGGCCGGGCATCCCGCCCCACGAGCAGCCCCGGATCTTCGACCGGTTCCACCGGGCCAGCGAGCTGCCGGGGGCCGGGCTGGGCCTCGCCATCGCCGACGCGGTGGTGCGAGTCACCCACGGGCGCTGGGACATCGGGACCTCGGCGGCGCTGGGCGGCGCGAGCATGGCAGTGACCTGGCCGCGGACGTTGGGGGGCGCCCGCGAGCCCCTGCCGCGGCCGGCGCCCATGGCCCAGCAGCAGGCGCCGTAGGGATCCCGCTACCCGAGTTCAGAAGCCGGGAAACCCAACTGGAAATGGCACAATCGGTCCAGTTGGTGACATGATCTTCCTAAACCACGACGTGCGGAGGAGGTGAGAAAAGCGATGGCCAGAGGCGTCAGCGCCGCGCTGAGCGCGGGAGTTGCCGTGTTCGGCTTCAACCCTGAGCCGGGGGTCGCTTCCGGCCGAGCGCTGCACGTTATCACGCTTCGCCGGGGGCTGCCCCATGCCGAGGTCGAGGCCCGCGAGCGGCTGGCAGACGCGGCCTTCCGCGCCGCCGAGGAGGCCGGCGTGAGCCTGGGCTCAGGGCGCGCCGCCCGCGGCCGGCAGCGTCTCCACCTGGTCACGCTGGACGATGAGCCGTCGCGCAGCCGTGCCGTCACCGCCTGGTACTACGCGACGGCGCCCTACGGCAAGATGCCCGGACCCGGGGCGTGGACGCCCGCGGGCCGGGGGCTCCGGCTCGACGCCCAGAGCTCGGCGGCCTTCGCGGCCTCCCTCGAGCGGCTGCGAGCCGACACCCGGCAGCTGGCCGGCGCGGCGACGCTGCTGGGCGAGGTGTTCACCGGCGATGACCTGCTCCGGCTCCACGTGGCCCTGCACGGCGGCCCCGAGGGAAGCGAGCGCACCTTCCGCCGGCGCATCCAGGAGCTGCGTGACTCGGGCGTGCTCAAGCCGGTCCGCGAGAGCGAGGTGTCCGCGCTCCGCCTGCGCGTGGCCCGGTTCCGGTCCCCGGCGGGGACGGGCGGGCGCCCGCCGGAGCTTCTCCGCTACTCGGGCACGGGCGGCGAGGACGAGCAGCTCGCCTCGCTGCGGGCACGCCGGGCGGGCTGATCCCCGGCTAGCTCCGGCCGCGCGACCGGGCGACCAGCGACATCGCCAGCACGCCTCCGTAGAGGACGTCGACCAGGAGCGAGAGGACGCCGGCAATCCCTGCCGGCCCGGGCTGGATGACGCTGCTCAGGTTCGTCAGCGAGGCGAAGATGCCGAGCACGTCGGCCAGGAGGAAGAGCACGCGGGCGGCGGCGTACTGGGTCAGCCACGCGCACAGGGCCATGACAGCCCCCACCACCAGCGCGGCGATGGTGAACGCGGGGCCGAGGTTGAGCGTGGTGGCCGTGAGCTGGCCGGTGTGCTGATCGAGCAGCGTGACGGTGATGTGGCGGAAGACCACGCCCACGACCAGCATCGCCGCCACCAGCAGGATGCCGTAGCCGATCGTGATCCAGCGAGCCAGACCGACCCAATCGACGGTCCCGCCCGCGGCGGGGGCCGCCGGCGCGCGCTCGCGCACCCACTGGGGAGCCGCGGCGGCGTAGGCGCCGTCGGCGATGGGGCTCCCCGGGGCGACCCCGGTGAGCGCCGCGACCTCGTCGACGCGCCGTCCGTCGGCCAGGACCAGCGGCGTGCGGCAGCGGCGGCACGTGGTGCGCGACCCCAGGTCGGCCCACGTCCAGCAGACCGGGCAGACCACCTTGGTTCCCACGGCGCGATTGGAGCACCGTCCTGTTCAGCCGGCGTGGCGTGTCATTGCGCGGTTACGGCATCGCGCCACCGAGCGCGGAGGCGTCAGCCCGCGTCCGCGGGCCAGGGCGGCTCGCCGCTGGACAGGACCAGCGTGACAGGACCGTCGTTGACCAGGTCGACCTCCATGGAGGCTCCAAACCGCCCGGTGGCCACGGGGTGGCCGAGGCCGCGCAGGGCGTCCGCCACGACGCCGTAGAGCCGCTCGGCGAGCTCCGGCGACGCCGCGCCGATGAACGACGGCCGGTGGCCGCGGGAGGTGTCGGCGTGCAGGGTGAACTGGCTGACCAGCAGGATGCCGCCCGCGGCCGCGGCGAGGTCCAGGTTCATCCGCCCGTTCGCGTCGGGAAAGACGCGCAGGCCGGCGATGCGGGCCGCCATGCGCTGAGCGGTGGCCTCGACGTCGCCGGGACCCACGGACAGCAGCACGCACAGACCGGCGCCGACGCTGCCCACGACCTCGCCGCCGACGCGCACCTCGGCGCGGCTGACCCGCTGGACGACCGCCCTCAATCGAGGAAGCGCAGGCCGCGCCAGATGCGCATCGCCTCGGCCTCTGCCTCGAGGAAGCTGGGCCGGGAGTCGCGCATGCCGTGCACGAGGAAGCTCCAGGTGCGGCGCTCCCCGTCGCTGCCGTCGCGGGTGCCGAACGCGCTCCCCAGGGCGCGAGGCGGGTACATCTCGATGCGCTGGGCGCGGCTCACGCGCTTGAAGATGGGACGGCGAACCATGATCGCCTCCAGCGCGGCACCGTCGGGGAGACGGCCCGCGGCGAGCTCGATCGTGCGCAGCTTGGCGATGGGGTTGTCGGGGTCGCGCACGGTGACGCCGACGCCGAACCGCTCGGAGATGTCGCGCAGCGTGAACACGAGGGCCAGGGCGTCGGTCTCATCCCCGGCCACGCGAAGGAAGCACGCCGCGGACAGCGGGCGTGCGCCCGGGTGCTCGCGGAGCCAGTGGTCGGCCGCTTCCGCGAAGTAGAGCTGATGGAACAGCTCGCGCGATCCGGAGTCCGCCAGCCAGGGCGGCTCGGCGCGCCACTCGCGCGAAGCAGCCAGGCGCTGGAACTGCGCATGCGCCGAGCCGCGGTCGGCCTCTGCGAGCCCGTGAACGCGGACGTGGATTACCCGGGACACCGATCGATTGTAGGCGCGCGAACTCGCAGCCAAACTCGCGGCCGGTATCCTGAGGCCTCGCTCGCGTGCCCGCCGAGGTAGCTCAGTTGGTAGAGCACAGGTCTGAAAAACCTGGTGTCGACAGTTCGATTCTGTCCCTCGGCACCCTCTCCTGAGTCGGCCCGGCGGCGTGGCGACCGGCCCGGCCGGCCGCCACGCGCGAGCTCAAATCGTCGGGGTCAGTAGTACCACCGGCGCCCGCCGATCTCCCGTCCGGCTGCCCCAAGCGCCAAGAGGATGAGGCCGATGACCAGCAGGATGATCCCGATTGTCCAGAGAACCGGAATCCCGAGCAGAAAGCCCGCGATCATCAAGATGATCCCGAGGATGACCACTTCGTCTCTCCTGTGAGGGCCGGATGGCCCGCGGTTTCCGCGGTAAGCCCGCAGTTTGATAGGCGAACTATCACATAAGCGGACACCATACTGCTAGTCGGGTTGCAGCAGCGGCGCCGCAAACGCTACTGTCAGCGCAAACGTAGGTTCGGTTCGGATTGAGGGGGTTGGGATGCGAGGGATTTCTCGCCGGCTCGCGTTGCCGGTGGTCGGTCTGGGAGCAACCGCGCTGCTGCTCGCCGCCTGTGACACGGGTGACTACACGGTCCGGTTCGTCGTGGGGACGGACGGGCTCATCATCAACACGACGGACGCAGGGTCCACGTGGACGCCGCAGGCGTCAGGCGTGAGCGTCACCCTCAATGGTGTGGCGTTCGCCGGCACAAGCAACGGCTGCGCGGTGGGCGATGACGCCACCGTCGTGCGTACGACGGACGGATCGACGTGGTCCGGCGCGACCACTGTGCCGACCACAAAGGAGCTCAACGCTGTCGACCTGTCGGGCAACCTCATCCCGGAGGCGCCCACGAATGCTGCCGTCTCGATTCTCCCCAAGTACACAGCGTTTGCGGTGGGGAAGAGCGGCACCATCCTCTACTCGGCCGACCAGTGCGACACATGGACGCAGCAGACGTCGGGCACCACCAAGACTCTCAACGGCGTGTCGACGGGACGCTGTTCCTGTTCGGCTGCTTGGGCGGTCGGTGACGACGGCACAATCCTGCACACGTCGAATCTCGGTTCCACCTGGTCGGCGCAGGTTTCCGGAGTGAAGAGCCAACTGCTTGCCGTGTCATTCGCCACCTCGAATGACGGCTGGGCCGTCGGCACCGGCGGCGTGATCCTCGCGACCACCAACGGCGGTACGACCTGGACGAAGCAGAAGTCGCCCACCAAGCGCACGCTCGAAGGAGTTGCCGCCGCGGACTCGACGCACGCGTACGCGGTCGGCGACGACGGCGTCATCGTGGCCACGTCCGACGGCGTCACGTGGACGAAGCAGACGACGCACACGTCCACCGACCTGGACTCGATCTCGACAATCCTGGACAGCCCGCCCGCGATGTTCTACAGCCCCGCGAACGGCGATTGGCACGACGCGATCGCGGTCGGCAGCGGTGGGCTCATCCTGATGACCCAGGACGGCGGCGCGACGTGGACCAAGTCCGCGTCCGGCACGAAGCAGAACCTGGAAGGCGCCGCCTGAGCTGAGCGAGCGACCGGTGTGGTGGCAGGCTGTGCTCAGCGGCTGCGCCACCATGCCGGGTACGGCGCTGAATCGGCGCGGAAGGCTGCCGTGGTGGCTTGCGTGCGGCAATTTGTCTGGCACACCTTGTTGTTGGTGCCGACGCAGTAGTTGAGACACGCAACATTGTTGTTGCCAAAGCAGTGCGACGTGCAGACCACGTTGTTGTTGCCTTGGCAGTAGGTGAGACACGCGGTCGCGTTGTCGTTGTGGCAGTGATTCGTACACCCGGGCGCGGCGTTGGTGCACGAGGCGCAGCTCCAGGGATCTGGTGTCGGCGCCGGGGTGGGGGTGGAGCTCGTGCCGGTGGTCGGCGTCGCCGCTGCCGATGACGAAGCCGGAACACCTTGAGCGGTCATGGGTTGTGCGCCTGGCGTCTGCGACGAGCCGCCGCCGCGCCCACCGGCCGCCGGGCTCGTGGGCGCTACGCCTGCGTGGCCGCCAGCGCTCTGCGAGGGGCCACCCGCTGCGCCGCCGGGCTGCTGGCCGGGCTGATCTAAGCCCCCATGAACGGGTGATGACGGTGCGGAGGGGCCAACCGCCGCTGGACCGCTAAAGCTCGGTGCGAGGGCCGGCGTCGCGATGCTGCCGGCGACGACCAACCCGGCAGTGGCCACCGTGGCGACGCCGGATCCCGCCATCGCGCCCGCCCGCGTCAACCCTTCGAGGAAGCGGCCCAGTGCGGGGATCTGGCCGACCCAAGCCGCCAGCCCGACAGTGCGCCACAGACGCCCCACGGAGATGTTCAAAAAGGCTCGCACCACGTGTGGGTCCAGTTGCGTGCCGGCCGCTCGTGTGAGCTCCCGGCGCGACGCGGCGACGCTCATCGGCCGCTTGTATGCCCTCGGCGCGGTCATCACCTCGTAGGTGTCCGCAACGGAGACGATCCGCGCCGCGAGGGAGATCTGGCTGGCCCTGAGACCGCGAGGATAGCCGGTGCCGTCCCAGCGCTCGTGGTGCTCGACGACCGCATGTCCCCAGTCGCCGAGCCATGGGAGGAGCGGCGCAACCAGTCGCGCGCCCTCCTCCGGGTGGCGGTGCAACACTTCCCATTCGGCTGCGTCTGGCCGGTCCGGCTTGTTGAGGATGGTCGTCGGCACGTGCAATTTGCCGACGTCGTGAAGCAAGGCCGCCCATCGCAACCGCGCCCTGCTCGCCTCGTCGATCTTGAGCTCATCGGCGAGCAGGTCGGCAAACACGCGTACGCGCTCAGAGTGGCCCCGTGTGCCCTTGTCGTGCACGCTCAAGGCCAAAACGAGCTCGACAACCGCCTGCAGGCCCGCCGCATCATCGCTGTGTCCGCCGGCCCGGGCCTTCTCGAGCCTGTCCTGCAGGTCGCGGGGATTACCCGTGGCGCGCGCGACGGCGAAGCGCTGAGGCGCCTTGTCGGGAAAGAGCAGCGATAGGTTCAGCAGCGCAGCAAGTGGCAGGAGCTTGCGAGCCGCGCGCTCGAAGACCACAAGCGTCACCAGCGAGGCACCCGCAACCACCGCGATCAGCAGTGCCGCACTCAGACCGCCCGAGGCGCGAGGAAGCATGCGACTCAGCAACAGGGCGATACCGAATGAGCCCAGCACCGGACCGGCGAACACGGCGACTCGGAGCGCGACGCTGAGCACCGGCCGCCGTTGCCATTCGGACCTTTCCACTGCTGTACCGCGCTGGCTGAACCGGAGCCGGTATCGCACGCTAACCTCCCGTCGTCCGCGAACGAACAGTGGCCCGCCGGTCGCACGACCGACCGCACAAGCCGGTCACGATCCTGTTCCGCTCAAACTCCACTAGCAGGGTTCAACCGGGCCGTCGCCTGAAGGAGACGCTGGAGTGCGATATGCAGTGCTGGGAACGGGCATCGTGGGCAGGACGCTGGCGTCCAAGCTGCTAGAGCTGGGGCACGAGGTGACGATGGGTTCGCGCAGCGCGGGCAACGAGGCCGCCACCGCATGGGCCTCCGACGGTGGAGAGCCCGCCCATCACGGGACGTTTCGCGACGCAGCGGCGGCCGGCGACGTTGTGATCAACGCGACCGCCGGCGAGGGCGCGCTCGCCGCCCTCGAGTCGGCAGGGGAGGAGAACCTCGAGGGCAAGGTGCTCATCGACACCAGCAATGCGATCGACCACAGCTCAGGCTTCCCGCCCCTGCTCACGGTGGCCAACACGGACAGCGTGGCCGAGCAGATCCAGCGTCGTTTTCCCCGCGCCCGCGTGGTCAAGGCGCTGAACACCGTGAACGCGGAGGTAATGGTCAATCCCGGCATGATCGACGGCGGCCACAACCTGTTCATCGCCGGTGACGATGCTGCCGCGAAAGCGGAGGTCGTGGCGTTTCTGGCGGGTCTCGGCTGGGCCGCGGACGACGTGATCGACCTCGGTGACATCACGAACGCGCGGGCGCTGGAGATGTACCTCACGCTCTGGATCCGGCTCATGCGACGTCTCGGCAACGCCCGCTTCAACATCCGGGTGGTGCGCGCATCCTGACGGCGATGGTCACAGCGCCCTCTCAGGCGCCGCGCTGCTCGCTGCGCTAGCGTCGTGCGCATGCAGATGCCGAGGAGGGGACGAGCGGTGGCAGCGGTGGTGGTGCTCGGCGGTGTCCTCGCTGCGTGCGCCGCTCCGAGCACGCCTTCTCCCAGCGCGTCTGCGTCCCTTCCCGCCGGCATCGGCAAGATCCGGCACGTGATCGTGATCATGCAGGAGAACCGCTCCTTCGACACGTACTTCGGCACGTACCCCGGCGCCGACGGCATCCCCATGCAGAACGGCTCGCCTTCGGTGTGCGTACCCGACACGGCCACGGGCGCGTGCGTCAAGCCCTACGTCGACCACAGCGACGTCAACGGGGGCGGGCCGCACGGACAGAATGCCGCCGCCGGCGACATCGACGGCGGGAAGATGGATGGCTTCATCGCACAGGACTTGAATGCCGACAAGGGCTGCGCCAACGTGACGGACCCGACGTGCTCGGGCAGTGCGCAGCCTGACGTGATGGGGTATCACGTGCAGACCGACATTCCCAACTACTGGAGCTACGCCCACGACTTCGTGCTCCAGGATCACATGTTCGAGCCCAACGCGTCCTGGAGCCTGCCCGCGCACCTGTTCCTCGTGTCGGAGTGGTCGGCGGCGTGCACGCAGCACAACAACCCGAGCAGTTGCTCCAACGCGCTGCAGAGTCCGGGGAGTCCGCCCGACTTCGGAACGGCACACGCCGCGCCGATCTACGCGTGGACGGACCTCACCTGGATGCTGCACCGCCACCAGGTGAGCTGGGGCTACTACGTGGTGACCGGCTCGGAGCCTGACTGCGAGAACGACGACGCGCTGACGTGCGCACCCGTCAAGCAGCGCAGCACGACGCCTGGCATCTGGAACCCGCTTCCGTACTTCGACACGGTGAAGGCTGACGGGCAGCTGGGCAACATCCAGCCCGCGGACAGCTTCTACAGCGCCGCGCGCGCCGGCACGCTGCCTGCGGTCAGCTGGGTGGTGCCGTCGGGTGAGCTGAGCGAGCATCCACCGTCGCCGGTGAGCTTTGGCGAGTCGTACGTCACAAGTCTTGTCGACGCCGTGATGTCAGGGCCTGACTGGAGCTCCACCGCGATCTTCCTGACCTGGGACGACTGGGGTGGCTTCTACGACCACGTGGCACCGCCCTCCGTGGACGTCAACGGGTACGGGCTTCGCGTGCCCGGCATCGTCATCAGCCCGTACGCGCGGCAGGGTTTCATTGATCATCAGACGCTGAGCTTCGACGCTTACGACAAGTTCATCGAGGACGTGTTCCTCAACGGCGCTCGCATCGATCCCCGCTCTGACGGACGGCCCGATCCGCGTCCTGACGTGCGCGAGGCGCTCCCCATCCTCGGTGATCTCAGCGTGGACTTCGACTTCTCGCAGGCGCCGCGCCCACCCATGCTGCTTCCGGTGCACCCGGCGACAACCCTGACAGGCACGCCTCAGCCCGCGGTCTGACCCGCGGCCTTCGGTGGGTTCGCCCGCGCGAGGTCTCGCGTGAGCAGCAGGCTGCCGACCGTCGCCGGGATCAGCGTGAGGCATCCCGCCGCCACCAGCGCGGCGGCATCGGCCGCGCTGAGCGCATGCGTGGCCAGTCCGAGGCTGGCGGCTGCGGCGGGCATCCCCAGCTGCGCTGACGCGGTGAGCCCGGTGGCGACGCGGCGCTCGCGCGCGCTGAAGCGCGCCGCGACGACATGCGCGATGACGGCGGCACAGGCAAGCGCGACCGCCAGCACGATGCGAGACGGCGACTCCACGAGCGCGCGCAGGTTGATCTGGGCGCCGAGCAGCACGAAGAACAGCGGCACGAAAAAGCCGTTGGCCACGCCCGTGATCTGCAGCGCGAGACGGTCCGGCTCGCGCAGGCGAACGATGATCATGCCCGCGAGAAACCCCGCAACCAGCGTGCTCGCACCGGTGCGTTCGGCTGTCGCCGAAAGCCCCAGGAGCAGCAGGAGCGAGATGCGCAGCTGCCACGCCCAGCCGCGCGTCAGTGATTGCGCCCGCAGGTCGCCGACCACCCGCTCACGTCGGGCGCGCAGCGCAGCGGCGAGGACGAGCGCGCCGCCTGCGACGATCGCGACGTCGCCGGCAATGGCGATGGCGATGTCGTGCGGCTGGGTGAGCGTCAGTGGCATGACGACCACGGTGGCCGAATCGGCGAGCGCGATCCATGCCACCAGCAGCGCCAGGTGCGGCCCGGTGAGACCCCGCTCGGCGAGGATGGGAAAGGCGACCGCCGCCGAGCTGCCGGCGATGAGCACCGCCAGCAGCGCGGGGTGGTTGATCCCCAGGGCGCGGTCGATGCCGAAGCCGAGCGGCACCGCGCAGAGCGCCACGATCACGAAGGCGAGGAGTCCACGTATAAGACCCTGGCGGATCGCGGGCGAGCCGATGTCCACGTGCGTGCCCGCGCTGAGCATCAGCATGGCGAAGCCGAGCGCGGAGAACGCGGGCAGCGGCTGCAGCGAAGGGTCGATCACCCCGAAGCCCGTGCGTCCCAGCACGAACCCCGCGATGAGCTCGCCGATGACGGCGGGCACGAGTCCGCGCGCGCCGAACGACAGCAGCGGTCCGGCAAGGCCTGCGAGCACCAGGACGGTGAGCAGCACGAACATGTCAGCTGTGGGCGCGGCGCAGCACCACGAGTGAATGGGCCTTCACAGGCACGCGATCGCTGGGGCGATATGAGACCGTGCCCTCGGGCACGCCGGGGTTCGCGGTGTCGACCACGCGCTCCCACGGCTCGCCCCATCCGGCCGGCACCGCCCACTTGATGTCGACGTCTCCCGTGTGGAGCAGCACCATGATGCTGTCGCCGGTGATGCGCTGGCCGCGCGAGTCTCGGTCCGGGATCTCCTCGCCGTTGAGGATCATCCCCAGCGAGCGCTGCGCCTCGTTGAACCACTGCGGGTCGGTGAACTCACGGCCGTTGGGCAGGAACCAGAGGATGTCCTTGCGGCCTGAGCCGTAGATCTCCTGGCCGGAGAAGAAGCGCCTGCGCCGCAGCACAGGCTGGGCGCGACGCAGGTCGATGACGCGCTGCACGAAGGTCAGCATGTCCTGATCGACCTGCTCCCAGTCGAACCACGAGATGTCGTTGTCCTGGCAATAGCCGTTGTTGTTGCCGCTCTGGGTGCGGCCGATCTCGTCGCCGCCGAGCAGCATGGGGCAACCCTGTGACAGCAGCACCGTGGCGATGAGGTTGCGCCGCTGCCGCCCGCGCAGCTCGTTGACGGCGGCGTCATCGCTGTCCCCTTCGGCGCCGCAGTTCCACGAGCGGTTGTCCTCGGTGCCGTCGCGGTTGCCCTCGCCGTTGGCCTCGTTGTGCTTGGCGTTGTACGAGACCAGGTCGCGCAGCGTGAACCCGTCATGCGCGGTGACGAAGTTGATGCTCGCCCACGGCTGCCGCCCCTCGCCCTGGTACAGGTCGCTGGAGCCGGTGAGCCGGTACGCGAGGTCGCGCACGCCGGGGCTCTGGGCGCGCCAGTAGTCGCGCACCGAGTCACGGAAGCCGCCGTTCCACTCGGCCCAGCGCACCGGGAAGTTGCCCACCTGGTAGCCGCCGTCGCCCACGTCCCAGGGCTCGGCGACGAGCTTGACGCGGGACAGCACCGGGTCCTGGTGGATGATGTCGAAGAAGGCTGACAGCCGGTCCACCTCGTAGAACTGGCGCGCCAGCGCGGCGGCGAGGTCGAACCGGAAGCCGTCCACGTGCATCTCGGTGACCCAGTAGCGCAGGCTGTCGGTGATCATCTGCAGCGTGTGCGGGTTGCGCACATTGAGGCTGTTGCCGGTGCCGGTGACGTCGAAGTAGAAGCGCGGGTTCTGGTCCATGAGCCGGTAGTACGCGTGGTTGTCCAGGCCGCGAAAGCTCACCGTGGGGCCGAGGTGATTGCCCTCGCCGGTGTGGTTGTAGACGACGTCGAGGATGACCTCGAGCCCGGCGGCGTGCAGAGCACGTACCATGGCTTTGAACTCGCGCACCTGCTGCCCGCCGGTGCCCGCGGAGGAGTAGCGACCCTCCGGCGCGAAGTAGCCGACGGAGTCGTATCCCCAGTAGTTGACGAGTCCTTGATCGACCAGGTGCGCACCGTCGATGAAGTGGTGCACCGGCATGAGCTCGACCGCGGTCACACCGAGGTTGACCAGGTGCTCGATGGCAGCGGGATGGGCGAGGCCCGCGTACGTGCCGCGCAGGCCCTTGGGGACCTCGGGATTGCGTTTGGTGAAGCCCTTGACGTGCAGCTCGTAGATGATCGTGTCGGTCCACGATGTGTTGGGGCGGCGATCCTCGCCCCACGGGAATGCCCGGTCGACCACGACGCTGCGCGGCATCGCCGGGGCGGAGTCGACGTCGCTCATCGGGCCGTCGTCGGTGCCCGGCCTGTATCCCAGCAGCGCGGAGCCCATGTGAAACTCGCCCGATATGGCCAGGGCATACGGGTCGAGCAGCAGCTTGTTGTGGTTGTAGCGAAGCCCGTGCTCCGGCGCGTACGGGCCGCGCACGCGGTATCCGTAGAGCCGGCCCGGCCCCACCGTTTCGACGTATCCGTGCCACACCAGGTCGGTGCGCTCCACCAGGTCGTATGTTTCGGTCTCCTCGCCGCGCTCGTCGTAGAGCACCAGCTCCACGGCCTCTGCCATCTCGGCGAAGACCGCGAAGTTCGTGCCCTCGCCGTCCCACGTGGCTCCGAGCGGCGCGTCCGAGCCCGGCCATGCAACCTGGTGCGAGGCCGCGTCGGGGATGGCCGGCGGCTCAGGCGCGACCGAGGTCATTCAGCACACTCCGGTTCGATGATGTGACCCCCATGCGGCGATCGGATGCAGCCCGCTGGGGCGTGCAGACGGAATACGTTGACGCGACGGGCACCCGGCGTACGGTGCCACAGCGGTCGGTGCGCGCGGTGCTGGACGCGCTGGGCGCGGACGGCGCCGCGCCCCCAGGCGAGCCATCGGGAGCCCGCCGCGGGCCGGTTGCGCGCTGCCATCCGGCGCCGGAGCGGGGCTGGGGATGGGCGGCGCAGCTGTATGCGCTTCGGTCGCGGCGCAGCTGGGGGATGGGCGACCTCGACGACCTCGCGGCGCTGGGGCGCTGGGCCTCGGGGCTGGGAGCGTCGATGCTGATGCTGAATCCGCTGCACGCGCCCCAGCCGTGGCTGCCGCAGGAGGCGAGCCCGTACTTTCCGTCGAGCCGGCTGTTCCGCAACCCGCTGTACCTGCGAGTGGAGGCGATCCCCGGCGCGACCGAGTCGCCGCTGGTGCGCCGGCTGCAGCGCGAGGGCCGCGCCCTCAACGCATCGCCGGTGATCCAGCGCGATGCCATCTTCGCCCTGAAGATGCAGGCGCTGGAGCACCTGTGGACGCGGTTTGGCGGCGACCGCCGCTTCGACGCGTACTGCGCGTCGGAGGGCGAGGCGCTGTTGCGGTACGCGACGCACTGCGTGATCGCGGAGCAGCGGCGCAAACCCTGGCGGCAGTGGCCGCGCGCACTGCAGTCACCGGGGTCGGCCGCGGTGCGTCGCATCGCCGAGCGGGAGCGCCGGCGCGTCGACTTCCATCGCTGGCTGCAGTGGCAGACCGACACCCAGCTGGCGCGCGCGGCGCGGACCATCCCGCTGGTGCACGACCTCGCGGTGGGCACGTCACCCGACGGCGCCGACGCGTGGATGTGGCACGACGTGATGGCATTCGGCGCGCGCATCGGCGCACCGCCCGACGAGTTCAGCCCCGGCGGGCAGAATTGGGGTCTCGTGCCGTTCGACCCGCACAGGCTCCGCGACGCCGGCTACCGCCCGCTGCGCGAAATGTTGCACCGGCTGCTTCGTCTCGGCGCAGGCGTGCGCATCGACCATGTGATGGGGCTGTTCCGCCTCTGGTGGATCCCGGCGGAGTCGGATGCGCGCGGTGGCGCCTACGTGCGCTATCCATGGCACGAGCTGCTCGACGTCATCGCCGAGGAGAGCGCGCGAGCGAGTGCCTACGTCGTCGGTGAGGACCTGGGCACGGTCGAGACCGGTGTTCGCGCACAGCTCCGCCGCCGCGGCGTGCTGTCGTATCGCGTGATGTGGTTCGAGCGAGCACGGCCGGAGCGATACCCCGTGGAGGCGATGGCCGCGATGACAACACACGACCTCCCCACCGTGACCGGCGTGTGGACCGGCGCGGACATCGACGAGCTGGCAGCCAGCGGCAGGCCCATCAATCTCGAGGCGGAGCTGCGGCTGCGCCGCCGCCTGCGGAGGCTGACGGCGCTGCCCGACCGCGCGCCCACGTCGTCGGTGGTGGAGCGCGCCTACGCGGAGCTCGGCGCAGCGCCGTCGCGCCTCCTGTCGGTGACCCTGGAGGACGCGGCGGCGGCGCCGCGACGACCCAATCTGCCGGGCGCGACGGAGCGCGACAACTGGTCGCTACCGCTGCCGCTGACGCTCGACCAGCTGCGCCGCAGCACATTGGCGCGGAACATCGCCGCGACGATGCGCGCCGCCGGCCGGTGAGGACGCAACCCCGCTGCACGTACCGCGTGCAGCTGCGCGCTGAGTTCGATTTCGCGGCGGCAACGCAGATCATCCCGTATCTCGCTGCGCTGGGTGTGAGTCACCTGTACTGCTCGCCGTACATGCAGGCGGCGCCCGGGAGCACGCACGGCTATGACGTGGTGGATCCCACGCATGTGAGCGACGACCTGGGCGGGGAGGAGGGGCTCGGGCTGCTGGACGGGGCGCTGCGCACGCACGGGATGGGACAGCTGCTCGACATCGTGCCCAATCACATGTGCGTGAGCTCACCGCTCAACCGGTGGTGGTGGGATGTGCTTCGTCAGGGGCGGGCCAGCCCGTACGCGGACTTCTTCGACGTCGAGTGGGAGGCTCCCGGTTTGGAGGGCCGGGTCCTGCTGCCCGTGCTGGGCGATCCGCTCGAAACCGTGCTGGCGAAGGGCGAGCTGCGCCTCGAGCCGGGTGCCCGCGGCCCCGAGCTCAGCTATTTCGAGACGCGTTTTCCGCTGCGCGACGCTGACGCCGGCGATGCAGCCGCGGTCGATCTCACCCTGCTGCAGCGGCAGCACTACGTGCTCGAGCACTGGCGCACAGGACTGCGCCGCATCAACTACCGGCGCTTCTTCGACATCGCTTCGCTCGCTGGCGTGCGCGTCGAGGATGCGCGCGTGTTCGACGCTGTGCACGAGCGCGTCCTGCGGCTGGTGAGCGACGGGGTCGTGGATGGTCTCCGCGTGGACCACGTCGACGGCCTGCGCGATCCGGGCGGGTATCTCGCGCGGCTCCGCCGCGCAGCGCCCGACGCCTGGATCGTGGTGGAGAAGATCCTCGCAGCAGATGAGGAGCTGCCCGAGGGCTGGGATGTCGCGGGAACGACGGGGTACGAGTTCATCGAGCGTGCCGGAGCGCTCGGCATCGATGACCGAGGCCTGCGCGCGATGCGGGCCGCGTATGCGGCGTTCGCCGGCGACGACGGCGGCTTCGCGCATGTGTCGTACGACTCACGTCGCGCGGTCCTGAGGGAGCTGCTGCAGTCCGAGCTGGGACGGCTCACGCGTGCGGCGGAGGCAGCGGACATCCCCGGCGCAGCAGCTGAGCTGGAAGAGCTGCTCTGCGGCATGCCGGTGTACCGGATGTATCCGTCTCGCGCGGACGGGCTGCGCGAAGCCGACCGGCGGGTGCTGGACCAGGCCGTCACGTCGGCGCGCTCGTCGGGCCGGTGCGACGAAGATCGTCTCGACGCGCTGGTGAGCGTGCTCGCCGGCGACGGCACGCTTGTTGACGCGGCCGTCGAGTTGCGCACCCGCTTCCAGCAGGTGAGCTCGGCGGTGATGGCGAAGGGTGTGGAGGACACCGCCTTCTATCGCGACGTGCCTCTGGTCTCGCTGAACGAGGTGGGCTCGGATCCCTGCCATGTGGATGGCGTGACCGATCTGCATGCCTCCGCCGTTCGCATCGCGAGACGCCGGCCGCTGACGCTCCTCGCCACGTCCACGCACGACACGAAGCGGGGTGAGGACGCCCGGGTGCGCATCGTGATGCTCTCGGAGATGCCGGATGCGTGGATGGACGCGGTGCGGCGATGGAGTGAGTGGGCTGCTCCTTACCGCAGCGAGGGAGCACCGTCGCGCTCCGCCGAATATCTGCTGTATCAGACGCTGGTCGGCGCGCATCCTCTCGATGCGGACCGGGCCTGCGCATACCTGCTCAAGGCCGCTCGCGAAGCCAAGCGGGAGACGAGCTGGCTCGACCCCGATTCGTCCTACGAGGCGGCTCTGGACACGTTCGTCCGCGGAGTCGTCAACCACGCATCGATCAGCGTCGAGGTGCAAGGACTTGTCGATTCCATAACTCCGGAGTGGCAGGTGGCGTCGCTGTCGCAGACGCTGCTCAAGCTGACGAGCCCGGGCGTCCCTGACATCTACCAGGGAAGCGAGCTGTGGGATCTGCGGCTGGTCGACCCCGACAACCGCACGCCGGTCGACTACGAGCTGCGCCGCCGCCTGCTGCGCGAGCTGGACGGGCTGAGCGGAGCGCAGATCATGCAGCGCGCGGCCGAGGGCGTGCCCAAGCTCCATCTGATCCGCACAGCGCTGCGCGTGCGCGCCGAGCGGCCCCCGGTGTTCGGCGAGCGCTCGTGGTACCAGCCGCTGCTCGCAGACGGCGCCCGGGCGGGGCACGTGGTCGCCTATGCGCGCGGCGAGCACGGCGCGAGTGCAGGCGTTGTCACTGTAGCCGTGCGCCTGGCCCACTCGGTGCATGGCGACTGGGCTGACACCTCCCTGGAGATTCCGGGCGGCACATGGCGCAACGCGCTCACCGGTGACGGCATCACCGGGGGCCGGGTGGGCCTCGGCGAGCTGCTGCACGAGTTCCCGGTGGCGCTCCTGGTGCTCGCGCCATGAGTCACACCTTTCGCGTGTGGGCCCTCGCCGCGCAGCGCGTCCGCCTGCATCACAACGGCGAGGAGAGCGACATGCGCGTCGGTGACGGCGGATGGTGGGAGCTCGCCGTCGAGAGCGCCGCGCCTGGCGATCGCTACGGCTTCAGCATCGACGGCGGCGATCCGCTGCCCGACCCACGGTCGCCCGCGCAGCCCGACGGCGTGCACGGGCTGTCGCAGCTGGTCGACCACAGCGCATTCCCGTGGACGGATGCAGGGTGGCACGGCTCGCCCCTGCGCAACGCGGTCATCTATGAGTTGCACGTCGGAACCTTCACGCCAGAGGGCACATTCGCCTCCGCCATCGAGCGTCTCGACCATGTGCGCGATCTCGGCGTCACCGCGGTGGAGCTGATGCCGATGGCGCAGTTCGCAGGGTCGCGCGGCTGGGGCTACGACGGGGTCGATCTCTTCGCGCCGCACAGCGCGTACGGCGGCCCCGACGGTCTGAAGCAGCTTGTCGACGCGTGCCACGCGCGAGGACTCGCCGTCGTCATCGACGCCGTCTACAACCACGTCGGGCCGGAGGGCAACTATCTGGGCTCGTACGCGCCGTACTTCACCGACCGGTACGCGACGCCGTGGGGACAGGCGTTCAACCTGGATGGCGAGGACAGCGACTGGGTGCGCGAGTTCATCGTGGACAACGCCCTCATGTGGCTGCGCGACTACCACTGCGACGGCCTCCGCCTGGACGCGGTGCACGCCATCACCGACACCTCCGCCACGCACATCCTCGAGGAGCTGGCCACGCGCGTTGAGGCATTGGGCGACGAACTGGGACGGGACCTGTGGATCATCGCGGAGAGCGACGCCAACGACCCACGGCTGGTGTCGGAGCGGCGTCTGGGAGGCTATGGGCTGCACGCGCAGTGGAACGACAACTTCCATCACGCGCTGCATGCCGCTCTCAGCGGCGAGCGCAACGGCTACTACCTCGACTTCGGCTCGCTCGACGACGTCGCCACCGCGCTGCGTCAGGCGTTCGTGTACACGGGTCAGTACTCGCATTTCCGGCGCCGCAGCTTCGGCCGCTCGATCGGCGAGATGCCCCTGGCGCGCTTCGTGGGGTATGCGCAGAACCACGACCAGGTCGGCAACCGCGCCGCGGGTGACCGGCTGAACGCGCTCGTGACCCCCGGGCGCATGCGCATCGCCGCCGCACTCACGCTGCTGGCGCCGTCGGTGCCGCTGCTGTTTCAGGGCGAGGAGTGGGGCGCGGGCACGCCGTTCCAGTACTTCACCGACTTCGGCGATCCCCAGGTGCAGCGCGCGGTGAGCGAGGGGCGCCGCAGCGAGTTTCGCGAGTTCGGCTGGAGGCCCGAGGACGTCCCGGACCCGCAGGCAGTCGCGACCTTCGAGCGGTCGAAGCTGCGCTGGGACGAGGTTGGGGAGCCGGAGCATGACGCGATGCTGCGGTGGTATCGCGCGCTGATCGCCTTGCGCCGCGCGCTGGCGCTGGGCGACTGCTTCCCGTCATCCGTGCGGTCGTGGTGCGACAACACCCGTCGCGCGCTCTTTCTCGAGGTCGCCGGGCTGCTGGTTGCGTGCAACCTGGGCGGCGATGCGCTGACCGTGCGCGAGGCGGCCGGCCGGCCGCTGATGCTCGTCTCCCAGCCGGTCCTCAACGAGACCGCGTGGACGCTCGTCCCCGACTCCGTCGCCGTGTGGGGTGAGGCGCCGGCGACCGGCGCTTGAGCGGTGACCGGGCGCGTGTCACGATGCGCACCGTGAGTGGGGAGGCCGAGTCGGCGGCGGTGGCGGCCAGGCGCCGGCGCTCGCTGCGCTGCCGCGTCGAGCGGCTGGTGCTCGGCTCGATCATGTCGGTGATCGCGGCCGTGCTCGACCGACGCCTGCGCCGCGTCTTCGCGCGCCGCTAGGCGCGCTGCAGGTCAGTGGAGCAGGTCGATCAGGAAGACTGCGGCGAAGAGGCCGCCCACGGCGCCGAACAACGCGGTGACCCACGGCGCCACGTGACCGAAGCTGGCGGTGAGCCCGCACACCAGGAACGCGCCGGTGCCGACGAATGAGAGCGCCAGTCGCCGCGCGGCCCGCCGGATCGTGTTCTCCAGCCGCTCGGTTCCGCTGAAGACCACGCGCGGCTCGAACCCGGGACGCGCGCCGGTGAGCTTCTCCAGTGACGCGAGCAGGCTGTTGACGCGCAGGCGCACCTTCTGCGCGTTGTAGAAGAGGCGGTGTGGGCCGAGCATGTCGCGCACGTTGGTGGTGAGACGCCGCGTGAAAAACCGCCCCGCCACCGCGAACGGGTCGATGCCGGGGTCGACGCTCGCCGCGGCCAGCTGCATCTGTCCCAGCGCCTTGCCGATGAGCGCGAGTGACGCGGGCATGCGAATCCCGTGACGCACGCAGAGCTCGGTGAGGTCCTGCAGCATGGCGCCCATGCGGAACTGCTCCAGCGCGAGATGGCGGTAGCGCTGCACCAAGTCGCCGAGCTCCGCGTGGAATGCCTCCTCCTGCACCGACCCGTGTCGTTCCGCCAGCATCAGGATCACGTCGGCAAGGAAGGCGACGTCCTCGCGCCAGAACGCCAGGAGCAGGAAGCCGAGCAGCTCCCGGGTCGGATCGTCGATCTCGCCGACCATGCCCAGGTCGAGCATGTAGATCTTGTCGTTCCACCACATCAGGTTTCCCGGGTGCGGATCGGCGTGGAAGAAGCCCGCGGTGAGCACCTGCTGGTAGTAGGACTCGACGAGCTGGATCGCTGCCTCGTTGCGCTCGGCTGACGCTTCCGACTCAAGCAGCGGCACGCCTTCGACATCCTCCATCACGAGGAGACGGTGCGTCGAGTAGTCGCCGTAGACGCGGGGGACGTCGAGGCGGCTGAACGGCTCCAGCACCTCGCGCATCCGCTCCAGGTTGTGCGCCTCCTGCGTGAAGTCGAGCTCGCGCTGCAGTGACTCCGTCAGCGAGTCGATGATCGCGGGCAGGTCGACGATCTGCTCGAAACCCACGCGGCCGCGCGCGCGCTGGCCGAACAGCTGCAGCAGCGCGAGGTCCTTGCCCATCTCCTCCTCCGCGCTGGGGCGCTGCACCTTCACCACGACGTGGTCGCCGCCGGCGAGCACGGCCCGATGCACCTGCGCGATGGTTCCCGCGGCGATTGGCTGCGGCTCGATGCTCTCGAACACGTCCTCCCAGGGGACGTGCAGCTCCTCCTCCATGACGCGCACGACTTCCGCCTGCGTGAGCGGCGGGACGTCGTCCTGCAGCGTCTCGAGCTCTGCGATGAACTAGCGGGGCAGGAGATCGGGGCGGGTGGACAGCATCTGACCCAATTTCTCGAAGGTGGGCCCGAGCTTCTCCAGCGACGCGCGCAGGAGCTGTGCCTCGCGGGCGAGGTCGTGGTGCCGCCGCGCCGTGAACGCCTCGCGCACGCCGAGCGCGGCGACGACACGTCCGATCTCGGCTGCGCGCCCGAGCATCTGTCCCTCGTACTGCTCCGGATCGGCCGCCACATGCGGCGCGGGCCGGTGGCGGTGGAAGTGCGGCCGGTGCCCATCCTCACCCTCGCCCGCCGTGTTCACCAGCACGACGCTGCAGCGCGCCATGTGCGACACGCGGTTGGGCACGTTGTGCAGCAGGAACTCCTTGCGCCCGCGCATGCCCACGTTGCCGCACACGATGAGGTCGACGCGCTCCTGTTCGGCGACGTGAACGATCGCCTCAGCCGCGTCCGCGGAGGCGACAACCAGGCCGCGGCCACGTTTGCCCGCGAGCTCCTGCGCAATCGACGTGAGCTGTGAGTCCGGCAGCGGATGCACATCCTCGGTCGAAGCCGCCGCATCCGGGTGCTCGGGTGCCGCGACACGCAGCAGCACGAGCTCGGCGGCGTCGCGCCTGGCGCTGTCGGCGGCCCAGCGCACGGCTTCCGACGCCGTGTCGGACAGGTCGGTCGCCACCAGGATCCGCCGTGCCATCGCGACGCACTCTAGCGACGCGCGCAGCGGCTCAGTGCAGCGGCGACTCCAGCTTCACCATGACTCGGCCGTCGACCTCGCGCACCTCGAGCACCGGCTGATCGAAGGTGGCGGGCCCCCCGACGGCGCGCCCGTCGCGGATGCGGAACCGCGAGCTGTGCCATGGACACTGCACGATCCCGTTCTGGAGTGTGCCCTCGTGCAGCGGGCCGCCCGCGTGCGAGCACACGTCGGAGAGCGCGCAGATCCGTGCGCCTTCGCGCACCAGCAGCACCTGCATGCCGCCGGCCTCGGCAACGTGGAGACCGGCGACCGGGATGTCGGCCGCAGCGCCGGCGTCGGCCCAGTCGCTGGGGCCGTCCAGGAACGCTTCACGGTTGACCGCGTAACCGGTGCCGAACACGACGTGGCCGCCGTACCAGGCACCCACGAGGACTAGCACCCAGCCGACGGTCGACAGCGCCACGGCGACGGGGTGCGCGCCCGCGCCGGCGAACCAGCGCAGGAACATCGACACCGCGTCGATTGCGATGACCAGCGTCATGGTGAGTCCATGCGCCGTGGCGAAGCGCCGCTCCAGCGCGAGTGTGTCCATGAAGTCGGTGTAGCCGGTGATCAGCGCTGCCAGAGCGACGATGAGGCCGACGGCGAGGGCGATGTCGCCGGCCGACTCCGGGATGCGGCTGGTGAAGTGCGCCGCGTAATCCGCGATGACGCCGACCGTCCACGCGCCGATCGGCACGTCGGTGAGGGCGGGATGGAGCGGATGGCGAAGGATGAAGGTGCCGTTCAGCAGGCTCTTGAGCTGCCGGCCGGATCCTCCGAGGCCCGAGTAGATTCCGGTGACGAGCTTCTGCAGCCAGTCGGCCGTGGGTTCCAGCCAGTTCTGACTGCGCGCGATGCGTTCCAGCAGCGGCTGCGGCATCGACCCAGCTTATCTGCCCGGGGAGAGTGCCGGCGGTCAGCCGAGGACGACGTCGCCCGGCGGTGCGCTCTCCGCGGCGGCCCGCGCCCGCGCCACCGCCGCGTCCGCGTCCGCGTCGAGCGGCGCGACGGCCGCGCGAAGCGTCTGATGCAGGGCGAACCGTCGCAGCTGACCGATGACGCGGCCGGCGGCGATCCTGCCGGCGTCCACGCCGCCGGCGCGGATCAGCAATGTGGCGCTGCCGTCGTCGGGGATGTACACCGGCTCGTCGGCGCGCGCGAAGGCGATGACCAGCCCCGCATAGCCGGCCCGGGCCGCGGCCGGGATCGCGTCATCTATGACGAAAACGCAGCATGCGCCGCCCTCTGCGACCGATCCCGCGGTGCGCAGGAACTCCTGGTGCGTGACCTGATAGGGCAGCTGCGACAGCGGCGAAGCCTCGCTCACGCGGCTGATGGTGCCACGCGGGGCTCAGGGGCCGACGAGGAAGCCCTGCTCGAAGCGCTTGACCACGCTCCGCCTCGTGTCGGTGTCGTCGGTGCCGTATTCGTGCCAGTCCAGCAGGGCCTGCACGGTGGCCAGCAGGTCGGGCAGACGCACCGGCTTGCTCAGTGCCGCGATGCCCGACTCGGCGGGCTGGTGCTCACGGATGGCACCGCTGATGAAACCGATGCCGATGCGCTTGGCGGCGGGATCGTCGAGCAGGCGGTGCGCCACGCGCACGCCGTGCATGTCAGGCAGCAGCCCGTCGATCAGCACCGCACCGATGGACGAGTCGGCGTGCACGATCTCAAAGGCTTCCTCTCCGGTGCGCACACCCGTTGATTCCCAGCCGCCCCTCTCGAGCGCCCGGCCGAGGAAGCCGCGTACGGCGTCGTCGTCCTCCACAAGGAGAACGCGAGGAGCGGCAGCTGGCATTCCCTGGCGCGAATCATACCCGCAGCCGGGAAAAGCGCCAGCATCGCTACAGGCTCGCGACGTCGCCCCCGCGGTGTGGGCAGTCCAGCACGTCGTGATGGCAGCCACAACTGTCAGACGCTTCAAGGATCTGCAGGCTGCCGTCGGGGAACTTGAGCACCGGCAGACGTGCGGGATTGCCGTTGCTCACCAGGCGGGCTTTCCACACGTAGGCGACATGTCCGTCCAGCTGCGCCCACGCCAGCATGTTGGGCACGCCGGCGCGCACCATCCGCTCAGCCTCGGTTGCGGAGCGTGCGCTGGTCAGCAGGCGGTGCCCAACCGACGTGCGATAGGAGGCGGCGGACATGTCGAGCTGCGATCCCGGATCGCCGGCGAGAAGCTTGTGCAGCGCGGCGGGCAGCACCTCAACGCCCGCGGCAACGAGCTTGCGAGTGAGAGACCCCGACGTCTCATCGGGATCGACGGGGACGCGAGCCTGCGCGTAGACGGGCCCGGAGTCCACCTTGGGAGCCGCGCGATGCAGCGTGATGCCGGTCTCCTGGGCGCCTTCGGCGATCGCCCAATACACCGGCTCGGGCCCACGGTACTGCGGCAGCAGGCTCGGGTGGATGTTCAGCCAGCCCTCGCGCGGGATCTCCAGTGTGCGATGCCCCACGATCTGGTCGAAGCTGGCCATAACGACGGCCTCGGGCTGCAGGGCGGCGAGGTGCATGCGCGAGTGCTCGTCATTGATCCGCCAGGCGCGCAGCAGCGCGATGCCGAGGTGGTCCGCGATGCGGCTCAGGGCGTTGTCGCCAAGGATGGCGGGATGTGCGCCAGGAGACGTGACGATCCCCACGACACGGACGTCGAGTTCGAGCAGGGCGAGAAGGAATGCGAGGCTGTAATCGGATGGGAACCCGGTGAAGACCACCGCCGGTCCATCGCCCGCCTCGGCGGTGCCCTCGGGGGGCGGAAGGTCGCGGTCCGGGATGAAGGTGAACACCTCCCGGCTCCACAGCTCGTCGCGGGCGCGCTGCAGGTAGGTGGAGCGGGTGGCCACCCGCCGACATTAGCCAGCCTGTGACGGAGCGCGTTCGGCGGGAATGAGCCCGTCGGCCACCAGGCTGTGCAGCGCACGCGCCACGCGCTCGGCATCCGCCGCGCTCTGGAGGCCGGCGGCCGCAGCCGCGGCGAGCTCCGCCTCGTCCCCGCTGCGTGTGCGCAGCCAGGCGTCGAGGAGCGCTCCGCGCAGCTGGCGGAAGCTCCCCTCGTACCGCGGCTGTCGCCGGCGCTCGCCCGCCGCTGCAGCGGGCGGCCGCCTGCGCCATGCGCAGCCGCCCGCGAGGGGACACCCGTCGCAGCGGGGCACGGCCCGGCAGTGCAGCGCCCCCGCGTCGAACAGCGCGAGCGTGTAGTCCCGCCGGCTCATGCGGGCAGGGCGCGCCGTCATCAGCGCCTCTTCGACAGCGGCGTCGGTGACCTGGTGCGGCTCGGCGGCGAGCCCGGCCCTGGCGCCGACGCGGCGGATGTTCACGTCGAGCGGCGGCCGCCCGGGTCGTCGGAACGCCAGGGCGAGCAGCGCCCGCGCCGTGTAGGCGCCGACGCCGGGGAGGGCACGCAGCCCGGCCTGGGACTTGGGCCAGCCCTGCGCGGAGACGATCTGTGCGCAGCGATGCAGCGCCAGTGCCCGCCGCGGGTACCCCAGCCCCTGCCAGAGCCGCAGGACCTCCGTGAGCTCGGCCCCGGCGCAGGCCTCGGGCGACGGCCAGCGGGCCATGAACGCCTCCCACTTGGGCACGACGCGCGCCACCTGCGTCTGCTGCAGCATCACCTCGGACACGAGCACCGCCCAGGGATCGTGTGTCGAGCGCCACGGCAACGTATGGCGTCCGTGCGCCGCGTACCAGCGCCGCAGCGCATCCGTCCGCATCCGGGCAGTGTGCGCACTGGATGGGGAGGCGGAGGTGTCGTGAAGGCGGGCGTCACGGAGGCGAGACGGTCCGGCTCGGAGCGTGAGTCGAGCCGAGTGTCGAGCGGCGAGGCCCCGGAGGGGCTTCGACCGCGTCCCGCCGGAAGGACATCTCTGCCTCCCCATCCAGAACCGGCCGCTGCACGACAGGCGGCACAATGCGTCGGCAGTAGGACGCGGCGCACGGAGGCACTCCCCAGCATGGCTCGACACACGATCACGCTGATCCCCGGCGATGGCGTCGGTCCCGAGGTGAGCGCTGCGGCGCGGCGCGTCATCGACGCGACCGGCGCCGACATCGAATGGGAGGTGCACGACGCCGGCCTCGACGTGATGGAGCGCTACGGCGAGCCGATGCCCGCGCACGTTCTCGACTCCATCCGGCGCAACAAGGTCGCCATCAAGGGACCGCTGACGACACCGGTTGGCAAGGGAATCCGCAGCGTCAATGTGGCCCTGCGACGTGAGCTCGATCTCTTCGCGCTGGTGCGGCCGTGCAAGTGGTACCCGGGGGTGCGCAGCCGCTACGAGAACGTCGACCTCGTCATCGTCCGCGAGAACACCGAGGACCTCTACGCGGGCATCGAGTTCGCCGAGGCTGAGCCGCAAACACTCGAGCTCATCGAGGCAATCGAGCGGTTGGGCGGGCGCAGGATCCGGGACGACTCAGGCATCAGCATCAAGCCGATATCGATCTATGGCACGCAGCGCGTGTACCGCTTCGCCTTCCAATGGGCCCGTGACAACGGCCGCCACAAGGTGACGGCGGTGCACAAGGCGAACATCATGAAGCACACCGACGGGCTGTGGTTGCGAGTTGCGGAAGAGGTGAGCAAGGAGTTCCCGGACATCGAGTTCGAGGACCGCATCGTCGACAACATGGCCATGCAGCTGGTGCAGAAGCCGGAGCTGTACGAGGTCATGGTCATGCCCAACCTGTACGGCGACATCCTCAGTGACCTGTGCGCCGGACTGGTGGGCGGCCTGGGTCTCGCGCCGGGCGCCAACACGGGCGACGAGATCGCGGTCTTCGAGGCAACGCACGGCAGCGCGCCGAAGTACGCCGGTCAGAACAAGGCCAACCCGATGGCGATGATGCTGAGCGGCGTGCTGATGCTGCGCCACATCGGAGAGCGCGAGGCCGGCGACCGGCTCGAAGCAGCCATCGCCGCGGTCATCGCCGAAGGGCACAGCGTCACGTACGACATGAAGCAGCAGCGCGACGACCCCAGCGCGGTGGGCACCTCCCAGGTGGCGGATGCGGTGGTGGCGGCGCTGGAACGGGCGCCAGTCCCCTCCTGAGCACCTGCCCGACTCGTCGCGATCCTGTCCCAATCGACGAAAACTCTCGTCGTTGCCCCATCACATCCGATACTGAGGCACCGTGAGCGCGGCTTCCCAGGCGCTGCAATGGGCATTGGGGGGAGCCTTCGGCCTGCTCGGCCTGCTCACCGTCGTGGACTGGCTGCGCCACCGCGACTACTACCGGCGGTTCCTCGCCGCCTCGATCGGGCTGATCGGCGCCGTGGCCCTCATCAGCACGTTCGGCAGCGGGGCGTCGACCTCTGCCGCGCTCATCGACGCCACACTCGTGCTCTTCGCCCTGTCGGGCTGGGCCTTCCTGCTCTTCCGGGACACGCTCGTGCCGCTGCCCAGGGCGGTGCGCATCGGGTCCGGCCTGCTGGTGCTCGGCGACTCGATCCTGCTGATCGTGGCCTACGCACCCGGCAGCCTCAGCAGCACCAAGGTCACGGCGCTGCAGAGCGTCGCGGGACTCACGCTGGTCGCCGTCTGGGGCGCGTGCGTCTGCGAGCCGATCTACCGCATCTGGCGCTTGTCGCACCGCCTGCCTCGCGTGCAGCGCGCCCGGGCGCGGGCGCTGGTCGCGGCCTACGCGGGCATCGTGCTCATCCTGGTCATGGGCGTGGTGGCGAGCTTCCTGCCCGCCGCAGAGGCGATCTACAGCGCCACAGCCACACCGCTCGCCGCGCTGTTGCTGCCCCTGTTCTACCTGGCGTTCGCGCCGCCGCGCTGGATCCGCCGCTTCTGGCGGTCCGAGGAGGAGCGCGCCTTCCGGCTCGCCCTCAACGACCTGCTGCTCTTCTCGCCTGACCGTGTGACGCTGGCGGAGCGTGCGCTCGAATGGGCGGCGCGGCTGCTGGGCGCCAGCATCGCGGTGCTGGCGACGGACGACGGCAAGCTCACCGTCACCCGGGGAATCGAGGCTAAAGCGGGCCGGGCCCTCGTCGCCGCCGACGCTTCTGGCGAGCCGCGGGCGCGCTCCACGTCGACCGTGGTGCAGGCGAGGCTGGAGTCGCAGTTCAGCAAGGGCGTGCTCGCCGTGCAGGCGGGGCCGCTCACGCCACTCTTCGGCGCGGAGGAGGTGGCTCGCCTGCAGGACTACGCGAGCTCCGTCACCACCGCGCTCGACAGGGTGCTGCTGGTGGAACGGGTGCGCCGCACCGGCGAGCTGCTCGACCTGGCGTACAACCCCATCCTCGCCTGGGATGCGAGGAACGGGCAGGTGCGCTACTGGAACCGCGCCGCCCAGGCGATGTACGGCTGGACGTCGGAGGAGGCGCTGGGCCAGGAGCCGAGCGCGCTGCTGCACAGCGCGCTGCCGGTGCCCCGCGACGAGCTGGTGCAGCTCCTGCGCGACCGCGGCGGCTGGGAGGCCGAGATCAGCCAGGTGACCAAGGACGGACGGCACGTCATCGTCAGCGCGCGGTGGGCGCTGCAGCTCGACGACGAGGGCAACCCCGACGTCGTGCTCGAGATCAACCGCGACGTGACCCGTGAGAAGCAGTCGGCCGAGGACCTGCGCCGGGCGCGCGACGAAGCGGAGCGAGCCAGCGCGGCCAAGAGCGAGTACCTCTCGCGCATGAGCCACGAGCTGCGCACACCGCTCACCGCCATCCTCGGATACAGCGACCTGCTCGAGCTGCGCGACCCGCGCGACGACCAGCTGGAGGCTGTCACCGCCATCCAGGAGGCGTCGAGCCACCTCCTGAGCCTGGTCAACGACGTGCTCGACATCGCGCGCATCGAGGCGGGACGAGAAACGCTCGCACCGGAGCCGGTGTCGCTGGGCGCGGTGGTGGAGGAGTGCATGCGCCTGGTGCGCCCCGCGGCGCGCGACCACGGCATCTCGGTGAATCGCGAGCTGGATGGCACCTCGGACGCGGTGGTGCAGGCCGACCGGCAGCGGCTGGTGCAGGCGCTGCTCAACCTCATGTCCAACGCGGTGAAGTACGCGGGTCGCGGCGCCAGCGTGACCGTGCGCGCGGAGACGACGCCGGACAGCAGGGTGCGACTGTCGGTGGTCGACACCGGGCCCGGGTTGAGCTCCGAGCTGCAGCGCCGTCTGTTCCAGCCGTTCGAGCGTCTGGGCGCGGAGCGCACCGGCACACCCGGCACGGGCCTCGGTCTCGCGCTGACCAAGAAGCTCGTGGAGGCGATGGGCGGGGAGATCGGGGTCACCTCGGAGGAGGGCAGGGGCAGCACCTTCTGGATCACGCTGCAGCGCGCGGCGCTCGAGGCGGTGCCGGAACGGCGGCGGCCGCCGGTGCGTCAGGAGCAGCCTGCTGCTGACGCCGCGGAGCACACGGTGCTCTACGTCGAGGACAACCTGGCCACCGTCGATCTGATGGAGGACGTCTTCGCCATGCGGCCGGGCATCCGCATGATCAACGCGCTGCAGGGCAGCATCGCACTGGATCTGGCGCGCGAGCACAACCCGTCGCTCATCGTGCTCGACCTTCACCTTCCCGACATGTCGGGTGACCAGGTGCTCAAGCAGCTGCGCGAGGATTCCCAGACGGCGAGCATCCCTGTGGTGATGTTCAGCGCCGACGCGACGGAACGGCAGATCAAGCGCCTCCTCGACATGGGGGCGCGCGCGTACATCGTCAAACCGGCCAAGATCGCGGACTTTCTCGCCATGCTGGACGAGGTGCTGGCGCCGTCGAAGACGGCTGTGTGACCGAGCGGAGCGCGTGACCCCGGGGCGCGCTGGCTTCGCGTTCGAGCTCCTCACCCCATCGGAGGGTGAGGGGCAGACTGACGCCGAGCGCATGTATGGCGGTCCGCTTCGCTTCGCGCAGCAGCCGCACCCGCGAGTTGTGGCCAACTTTGTCGCAACGATCGACGGCGTCGTGTCGCTGGGGCTGCACGACGGGACCGACTCCTCGACGGTCAGCGGGCACGACGCCGCCGACCGCTACCTCATGGGGATGCTGCGCGCCGCGGCCGGTGCCGTGATGATCGGCGCGGGCACGCTGCGGGCCAGCGTGGGCCATCAGTGGACGCCGGGGGCGGTCGCACCCGGCCAGGCCGCGGAGCTGGCCGCCTACCGCGCCGGGCTGGGCCTCCCGGATAGCCCGGCGCCCCTTGTGGTGGTGACCGGCAGCGGGCAGCTGCCGTCGCACGTCGCCCTCACCGATCCGCAGACCGAGCCGGTTGTGGCCACGACGCCGCAGGGTCTGCCCCGCGTCCGGGCGGCGTTCCCGCGCCTCCGGACGGTCGTCGCCGGAAGCGGCCGGCCGATCAACGGCGAGGACCTGCTCGCGGAGCTCGCGGCCGAGCTCGGACCAGGACTCGTGCTCACTGAGGGCGGGCCGTCACTCGTGGGCGCGCTGCTCCGAGCCGGCAGCCTGCACGAGCTCTTCCTCACGGTCGCCCCGTGGCTGGCGGGCCGCGACCCGTCCCACCCGCGCCTGGCACTGGTCAACGAGTTCGTGGCCGGCCCGCACGGGCTGAAGCGGGCGGAGCTGGTGTCAGCCCGCCGTGCGGGCGACCACCTCTTCCTCCGCTACGGTCTCAGCGGCTGAGCGAGCGCGCCGGACGGTCTCGGCCAGCAACTCCTCGACGCTGAGGCCGGTCCCCTCGGCGCCGGCGCGGGCGCAGGCGACGAGCTCAGGGTTGGTGCGGAGAAAGCGAACGGCCGCGTCGATGACCGTGCAGTCGGTGTCCATGACGGCAGCGTGAGCGCCGCCCGCGACAACAGCCCGTCGCGTCTCTCAGCAGGCCGAGTGCACGCCGTTGGCGCACGCCCAGGAGTCGGCCACGAGATGGCCGAAGAACACCACGACCACGGCCAGGGCGAGGAGGCCGACCGCCAGCTCGAGCCAGCCCAGCTGCGCGCTGACGGTGCCGGTCCAGCGTCCCTCATCTCGCTGGGCGTGCAGGCGGACCCGCGACAGCGCGAGCAGGATCAGCGCGAGGGGTGGTCCCAGCAGGATCAGGCGGGCCCAGCCGGGTGACCCGGCGGCGACCGCGGCGTGGGCGGGCGCGGCATGGATCGCGCTGTCCACAGCGGCGGCGGCCAGCGCGGCGGCAAATGGCACCGTCAGCACGGCGGCGAGCAGCACGAGCCAGCGCCGCGTCACCGTCTGCTCGGCGCGCCAGCGCTCGAAGCTGAGGCTCACCGCCGCCCGTCCGGCGCCGACCGCGACCTGGAATTGCGCTCGCATGCGTCCAGTACAACGCATCGCGCGCGGTTTGGCTACTGCCTACTGGTGCTTGACCTCGGCGGTCAAGGACGCGATGGACTGGCGCGCGTCGCCGAAGAGCATCAGCGTGTTCGGCTTGTAGAACAGGGGGTTGTCCACGCCTGCGAACCCGGTCGCCATGCTGCGCTTCAGCACGACCACGGTCTTGGCCTCGTCGGCGTTGAGGATGGGCATGCCGTAGATGGGGCTGCCCGCCTCGTTGCGCGCGGCGGGGTTCACCACGTCGTTGGCCCCGATCACCATGGCCACGTCGGCGCGAGGGAAGTCGGGGTTCACCGCGTCCATCTCCTTCAGCTGCGGATAGGGCACGTTCGCCGCCGCCAGCAGCACGTTCATGTGCCCCGGCATGCGCCCGGCCACGGGGTGGATCGCGTACTCAACCTGGACGCCGCGCCGCTCGAGCTCGTCGGCCAGCTCCTTGACGTCGTGCTGCGCGCGCGCCACCGCCATCCCATACCCGGGCACGAAGATGACGAGCTGCGCGAATGCGAGCAGCGGCGCGACATCCTCCACGCTGGTGGGGTGGACCGATCCGCCCTCCTCTCCGCCGCCCCCGCCCGGTGTCGCGACCGTGGCGCCGAAGGCGCCGAAGAGCACGTTGAACAGCGAGCGGTTCATCGCCCGGCTCATCGCGATGGTGAGGATGGTTCCCGACGCTCCCACGAGCGCGCCGCTGACGATGAGCACGTCGTTGCTGAGCACAAAGCCCGTCATCGCCGCCGCGAGCCCGGTGAACGAGTTGAGCAGCGAGATGATCACGGGCATGTCGGCGCCGCCGATGGGTACGACGAAGAGCACGCCGAGCAGCAGCGACAGCACGACGAAAACCGCGAACAGCGGCAGCGACTGGCTGGCGACGATGAGGAAGACGCCGATCGCCACGATGGCCAGCAGGATCGCGGCGTTGATCGGCGTCTGCAGTGGATACGTCAGCGGGCGCCCCGACATCAGCTCCTGCAGCTTGGCGAACGCGATGATGCTGCCCGCGAAGCTGATCGACCCGATGAAGCAGCTCAGCATGATCGCCCACGTGATGTCGGGATGCGCGGTGCCGTTCGCCACGGCGGTGCGGAAGTCCTGCGCGGCGATCAACGCCGCCGAGCCGCCGCCCATCCCGTTGAACAGCGCGACCATCTGCGGCATCGCGGTCATGCGCACCGCGCGCGCCGAGACGGCACCGAGCGCTGCGCCGATCACGATGGGCGGCACGATGTACGCCCAGTTGGCATTGCCCCCGATGAGCCCGATGGTGATGCCGATCACCAGCAGCATGCCCACCGCGGCGATGCGGTTGCCCAGGCTCGCGCGGGCCGGCGAGCGCAGCAGCTGCACGCCGTACATGAAGCACAGCGCCGTGACCGTGTAGCCGAGGATCGTCAGCGGCGCGGGTTGCACGTCAGCCCTCGGCCTGTGGCGGCTTCGCCGTCTCCGCCGGACGTTCCTCGGTGGTGCGGCGGCGGAACATGTGCAGCATGCGGTCGGTCACGACCCAGCCGCCGACCACGTTGAGCGTTCCCAGCAGCACCGCAGCGATGGCGATGACGTAACCGAGCGCGTCATGCGCGGTCGCCGCGACCGTCAGCGCGCCCACCAGCACGATGCCGTGGATGAAGTTGGTCGCCGACATGAGCGGTGTGTGCAGCAATGTGGGGACCTTGGAGATGAGCAGGAAGCCCACGAACACCGCGAGCGCGAAGATGAACGCCCCCAGGGCCAGGGTCTGACCGCTGCTCACGATGCGGGGGCGCCGACGAGCGCGGCCATCTGCTCGCCCATCGCCTTGCCGTCGTGCGTCATGCACGTCTGCGCGATGACGGGGTCGTCGAAGTCGAGAGCCACCGCGCCGTCCTTGAGCATCTGCAGCGTGAAGCGCGTGACGTTGTGCGAGTAGAGCTGGCTCGCCTGTCCCGGGATCGCGGCCGCCAGGTTGGTCGGCCCCAGGATCGTGACGCCGTGCTCCACGACATCCTTGTCCGGCTGCGTGCACTCGCAGTTGCCGCCCGCCGATGCGGCGAGGTCGACGATCACCGAGCCGGGACGCATCGCGCTGACCATGTCCCTTGTGACCAGCACCGGCGCTGGCTTGCCCGGCACGAACGCGGTCGTGATGACCACGTCGGAGTCGCGGACGTGCTCAGTCAGGACCTCGTGCTCGCGCTTCTGCGCATCGGCGCTCAGCTCCTTGGCGTAGCCACCCGCGTCCTGCTGTTCGGCCGACTCGATGCCGACCTCCACGAAGCGCGCGCCCAGGCTCTCCACCTGCTCGCGCACGGCGGGACGCACGTCATAGGCCTCGACCACCGCGCCGAGGCGGCGACACGTGGCTATCGCCTGCAGACCCGCGACGCCCGCGCCGAGCACGAGCGTGCGCGCGGGTGTGAGCGTGCCCGCCGCGGTCATGAGCAGCGGAAAGATGCGGGGGAGGCGGTACGCGGCCATGACTGCGGCGTGGTAGCCGGCGAGCGTCGCCATGGAGGAGAGCACGTCCATGTCCTGGGCGCGGCTGATGCGCGGCAGCGCCTCCATGCGGAAGGCGGTGATCCGGCGCTCCACCAGGACGCGGACCGGATCGGGGTCGCCGGCTGGATCGAGAAGCCCGATGAGGACCGAGCCCTCCCGCAGCTTGCGCAGGTCGGCCGCATCGGGACGGCGCACCACCACGACGACGTCGGCGTCGCCCAGCACCTTGTCGCGGTCCGCGACCATCTCGGCTCCGACCTCGCGGTACGCGGCGTCGGGGAAGCCGGCGGACGCCCCGGCGCCCGTCTGCACGGCAACCGCCGCTTTCGCGCCGGTGAGCTGAGCAATCGAACGAGGCACCAGCGCAACCCGGGTTTCGCCACGAAATGTCTCAGCCGGAACGGCAATTCGCATTGCCGCAGGACTCTACCGGCGCGGATCGCATGGGCGGCTACCCTTTCTTCACAGTTGTGAACAACTCTTTCCTTCCCAACCCGCCGAACGTTTCGCAGAATCGTCGCCAGGAGACCAGGGAACAGGCGCAGGGGGAACGCCGAAGCTGCGACGGGGGCCGGCAAGGGGGGCCGCCCCCGGCGCGGCGAGGCGGTGCCGATGGCTGACGAGGCTGTCGAGGCGCGCGTGAGATCGCAGCTGGCGGAGCTTGGGATTGAGCATGACGTGCTGCCCTGCGACCCGGAGTTCGCCGACACCGCAGCGTTCTGCGCGCGCTACGGCTACGACGCTCAGGACTCGGCCAACACGATCGTCGTGGCCGCCCGCAGGGAGCCGGGCGTGGCGTGCGCCTGCGTGGTGCTGGCGAACACGCGGCTGGACGTGAACCACGCCGTCTGCGGGCTGCTCGGCGTGCGCAAGGCCTCGTTCGCGGCGGCGGAGCAGACGCGCGAATTGACCGGGATGGCCATCGGCGGTGTCACACCGTTCGGGCTTCCACCGTTGTTGCCTGTGTACGTGGACTCTCTCGTGATGCAGCGGCCCTTCGTGATCCTCGGCGGGGGAAGCCGCTCGATGAAGCTGCGGCTGCAGCCGGACGAGCTGCGCAAGCTGCCGTCGGCACGCGTGGTCGACGGCCTGGCGACACCGGCACCGCGGTGACCACCGCGAAACGCCCGTCGCGCCGGCGGGCAGACCCCGTCGCCGCGCACATCCTGGCGGCGGACCCGGCATTCGGCCCGATCGTCGACGCGCTGGGCCCGGTGGCGCTGCGCGACCCGGCCGGCGACCCTTTCCACGCGCTGCTGCGGGCCATCGTCTTCCAGCAGCTGGCCGGCAAGGCGGCGACGGCCATCCTGAACCGGGTGGTCGCGTTGTTCGACGGCGGGATCCCCTCGCCCGAGGCGCTCCTGGCCCTCTCGCACGAGCGGCTGCGCGCCGCGGGGCTGTCGGCTGCGAAGCAGGCGGCTGTGGTGGACCTGGCCACGAAGTTCGCCGACGGGACGATCCCCACCCACGACTTCGACGGGCTCGGTGACGACGAGATCGTGGCCCGCCTGGTGCAGGTGCGCGGCGTGGGCCGCTGGACCGCCGAGATGTTCCTGATCTTCGAGCTGCGGCGGCCCGACATCTGGCCCGTGGATGACTTCGGCGTCCGCAACGGCTGGCGCAAGCTGCATCGTCTCGACGACCTGCCCCGGCCCAGGGAGCTGGCCGCCTTCGGGGAGCCCTTCCGCCCCTACCGCTCGGCGGCAGCTTGGTATTGCTGGAGAGCCACCGACACTGTGATGCCGGAGTGATGCTCCTCGCCACTCCGTAGAGGGCGGGTGGGGCAGTGGGTCTCGGGAGTCGCTGTCGGAGCGGCGCTGCCGCCCCGCCATCACAGGGACGGATCGACGACCACCTTTCCGCCCTCGGTCGGGTGGATGAGCTCCTCGAAAGAGGCGGGCACGTCGGCGAGGCCGATGCGTCGCGTGACGATGCGAGCCAGCGACGGGTCGGCGGCCAGCATCGCGATGGAGTCGCGGAAGTCCTGCTCGCTCGAGGCGATGCTGCCGACGATCGTGATCTCGCGGGTCACCCACATCAGCGGCGCCACCTGGGCTTCGCCGAAGGGGACGCCGAGCATCACCATCGTGCCGCCCGGGGCGACGAGGTCGGCGGCGGTGTGCAGGACCGGCGCGTAGCCGGAGCACTCGAACACGTTGGGCGCCGGAGCGACGGTCCGGCGCACCTCGGTGGCCTCCTCCAGGGATGTGGCGGCGCCGAGGTCGAGCGCCAGACGGCGGCGGTCGGGCACGGGGTCGACGCAGATGATCGGCTCCACGCCGCGGGCGCGGAGCACGGCCACGGTGAAGAGCCCGATCGGCCCGAGCCCGATCACCACCGCAGCCCCGCCGTCGAGGCGGGTGCGCTCCACCCCGTGGATCGCGATGGACAGAGGCTCCACCAGGCAGGCGTCGCGCAGGGAGAGCTGCTCCGGCAGGCGGTGCAGCAGGTGCGCCGGCGCCAGCACGCGCTCGGCGAAGCCGCCGTTGCGGGCGAAGCCCAGCCCCGCGGTGAGGGCGACGGAGCAGCGCCACGCGGCGCCCGCCCGGCAATCCTCGCAGGCGCCGCAGGGCATCTTGGGATCGACCACCGTCGGGTCGCCTGTCTGCCAGCCGCTCACGCCCGCGCCCAGGGCCTCGACCGTCCCCGAGAACTCGTGGCCCGGCACCGCGTCGGTGAACAGGCCCACCTTGTACGAGCTCAGGTCGGAGCCGCAGATGCCGCAGCCGTCGACCCGGACCACGACCTCGCCCTCGCCGGGCTCGGGGTCGGGGAGCTCGACGACCTCGAGCCGGTGCGCGTCGAGCAGCTCGACGGCGCGCATCTACATGAGGCCCGCCGAGCCCATGATGCGCAGCAGCTCGGCCAGCACCGTGGGGTCGGTGGTGACGTCGATCACGGTGCACCGGCCGCTGTCGAAGGCGCGGTCGAGCGCCGGCCGCAGCTCCTCGATGCGGTCCACGTGCTCGCCGACGGCGCCGAGCGCCTCCCCGAGCTTGTCGTACCGGGTGGCGGCGAGCTCGCTGGCCACATGGCGGCCGGGGCCGAAGAACGCGTCCTGCTCGTGGCGCACGTCGCCCCATCCGGCGTTGTTCGACACCACGACGACGATGGGCAGCCCGTGGCGCACGGCCGTGTCCACCTCCATCGCGGTGAGGCCGAAGGAGCCGTCGCCGGTGAAGAGCAGCGTGGGCGTGCCGGGGTGGGCGGCGCCGGAAGCCAGGGCGAAGGGCATGCCCACGCCCAGAGTGCCGAGGGCGGTCGTGGTGGTGAGCAGGCTGCCCGGCCGTTCGGCGGGGAAGTAGCCGAGCGCCCACGCGAGAGCGTCGCCGCCGTCGGCCACCAGGGTGATGTCGCCGCCGAACCGCTCGCGCACGTACGCGGCGGTCTCGCGCGCCACCCGGCCCGCGTGCAGCTGCGAGCCGGAGTGGCCGTCGATCTGCTGGTCCCAGAAGCCGAGCGACGCCCGGACAAGGCCGCGCGCCTGCTCCAGCCAGGCCGCTCCCTCGCTGCTCCCACCGCGCCAGGCGGCGCGCAGGTCGCGCACCACCTGGGCCACGTCACCCACGACGGGCACCTCGGGCAGACGGTTGCCCCCGATCCGCTCGGCGGCGACATCGACCTGGATCACAGTCTGCTCGGCGCCGAAGAGGGGAGGAGCCCCGTACAGCACGTTGGCGTTGAAGGCGGAGCCGAGCAGGAGCACGCAGTCCGCGCTGGGCAGCGCCACGCCGCCATGGACCAGCGAGCCCAGCGACCATGGGTGGGAATCGGCGACCACGCCACGGGCGGCGCTGGCCGTGATCACAGGGATCGAGGCCTCCTCGGCAAAGGCGGCGATCTCCTCGCCGGCGCCGGACCAGAAGGCGCCGCTGCCGGCGACGATCAGCGGCCGCCGTGCCCGCGCCAGGGCGGCGAGCGCGGCGCCGATGTCAGCGGGCGCGGCCGCCGGGCGAGCTGGCTGGTCGGGGTACCCGCCCGGGGTGACGTCCAGCGGAGCCGGCGCCGTCCGCATCACGTCCCACGGCACCTCGAGGTACGCGCCGCCCGGGCACCCCGAGCGGGCCACGTGGAGGGCCTGCGCCGCGTACTGTCCGGCCCGGCCCGCCTCGTAGCAGGTCGCCGCCCACTTGGCCGCAGGCGCGGCGATGGCTCGCTGGTCGACGTCCATCACGGCGCCCCGCCCCTGGCGGGAGTAGCCGGTGCGGCCCGCGATCATCAGCAGGGGCACGCTCCAGGCCGACGCGTCGAGCAGGCCCACCAGGCCGTTGGCGAACCCCGGGCCTGCGGTCACCGCCGCGACGCCCGGCTCGCCCGTGGCGAGGGCCCAGCCCTCGGCGGCGAGCACGGCTGCGCCCTCGTGGCGCGTGTCGATGACCCGGATCTCCTCGTCGCGGCAGGCGTCGAGCAGCTGGAGGATGTGCCCGCCGGGCAGGGTGAACAGCGTGGTGACCCCCTGCTCGCGAAGCGCGAGGGCCAGCAGGCGGGCGCCGTGCGGCGACGCGCCGGCGGCCTCGGCGGAGACTGCCTCGAGGAGATCGGCCATGCGTGGGAGTGTATTCGGCGAGTGCGTCGCAGCCTCGTCCGGGCGAACAAAGGTTCGCTATGCTGGCGGGCATGCGATGTGCCGCCGCCGTCCGCGCCGGGGAGCTCGGCTTCGCCGCCGAGCCTGGCCCATGGGGCGACTTCCATCGCCGCTCCGTGACCACCGACCTGGCCGAGTTCCTGGAGCCCGCCGGCCTCTGGACGATGCCCGCCGGCGAGCGGCTGGCGCTCCTGGACGCGCGCCTGGCCGGTGAGCGCCGGAGCGCCGGCCCCGTGCGGGTGCTCGACATCGAGGCCGTCTCGGTCGCGTCCGGTCACCTCGCCGCGTTCCTCGTCGGGGTCGGCACGGTGAACGGCCTGGCCCTGGAGGTCGAGCAGTTCCTGCTCGCCGACCTGGCCGCCGAGGCAGCGCTGCTGCTCGCGGTGGCCACCCGGGTGCAGGGCTCGTTCCTCCTCACCTACAACGGGCGGGCGTTCGACATGCGGATCCTCGGCTCGCGCTGCGTGGCCAACGGCATCCATCCGGCGTCGGTGGAGCCCCGGGCGCACCTGGACCTGCTGGCGTCGACGCGGAGGCTGTTCCGCGATCAGCTGCGCAGCTGCACCCTGCGCCAGGCGGAGCTGCGGCTGCTGCGCTACTCGCGGGAGGCAGACGTCCCCGGGCTCGAGGGGCCGGGCCGGTACCGCGCCTGGCTCCGCGGCGCGCCCCCGGACGTGCTCGCCGGCGTGGTCGAGCACAACCGCCTCGACCTGTGCGGGACCGCCGCCCTCGCCGCGCGGCTGGCGCTGGAGCTCGACGGCGAACCGACACATCTTCAGGCTGCGCCGCGTTACAACCTCTGACCATGAGCTCACCGCCGCGGACGCCCGCGCCCGCGGCCCCCGACGGCGGCGGCACCGAGGTCTCGCGCCCCTCCGGCCTGGGGATGCGCGCGCTGCGCAACACCCTGCTGATCCTCGTGGCTCGGGTGATATCGCGCGTGATCGCGCTGGTCGCCGTGATCATCATGGGCAACTCGCTGGGCGACACGCACTTCGGCGAGATGCAGACGGCCGTCACCTACGTCAACCTCGTCGGCGTCTTCACCGACCTCGGCTTCTCGGCGCTCTACGTCCGCGAGGGAGCGCGCGACACGAACTCCATCGCCCGCTTCTTCAACAACGTGGCGTCCTCCAAGGTCGTGCTCAGCGTTGTGGGGCTGCCAATGCTGTTCGGCCTGCTCTACCTCGCCGGGCTGCGCACGCTGCTGCTCCCGTCGTTCGCAATCCTCGTGCTGTCCGGCTACCAGTTGCTGCTGCGCAACTCCCTGTACGCGATGCAGCAGCTGACGTTCGAGATCATCGAGATCGTTCCCGAGACGGCCATCGTGCTGCTGCTGGTCGTGCTCGGCGCGCGCCGCGGCGCCGACTCCGGCTACTACCTCTGGGCGTACGCGGCGAGCTACGCGCTGGCGTGCGTGTACTTCGGGATCGTGCTGGCCGCCAAGGGTGTGCTGCGCCCGCGCTGGCGCGTGGAGACGAAGCTGCTGCGGCCCTGGCTGCGCGGGGCCATCCCGCTGGGCATCACCTTCATCATCACGACCGTGTATTTCAAGGTGGACGTGCCCATCCTGCAGCGCTTCCGTCCCTATGCGGAAGTGGGCTGGTACACCTTCGCCTACAAGCCGTTCGAGTCGCTGCTGTTCATACCCTTCACGCTGCGCGGCGTGGTGTTTCCGCTGCTCTCGCTGTACCACCGGCGGGCGCCGGACCGCGTGCTGTTCCTGTCGGAGAAGTTCTTCAAGGCGCTGGTGATGCTCGGCTGGCCGGTGACGGTGGGCGTGTTCCTGCTCGCGTCGCAGTTCAATGACCTGCTCAACCTGTATCCGAACAGCGAGCCGGCGCTGCAGATCCTCGCGCTGGCCATCGTGTTCATGTTCGCGGACAACACCTTCGCCGCGACCCTCAACGCCATCGACAAGCAGACGGTGTTCGCGCTGGTCGCCGTCGTGGGCCTTGTGGTCAACGTCGGCGTGAACCTGGTGGTGATCCCGCGCTACGGGTACATCGGCGCCAGCTGGGCGGTCGTGGTCACCGAGGCGGCACTCGTCGTGGTGGGATGGTTCGTGCTGCGCGCGCAGCTGGGCACGATCAACGTGGTGCGCTCGAGCTGGAAGTCGATCGTCGCCGGCCTCGTCATGGGCGTCTTCATCTACCTGGTGAACCCGCATGGGCGCGTCGCGCTGTTCCTCGTGGTGGTGGCCTCCGCCGTCATCTACGGTGTGATCCTGTTCGCCCTGCGTGCGGCCGATGCCGAGGAGATGAGCCTGATCCGCAACGCGCTGCGGGTGCGTGGCACATGAGCCGGCGATGACGGCGCGGCAGCGCGCATCGTCGGGGGCGCCGTGGGAGAAGCGCTTCGGGTACTCGCGGGCGGTTCGCGCGGGCGCGCATGCGTACGTGTCGGGAACGGTGGGCCGCAACGCCGACGGCTCCGTGCCGGACGGCGCCCACGCGCAGGCGCGCCGGGCGCTGCAGATCGTGCTGGCGGCGCTCGACGAGGTGGGAGCGCGCCCCGAGCATGTCGTGCGCACCCGGACGTTCGTCACGGACATCGCCTTCTTCGACGACGTCGCCCGCGCCCACGCTGAGGTCTTCGGCGCAATCCGTCCCGCGACATCGCTGGTCGCGGTGACCGCGCTGGTCGACCCGGTCTACCTGCTCGAGATCGAGGCCGACGCGGTCATCGACTGACCGCTCGCGTTGTCGGCGAGCAGGGCCATCGCCGCGTTGCGGCCGTTGACCGCGATGACGCTGCCTCCCGGGTGCGTGGCGGCGCCGCACATGTACACGCCGGGCATGGCGGTGCGGGGCGTGAAGCGCTTCTCCCACATCTGCTCGGGCAGGCACTCGCCCTGGAAGATGTGGCCGCCGCGGAGGCCCACGTGCGCCTCGATGTCGGGCGGCGCCAGCACCTGCCGCTTCAGGATGCATGCGGCCACGTCCGGCGCAAAGCGGGCCACCTCCGCCAGCGCGGCGTCGGCCACGCGCTCGCGAATGTCGTCCCACGAGCCGCGCGCCAGGTCATACGGCGCGTATTGCGCGAAGACGCTCATCACATGGCGCCCGGGCGGCGCAACGCTGCTGTCGTATGCGGTGTGGAAGTACAGCTCCGCCCAGTGCGGCGCCGGCTCACCTCGCCGGCTCGCCTCGAACGCCGCCTGCGTGGCGTCGACGCTGCGCGCGATCGTCACCATCGCTTGCTGCGGCGCCACGTCGTCACGGGCTGCCGTGAAGCGCGGCAACCGCGACAGGGCGCAGTTCACCTTGATCACCGGGCCCTGCATGCGCCAGCCGTCGACGCGTTCGCGGAAGCCCTGGCCCGCGTGCTGACCGCAGAGCTCCAGCGTGGTCCGCGGATCCGCGTTGCTGACCACGCGCGTGGCGCGGACTCGGGTGCCGTCGTCCAGCTGCACTCCATCGCCCGGCACGATGGCGGCCACGGGGGTTCCGCGCAGGATGACGGCGCCGGACGCCTCCGCCGCGGCGGCCAGCGCCATGGAGATATTGCCCATGCCGCCGTGGACGAATCCCCATCCGCCGGCGCGCCCGTCGAGCGTTCCCATGCTGTGCATCGCATGGATGGCCGCGGTCCCCGCGTCGCGCGGTCCCGCCCAGGTGCCGATGAGCCCCTGGCCGTGCAGCGCCGTGCGCAGCCGCTCATCGCGCACGTGGCGCTCCACCACGCTCGCGATCGGCTCGTGGAACAGCACCTCGATCAGCTCAGGGTCGTGGCCCAGCAGTGACTCGAGCTGTGCGCGCGATGGAGCGTCTCCGACCCACACGTCGTGACCCGGTGCGCGCAGCGCCTGGCGGATGCGCGCGAAGAGGTGCTCATAGCGCGCGAATCCATCGACATCGCGCGGCGAGATGGCGGCCACCTCGGCTCGGTTTCGCGCTGAGTCGTCCCACAGCGTGAGCGATGAGCCGTCGTCGAACGGACACCAGAGGTGCGGGTCGATGGGGTGCACTGCATAGCCGTGGCTGCGCAGCGCGAGCTCCTCGACGACGAGCGGATGGAGGAGGCCGACCACGTAGGCGCACGGGCTGATCACGTACCCGGTGTCATCGAACGGCCGCTCCAAGGTGCACGCTCCGCCGATGCGGTCGCGCGCCTCGAGCACGAGCACGCGCATCCCGGCTCGCGCCAGATATGCGGCGCACGTCAGGCCGTTGTGCCCGGCGCCGACGATGACAGCATCCCAGCCGCGCCGCAGCAGCTCGGCGCGCTCGCTCAACGCGCGCTCTCGCCCGGTTGCACGCGCAACACGACCTTGCCGATCACCTCGCCGCTCTCCAGCAGGCGGTGTGCCTCGACAGCCTCTGCAAGCGGCAGCACGCGGTGTATGACCGGGCTCAGCGCGCCGTCGTCGAACCCCGGCAGTGCGTCCCCCGTGAACGCGCTGACAATCGCCGCCTTCTGCTCGGCAGGCCGGGCCCGCAGCTGCGTGCCGATGACGGAGATGCGCTTGGCGCTGAGTGTGCGCAGGTCGATCTCCGCCGAGACGCCGCCCTGCAGCCCTATGATCACCAGGCGGCCGTCGCGCGCCAGCGCGCTCATGTTGCGCTCGAGGTACGCGGCGCCCATGAGGTCGAGGATGACGTCGGCGCCGCGTCCGGCGGTGAGCTCGAGAGTCCGCGCGGCGAAGTCCTCATTGCGATAGTCGATGCCCCAATCCGCACCGAGTCCGGCGCAGCGTTGCAGCTTCTCCGCGGAGCCTGCGGTGACGATCGTTTGAGCGCCGGCGCGCTTCGCCAGCTGCACGACGGCGGTGCCCACTCCGCCCGCGCCGCCGTGGATCAGCACGGTTTCGCCGGCGCTGAGACGGGCGCGCGTGAAGAGGCCGTCGTGCGCCGTGATGAAAACCTCGGGGATCCCGGCAGCGGTCACAAGATCAACGTTCGCGGGCGCGGCCATCACCTGCGCCGCCGGCGCGCGGGCCAGCTCCGCGTAGCCACCGCCTTCAATGAGCGCCATCACGCGATCGCCGGTCCGCCATCCGCGCACGTCGGCACCCGCTGCGACCACCTCACCCGACACCTCGAGTCCGAGCACATCCGGCGCGCCCGGCGGCGGCGGCGGGTAGAAGCCCATGCGCTGCAGCACGTCAGCCCGGTTCACCCCCGCACCCGCGACGCGGATCAGCACGTCGCCGGGTCCGGTTTGCGGATCGGGCACGTCCTCGACGCGCATGGCCTCCGGGCCGCCGGCGCGTTCGACCACGATGGCCTTCATCGCCGCCAGCTTACGCAAGCGGCGGGGCGGTTCTCAGTACGTGTGCGTGACGCCGGAGCCGGTGGGACCGCTGCCGTTGCCGGTGAACACGGGACTGTCACCCGGCGTGTTGGTGAACTGGCTGAAGGGGATCTGCCAGTCGGCCTCGCCGTTGGTGATGTCGGCGACGTTGCCGGTGTGCGAGATGACGACCACATCGCCGATCTGGCTCCAGTTGTAGAACGTGATCGCCCGGTCGGTGCTCAGGTTGACGCAGCCGTGAGAGACGTCGTAGGAGCCCTGCGCGTACACCGACCACGGCGCGGCATGGATGAAGAATCCGTTCGTGGAGATGGCCGTGTCGTAGAAGACGTCCTCGTCGTAGTAGTTGGCGCCGCCCGGCACGCACGCCGCGGAGGTGCCGAAGGTGGAGCACGAGTTCATCTTCACCTTGTAGACCTTGAAGAGCACGACGAGCGTGCCCTCGAGCGTGGGGAAGCCCGGCTTGCCCATGCTCACGGGCCAGGTGTTGATCAGCTGGTCGTTGTCGTACACCTGCATCTGGTGCGTGGTGTCGTCGATGAGCGACACGTGCTTGGCGCCGACGGTGAAGCTCTGGGCCCAGTCACCGAGCCCCCACGTGCCGTTGCCGGCGTCGAATCCCTTGAGGTTCGCCGTGATGTTCACCTTCGTGCCGCTGGGCCAGTAGCTCTGCGGGCGGAAGTGCACCTGCCTGTCGGAGAACCAGTGCCATGCGCCCATGACACCTGGGTTCGATGTGACCTGGATGCGGTTCAGCAGCGCGGCCTTGCGGTCATCCGGGATCGATGTGTTGAACGTGAGGTCGATGGGCTCGCCCACACCCACGGTGCTGCCGTCGCCGGGGAACACATTGGTGACGAGCCGGTCGCCGGCGGACAGCGTCGTGAAGCTCACATGCGACGACACGGTCTGCGCGCCGTTCGACGCCGTTGCGGTCAGCGTGTAGCTGGCGGACGAGTCGAGACCGTCCGCCATGTGCCACGTGTGTCCGTCGGGTGACAGCTGTCCGCCGGACGGGGTGCCGACTCCCGCCTCCTGGAAGTTGACGCCGGTGAGCCGCCCGGAGTCCGCCACGACGTACACGGGTGTGTCGAGGGGAAGTCCCTGGCCGTTCGAACCCGGAGACACGGTGAGATGCGGAGGAGCAGCGGGCGCCTGCGACTGCGTCGCGCGCGCCGGGGCGCCGCCGCCGACCACGGTGGGGACAGAGCAGGAAGCGAGCACGAGCACCGCCGAACCGGCGGCCACGGCCGGCCCCAGCCGTCGCACCCCAGAGCCTCGGGTCATCGATCTACCACCGTACCATTGTTCGATTCCAGCCAGGCCGCGCTCGAGAGGCCTTCAAACTGGGAACGCCGCTGTCCGCCGGCCGGTTTCGACGCGGAGGGCGCCCGACCCCAATGGTATCGCCCCTGGTATCAGATTCCGACCTTGCGGCCGCGATGCGGTCGGCCACTCCGCCCGCCCTGCTCGACGTCCGCTGGGAGCTCGGCGGGCCTCCGGGGGTCGAGGGCTACCGCCGGGGCCACATCCCGGGGGCTGTCTACACGGACCTCGACCGCGAGCTCGCCGGTCCACCGGGGCCGGGGCGGCATCCGCTTCCGGACGCTCGCGTCTTCGAGGCGGCGATGCGGGCCCACGGCGTGAGCCGCGAGCGCCCGGTGGTGGTGTACGACGGCGGCGCCGGGGCGGCTGCGGCGCGCGCCTGGTGGGACCTTCGCTACTACGGCCACCCGGACGTCCGCGTGCTCGACGGAGGCCTGGCGGCGTGGCGCGCGGCGGTTCGACCCCTGACGACCGAAGAGCCCGCGCCCGTCGCCGGGGACTTCACCGCGAGCCCCGGACACATGCCTCTGCTGGACGCCGGCGACGCGGGCCGGCTCGCGGCAGAGGGCCTGCTCCTCGACGCCCGCGCCGCCCCACGCTTCCGCGGCGAGGTGGAGCCGGTGGACCCCGTGGCCGGCCACATCCCGGGGGCGCGAAGCCTGCCGGTCGCCGGCCTGCTGGGCGACTCGGGACTGCTGCTTCCGGCCGACGACCTCCGTGCGCGGTTCGAAGCAATCGGCGCCCACCCGGGCACCACCGTCGGGGCCTACTGCGGCTCGGGAGTCACCGCGGCGCAGGAGGTGCTCGCCCTCGCAGTGGCCGGCATCGACGCGGCGCTTTATGTCGGCAGCTGGAGCGACTGGATAACGGACCCTCGCCGCCCCATTGCAACCGGCGATTGAGCGTGTGACGTGCCTGCGAAGAGGTTGGGGCGCTGTCCGATGCGGGACCGTCTACGGAGGCGAGACGGCTGCCCTCGGAGCGTGAGTCGAGCCGAGTAGCAGGGCGCGAGCGGCAGAGCCGCTCGACGCCCGTGGTCCCGCAAAGGACAGCGCCCAAGCCTCGTTTTCGCAGGATCGGTCACAAACTCGAATTGCCGGTTACAGTTGCGGCAGCGAGGGGCATTTTCCCACGCGCAACGGAACCGATCATGAACGCCGTTCTACCACGCCGTTGGCTCCGCTTCCTGCCCCTGGTCGCACCGCGGCCTCTGCGCATCGTGCGCGGCGAGGGTGCATACGTGTGGGACGAGGACGACCGTCGCTACCTCGACCTGGATGGCGACGACGGCGCCGCACTGCTGGGCCACGGGCAGTCGCTCGTGGTCGAGGCGATGACACGTCAGCTCACCCGCGTCACTGCGCTGAACGCCGCCGTCGACTCCGACGCGCGTGACGAGCTGGTCGAAGCACTCAGCGTCGTGACGCCCGACGCGCTGACCGACGTCACGATCGTGGAGAGCGGCACGCAGGCCGTCGCCGCGGCCGTCACCGCGGCGCGCCTGGTGACTCGGCGCCGCCGCATCATCGTCATGACCGGTGCGGCGCGCGGGCCGCTGCCGGAACCCGGCGTCCAGCGCTCGCGGATGCTGCATCGCGTCGTGCGCGCGGGCGACACCATGAGCGTGCCGTTCGGCGACGTCGAGGCGCTCGACGCCGTGCTCAACGAGACGGTGGCCGCGGTGATCGTGGAGCCGGTGCAGGTCGACGCAGGTGTGCACGTGCCGCCTGACGGTTACCTTGCCGCTGCGGCGCGCGCGTGCCGGCGTCATGACGTGCTGCTGATCGCGGACGAGGTGGACACCGCGCTGCGCGGCGGGGCGCTGCTGCAGTGCACGCGCGACCAGGTGACGCCGGACATGCTGTGCCTCGGCCGCAGCCTCGCCGGCGGGCTGCCCATCGGTGTCGTGGCCATGCGCTCGGAGGTCGCGCGCCGACTCCGCCTTCGACCCGGATGGCACCGTGACGCGAAGGCGGGGAGCCCGCTGGTGTTCACCGCGGCGGCCGCAACCCTGTCGATCGTGACCAATCCCACGCTGCAGACGCATGCGGCCACCGTCGGCGAGCACTTCCTCGCCCGCCTCCGTGCGCTGCGCATCGCCCAGATCCGGGAGGTGCGGGGGAGGGGCCTGATGATCGGCCTGGAGATGACGCAGAACGCGGCGGGTATCCTCCTCGCGCTTCAGGAGCGGGGCATTCTGGCCATTCCTGGCAACAACAACGTCATCCGGCTGATGCCTCCGCTGATCCTGGAGCGGCGCCAGGCGGACGATGCGGTGGAGACGCTCGCCACCGCCGTGCGCTCCGCGCGGCGCGCCGCCGGTGACACGGAGGTGTCGCTCACCGGCGTGGCCAGCCGCAGCGTGCGCCGCTGAGCGCTCCCCGCTCCGCTAGCTGAGCCGCTCCACCACCATGGCCATGCCCTGGCCGCCGCCCACGCACATGGTCTCCAGGCCGATGCTCTTGTCGAGTGTCTGCAGGTCGTTCAGCAGCGTGCAGAGGATGCGCGCGCCGGTCATGCCGAACGGATGGCCCAGCGCGATTGCTCCACCGTGCGGGTTGAACCGGTCGTCGAACGGATCGATGCCGATGCCGCGCGCCGATGGGATCACCTGGGCGGCGAACGCCTCGTTGAGCTCCACGACGTCGACGTCGTCGATGGTCATGCCGGCGCGCTGCAGCGCCTGACGCGAGGCCTCGATCGGCCCAAGGCCCATGTACTCCGGCTGCAGCGAGGTGAGACCGGTGGACACGATGCGCGCCAGCGGCGTGATGCCGAGCTCCTTGGCCCGCGTGTCCGACATCACCACCACCGCCGCGGCGCCGTCGTTGAGCGGGCACGAGTTGCCCGCGGTGACACTGCCGTTCTCGCGGAACACTGGCTGCAGCGAGGCCAGCTTCTCCAGCGACGTTTCGCGCCGCGGGCCGTCGTCCTTGCTGAACTCACCGCCGCCGTCGGGAAGCTCCACCGGGATGATCTCGCGCGCGAAGAAGCCGGAGTCCTGCGCCTCGACCGCGCGCTGCTGGCTGCGCAGCGCGAAGCGGTCCATCTCCTCGCGCGAGATCTCCTCGCGCTGGGCGACGTTCTCAGCCGTGTTGCCCATCGTGATGTAGATGTCCGGATAGCCCTCGCTGTTGCCCGAGTCGAGCCGCGGGTTGCGGCACTGGGGCATGTCGCTGGTGCCGTTCATGTAGCGCGACACGCACTCGACCCCGACACTGAGGAACACGTCGCCCTCGCCGGAGCGGATCGCGTGCGCCGCGATGCGCGTGCTCTGCAACGACGAGGCGCAGTAGCGGGTGATCGTCGTGCCGGGGACCTCCAGGCGGGCCAGGATGCTCACCACGCGGCCGAGGTTGAAGCCCTGCTCACCGCCGGGGAGCCCGCACCCGCAGATGAGGTCCTCGATCTCGCTGCGGTCCAGCTGTGGGACGCGGTCCAGCACCTTGTCGGCGACGGACGCGGCCAGCTCGTCCGGCCGCATGTTCACCAGCGAGCCCTTCATGGCGCGCCCGATGGCGGAGCGGCCGGCGGCGACGACGACGGGTTCGGGCATCTCGGGGTACCTCGGAAAGTTGACGTGTATGTCAATTGTGCCCACCGGGGCCGGTCGCGCGCCTCTCGCAAGGCGTGGGCCAGTTCGGTGCGGGGTTTGACCTATCCTGCCGCGAGCAGCGGCAGCAGGGCAGGAGAACTCCATCGTGGACTACTTCGTCACCGGCGCGACGGGCTTCATCGGCCGGCACCTGCTGCCACTGCTCCTGGCGCGCGAGGGGCGGGTGTTCGTGCTGGTGCGCTCCGGGTCGCGGGCGCGCTTCGCGGCGCTGCGCGAGCAGCTGGACCCCGGCGGCGAACGCCTCGTCGCCGTCCTGGGCGACATCGGCGAGCCCGGCCTCGGCGTCAATGCGGACGACCGCAAGCGGCTGCGCGGTGCGACCGTCTATCACCTCGCTGCCGTCTACGACCTCACCGCGACCGAGGAGGAGGCCGAGCGCGCCAACGTCGAGGGGACGCGCAACCTCGTGGCGTTCGTCAACGACATCGGTGCGGCGCGGCTGCATCACGCCAGCTCCATCGCCGTCGCCGGCCACTACGAGGGTGTCTTCACCGAGGAGATGTTCGCCGAGGGCCAGCGCCTCGACCATCCGTACTTCCGCACCAAGTACGAGTCGGAGCGCATCGTGCGCGAGGACAGCGATGTTCCATGGCGTGTCTACCGCCCCGGGATCGTCATCGGGTCGTCGGAGAACGGCGAGGCGGACCGCGTCGACGGTCCTTATTACGCCTTCAAGCTGATCCAGCGGCTGCGCGACTCGTTTCCCCAGTGGATGCCGTTCGTCGGACCTGAGGGCAGCCCGCTCAACCTGGTGCCGGTCGATTTCGTGGCGCGCGCGATGGACCACATCTCGCACCTGGACGGCCTCGATGGGCGCGCGTTCCACCTGACGGACCCGGACCCCCTGTCGCTGGGCGACACGATCAACACCTTCTGCCGAGCTGCGCACGCGCCCGAGTTCGCGCTGCGCTTCGACCGGCGAATGGTGCGCATGATCCCGTCAGGTCCGCTCAGCGCGGTCGGCCAGCTGCCCGCGGTGCGTCGCATCGTGGACGAGGTGCTGGACAAGCTCGGCGTGCCCGCGGCTGCGCTGCAGTACGTCGACTACCGGGCCACGTTCGACAGCACCGAGGCGCGGAACGCGCTCGACGGCACGGGCATCACATGCCCGCCGCTGCACACGTACGCGTGGAAGGTGTGGGACTACTGGGAGCGCCATCTCGACCCGGAGCTGCCCACGCCGGCCAACACGCGCCGCGTCGTCTCGGGGAAGGTGATCATCGTCACGGGCGCCTCCAGCGGCATCGGCCGCGCCGTGTGCATGCACCTCGCCGCTTCCGGGGCGACGTTGATCGGCGTCGCCCGCTCCGAGGACAAGCTGGAGGAGATGCGCGCCGAGGTCGAGGCCGCCGGCGGCAAGGCGCACGTGTATCCCACGGACCTGAGTGACCCGGACGCGTGCGGCCGGCTGGTGCGGCGCGTGCTCGAGGAGCACGGCCGGGTCGACGTGCTGATCAACAACGCCGGGCGGTCGATCCGCCGTTCCGTGCTCAACTCGCTGGACCGCTTCCACGACTTCGAGCGCACGATGCAGCTCAACTACTTCGGGGCGGTGGCGATGATCCTCGCGGTCGTGCCTGGGATGCGCGAGCGTGGCAGCGGACACATCGTCAACATCACCTCCATCGGCGGCCAGACGTATCCGCCGCGGTTTGCCGCCTACGTGGCGAGCAAGAACGCGCTGGACGGCTTCTCACGCTGCTTCGCACCGGAGGTGAGCGGCGATGGGATCGACATCACCACGATCCACATGCCGCTGGTGCGCACGCCGATGATCGCGCCCACCGGGCTGTACCGCAGCTTCCCAACCATCAGCCCCGACGAGGCCGCCGACATGGTGGTGGAGGCGCTGATCAAGCGGCCGCACGAAGTGTCCACGCGCGTGGGCAAGTTCGGCGAGCTCGTGCACGCCGTCGCGCCGGGGTTCCATCACCTGATCATGAGCGGCGCATTCCACATGCTTCCCGACAGCGCCGGCAGGCGCGAGAGCGACGGCGCCAAGCCGGAGCAGCCGGTGACGCCCGAGGCCTACGCGCTGGGCATGCTCATGCGCGGCATCCATCTGTAGGTTCGCTGCGCGGCTGAGAGGCTAGGCGCCGGGGGCGCGGAACTCGGTCTTCTTGCGCGCAGCCTCGTCCATCTCCTCGGGCGTGATGAGCACCGTCGTCCTCACACGGACGGCGCCGGTGGCCGATCCGGTGAGGCTTGCGGCGGCTGCTCCAGCCTGATCCGGGATGTCCGCGAGGATGATGCCGTCCCCCCTGCCGAAGGTGAAGTAGTACGCCTCCACTGTGCCACCGACGCTTTCCACCAGCCGCGTGGTCTCCTCGCGCCTGGCGGTGCCACCCTCCTTCAACAGCCCCTTGACGCCTTCCGCGGTGTACGAGAACTCGATCAAGTATTTGGGCATGCGCGTTCTCCTCATGACCGGGGCCGATACGGACGAGGAGCGACAGTCTACGCGGGGACGCGCAGCAGCTCGAACTCGTCGTCCACGCCGAGCGTGCGCGCCGTGGGGGACGATTCCACGCTCTCCTTGGCGGGATGCGTGCGCAGCACGTGGTCGGCGATGGGGCTGGTGACGCCGAACCAGTACTTCTCATTCTTGTAGTGATGCAGGATGTGCGCCCGCCACACCGCGCGGAAGAGCGGCGTGCGAGGAACGTACGGCGAGTGGATGAGGAAGTGCGTCCACTCGTAGCCGAAGAAGAACCAGGTGAAGGTGGCGAGCGCGGTCACGCTGAGGTAGCGCGTGGGGAACGCGAACCAGGCGATGAGGAAGAGCACCGCCAGGAAGCCGGCCAGCACGGGCAGGGGCACGAAGACCAACGGGATGTTGCGCGGGTCGCGATGGTGCATGCGGTGGCGCTTGGCGAACAGCGGGTCCACGCGGCGGCCGAACACCTGGCGCGGCTTGAAGTGCAGCAGGTTGACGTGGATCAGCCACTCGACGAAAGGCTCCACCGCGAGGATGCCGCCCGCCACCGCGAGATCGCCGAGGCTCCAATGTCCCAGCGGGATGCGTGCGGCGAGGGTGGCCAGCGCCGCCACCGCCATGATGCGCGGGCTCCCGTAGCGCGCGAAGATCCGCGCCGCCGCCCCCAGGCTGAGGCGTTTGGCGCTGGGAGCCTGGGTGACACCCTCCCCGGCCGATGCCGCGACCGTGCTCATCGCCGCCTCAGTCTACGAGCCCGGCCGCGTGCAGCGCCAGGTCGTGCAGCAGCCCGTTGGACGATATGCCCGTGCCCCCCAGGCGCGCGTCGTCGGCGCTGCGGTCGGTGAACATGCCGCCCGCCTCGCGCACGATGAGCGCGAGCGCGGCGAAGTCCCACACGTTGGCGCGCGAGGTCCAGCCGATGTCCGCCGACCCACGCGCCACCGCGAGATGCGACATGGAGTTGCCCATGCCGCGCGCGTCCCAGCACTGTCCCGCCAGCTTGAGCAGGCGCTCCGCCAGGTTCGTGTGCACGAAACCGGGGATGCTCGTGTGCGTGATCAGCGCATCACTCAGCACGCTCACCTCTGACACGTGGATCGGGGCCCCGTTCATCGCGGCCCCGGCGCCGCGCGACGCGTGATATCGCTGTCCCAGCGCGGGCATCGAGGCCACGGCGACGACCGTCTCTCCCTCGTGCTGCAGCGCGATCAATGTCGCCCACGTCTCGTTGCCGCGCACGAAGCTCCTAGTGCCGTCGATCGGGTCGATGACCCAACGCCATGGCGCCCCCGCGTCACCCTGCAGGCCGAACTCCTCTCCCATCATGGCGTGGTCCGGACGGTGGGCTGCGAGATGCTCGGCGATGGTCCGCTCGATGGCGCGGTCCGCGGCCGTCACCGGCGTCAGATCCGCCTTCGCCACGACCTCCAGCGTGCGCGATCGGAAGCTGCCCATCGACCAGCCGTCGGCGATGTCGGCCAGCTCCTGCGCCAGCGCGAGATCCTCGCTCATGCGCGCCGCATCATCGCAAGCACCTGTTCGTGCAGCACACCGTTGCTCGTGACGGCGCTGCGCGTGTCGATTCGCCGGGCTCCGTGGAGATCGGAGAAACGGCCGCCCGACTCCTCCACGATGACCTGCACCGCCGCGACGTCCCACGGCTGGGTGCCCACCTCGATCCCGACGTCGATCGCTCCCTCCGCCGTGAGCATGTGCGACCAGAAGTCGCCGAAGCCGCGCACCACGCGGCAGCTGCGCAGCAGCGCATGGAACTGTTCGCCGAGCCCGAGGTTCGCGAAGTCGCGCACGTCGGTGCAGGAGAGCGACGCGGCGTCGAGCTGGGCCACGGACGACACCGCCAGCCGGTCGCCGGATGACGACCATGCGCCGTCGCCGCGAGCGGCGAACCAGCGCCGGCCCAGCGCCGGCGCCGACACGACGCCGCACACGCCCTCGTCGTTGCGCCGCAACGCGATGAGCGTCGCCCACACGGGAACGCCGCGCGCGTAGTTCTTCGTGCCGTCGATGGGGTCGAGCAGCCAGCGCCATTCGGCCTCGCCGTCGGCGCCGAACTCCTCCCCGGCCACTGCGTGCGCCGGACGCGCCGCGCGCAGGCGCTCGCGCAGCGCCTCCTCGGTGCGCCGGTCGGCGTCGGTGACGGGCGTGGAGTCGGCCTTGGTGTCGACGCGGAGGTCGGTGGCGCGAAAGCGCTCCATGGTCAGCGCGTCAGCCAGGTCGGCGAGCTCGAGCGCGAGCTGCAGCTCCGGGTGCACCAGGGCAGCTTAGCCGCCGTCGCCGGCGACCCAAGACGGAGGCGGCGGCGTAGCCTAGGAGCGGCGGGAGACGCCGGTCGTATCGGTAAGCGAACGAGGAGGAGCATCCCTCATGGCGCATCGCAAGCTCGACGTTCTCGACCCCACGGGGTACGTGATCCTGCGCGACTACGAGGGGCCCGCGATCCCGCCCGAGGAGTGGGATCGCCTCGAGTACGTGGACTGGAAGTCCGGCGGCGACACGAACTTCGCCCCGCTGGCGTCGGCGCTCGGCCAGATGGAATGCAGGGGTTTCTGGGATCACGGCAAGCCGGACAAGGACGGCATCTGGACGCAGAACCGGCAGATCGCGCCGACCCTCTGCTCCTACGTCGAGCAGGTCGGCGCGCGGTTCGGCCGCGTGCGCGTGATCAAGCTCAACCCGTCGCCGGAGGAGGACGCCCTGCGCCAGCTGCACGTCGACGACAACAACCGCCTCAACCCCGACGGCGAGGGCTGGGTGGTGCGCGCGTGGCTCGAGCTCAACGCGCCGCAGGGTTCGACGTTCATCCTGCGCGAGCAGAAGGACGACCCGTCCACCGAGAGCCGCATCGAGCTGCACCCGCGCCGCCAGCTGGTCATCGACACCGAACGCCTGGCTCACGTGGTGCACAATCCCGGCCCCGGGCCGCGCTACGCGCTGATCAGCTCCTTCGAGTCGGGCGACGCGCTGCAGCGCTGGATCGAGTCGCAGCAGGTGAAGGCGCCCGCCGCCGCGCGCTGAGCCGCGCGGTCAGCTCGCCTGGCCGCCGCCGTCGTTGAGCAGCGCGCCGCACTCGCCGCAGAACTGCTGCGAGCTGTCGTCGTTCCACGCGCCGCAGTCGGGACACTCCATGCGCGCCATCATGCGTCGGCGCCGCGCGCGCGCAGCGGACGATGCGCTACCCGGTGAAGACGATCGAGTCGAACACCACGTCCGGCAGCGGTTCGCCCGACGCCTGCCACTGGCTGCTCGGACCGAACGTGAAGGCGCCCAGCACCGCGCCGTCGCCGGTGACACCGGTGCCGATGTGCAGCTCGCCGCCGTTGTACGTGTACCAGGTCTCCGTGGCGCCGGTCAGACCGAGGAAGAACGCGTCGGTGCGGTTGCAGCTGGAGTCGAGGGTGGGCCCCCACGGCAGCGTGTTGGTGCCGTTGCTGTTGGTGCCGCAGTCCACCGCCGGCGTGCCCGCGTCGCTGGGCAGCACCGAGGCGAAGACGCTCAGCATCTCGTCGCGGAAGCTCTGCGCTTCCGTGGCGGCGCTGGTCCCCGGCGAGACCTCGGGATTCTGGAAGCGTACGAAGTACGCGCCTGAGCTGCCGTCCTTGGTGGTGAAACCGCCGGAGAAGCCCGTGGTCGTGTTGGTGGTGTCCTCCGTCCATCCAACCGGGTGGCAGAAGTCCATGCCCAGGTCGCTGAACACCTGCGACTGCAATGTCTGGCTGCTGCCGTCGCTCGTGCCGTTGCCGGCGAGATGCCCGTTGATGTACACCTCGGCGCGGTACTGGCCCGGCTGCAGGCACTGTCCCGACGCCTTGAGCGAGCTGTTGATCAGGAAGTACTCGTCCGCCGCGCAAGTGGAGCACGTGTCCTGGTACACGGCGTTGTCCACCGTCACGCCGCTGGTCGCAGCCGCCGACGGGCCTGAGAGTGCGGGGATCACCGACCATCCGAGCTTGTGCGGATCCTGGTAGTACCACTGCGTCGAGACGGTCGTGGTCTTGGCGCTGAGGTCCACGCCGTCGATCTGCGCGCTCCACTGCAGCTCCGCTGGGAAGACGTCGATCGCGCTCATCTTGAACGTCGGCGCCGCGCCGGGCGTCGCGTTCGGGCTCGTCACACCGGCGACGATCATCTCCTTCGCCGCCTTCACCTGCGCTGCCAGGCCGGAATGGTGGGCGGCGAGCAGGTCGAGCGATGACAGCGCTCCGCCGACGTAGTTCTCCTCCGTCGCCGGGTCGCCTCGGGCGACGCGGTGCGCGACGTCGATGTACACGGTGTGCGCCACTGCATCGTGATACGCCTGCTGCGCCTGGCTGCTCTTGCCCTGCGCCAGGAGCGCGAGCCCCTTGTTGTAATAGAGCAGCGGATCGTTCGAGTCCAGCGCCAGCGCGGCGTCGAGGTTCGTGACTGCGTCGCCGTAGCGGCCTGACTGGCTCTGCGTGATGCCCAGCAGCAGCTGGTTGGCGGCGAGGTTGTTGAGCAGCAGCTTGTCGCGCAGGCCGAGGTCATAGGCCTGCTGCAGGTCGCTGCCCTGCGCCTGCAGGGCCGACGCGGTCGTGATGTCTGCGAACTCCGCCTGACGCTGCGGTGAGCCGAGCAGGAATTGCACCTGCGAGCGCTGCAGGTATGCCTGGGCGAAGCGAGGGCGAAGCTGGATCGCCTTGGTGAACGCGGTGTACGCGTCGCGCAGGCCCGCGTCGCCGGGCTTTGTGTAGAACGTGTTCAGCGCGTACACGCCCTCGGAGTACGCGTCGGCGGCCGCGTCGGGTGGCGCGCCGGGGTTGCCGAACTGCAGCACGATGGTGGCCAGACCGCCGACCACCACGAGCACGACGCCGAGGCCCACCAGCCAGCGCCGCACAGCGGCCTGCAACGTGAGCGACAGACCGAAGAGGTAGATCGCCACGGCCAGGAGCGTGAGGATCACCGACAGCAGGCCGGCGCGGCCCAGCCAGTCGCTGCGCAGCTGGTTCTGCGCGTCGAGCAGCGCGAACAACCTGTCAGCGTCGCGCTCGCTCTGGCTGAACAGCACGTTGGGGAATGCCGTGTCGTTCTGCGGGCTGGTCGCGGTGTTCGGCTTGATGCTGGTGAGGTCGCCGGTGAGCGACGCCAGCGTGGACCAGCGGTTCTCCTCGTCCTGCAGCACCTGCGCCTGCGTCGACCCCTGCGCCACGCTGGGGGCGAGGTACTCCTGAAACGCGTTGCCCTGGGCGGCGCGCTGCTGCTGCTGATGCGCGTAGATGTCGATCTGCGCGTGGGCCGCATCCTGCGCGCGCACGAGGTCGCCCTGGCGCTGGATGCTCTGCGTCTGCGCCTCGACGCCGGCAGCGTCCGCGTTCTTCTCGGCGACGGAGTGCAGGTACTCGACGGACGCCACACCCAGCGTCGCGATGACGATCAGAACCGCGAGGATGCGCGCGAAGCGCTCGCGGCGCAGATCCTCCGCCTCGGGGATCTCCACACGCTCCGGCGGCTTCATCATCCGCCGGTCACCAGCACCACGATCCAGAGTACGAGCGCGACCAGCGCGGTGGCGCCGCCCGCAGCGGCGAAGAGGCGGCGTATGGCCGGCCGCGTGAACTGCGCCAGCGTGAGGAACAGCAGCGCGGCGATGAAGAGCGTCACGAGCCCGACGAGGTTCACGCCCTGGGCGTGCTTGGCGTCCGCCTGCGCCAGCGTGGCGTCAGGGCGGAGCTCGCTCAGCTGCTCGTTCTCCGCTTCGAGGCGGTGCAGCGTGGCCACCGGGTCGTACTGCACCGGCGCGCCGCTGGCGCCGGGGGCGGGGATCGCCCCGCGGAAGAACTGCTCGCGGGTCCGCGCAAGGACCTTGTAGGACTGCGCCTGGGCTCGCAGCTGCGCGGCCGCAGAGGGATCGGTGTTGTCCAGCGTGGCCGCCTGCGACTGCAGGATGTCGGCTGCCTTGAGGTCCTCCTGGTAGGGCGCGAGGTTGCGCAGGTCCTCGTCCACGGTGCCGCTCAGGTTTGTGATGACCTGCTGCTGCGTCGAGGTGTCCTCGATGCCGGACTGGTCCAGCTCGGTGGCGGACTGACCTGCGAGCGTGCCGGTGAAGGCCACCACGGCGCCGAGGATCGACACCACGGCGATGGCGATCGCCACGCGCGTCCGGAAGCGGTCCTGCGGCTCGCCCTCCCGCGCCTCGGCCGCCTCGACCGCGGCGACCGCCTCGGCGGCCTCGTCGCCCGGTGGTGGTGGCGGCGGTGGCGCGAGGGGCTCGGGCATCGGCGGCGGAGTCTAGGGCAGGTTCCAACTCGCACAGGCAGAGGCCGCCGGGAAGGGCTTGGACATCTTGTGATAGGTCGATCAATAATCAGCGGCGACATGACACCGGCGACCGCCGTCCAGACCAGGCGCAGCGCGGAGGAGCGCCGCGAGCAGGTGCTCGAAGCGGCCATCCGCGAGTTCGCCGAGGCCGGCTACGCCGCGGCCAGCACGGCGGCCATCGCCAAGCGCGCCGGCATCAGCCAGCCCTACATCTACGCCCTGTTTCCCAGCAAGCAGGACCTGTTCCTCGCCGTGCACGACCGCGTGCAGGGGCGCATCCGCGCGACCTTCCGGGATGCGGTGCGCGGGGCGCAGAACCCGCAGGACGCCCTGGATCGGATGGGCATGAGCTACCCCGCGCTGATCTCGGACCGCTTCGCGCTGCTCTGCCAGCTGCAGGCCTATGCCGCGGCGGGCGACCCCGAGATCCGGCGGCACGTTGCGCGCGGGTTCAAGGCGCTGGCCGACGACATCGCCCGCTGGAGCGGCGCCACGGCGGAGGAGGTGGCGCTGTTCTTCGCGGGCGGCATGCTGGCCAACGTGACCACGGCCCTAGAGCTCCCCGAGATCTGCGCGCCGCTGTGGGAAGCGAAGGCCGGCGCGGCCGCGGCGGACGCCTGAGCACAGGCCAATTTTTTTTGCATCAGCAACTTATAAATCCATCAATAAAAGGAGCGAGAACGATGCCTCGGACGCGAACCGGTTGGACCCTGGCGCTGGTCTCCGTGGCGCTCTTCATGGTCACGCTGGACAACCTCGTGGTGACCACGGCGCTGCCCAGCATCCGCATGGAGCTGCACGCCGGGCTCGACACGCTCGAGTGGACGGTGAACGCATACACGCTGAGCTTTGCGGTGCTGCTGCTCACGGGCGCAGCGCTGGGCGACCGCTTCGGACGGCGGCGCATGTTCATTGCCGGGCTGTCGCTGTTCACCCTCGGTTCGGCCGCGGCTGCGCTCGCGCCCAGCGCAACCGCGCTGATCGTGGCTCGCGCCGTGCAGGGTGCGGGCGGCGCGGTCGTCATGCCCCTGACCCTGACGCTGCTCTCCGAGGCGTTCCCCGCGGGCCGGCGCGGCGTCGCGCTCGGCGTATGGTCGGGCATCAGCGGCCTGGGTGTCGCGCTGGGGCCAGTCATCGGCGGCGCCGTGGTGAGCGGCATCTCGTGGCACTGGATCTTCTGGCTCAACGTGCCGGTGGGCATCGTTGTGGCGCCACTCGCGTACGCACGGCTTTCGGAAAGCTTTGGCAGCAACCGGCGCTTCGACATCCCCGGCATCCTGCTTGCCACGGCCGGCCTCTTCGGCATCGTGTACGGCCTCGTGCGCGCCAACGCGCTGGGCTGGGGCAGCGCGACGGTGATGGGCGCGCTCCTCGGCGGCGCAGCCCTGCTCGTGGCGTTCGCGCTCTGGGAGCGCCGCAGCCCGGCGCCGATGCTGCCGCTGCGCTTCTTCCGGAACCGCGCCTTCTCAGCAACCAACGGCGTGTCCTACGCGATGTACTTCGGGATGTTCGGCTCCATCTTCCTGCTGGCCCAGTTCTTCCAGACCGCGCAGCACTACTCGGCGCTGGGCGCGGGCATCCGCACGCTGCCGTGGACCGCGATGCCGATGGTGGTCGCGCCCATCGCAGGCGTGCTCTCGGATCGCGTCGGCAGCCGCCCGCTGATGTTCGCCGGGCTGGCCCTGCAGGCAATCGCCATCACGTGGATCGCCGCGCTGCTCGGCCCGGCAACGCCGTACGCGGTGCTGATCCCGCCGTTCATGCTCGCCGGCGCCGGCATGGCATTGGTGTTCGCGCCATCCGCCAACGCCGTGCTGTCCGCGGTGCGGCCGCACGAGGCGGGCCAGGCGTCGGGCGCGAACAGCGCCATCCGCGAGGTGGGCGGCGTGTTCGGCGTCGCCGTGCTGGCCACGGTCTTCAGCCACGCGGGTGGCTTCGCCTCAGCGCAGCAGTTCGTCGCCGGCCTTCAGCCCGCGGCGTTCGTCGGTGCAGGCGTCCTCGGCGTCGGCGCCCTCGTCGCCCTGCTCGTGCCCGGCCGGCGCGCGCACGTTGCGGCGGAACCGGAGGTCACGTTCGGTGTCGCGCCGCTGGTGGACGCCGCCTGACGAGCCCACAAATCGGTGCAGCGGCGGTGTTATCGTCGCTGCACCGTTTTCCCATACCTGAGAGGGGGGTAAGGCCATGAGGGTGAGGAAGGCCGCGTTCGGCGCGGCATCGATTCTTGTCGTCGCCGGGGGATTGGCATTGAGCGGCCCGCGCGCGGCCGCGGCCACCGTGACCAAGTGCGACGACACGAACTTCCCGGTCAACGGCAACGTGACCGGGAACCTGGAGGTGCCGCCCGGTGCGGTGTGTCACATCCACGGCTGGTCGATCAGCGGCGATGTCAAGGTGGACAAGGCGGCAAAGCTGTTCACCCGCGATGGCACCAGCATCGGCGGCTCGCTCTTCGCCAAGAACCCGACGCAGGTGAACATCGAGGCCAGCACTTCGATCGGCGGTGACTTCATCGTCGACGGCACGGCCGGCGGCGCCTTCGGCGGCTTCATCTGCGGTTCCACCGTGGGCGGCGACGTGATCCTCAAGAACCTGAAGAGCGGGACGTGGGTCATCGGCGAGCCGACGCTCGCGGAGGGCGTCGCCAACGGCGAGACCGAGGACTACGACTACTCGGGCGGCGGCAACAACGACCCCGACCTGACCTGCGAGTCGCCCAACATGATCAGCGGCGACGTCTGGGTGCTCAACAGCGATGACGTCAACCGCGTGGAGATCTCGTACAACACGATCGGCGGCTCGGTGTCGGTGAAGAACGTCGACGTGGTCAACGAGTTCATCGAGCTCGAATCGAACCAGATCGGCGACGAGCTCACCTGCCGCAATGACGAGTGGGACATGGGCACGCCCGCGGTGAACGACGACTTCGGTTCGGAGCCGAACATCGTCAGTGAGACCGACGGCCAGTGCGCCGGACTGGGCGGCGGGACGACGTTCACAACCTCCGTGCGATGACGTCGCAGGCCAGTCGCAGCCGCTGCGGCTTGAGCTGCAGCCAGCTGCGAGCGGCCATGCGCACCAGCGCAACCGTCTCGTAGGCGGCCAGACGAGCGGCCGGTGGGACCGTCCCACCGGCTGTTTCGTATGTGCGCAGGAATCCCTTCGCCAGCGGATCGGATCGCGGGTCGCCGGCTTTGGCCAGCGCGAATCGGAGATACGCGAGGTAGCGGCCGAGGTCCAGCGCGGGCTCGGCGCTGCAGCACTTGTCGAAGTCGAGGATGGCGGGCACGCCTTCGTGCAGCAGCACCTGTGACGGCGCGAGGTCGCCGTGGCAGAACACCGGCGCCTCTTCTCCGCCACCCGCGGCGGACTCCGCGTCGTGCAGCACGTCGCGCAGCCACGAGCTCACCGCCGGCGCATAGGGGGCCACACGGTCCACGGCGTCGCTCGCTCGCGCAACCTCGTCATGCAGCGTGCGATGCGGCGCTCCCTCGACGCGTGACGCGTGCAGCAGGGCGGCGCAACGCGCCGCCGCGCCGACCATCTGCTCGGCATCTGTGCGCAGATCTGGGCGGGTGCCTGGCAGCTCCGCCAGCACCGTGACGTCGAGCGCATCGTCACGTCCGAGCACCTCGGGCAGGCGGAGCGCAGGCGTGACCGGCCCGCTCCGCAGCTGCGCGAGCGCATCCGCGGCAGCGCCTCCGTAGGCGGCGTACCCGACCTTGGCATATGCGGTGCGTGGCTCTCGTCCCTCGATGCGCACGCGCAGCACGCAGCCGCGGGTGCGGCGCAAGACCACGAGCTCATCGGACTCCACGCGGATCTCCGTGTCGCGCAGCGAAGACTGCAGCAGGGCGTCGAGGTATCCCGGCGCCAGGACGCGCACCAGCTGGGGCAGGGCCGCGCTGACCGGGAAGACGCTGCACGCCATGCGCAGCTCGCCGAGCGCGGCGCTCCACGTCAGCTGGGCAATGTCGATGCGGCCCCACTCCTCGCTCAAGGGGCCGAGCAGCGTGTCGTGCATGTCCCGCGCGGCCTCTGCTGTGGCGAAGACCTCGGCAAGGACGGGAAGCTGCAGCGCGGCGCCGTCGCTCCCCAGCAGCGTGACCGGGTACTGCAGCGCGCAGCTGTCGCCGTCAAGCACGGCACGCGGCCGGCCGCACGCAATGACGCGCGACGGCGAGCCGGAGAAGAGCGCCCGCTGCAGGTGCTGCGCCATCGTCGCTGCGTCCATGGCGGCGGCGAGTGTGGGAAGGCGTGCTGCAAGCGCTGGGTTGCAGAGCGGCTCCAGCTCCGCCGCGGGCAGCGCGGGGATCATCGGATCGGCGCGAGGCGGCGGCGCGTGATGTCGACGATGGACCGCGCCAGCTCTTCCGGCGCCTCGTCGATCATCTTGAAGCTCGGAAAGTCGTTGACGTCGACGACGATCCAGCCCTCGGTGCTGTCGACCACATCGGCCCCGTAGATCTCCAGCTGGAACGCTGCGCCGATGCGCTCCGCGAGATCGCGCATCGCGTCGGTGAGTGGGATCACCTCGCGGTCGCCGTCGGCGCCCCCCAGCAGCGAGGAGCGGCGGCGCACCGCGTGGATGCTGCGACCCGTGTTGTACAGCTTCACGTCGTATCCGAGGTTGGGCAGCCAGGGCTGCGCCACCCAGTGGTGCGGGCCGCCGTTGGAGCCGAATGACATCGCCTCCTGGGGCGTGCGGATCAGGCGGATGTTACGGCCGAACCCGCCGAAGCTGGGCTTCACCACCAGCGGGAAGAGCCGTTCCGGCACCTGCTCCACGAGCCGTGCCTCGGCCAGGAAGTACGTGTCCGGAAACGGGATTCCATGCGCGCGCGCGATGGCGGCCACGACCACCTTGTCGCGCACCCGGAGCACGGCCTCCGCGTCGTTGATGGTCGTGACACCGCACGCCCCCAGCGCGTGCAGCAGGCTCAGCCCGGGTCCGTTGGAGACGGTGCGCAGCACGATGGCGTCGAAGTCGCGGTCGCCGGCGAGGTCGTTGACGTTCGCCACCGCAACCTGCGGCTCGATGACGCTGCACTCGTGGCCCGACGCGCGCAGCTGCTCGACGACCGCCATGGGCAGTCGGCTGTTCCGGTACGGCGCCTCCACAATGAAGCAGAAGCGGAGCGGCTTCTTCTTCATCCGGCCAGACCGAGCGACTCGCGGCGCGCCTCGAGGACTGCGAGAGCGTGCTGCAGGCGGGACGTCTTCAGCTGCAGCCAGCTGTGCGCCACTGTGCGGATGAGCGCGGCGCACTCGTACAGCGACGCGCGCTGCGCAGCGCCGGCACTGCCGCCTGCGGCGACGTAGCCGCTGAGAAAGCGCTGCGCGAGCGCGTCGGCGTCACTCGCACCCTTGCGTGAGACGGACGTCCGCAGCGACGCGAGGAAGCGTCCCAGGTCGAACCCCGGCTCCGCCCGGCAGACGCGCTCGAAGTCGAGGAGACCCGTTCGGTCGCCGTCGAACATCAGCTGTGACGGCGCGAAGCTGCCGTGCGAGAAGACGGGCTCGCCCGCGGGCGCCTGCGCCGCCTGGCGCGTCACCCCGTTCAGCACGGCGAGCAGCGATCCGGCCAGGCCGGCGTCGTAACGCGCGACCATCTGCACCGGCCGCGCCGCGCGCGCGACCTCGTCGTCGAGCCCGTGCTCGTCCCCGGCGCCGGGGCCGGACGCGTGCAGAACCGCTGCGACGGCTGCGGCGACGTCGACCACTCGCGCACGTTCAGTCTCCTGCTCAAGTTCCGGCGGTCTCCCTGGAAGCTCCTCGACGAACGTCTCGTCGAGCTCCGCCGAGCGCCCCAATCCGCGAGGAAAGACTACCGAACCCCGGCTCGCGCCGTCGGAGACGCGCAGCGCGTCGAGGGCCGCCTGGACGCCTGCGGCGGCAGCGGGGTACCCGACCTTGCCGAAGACCGCGGTGCGAGCGCCGTGATCGAGCTCGTACCGGAGCACACATCCCCGTGAGCGGCGCAGCCGCACCAGCACAACGTCGGTGACGGCCGCGTCGCTGCCCTGGAGCAGCGGGCGCAGCGCTGCGGTGGCCAGTTCGCGATCCGCAGCGAGCACGAGCGTGGGGTGCGCTGCGCTGACGGGGAAGAGGCTCACCGCCAGCCGGAGGTGTGAGAGCACGCCGGTGGCGCGCGGCCCACCTGCCGGGGCTGCCGGTTGCCGCGCCGCGATCGGGCTCAGCTCCCGCGCATGAAAGTGCTCGGCGTCGCCCTCGCCAGGGAGCATCACGGCGAGCGCCAGCCGCTGGCTCTCCGTGCCGGACGCGTCCCGCACCAGGAGCGGGTAGTGGATGGAGCAGCCCACGTCGCCGACCTCCGGCTTCGGCCGTCCGCAGCGCAGGAGGGTCGTGCCGGTGCCCGCGAAGAGGAGCGCGTCCAGCTCGTCGCGCATCCGCTCCGGGTCGAGGGCTGCCTCGAGGTGCGGAAGGTCGCCGTGCAGGCCGGCGTTCTCCTGGGGTGCGGCCACCTGAGCGAGCGAGACGCTCATGGCGCAGGTGCCGGTGCGGTGTGGCTGAAGAGCGCGACCAGCCGCCGTGCGGCATCGCGCCCGTCAAAGCGCTGTGCCGCGTTCAGGGCGCCTGCGCCCAGCCGCGAGCGCAGCGCCGCGTCCGTGAGCAGCAGCTCGAGGCACCGCGCGACCTGTTCCGGGCTGCGCGCATCGGCCACGAGACCGTCGACCTCGTGGCGCACCACCTCCTCGACACCGCCGGCACGCGTCACCACGACCGGCAGCCCGCACGCCATGGCCTCGAGGAGCACGTTGGGCACCCCGTCACGGTCGCCGTCCTCGGTCACGCACGGCGTGAGCGCGAAGATGTCCGCTGACGTGTACGCGTCGAGGAGCTCCCGCTGCGTGCGCGCCCCGCAGAAGCGCACCACCCCGGCGAGCCCCAGCTCGTCGCGCAGCACCTCGAGGCGGCCGCGAAGCGGGCCCTCGCCGAACACCTCGCAGCTGAAGGCAATGCCCTTGCGATGGAGCACCGCGCACGCGCGAAGCAGGTCGTCGAAGCCCTTCTTGGGGATGAGCCGTCCCACCGAGACGATGTGCGGGATGCTGCCGCGTGCCGGCAGGTCCGCGGGATGGAAGCGGCGCAGATCCACACCGTGGTACACGAGCTCGACGGGAGCCGTGTCACGGATCACGTCCTCGATGTAACGCGCGTTGCTCGCGCAGCACGTGACCACCGCCTCGGCTTCGCGCGCCCGGCCCTGCAGCGCGACCCTGGGGATCTGGTACAGGTCGCGCGCGTGCGCCGTGAAGGTGAACGAGAGGCCCGTGAGACGCCGCACCAGCACGCCGACGAACGCGGGGTCGTGCGCGAAGTGCGCGTGCACGTGGGTGCACCGCACCGAGCCGCGTGCGCGCAGGTGCCAGGCTGCCTGCACGGCCGCGTCGAATGCCTGCAGCGCGTTGCTCTTGGTGTAGTGCCCGCGCAGCTCGCGGTGGGCGAGCACGAAGACGAGAGTCGCCAGGTAGCGGCCAGGCGTGTCGAGCGCGACTGCGAGGTGCATGCGCGCTCGTGCGAGGGCGCGCGCGTCCAGGTAGCGTACCGTGGCGCGGACGTCGGCGACCTGCGGCTGCACCAGCGCGTCATCGGCGCGGGCGAGCGGGAACAGCGTCACGCTCACGCCGGCGCGCTCGAGCTCGAGCACCTCGTTGAGGATGAACGTCTGTGACAGCCGCGGCCAGCTGCGCAGGATGTAGGCGACCCTCAGCTCTCCAGGCATCTCCGGCCGTCCTCCAGGAGGAACGCTGCCTCACGCGTGCGATCCGCTCCGACCGGCGCCGGCGCCGGGCCGCGTCCGCGCACGATCTGGTCGGCGAGCTTGAGGCACGTGTTGGCGAAATGGACGCGTTCGCGGGCGTCGAGCGCGCGTGCGGCATCGCCTGCATACCCGCCGAGGAATGCCGTCTCCAGTGCGCCGCTCTGATCCTGCTCACCTGCCTCGCGCATCACAAGGAGGTGGAGGTACGCGCAGAAGTGGGCGACGTCGATTGCCGCTTCGCCGCCGCGCACCTCGTCGAGGTCGATCGCGGCGACCGTGTCGCCCGCGACGACGACGTGCTGATAGTGAAAGTCTCGATGCAGTGGCACGCCAGACGCCGGGGGATCGATGGTCGCGTGCGTAACCGCGCGGTGCAGCTGCGCGGCGGCGGCGGCCAGCCGCGTGTCGGATGCAGCGATCCGCGCTGCGCGCTCAGCCGTCTTGCGCGCCTCCGAATCCGGGTTCACGGCGCGATCCGGCTTCAGCCTCGACCCGTGCAACGCGGCCAGCCATCGCCCGGCGCCGCGCGCAGCAGCGACACGTTCCGGCGGTGGGACCCGGTCGAGCGTGGCGCCGGCCACCGCGGATTGCAGCAGCAGCCCGAGGTCGCCCAGCAGCACCACCGGATGCGGCGAGGTGAGGCCGTCATGGCGGGTGATCGCGGAGTGCACCGCCGCCATGACGTCGTGCGCTCGCTGCGCGCGCGCGCTGTCCGCGTAGAGCTTGCCGATGTATGTGACGTCCGAGCCGTCTGCGGAGCGAACCGCGTAGCGCACCACAGCTCGCTTCCCCGGCGCGATGGACACGACATCCGCAGCCAGGACGGTGCCGCCGGCGCCTGCCTCGGCGAGGCGCGCGGACACGTATGCGGCATCGACGCAGCGGGGGAGTGCGTCCAGCGCGCCCTCGGCGGTGTGGGCCGGCCTCATCGCGCCACCGGCGCGGGGGCGAGCAGCGTGATTGCCGCGTCGATCAGCTGCGGCACGAGCGGCCACTCGGCGGTCTTCAGCCGCGGGTATCGCCGTCCCGCGATCTTGAGGAGCGACACCGCCTCATACAGACGCAGCCGCTCGGCGTCGACGCGTCGCGACGCGGCGCGCTCGTACGCGGACAGGAACTGAGTCCGGACGCTGTCGACGGCGTCGCCGGCGTCCGGCCGCCGGATCGCGCGCCAGCACAGGTAGGCAAAGAGATTGCCCAGGTCGCGCTCGCGCTCCGACGCGCAGAAGGAGTCGACGTCGATGAGCACCGGGCCCCGTTGCGTGATGTGCACCTGGTCGAGGCGGAATGCGCCGTGGCTCGGCACCAGGTCGTCGCTGGAGGGGAACGATCCGACCCGTCCGGCGGCGTCGCGAAGGCGCGCCGCCACGCCGGGGGCGAAACGCTCGCACGCCGGCGCGAACTCGAGCAGCGAATGCGCGTCGTCCTGCAGCGTGCGTGAAGCGGCGTCGATGGACGCGCCGTGCAGGCGGGCGAGCAGCCGGGCGGCGCCGGCAACCATCTCGAGGTCGGAGTGCGTGGCGGCGGACTTGCCCACGCGGTTCAGGCTGTCGCCGCCGGTGCTCGCCTGGATGATCAGGCCCCACTGCGGCACCGTGGCCAGCACCGGAGCGACCATGTCGCCCAGCAGCGGGAGCGTGACGGCCAGCGCTGTCGCCTCAGTGGCGCGAAGGACCTTGCCGTAGACGCTTTCCGATGCCGCATCCGGCGCGACGTCAAAGCGCAGCACACACCGCCGCATGGGGCGGTAGCGCACCGGTGTGATGGCGCACGCGGGGATGTCCCTCCGCAGTGCGTCGCGCAGCACCGGTGTCATCGCCGTGGGGTCGGTCGCCCGCGAAAGCCCGTCCAGCCCGATGTCAGCGGCGAGCAGCGCGTAACGCGTCCCCTCGGGGCGGACCGACACGCTGATCAGCGTCGCTCCCGGCGGAGACGGAGCCTCCAGCTTCAGCGTGAAGGTCGCCACCAGCTCGGCGCCCGGCCACCAGCGCACATATGCCGGCGCGCACTCGCGCACCGAGGGCGCCGGGCCGGGCCCCTGCCAGCAGCGCAGGAACGCGTCTGCAACCGCTGCCGTGTCCACCGCGGCTTCGGCGGCGGGGAGCGCAGGGTCGAGCTCAGGCGGCAGCATCGGCGGCGAGGCAGCAGCTCGCGGCGGCGAGTGTCGCGCGCAGTTCCTGCGGTCGTGGACTCTGGAGGCGGCGCAGCCGCCGCGTCGCCATCTTGAGCAGCGTGGCCGCCTCGTACGCCGCGCTGCGCCCGACGATTCCCGCGACGACGTCGTGGGGCACGCCCCGCGCCGTCATGCCGCGCGCGTACGCGTCGGTCCAGAACGATGACGCGGCGTCGAACCAGGCGCGTGCTGCGCGGCGCCCCTGCCAGATGCCGGCGGGGCGAAGGTGGGCGAGGAAGCAACCCAGGTCGAGTGCTGGGTCGGCGGCGCACATGCTATCCCAGTCCACCACCGTGACCGTCCCGTCGGACGGGTACACGAGCTGGCTGCGCTTGTAGCTGCCGTGACAGGGGAGGGAGACGGCCGCCGCCTGCTCGGTGAGTGACGCCGCCACGCGCTGCGCCGCGGCGTGAATCTCGTCGCTCATACCGGGGTGATACGCCGCAATGAGGTCGCCCCGCTCCACGGCGCGCTCGGCTTCGTAGTGGGCGCTCCGCGCTTCCAGGCCGCCCGCCGCGATGGACGAGGTGTGCAGCCGCACCAGTGCGCCGGCGGCGAGCTCGAGCTCGGCAACGGGGATGCATGGCGCGCGTGCGGCTTGGGCGGCGCGGTGCGGGCGCAGCACGGTCGTGCCCGAGCGCAGGTCGCCGTTTGTCCCAGCTGCCTCGACGATGCACATGCCCAGCGGCTCGCACACCCCGAGCGACCTCGGGCTCCATCGCGGAAACGCCGCGCCGTCGTCTTCGCATGCGGCCTCCACGAGACGCAACGAAGCGTCCATGTCGCGCGCCTGCGCAGGCTTGGCGAACAGCTTGCCGTACACCGCCTGCGTGACCACCGAAGCGGCGTCGGGGTGCTGCACCGTCAAGCGGTACTCGATGACGCAGCGGCTTCCCGGCTTGTAGTGCCGCGGTATGGCGGTGATGTCCACCACGTTCACACGACGCTCAGCGCGGATGCTCAACATCTCCTGCAGCCCGACGCAGAGATCGTCGCCTGCGGTGGGATGCCATGCGGCGGGCAGCGCAGGCAGCCCGGGATCCTCGGGCAAAGCGTGGACGGAGACGCCACTTGCTTCGGCGGCGGAGGGCTCGTTCCCCGCCGCGTGTTCCAGCCGGTGCACCAGCTCTGGTATGTCACCGCTGCTGACCGGGCCGGCGACGCGCTCATCCACGTTGAGGCAGAGCACGGCGCCGTCGTGACGGCGGTACAGGATGAACACGGCCTTGCCCGGCTTGCGCCGGACGGAGCGCACGACGCCGGGGGGTGCCGGGGCGGCGGTCATGACGCGCTCAGCGCGTCGCTCAGGCCGGCCTCCGGCGCCGCGTCGTGCGGATGATGCGAAGCGGGGACGCCGACCACCTCGAAGACAGCCTCGTGTCGCGCGAGATTGGCCGCATGCTGCAGGTGGTCAGCTGCACGCTGCAGGCCGCCCAGGTCGGGCGCGATTGCGGGCGCGCGATGCTCGCGGCGGGCGAGCGCGTCGAGCACCGCGTCGGCGAGCGTGCGCGGCGTGAGCTCGTCCGGATCGAGCTGTGACACCCAGCCCAGCTCCGCGAACCGCGTGGCTCGCATGCGCTGCTCCTGGCTGGGGCCTCGCCGCGGCACCAGCAGCGCCGGCGTGCCGAGCCGCAGCACCTCCATCGTGGTGTTGTAGCCGGCCATGGCAACAACCAGGTCGGCGGCGGCGACGCGGCTGAGCGGGTCGCTCACCATGCGCCGCAGGCGAACCGGCAGCGACTCGGCTCGGCGTTTCAGGTCGAGCCGCTGGTGGTCCGGCATGAAGGGTCCCGTCACGATCTCGAGCACGCAGGGCTGGTCCGCGTGAATGAGCGCCAGCGCGTCGAGGAGGGCGCTCATCAGCTCATGGGCGTCCGCGCCACCGCCCGCCATCGCTGCGATCATCGTGCCCCGGTCGGCTCCCCCCAGCCGCCGCGCGCGGATGCGGCGCGCGTCCTCCGGTGTCTGCGGGGTGCAGATGAAGCCGCAGTAGCGGACGAGGTCTGCGAGATGCTGGGGCCACCCGTACTCCCGGCACACGTCGAAGACCTCGCGCGATCCGTAGACGAGCACGCCGTCGTAGTAGCGCGAGAGCGCCTCGAACGCGCCCTCCTGCTCCCAGCGCTGGTGCACGATCTCCGGCGCGTCGAGGATGTCGCGCAGGCCGAGGATGATCTGCGCCGATTCGCCGCGCAGCGCCTCGAGCACGGGAAGCATCTCGCCCATCGCGCCGTGGGGCATGTGGTCGACGAGCAGCACATCGGGTTCGAAGGCGTTCGCCGCCTCGAGGATCAGGCGGGTGCGCAGCTGGCGCAGGTGCGCGAAATCGAGCGGGAACGACAGCGGATGCCAGTCGCCCGGCCCGCTCTTGACGATCGACGGCAGCTTCAGATAGTCGTGGTTGTGCACGTCGTGGAGCAGCGTGCCCATCGGTGAGTCCGACGTCGTGAGCACCCAGCCGCTGGGCTCTCGCTCGAGGAACGCCGAGGCGATGGAGCTGGCTCGGCGCAGGTGCCCGAGGCCGAGCCCGTCCTGCGAGTAGATCATCAGCCTCGGCCCGCGCGGTTGCGCGCGCATGGGGCGCGACCCGGTGGCGTGCTCCTGGCGGTGCAGCTCGCGGCGTCGCTCCGCCTGCCATTCCACCTGACGCCGAAGCCCTTCGGAGAGCGCGGTGACGGGCGTCCAGCCGAGGGCGCTCCGCGCCAGGTCCGTCGACGCGACACAGTGCATGACGTCGCCGTCGCGCGCCGGCTCTTCGATGATCTCGGGCGAGGCATGGCCGGCGATCGCCGCAACCTCGTATGCGAGCTGCCGCATCGTCAAGGGATGCCCGCCGGCGACGTTGATGACGGATCCGGGCGCGAGCGGCGCCTGAAGCGCAGCGACGGTCGCCGCCACCGCGTCGCCCACGTACGTCATGTCGCGCACCTGCGCGCCAGAGCCGGCGATCGTGAGCGGCCGGCGGTCGAGTGCCGCGGCGACGAACTGGTGCACGGCCATGTCCGGTCGCTGACGCGGCCCGTACACGGAGAAGTAGCGCAGGATCACGACCGGCAGCCCCTGCGAGGCGTGCACGCCCGCCACATGCTCTCCCGCGAGCTTGCTGGCGGCGTAGGGGTTGACCGGATGGGGCACGGCGGACTCGCTGAGGGGAACGCTGCTGCTGCCGTACACGGACGCGCTGGACGCGTAGATGAAGCGCCACACGTGCATGGCCGCGGCCGAGTCGAGCAGCTGCTCGGTGACGAGCACGTTGCGCTCGATGTAGCGGCTGAAGCTCGCGCCCCACGAGCTGCTGGAGCGCGGCTCGGCCGCAAGGTGGATGACGGCGTCGGCCCCGCCCAGCAGCTCGTCGGAGGCGGTGCACGCGAGGTCTGCCTGCACAAAGCTGAACGCGGGATGCGCCGCGAGCGCTGCGACATTCGCGCGCTTCATTGCGGGGTCATACGCGCGCGTCAGCGAGTCGACGCCGCGCACGTGCCAACCCGCGGCGAGCAACGCCTCGGAGAGCCAGCTGCCGATGAAACCCGCGGCACCGGTGACGACGGCGAGCGGCCGGCCGGCGGTTCTGCCCGTCATCGGCGCTTCTCCGCGGCCGCGCGACGCCCCTGCAGCTCCACGGACCTCGGCTTGCTGCCGTTTGCGCGGGCGCCGTTCACAGCGGCGGCTCGGCCGTTCAGCGCAGGGAGCATGATCGGTTCGGCGGCGTAGCGGTTCTGTTCGGTGAGCAGATGCGCGAAGCTGCCTCCGAGGCGCTTCAGCTCCTGATAGGTGCCGCGCTCGACGATGCGCCCTGCTTCGAGCACGGCGATCTCGTCCACATGCCCGAGCGTGCTCAGGCGATGCGAGATGACGATGACCGTGCGCCCCGCGGTCAGCCGCTCCACGGCGCGCATCACCTCGGCTTCCGCCTCCACGTCGAGATTTGCCGTGGGCTCGTCGAGGATGAGCATCGGCGCGTCGCGCAGGATGGCGCGCGCGATGGCGATGCGCTGGCGCTCACCGCTGGAGAAGTTCTTGCCGAGCTCGCGCACCGTCGCCTCGTATCCGCCCGGCTGCCGCATGATCGTGTCGTGAATGCACGCCTGCTTGGCCGCGGCGACGAGCTGCCTGTCGGTGACACCGCGCCGGTTGAGCACGATGTTCTCGCGCACGGTCCCCTCGAACAGGATCGAGTCCTGGAGGACGATGCTGATGTTGCGGCGCAGCACCTCGCGGGGGTGCTCGCGGATGTCGACGCCGTCGATGGTGATCGTGCCTGACCACGGCTCGTAGAAACGCGGCAGCAGACGCACAAGCGTGGTCTTGCCGCTGCCGGAGAGCCCCACCAGCGCAAGGCGCTTGCCGAACGGCACCTCGAGGTCGATGCCGTGGAGCACGGGCCGTCCCTCGTCGTACCCGAAGACGACGTTGTTGTAAGCGATGGACCCACGCACGGTCGTCCGGCCGCGCGTGCGCGGGGCCGGCAGCGACTCCTCGACCGGCTGATCGAGCACCTCCTGGATCCGTTCGGCCGCACTCGCACCCATTGAGGCGAGGAGCAGCAGCTTGGACAGGGCGCGAAGCGGCGAGTAGAGGGAGCGCGAGTACGAGAGGAAGACGGTGAGCGTGCCCACGGTGAGGCTCCCCGCCGGAATCGTGAGGAACAGCACGCTGTAACGGTGCCCGTGGCCGAACGCGATCCAGGCGCCCACCGTGATGATCGCCACGCTGGAGAGCGTCACCATCATCAGCACCAGCGGGTCGAACTCCGCCTGCCGCCGTCCCGCGATCCAGCCGTAGCGGCGCTTGCGCTCGACGCGCTGGAAGAACTTGTGCGCCAGCCAGCCCTCGAGCGTGAATGCCTTCAGCTCCGTGATGGCGCCGATGCCCTCATTCGCGACCTCGGCCACCTCGCCGAGCGACTTGGCGGTCTGGCGGGATGCGCGCTTGATCCAGCGCGTGTACGCGATGATCACGACGGCGAGCGGCGGAACCATGACCATGGACAGCAGGGAGAACTGCCAGCTCAGTACGAGCATCACTGCTAGAAAGCCGACCAGCGTGAGCAGCCCGGAGAGCAGGTCCACGAGCCCGTCCGTGACGAGCTTCTCGATGTCGGTGACGTTGCCGATCACACGCTGCACGACGTCGCCCACGCGCTGCTTGCCGTGCCAGGCGAGCGACAGGTGCTCGAGGTGCACGAACAGGCGCTTGCGCAGCTTGGCGCCGAGGTCCTGCGCGACCTTGGCCGCGGCGGCCAGCTGCACGTACGCGACCACGGCGCCGATCGCCCCGACCAGCAGCAGCATCGCGCCGGAGAACAGGATCACGCCCAGCTCCGTGTGCGTCTCCGTGTCGGTGAGGCCGTTGCGCGTGCCGAACTGGTCGAAGAACGTGAGCACCGTGTTGAACGGGCCCAGCTGTGGATCGAGGTGGTGGACGATCTTGTCGAGGATGAACTTGAGCGGAAACGCGCTGAGGATGTCGGTGCCGACACCGAGGACGGTCAAGCCGACCGCGATCACGACCAGCCGCCGCTGACCCTCGAGGTTGCGATACAGAAAGCGCGTCATCAGGCTGCCGCCGACGTTTCCGGATGGCAGTCCGGTGTCTGGCTGCGCGGCGCGCCCGCGGCGGCGAGCTCGGCCTCGTGACCGGCGCAGCCCTGCACCGGGTCGGGGAACGCCCACACTCCAGCCTCGAGGTGCCTGCCGTCGATCGTGTAGATCATGTGGTTCGTCTCGTCGTACGCGACGTTGCGGCTGTGATGGCTGGTGGGGATCGCGGTGAGGAACGTGATCGGATCGGCGTTGAACACCGCGACCTCGGGCGGCGCGTAGCCCTGGGCGGCGAAGTAGAAGTGCCCTGCCTTCGCATCGAACACGACCTCGTCGCCGCCGCCGGCGAAGTCGAACTGCTGCAGCATGCGCTCGCTGCGGAAGTCCCATGCGACCGTGACCAGGTTGTCCTTGTCGCCGCAGCCGATCAGCCCCTGGTTGGTCGCAGGGTCGATGGCGAGGCCTGCCGGCACGCAGACAACGGGGATGGTGTACTTGCCGAGCAGCTGCATCGTGCGCGGGTCGACCTTGCGGACGAGGTTGTCGTCGGTGCCCGGTACGTAGAGCATGTGGTCGCCGGGGTTGTAGCGAGGCTGAGCGCTGGCGCCGATGCCACGCAGCGTGCCCACCACCTGGCCGTTGGTGACATCAATGGCCGCAAGTGCGCCGTCGTCGGGCAGCGTGGCGAAGAGCCGGTGGTCGGGTTGATCGTACTCGAGAAGGTCGACGATGCTGCCGTTGCTGGGCTGCACCGAGCTGACAACCGTGTACGCAGTGGGCGACGCAGGGTTGACGTCGATCACCGAGATCGTCCCGTCGTCGTTGGCTGCGTAGAGCCGCTGCAGGTCGCCGGCGTACGCCACGCCCGACGGCAGACCGGACGTTTTCACGGTGGTGATGTAGCGGCCCGGCGCCGGCATCGTGCTGACCACGTCCACGCCCTGGTCCACCGCGTCAGCCACGAAGATCCGATGGCCGGCCTCGTCCGAGACCATGATGTCGAAGGTCTCGCTCTTGTGCTGCACCGGCGGGATGTTGATGGCCGTGAGCCTCTCCGGTGTGATCGGCTGCAGGGCCGGCTCCTCGAAACCTGCGCACGCGCTCACAAGCGCAACCAGCGACGCGCCGGCCGCGACGAGGACGAGCCTCGTCCGCGCCCGTGCGCGCGGACCTCGCCGGGCGCAGTCGGGTGGCTGCGCTGGCGTCAGTAGGGAAGCCCCACTTACCACCTTTCGCCCCTGCGCCCCCTCGCGTTTCCGTCGGCGGATCAGCGGTCGGCTGTTTGAGCGCCGACAGTACTTAAGACGAAATTAAGTTACAGCCCCTTGCGTTTCTTTGCCAGGGGCGTCAGTCGAGCAGCCCGTTCCTTAGGCGATCGCTCAAACTTTGAGCCTGGCGCGCGAGGCCGGACACAACGTCCATCTCAGGGGCGAATCCCAATTCGCGGCGCGCCTTTGTCGTGTCCGCCGCGGTGTGCGCCACGTCGCCGAGCTGGGCCTCCAGGTGCTGCAGGACTAGGGGTTTTCCCGCAATCGTTTGGATGGCGTCGAGGATGTCCCGAACCGCCCATCGCGCCCCGCCTCCCAGGTTGTAGACGGCGCCGGGCAGGCCGCGGTCCATCGCAGCCGTCGTCCCGGCCACAGCGTCGTCGACGTAGGTGAAGTCGCGGGTCTGGCTCCCGTCGCCATAGACGTCGATGCTGCGACCCGTCAGGGCGCTCTTGATGAACCGATGGAAGGCCATGTCCGGCCGCTGCCGGGGACCGTAGACGGTGAAGTAGCGCAGCACCACGACCTCCATGCCGAAGCCGTCGCCATACGCGCGGCAGAGCTCTTCGCCGGCATGCTTGGAGATTCCATACGGGGAGATGGGTCGCAGGGGCGCGTCCTCCGCAACGGGCAGCGACTCGGCATTGCCGTAGACGGATGACGATGACGCGTACACCACACGCGGAACGCGTGCTGTGCGACACGCCTCGAGCACGCGCTGCGTGGCCAGGATGCCATCGCGCACGTAGACGCTGAATTCCTCGCCCCAACTCTGACGCACGCCCGGCTGCGCGGCGAGATGAAACACGCCGCCGGCTTCACTCACCGCGGAGGTGAGAGTCGCCGTCACAAGGTCGGCTTCGAGCAGCTGGAACGCCGGATGCTGCAGCGCGTCGCGGATGTTGTGCACCTTGATTCGCCGCGCGTAGTAGTCGGTGAAGCTGTCCACACCGAGCACGTCGTGTCCATCGGCGAGCAGCCGGTCGCACAGCGTCGAACCGATGAACCCGGCTGCTCCCGTGACGACGAATCGCAACTGCGTGTGTCCCTTTGTGCAGCAGTATTTGCCTTGACAGCCTCAGTTTGCCAGCGGGGTATACTCGATCCGGCCGCGCGCGGGAGTAGCTCAGTGGTAGAGCACTACCTTGCCAAGGTAGGGGTCGCGGGTTCGAGCCCCGTCTCCCGCTGTCATTGTCAGCGATGCAGCGCGCCGCTACGCTCGCTGCGCAGCG
>JAFARE010000028.1 GCA_019245575.1 Candidatus Dormiibacterota bacterium | reverse complement strand
TGACGCGTGCAGCTGCTCCATCTCGCTCGCGGTGAGACTGTTCGCTCTGCGGAACGGCGAGAGGCGTGCCGCGTGCAGGATCTCGTCCGAGTAGGCATTGCCCACTCCGGCGATGACGTCCTGGTCGGCGAGGGCGTTCTTCAACGTGCTGGTGCTCTCGGCGAGCAGCGCGCCGAGGCGGTCGGGCGTGAGCGACTCGTCGAGGGCGTCCATCCCGAGGCGCGCGATCCCGGGCACGTCGCACACGTCCCGCACCACGTAGACCGCGAGCCGCTTCTCGGTGCCCTGCTCGGTGGCCTCCAGTGCGGCGCCAGAGCCCAGGCCGACCACCATCAGCAGCGGCCCGCGCTGGGCGGGGCGGGTGCTGGACGGCTTCTCCCGGCGCCGCAGCCATCCGGCTCGCGCCAGGTGGACCACCAGGTGCAGGGGCGCCGCTTCGAGGTCGATGAACTTGCCGTGGCGGCGCGCCCCGGTGAGCTCGAGACCTGTGAGCGCCTCGGCGGGAGGGTCGTATGTCTTCAGGGCGGCGACCGAGCGCATCCGGACGGACTCGATGGCGTCGCCGCGCAGCGACCGGCCGAGCGACTCGACCAGCGCCTGCACCTCGGGCAGCTCCGGCATCGACGCAATGGTCGCGGATGGAAGAATTCCGCGCGTGCCACGCACACAGCGCCGGGCTCACAGCCCGGAGGACGTCCTCTGCGTGCCGCGCACGACGATCTTCCCTGACGGCGCCTGGCACGGCCTCGTGAACACGGGTCTGGAGCGGGTCCTGCGCACGGTGCGGGCGTCCTCCGAGTACCGGCCGCGGTCGGAGGTGGAGGACGACCCCTCGCTCCAGCAGATCATCCCGTACTGCGTCGTGCACCACCCCCACGACGACACATACCTGATCACCCGCCGGTTGCGGCGCTCGTCGGAACGGCGGCTGCACCACCTGTACTCGCTGGGCATCGGGGGGCACGTGAACCCGATCGACGGCGAATCCGGCGACCCCGTCATCGGCGGCCTGCGGCGCGAGTGGGAGGAGGAGATCCGCTGCCCGTCGCCGGCGACAGCCCGGCTGGTCGCGGCCCTCAACGACGACTCCAGCCCTGTGTCCAAGGTGCACCTGGGGCTGGTCTTCCTGGTGGAGCCCACGCTCGGCTTCGTGGACGTGCGCGAGGTCGACAAGCTGGAGGGCGAGGCGCTCTCGCTCAAGGCGATGCGCCGCCACTACCTGAGCATGGAATCGTGGTCGCAGCTCGTCTTCGACGACCTCGTCGACGGCGCCACCGCCCGGGCGGCGCGCAGCCCGCTGACGGTGGAGCTGAACGCGGCGCCATGAGCCAATCGCGAGAGTCATGCGGGTCCTGACGCCGCAGGGAACCCTCGCCGTCCTGCGCAGGATTCCACCCCAGGTCTCCGGAAGCGCTCGAGGACTCTCGTGGTGAGGCAACGCGCGTGACCTTCTGACCTGGGTCCCGGAATCCTGCGCAGGCCGGCGCTGCCCCCTGCGGCGCCACCCGCGTCTCTCGCGATTCACGAGGCTGAGGCTTGGAGTGCCTTGCGCAGTGGCGGCCTCGCATCCGTACGGCGGGTTAGAGCCCAGTCGCTCCTATACTCAGCCGACGATGGCGGTAACCGTGCGCGTCCCCGGGCCACTGCGCCGGCTCACCAATGGCGATGCTGAAGTCGAGGTGGATGGCGCGACGGTCGGTGACGCGCTGCAGAACCTCGACGCCACGTACCCTGGCTTTCGCGACCGTCTATACGACGAGTCGGGGAAGCTCCGCCAGTTCATCAACATCTACGTCAATGATTCCGACATCCGCTTCGGCCAGGGTCTCGACACGCCGGTCGGGGAGCGCGACGAGGTCTCCATCGTCCCGGCCGTCGCCGGCGGAGGTGGCTGAGGACCCGCTCGATCGGCTGCCCGCGGATGCGGTGGTCGCGGTGGCGATGTCGGGAGGGGTCGATTCCAGCGTCGTCGCCGCGCGGGTTGCCGCCAGCGGCCGGCGTGCCATGGGCATCACGCTGGCCATGTGGGCGCGCGACCGTGAGGCCGTGCGCGACCGTGGCTGCTGCTCCATCGACGCGGTCGAGGACGCGCGCCGCGTCGCCCGCGAGCTGGGCCTGCCGCACTACGTGTGGAACCTGGAGCGCGAGTTCGAGCACGAGGTGGTGCACGAATTCCTCGAGGGCTACGCCTCCGGTGTCACGCCCAATCCCTGCACGCGGTGCAACGAGCGCATCAAGTTCGGCCACCTGCTGGAGCGGGCGCGCGCGATCGGGGCGACGCATGTGGCCACGGGCCACTACGCGCGCACCGGCGTGCGCGGCACACGCGTCACCCTGCACCGCGCCCGCGACGCGCGGCGCGATCAGGCGTATGTGCTGCACCGCCTGAGCCAGGCGCAGCTTGCCTCCGCGGTGTTTCCCCTGGGCGACGCGGGCTCCAAGCACGCCGTCCGCGAGGAGGCCGCCCGGCTGGGTCTGCGCACCGCGGCGAAGCCCGAGTCGCAGGACCTCTGCTTCGTCGACAGCGGACTGGATGCCGAGCTGCGGCGCCGGCTTGACGGGCGCTACGCGCCGGGGCCGGTGCTGGCCGAGGACGGCGTCGCGCTCGGGGAACATCGCGGGCTGCCCTTCTACACGGTCGGCCAGCGCTCGGGGCTCGCCGTCGCGCCGCGGCGCCCCGATGCGGCGCCGCTGTACGTGCTCGCGCTCCGGCCGGCGGACAACGCCGTGGTGGCCGGACCGCGCGACCGGCTCCTTCGCACCGAGCTCCTGGCGGCCGACTGCAGCTGGATCAGCGGAGTCGCGCCGAGCCCGGGGAGTCACGTGGATGCGCAGGTGCGCTCCCACGGCACGCCCTGCGCGGCGACGGTGCTACGCGCGGGCGGTGCGCGCCTGCGCCTGCGCTTCGAGCACGCGGCGCAGCAGGTCTCGCCCGGACAGGCGTTGGTGCTGTACGACGGCGACGAGGTGCTGGGAGGCGGCGTCATCCGCGCGGCGCGATGAACGCCCAGCCGCCCGGTTTCGGCGATGTCTTCCTCGCCGCGGCCTCGGTGGCGATCGCGTGCGTCGCCTGCGCGGCGGCAGTTCGCGCCGGGTGGATCAGTGGCAACTGGTTCGCCTACCTCTGCGCGCTGGGATGCGCCGCGTTCGTGGCGGGCGTCGCGGGCCAGCGCTCCTTCCCCAGCGCGTCTGCGGTGCAGCGGCTCGGCCAGGCGGCGGCCAACACGTCCGTCCCCGGTCCCTGGGACGCCGGCGTGAGCCTGCCGGTCGTTGCCATCCGGCTCACGCCGGTCGCGGTGGCGGGCATCCTCGTGGCGGCCGTGGGACTGAGCCTGCTCCTGCTGTTCGAACGCGTTCCCGACCCGGCGCGGATCAACTGGCGGGAGCCGCGCAGGCTCGAGGACGACGACTCGGTCTGAGGGACGGCCGCGAGGCGCCGACTACAATGCCGCCGATGCTCGACGGCAATTCGCCCATGCCCGTACGGGCATTCGACCGTCCCGTGATGCGCCGAGGGGTGGGCTCGAGCCGGCCCTGCCGCCCGTGAACGCGATCCTGTTCGACATGCTGGCGGCGCTCGTCGTCGCCGCGGCGGCGGGCACGGTCGTGCAGCCACGCCTGCGGCGCGCGGCGCTCGCCCTCGCGGGGCTCGCGCTGGCGGTGACGGTCCTGTTCCTGAGCGCGGGCGCCTACGCGGTCGGCATCGTCGAAGCCGTCGTCGCCCTGCTCACCGGTGCAATCGCATGGGGACTGCTGGTGCGGGGCCGCGTGTACCGCGGCGTCCTCGAGGTGCCACCGGCGGCGCCGCGCACGCGCTGGGTCGGCGGCGCCGTCGCCGGACTGCTGACGCTGCTCCTGCTCGTGGTGTTCGCGCTGAGCGCAACCGACTGGCACAGCGGCGGTGCCGGCGCAGCACTGGTGACGGTGCTGCACTACCGCGCCGTGTACGCGCTGCTGCTGGCGATCGCCCTGGTGGCAGTGGGCGCCGGCGTGGCGCTGCTGGTCGGTCGCACGAGCGACGACGAGCGTGAGGCCGACCGTGCGTACGAGTCACGCCTGCGCCGCGAGGAGCGCGAGCGCCGCCGCCGCGAGGACCGCGAGGCAGCGCGCCGCGCGCGCGGCCGCCGCGAGGGCCAGGAGGCGTGACCGCGGGTCCCGGCCACTTCGCGCTGCTCAGCTCGCTGGTGTTCGGTCTGGGCTTGTTCGGCGTGCTCACACGGCGCGACGCCGCCGGTCTGCTCATGTCAATGCTCGTGCTGTTCACCGCGCCGGTCATCGCGCTGGTCGGGTTCGCGCACGAGGGAGGCGGCTCGGCGGTGCCGCCCACCGGCGACGCACTGGCCGTCTTCGCCGTCGTCGCCGCCGCAACCGAGGCCGTCGCCGGCATCGCGCTGCTGCTCCTGCTGTGGCGCCGCATCGGCTCCGGCGACGCGAGCGAGTTCGACGACATCGCCGCGCCCTCGGACGCGGAGGCCTGAGCGATGTACAACATCGCCTGGTTCATCGTGGTGCTCCCGCTCCTCGGGGCGCTCACGTCGTTCCTGGCTGAGACGCAGCGTCGCGCCGCTCAGATCTGCGTGGCGTTCACCGGGCTGTCACTGATCCTCGCGCTGATGACGCTGGGCGTGCGGCTCACGCATCCGCTCGGGACGCCCTTCGACAGCCAGATCACATTCTTCGCCTTCAACCCACCCGAGACGGGAGTGTTCGCCACGCGGCTCGAGACGTTTCTCGGGATCCATGTGGACTCGTTGAGCGCGGCCTTCGGCGCCGCAATTGCGGTGGTGGCCCTGACGGTGCAGGCGTGGGCGCTGACGTGGTTCCGCGGCGAGGCCGCGTACCGGCGCTTCTTCTGGACGTCGTCCCTCCTCGTCTTTGCCGTGCAGGGGTTCATCTTCAGCCCCAACACCTTCGACTCGCTGTTCATGTGGTTCGCGGGGTCCGCGGCGCTGTACCTCATGGCGTTGCACTGGACCGACCGGCCCGACGCCGCAGCGCCGGCGCGGCGCGTTCTGACCCTGTTGCGCGCAGGCGATGTCGCGCTGCTGCTCGGCGTCGCATATGCATTCATCAAATTCGGGCCGTTCGCGTCCCTGCTGCCGGCGCAGCCCGGCCTGGACGTCAATGACACGTTCTCCTTCAGCACCATGACGCAGGCCGCCACCGGCGTGCTGCACAGTGTGGTGGCCGGATCCGGGCCGAAGACGCTCGCGGTGCTCGCGTCTCTGTTCACCTTCGCCGCCGTGCTGCGAGGTGCTCAGCTGCCGTTCCAGGTGTGGCTGAGCGAGCTCGCGTCCGCGCCGGTGCCCGTGCTTGCCCTCGCCGCAAGCGCGGGCACGCTGTTCGCCGCCTACCTGGTGGCGCGGCTGTATCCGTTCGTCATCGACGTCCCGCACGCTCCCACCGCGCTCGCGCTCTTCGCGGCCACCGCCGCCTTGTTCGCCGCGTTGGTGGGCCTCGCCCAGCGCGACCTCATCCGCGTGGGCGCATTTGCCGCCGTGGTGCAGACCGGGCTCGCGCTGGCGGCGCTGGGCGCAGGCGGCTTCAGCCAGGGCATGTTCATCCTGTTCACGGCCACGTTCTTCAATGCGCTGTTCCTGCTCGCCGCGGGAAACGTGGTCCGCGTGTATCGCACGCGGAACCTGCACGAGCTGGGCGGCGCGTGGCGGCGGATGCGCTGGTCGTCGCTCGCGCTCGGAGTCTGGGCGGCCGGCGCCGGCGGCCTCTCGCTCAACACGTACTACACGCTCTCGTCGGCGTTGAGCGGCGCCACACCTGCAGGCTCGCAGCTGACCGGCGCCACCCGGGCAGTGCTGTCACTGCTGCTGGTGGCCACCGCGCTGACGATGGCCTTCCTGGCCGTGCGAGTGGTGGTCAGTGTCTGCGCCGGGGAGGTGGCGCGGCGCAGGGGCTTCCAGCCGGAGCGTGTCCGCGAGGTCGACGCGTCGATGCGCCGCTGGACGGCGATCCTCGCGCTGGTCGCCGTGGTGGCGGTCATCGCCGGCCTGCCTGGCATCCAGCCCGTCCACGCGGGCAAGCTGAGCATCCCCGGCCTCACGTTCAGCCACTTCGTCTACTTCGGCCTGCGCAGGCCGTCACTGCCGGTGGACGGTGCCGCGCTGCTGATCTCACTCGCCGCGCCGGCTCTCGGCGCCGCCGCTGCGGTGGTGATGTTCGCGCCGGCGCGGCGCGAGCGCGCCGCGTCGTTGAGCCGGCGCTTCGAACCCGTCGTGCACGCCGTCACGCGCGCTCTCTTCCTCGAGCGCGTGGCGCACCGAGCCGGCCGCCCGTTTGAGCGGGGAGGAGTGGCCGTCGCCGCCATCGATGCCACCGTGGTCGACGGTTTGGGCCGCGCCGTGGCCGAGCTGCCGGCGGCCGTCAGCATGGTGAGCGTGCCGGGGCGCGTTCAGCGCCGCGCCTGGTATCTCGCCGGCGGGCTGCTGGCCGCCGGCATTCTGACGCTGCTCTCCGTGCTCGCAGCGACCGGGCATTTCTGGGTGCACACGGCATGAACACGGGCCTGCTCATCGCGCAGACGTCCACAACCACGACCACCGCAACGAGCGGCATCGAGCTCCCCTCGCTGCTGCTGACGCTCACCGTGTTCCTGCCGTTCATCGGCTTCATCCTGGTCCCGTTCTTCCCCGAACGCACCGACGAGCAGCGCACGCGCGTGCGGCTGGTGGCGCTGACGGCGTCGGCGGCGTCGTTCTTCATCGTGACGTTCTTCATCATGCTCAGCCAGATCGGGCTGGCCGAGGGAGGCGGTCAGGCCAGCGCCAACGAGGAGAACTACCACTGGCTCGCGTTCTCCTTCATCGCCAACTACCACCTCAGGGCGGACGGCATCAGCCTGGCGCTGCTGGTGGTGAGCGGCATCGTCTTCGTGTGCCTCTTCCTGCACGCGTGGAAGGTTCGCGAGCGAGTCCGGCTGTATGTGGGGCTGCTGCTCGTGCTGCAGACCGCGGTCAACGGCGTGCTCTGCTCGGCGGACTTCGTGCTGTTCCTGATCTTCTGGGGCATGCAGATCGTGCCGGTGTACGTGTTGATCCGCGCCTACGGCGGCGTGGGCAGGGCGCGAGCCGCCGGCCGCTACCTGGCGATGTCGTCGCTCGCGTTCGGGCTGCTGCTCGTGTCGGTGCTGCTGGTCATCGTCAAGGCAGGGCAGCACTCCTCCGACATCTCCACCGACTACACGACGTTGCTGGGGCCCGTGGCCGCTGCCGGGTTCTGGCTGTCGCTGGCCGCATTTACCATCACGCTCGGGGTCTTCCCGGTGCACCGGTGGCTGATCGATGTCACCGCCGAGGCGAGCCCTGGCGTCGCCGCCGCGGTGCGCGGTGTTTTGGTCATGCTTGGCGGATACGGACTGATGCGCGTCACCCTTGGGACCTTCCCCGGGCCGTCCAAGCAGTTCTCGCTTGTCCTGGTCGCGCTCGCCGTGGTGAGCGCCGCCTGGGGCAGCCTGGGCGCGCTGGCCCAGGATGACGCGCGGCGCTTCATCTCGTACAGCTCGATGGCGCTGCTTGCGCTAGTGATGCTCGCCGTCGGAGCGCACACGTCGGTCGCCCTGCAGGGCGCCATCTTCCTCATGGCGGCGCATGCGGTCGCCATCACGATGCTCGCGCTGATCACCGGGTCCATCGAGGAGCGCGCGCGGACGCGCAGCATCCGCGCCCTGGGCGGGCTTGCCACCCAGACGCCGCGCCTGGCCGCTCTCTGGATGGTCGCCGTGCTCACAGCGATCGGAGTGCCGCTGCTGGCCGGCTTCGTGGCCGAGTTCCTGGTGTTTACCGGCGCGTTTCCCACCCACCGCATCGCGACGCTTCTCGCGCTGGCGACGCTCGTCGTGAGCACGAGTGGGCTGCTGTGGATGGCGCACCGCATCTTCTTCGGGCCGCTCCGCGAGGCGCTGGCTCGCGCGCGCGACGCCACCGCGCTCGAGCTGACGTACTTGCTGCCCCTCGTGGCGATGGGACTGCTCTTCGGCGTGCGTCCCGGCGCGGTCACGCCGGTGATCCTCAACGGCGTGCTGAACATCACCACGCGGCTGTCGGGATAGCGACGATGGGACCCGGATTCGGCTACGTGCTCCTGCTGGCGCTGCTGCCGCAGCTGATCCTCGCCGGGGTCGCGCTCGTGTGCGCGCTGGTGGCCGCGCTGCGTCCCGGGGAACGGCCCGACCTCTTCCGCTGGCTGGCGTGCATCGGGCTCGCCGGCGCCGTCGCGGCGTGCGGCTTCGACGTGTACGGGATGCGTCTCAACCGCAACCACATCGCGCTGCAGCTGTGGAACGGCGGCCTCTCAGTCGACCACTTCTCGTTGTTCGTCACCGTGACCGTGTGCGTGTTCGCCTTCATCACCTGTCTGGTCAGCGACACTTACCTCCGGCGGATCCCGTCGCGGTCCGGCGGTTTCTTCGCGCTGGTGCTGCTGGCCACGGCAGGCGTGTCCGCGGTGGCGAGCGAGCACGAGATCATCGCGCTGTTCGTCTCCCTGCAGCTGGTGCTGCTCGCGCTGGTGGGCATCGCTGCAGTCGTGAAGACGGAGGAGGAGAGCGGAGCTGTCGCCTGGCGAACGCTGGCGGACGGCGCCATCGCCTCGGCGCTGCTGCTCTACGGACTCGCGGTCCTGTATGGCATCAGCGGGAGTGACGGACTCGGTGCGCTCACCGCAGCGCAGGGCCGCGCGCCGGCGCTGTCGGCGGTGGGGATCGCGCTCGTGCTCGCCGGGATGACGTTCTTCGCCGGCCTGTTTCCCCTGCGTCGCTGGCTGGTCAGCTGCGTCGACCTGCTGCAGGCGGCGCCGGCGGGATTCGTCGTCACGATGGGCACGACCGCCGGTGCCGTCGCGCTGCTGCGGTTCGGCCCGGGCGGCGTGGGTGGCGCCAACGCGGTGTGGGCCTGGCTCACGAGCGTGGTGGCGCTGATCGGGATGACGCACGCGGCGCTGCGAGCGCTTCGCGCGGTGCGGGTCCGCGAGCTCGCGGCCGCTATGGTCAGCGGGCAGAGCGCGCTGCTCGTGCTCAGCCTCCTGGCTTCGGGCACCGGCGCGTCCGGCGCCGCGGCCCAGGGCTCCGCCGCGTTCCTCTTCGCGCTCGCGGTGTTCGGCCTGGGCACGCTGGCCACCTTCGCGACGGTGGCGATGGTGCAGAACGCCGGCCTTCGCGACTCCGTCGCCGGCTTCCGCGGACTGGCGCACCGGTCGCCGGGGGTCGCGGTGCTGCTGAGCTTCGCACTCGCCACCCTGGCGGGCGTTCCGCCGCTCGGCGGATTCATAGCGCGGCTGTTCATCGTGACGTCCGCGGTGGACGCCGGCTACGGCTGGCTGGCAGTGGTGAGCGTCGCGGCGTCGGCGCTCGCCGCCGTGCCGGCGGTGCGGCTGATCGCCGCCATGTACGCCGAGCCGGGCGATGAGCTGCCCTTCACGCTCGCAGCCACGCCGCGCCTGGGACGCATGGCGGCGACGTTCTGCTGCCTCTCGGCATTCTTCCTCACGGTGCTCGCGCAACCGCTCCTGCTGCTGGCCCGCGCCGGCGCAGGACCCATCCCCTGACCGAGCCGCCGGAGCCCGCGGCCCGAAGCGGCGGCCCCGGGATCATCGGTTTCACGCGCCGGCCGACGCGCCGGGAATGGCGCCGCGCCGGGATCACATTCGTGCTGGGCATCGTCGCGCTCTTCCTGCTCGTGCTCCTGGTGCATCCACAGCCACCGCTGCTGCGCCCCGGATCGCCCGCGCCGGCCGTGTCGCTGCGCACGGCGGCAGGCGCCCAGGTCCACGCGGTGGGCGCGGGGGCGAGAGGGCCCGTCCTGCTCGAGTTCCTGGAGACTGCATGCGTGACCTGTCAGGGGAGGGCTGCCGGCTTGTGCGCGGTCGCCGCCGCGCATCCGTCGGCACTCGTGGCCGGCGTCGACGCCGGGAATGAGAGCGCGCAGCAACTGCAGGCCTATCAGGCGCGATACGTGCCCGCGGACTGCGCCATGGTGTTCCTTCTCGACCCCGGGCTCTCGGTGAGCCGCAGCTATGAGGTGGCTGTGGTGCCAACCGTCTATGTTGTTGACAGGAACGGCAACATCGCGTACGGCGGCATCGGCGCGCAGGGGCTCGATGATGCATCGGCGGCGCTGCGTCAGGCCGGCGCATGAGCGCTGCCGGGGACTTCACGCGACGCACGCGCGCCGGCCGCGCAACGATCGTCGGCGCAACCCGTGCGCTCGGGCCGCTGCGGCGCCCCGTGGCTCACACGGTCGGCGCCGCGTGGCACGCGTCGCGGTCGTCGATGGAACGTCGCCGGGCCGCGCGCAACTTTCGCCGTCTCATCCCCGCGCTCGACGCCGATGCGGCGCAGCGGCTGGCCCGTCGCTCGTACCGCCAGTACGTCGAGATGATCTTCGACTCCATCTGGGCTGACGCGATGCCCAACGAGCAGATCCTGCGCGTGGTGCGAGTCAGCGGACGCGAGCATCTGGACACGGGTGGCCGGGGCGGGATCCTCGCCATCTCGCACTTCGGCAACTGGGATATGGCGGCGAGCGCGGCGCTGGCGCTGGGCGTGCGCATGACCACCGTGATGGCGCGCATCATCACGCCCGGCCTGACGCGCATGGTCGCGCTCTCGCGGCAGCGGAAGGGGCTCGAGCTGTACACGCCGCAGCAGGCGGCGCGCGGCCTGCTCCGCGCGCTGCGCCGGGGTCGGTTTGTGGCGCTGATGGTCGACATTCCCGAGGCCGGCCCGACCGTGACGGTGCCGTACTGCGGTGGGGAGGTTCGCTTCAGCGCCGTGCCTGCGCGGCTCGCCGCGGTCACCGGCGCGCCGCTGCTGCCGGTGGCGTGCTGGCGCGAGGGCGACCACTGGGCGCTGGAGATCCAGCCTCCGCTGGAGGTGCTCGAGGGCGACGACGAACCGGCGGTGATGGCGCGCATCGCGGCGCAGCTCGAGCCGTACGTGCGCCGCCATCCACAGCAGTGGTATCCGTTCCACGAGGTGTATGCGGACAGCGCCGCGGGCTGAGGCGTGGGCCCCCGGCCGCTGCACCCTCGCCGGCGAGCACGTCGACTACGCGGGCGGCGTGGTGGTGTGCGCCGCGCTGGACCTCGGGGTCGGCGTTGTGGTGCGGCCCTCGCACGATGGCGTGTTCCGCGCGGTCAGCGGCGAGCGCCGTGCTGAGCGCGCCGGCGCCGAGCCGCGGGGCGACATCGGCGACCGCATCTTCGCGGCCGTCATCGCGCTGCGCGATGCGGGCATCGACGTGCCCGCGCTGGAGGTGGAGGTGCAGGCAACGCTTCCAGAGGCGGCCGGGCTCGCATCCTCCGCCGCGGTGACGTGCGCCACCATGGCGGCCGCGCTGCGCCTCTGCGGCCGGACACTCGCCACGCGCGCGTTCATCGACACCGCGCTGCACGGCGAGCGCGACATCGCCGGCGTGCCCTGCGGGCCACTGGACCCCGCTGCGATCGTCGGCTCGCCCGGCGCCGCCGTGCTGAGGCTCGACTGCGAGACGCTCGCCACGCGCGCGCTGCGCTGGCCGTGGGACAACGTGACACTCTGCGTGTGCGCGACGTCAGAGCGGCACGACGTCGGCGGCGCCGCATACCGCGCCCGCCGCGCAGAGACCGAGGAAGCGCTGCGCGCTGCCGGTGCGCGGACGGCGAAGGATCTGGTCGAAGACGACAGCAACCTCGCGGCGCTGCCGCCGCTCCTGCAGCGGCGCGCGCGCCATGTCACGACCGAGACGCGGCGTGCCCTCGCCGCGGCCGAGGCGCTGGGGCGCGGCGACGCCGCCGCGCTGGGCAGAGTCATGAGCGAAAGCCACGCGTCGCTGCGCGACGACCACGAGGTCAGCACCGGGCTCCTCGACGCTGTCGCCGCCGCGGCGGAATCCTGCAGCGGCTGCTTGGGCGCGCGGCTGGTCGGCGCGGGGTTCGGCGGATCGGTGATCGCCCTGGTGCGCCGTGACGCCGCCGGCGCTTGCGCGTCGGCGATGGCCGCGGCTGCGGGACGCGGTTGCAGAACGTGGCTGGTCACGCCCTCGCCCGGGCTCGCCGACACGGCGCGCGACTGCATTTCTGACGGCTGACGGCAGGGGATAGACTGCCGCCCATGCGCGGCAGGTTCGCCGACGTCGCCGCAACCGCAGGCGGCTACCTCATCGGTTCCATCCCTGTCGGCGTGCTGCTCGGCCGCGCGCTTCGCGGCCTCGACGTGCGCGAGCACGGCAGCGGGAGCATGGGCACGACCAACGTGCTCCGCCTGGTCGGACCGGCTGCGGCTGCCACCACGTTCGCGCTCGACGTCGGCAAGGGCAGCGCCGCCGTGCTGCTCGCGCGCCGCCTCGGGGCAGACCGCGGGGGCCAGGGGGCGGCCGGCTTGGCGGCCGTGGTGGGGCACTCCTGGCCCGCGCTGGCGCGTTTCCGGGGCGGCAAGGGCGTGGCCACGGCCTTCGGCGCGCTCCTCTTCGTCTCGGCCGATGCGTCTGCCTTCGCCGTCGCCGGCGGGCTGAGCGCCCTCGCGCTCACCCGGATCATGTCGGTGGGCTCCCTGAGTGCCGCCGCGTCGGCCGTCCTGGGCGCCGGCGTCGAGGAGGCGCGAACCGGCGACCGCGCACCGCTTGCGTTCGCCGGGCTCGCCGCCGGGCTGATCGCGCTGCGCCATGCGGGCAACATCCGGCGCCTCCTCCGGGGCGCGGAGCCACAGGTGACGCTACGCCGCAAGAACAGGTCGTGACGCGGCGTTCATGAGACCGTGGCCCGGCCCGCTTATCATTCCTTTACATGAGGCGACGCGGCCGGCAAGGCTGGCCCCGGTTTGTCATAGCGGCGATTTCGGCCGCGGTGCTCTTCGGTGTAACGAGCCTGTTGCTCGGAATGTTCGCGTTCGCGTCCACCACCCTCGCCCACAGCGGCCAGATCCACACAGGCCCGATGGCCGGCACCACGTGCCTGCCGGTGGTTGGATGCCCGACCGCTCCGGTGCCGACACCGTCACTGCCCACACCGTCGCTGCCGACGCTGCCGGTCACCCTGCCGCCCACCCCGAAGCCCACGGCCACGCCGACGCCCGCAGGCTGCATCCCCATCATCACGTGCCCGACGCCGACGGTGCCGCCCACGTCGTTGCCGGCGACGCCCTGCATCCTCAACTGCGGCGGACCGACCCCGTGCGTCCTCAACTGCGGCGGGCCCACGCCGTGCCTGCTGAACTGCAGCACCCCGACGCCGTGCGTCACCAACTGCACGGGCGGCCCAACGCTCTGCATCGTGAGCTGCGGCGGTCCGACGCCGTGCATCGTCAGCTGCCTGCCCTGCGTGCTCAACTGCACATCACCGCCGGTCACTCCGCCGGGCTGCGTGCTCGGCTGCTCAACCAACCCGGGCACCACCGGCGGCGGGCCGGGCGGGAGCACGACGTCCGGCGGCACGACGGCAGGGTCGAACACCGGACAGGGTGGGGGAGACCCCTTCGCCGTGACCTTCGCGGGTGTCGGCGGGGGAGGTGGGACCGCCGCCGGCGGCACCCAGGCCGGGCTCCAGCTGCCGCCACCGCCCGCGGTTGAGCTGACGTCGCCCGTGTCCGGCATCAACTTCGGCAAAGCACCGTTTCTCTGGCCGCTGTTCGTGGCGCTCGACGTAATGGCAATTGGTGTAGTGACCCTGGTTCTCAGGAAGACCTGGTCGAAGCGCACTCCGGACTGACCGGAGGACGAGCCCGGTGCTGGACCGGCTGCGCGCATCGTTCGCCGCCAAGCTTCTCCTCGGCGGACTCACGCTGTCGCTCGTCGTCATCGGCGGCGTCAGCGCCTATCTGCTGATCTCCCGGGACTCACAGACGCGCGCGGCTGCGCTGAGCAACTCGGACAACCGGGCGGCCGTGATGCGGCAGGTGCTGCTGCGCTTCACCGGCGCGCAATCGTTCGCCACCGCGCGTGGCCTCGCGTCGCAGGACCCGCTGGTCAAGGCGTTGGCGTCGGCGAATCCCTCGGTGGCGGTGCCGGCGCTCTTTGCCGGCTCGCCGCCCGTGAACCTTGCCGACGAAATTCTGGTCATCAGTGACGCCAACGGCCAGCCGGTGTACGGTCGCGCCGACCCGTCGCTGGGAGCCCTGGACGTCACGCCGTTCCAGCACTCGTCGGCTGTCGCGGCGGCGCTGCAGGGGTCCACGTGCAACCTCTCGGGGCTGGCCAACCCGCAAGGGGCGTGTGGCGTCGACCTCCTGGGCGGCAGCACACCGAGCTACGCAACCGCCGTCCCGGTTTTCAACGGCGCCGCCACGGTCGGGGTCGTCGCCTACATCGCGCCGCTGCAGTTCGAGCTCGACCGCTTCAACGCGCTCTTCCAGTTCCCCACGGCGTTCATCCCCGCCACCGACACTGCTGAGGAGATCCGCCAGCACGGTGGCGCCAACGTGACGTCCGCGGCGCCGCCGGAGATCGTCAACGCGGTCAACCAGCACACCGACCTGGTGCACGCGACGTACGCGGCGCCCGCCGCGGGCGGCGGCGTCGATCAGGTGGCCGGGAGCTTCGCGGCGGTGACCGCGCCGGACGGACGGACGCTCGCCGGGTACCTCGGCGTCGAGGTGCCGCTCTCCGTGTTCCTCGGCGACACGCGCACCGACGAGCTCACCCTCGGCGTGATCACCATCTTCGTGCTTCTGCTCATCTCGCTGGCGGTCATCCTCTTCGTCGAGTCCGTGGTGCGCCGTCCCATCCGCCGCCTCGAGCGCGGCGTCGCCCGCATCGCGGGCGGCGACTACACGTCGCCGGTCGACGTGCGCTCCAAAGACGAGCTGGGGCGCCTGGCGACGAGCGTCAACCGCATGCGCGACAGCATTCGCACGTACACGACCGAGATCGAGGCGGCGCGCGCGCGCCTCGACACCAACGTCGAGCGAGTGGGCGACGTGTCGCGCGCGCTCACGCGGACAACCGCCGGCGTGGCCACATTGGAGGACGAGGTCGTGCGCGCGGCGTCCGCGATCGGTGGTGACGGCGCGGCGGCACTGCTGGCTGTCCGCGAGGGCGATGCGCTCCTGCCCCGCGCAGTGCATCCCACGGATGCGCAGCTCGGCGACCTCGACGCCTGGCCCAGTGTGCGCACGGTGCTTGCCGGCACCGTGGTGCGCGAGCAGCGAGCCGACCACGGCTCGATGCTGGCTGTGCCGATGTTCTACCAGGGTGACGTCGTGGGTGCGCTCATCGTCGCCGCACCGGCGAACACTCCTGCGGTCGCCGAGGACGACGAGGGCGTGCTCGCGGTGCTGGCGAACAACGCGGCGATCGCGATGGAGAACGCGCGACTCTACGAGCAGGAGAAGGAGACGGTGCGCCGTCTGCGCGAGCTCGACGCGATGAAGACCGACTTCCTCTCCACGGTGCAGCACGAGCTGCGCACGCCGCTCACGGCGATCCTCGGGCTGAGCGACCTCATCGACATGTGCTGGGACACGTGGGACGACTCGCCGAAGCTCGAGGCGGTGCACGACATCCAGCTCGCGGCGCGCAACCTCTACGACATCGTCGAGACGATCATCGACTTCTCGGCGGTGGACAGCGAGACGCTCGGGCTGCACCCGGCACAGGTCTCGGTGGCAGAGGCCGTCACGGCGGCGATCGACCTGGTGGCGGAGCGGTACAAGGGCGGTTTGCCAATTCCCGTGGAGACCGACGTCGACGCGTCGCTCACCCTGTTCGCGGACCCGGACCGCTTCGGCCAGGTGCTGCGCGCGCTGCTCGACAACGCGGTGAAGTTCAGCGACAACCAGGGACAGGTGACGGTGACAGCCGCGCACTCGGCCGTGCGCAGCCTGGTGCGCATCGTCATCGCCGACGAGGGCATCGGCATCGCGCCGGAGGACCTGCCGCGGATCTTCGATCGCTTCTACCAGGCGGACAACACAGCCACGCGCCGCTACGGCGGCACCGGTATGGGCCTGGCATTGGTGCAGCGGCTGGTGCAGGCCCACGGCGCGACGGTGCTGGTGGAGACGGAGGTGGGACGCGGTACGCGGGTGATCCTCGAATGGCCCGAGAACGAGACGGCAGCGGCCGAGTCATCCGCCGAGCTGCCCACTCGGGCGCACGCCGAGCCCTGGGAGTTGCCCGCCGCCGGCGTGCAGTGACGCGCCGATGGCGCAGGTTCTCGCGCCGCGCAGCCGGGATAGAATGGCCGGCGGTCGCGCTAGACGGGGAGTTAGCGGTGCCCTGTACCCGCAATCCGCTACAGCGGGGTCGAATTCCCCACCGAGGGGGCGCGTCATCGGGTCCGCTCCGAACGCATCGGCGCTGACGACCGGGTCCCGCGCAGCCCGGGCCCGTGAACCCCGTCAGGTCCGGAAGGAAGCAGCGGTAAGCGGTCTCCCGGGGGTGCCGCGGA
>JAFARE010000032.1 GCA_019245575.1 Candidatus Dormiibacterota bacterium | reverse complement strand
CGAACGGATGGGCCGGGTGTCACGCGCATGCAGCGATGCAACACGTTCGCGACCGTTTCTGCATCGGCATCCGGGGATCGGATGCGTCTTAAGCCATATTTACTTCGCGTGTCCCGTGTGTGATCGCGGAATGCCAGATGCGCGCATATAACCCTGTGCAGGTTCGGTCATGCGACCGGCGGCGGGAGCTGAAAGACCTTCGGTTCAGGGGACAGAAATGCGGTACTGGCAGACAAGCGGAGTGGCGTTCATGCAGGGGCTGCGGGCTCACCTGCACGGGCTGAGGATCAAGGTGGGTCTGGGTTTCGCGGGGGCGATCACGGGCGCCGCTCTGCTGCCTGCGGCGGTGAGCGCGCCGGCGACGGCGCTGAGCACGACCGCGCAGGTGGCGCGGCACTACGCGCCGACCGCGGCGCAGACGCAGCTGGCCGGTGCCGGCTGGTCCGCACCGACGGCGGTGCTCACCGGTGCCGGCTGGTCCGCGCCGGTGGCGGGCGGAGGTTCGGGGAGCGGATGGGGCGGTAGCGGTGGACCCGGGCCGCGCCCGGATGGCGCCGGCTGGAGCTGAGCGCCGGCACGCCGGAGCGGAGGGGCCCGCCCGGCGACACATAGCCCACCCTTCACACAGAGGGCCCGGCACCCGAGCCGGGCCCTCTATTCATATGTGTGGAAGCGGCGCGGCCGCGTGCTTGTGTCGTACGCTGACCCGGCGGAGGGGATCCCAGCAGTTGGGCGGACGCCCAGGAGGAAGGTATGAGACCCGTACGCGCAGCAGCCGTGACCGCGAGCCTGGCGGGTTCGCTGCTCATCTCGGGGGCCCTCTCGGCCACCGCGGCAGCCCCAACCACGATCCCGGTCCTCAACCACACGCACCGGCTGCACCTCAACGCCAACCAGCAGTCCACCAACTGGAGCGGCTGGGTGAACACCTCTGGCGGCCTCGGCTACACCAGCGCCAGCGGCACTTGGACCGTCCCCACGGTGACCCCAACGTCTGACGACCGCTACTCCTCGGACTGGGTGGGCATCGGCGGCGACCCCAGCCCGGACCTGATCCAGGCCGGCACCGAGCAGGACAGCGTCGGCGGCAACGCCCGGTACCACGCGTGGTACGAGGTGCTGCCCGCGCCCGAGCTGCAGATCACGACGATGGCGGTGAGCGCCGGCGACACGATGCACGTCACCCTGGCGGAGTCGACGCCCGAGGTCTGGACGATCACGCTGAGTGACCAGAGCAACGGCGGCTCGTTCTCCACCACGATCCCCTACTCGTCGACCTTCCTGACCGCGGAGTGGATCCACGAGGCGGTGACCGTCAACGGCACCGTGGCCACGCTGCCGATCACCAGCAACGCGCACTTCGACCTGGGCCTGGCGAACGGCCAGACCATCGCCAACGCGGGCGGCGCGCAGAGCATCCAGATGTTCGACAGCAACAACAATCCCATCGCCACGCCGTCCGGGCTCGACAGTGACGGCGACGGCTTCGCCGTGGCGGACGGCGGCACCGCGCCGAGCGCGCCCGGGAGCTGACGCTCAGGGATTTCGCAGCAGCGTTCTGAGCCTGGGGCCGAGCCACGGCCTGCGGCCCCAGGCCAGGAGCTGGCCGCGCAGCGTGGGCGGCCACTGGCTCATGCGCCCCCACATCACCAGGAAGAACGCCACCGGGTCGGCGGAGATGTGGCAGTCGACCGCTCGCGGCTGTGAGGTGTGGACGTGCACCGCGCCGTGGTCGAACGTGAGGTACACGCGGTCCGAGCCGCGCACGCGGATCTCGTAGCAGGCGCTGAGCTCGGCAGCCCGTTCCTGCACCACGAGCTCGCGCGGGTCGACATGGGCCAGCATGGGGAAGACGAAGCGGCGCAGGGTGAGCGCCACCCGCCGCGGGTGCAGGCGCCAGCGGACACCCTGGCTGCGCGCGATGTCCCACCCGTGCACCGTCGTCTCGTTGAGCAGGTGACCGGCGAAGGTCAGCAGCGACGCGGTGACTCCGTCGAGCAGCCAGGGGCTCTCCTCGTCGCCGCTGCGCGTGGCGACGTGGTCGAGGAACCCGGCGGCCGCGGTGTCGATGCGGGCTGCGAGCGCGGCAAGGTCGCTCTCGTCGTCGCCCGCCACCATCGTGGTGGTGAAGGCCGCCAGCTCGCCCACGCTCGTCAGCGGCGCCTCCGCCTCGCCGCGGGCCAGAGCGGGGAGCGCGGTCCACGCGTGACTCAGGTGCACGGCGACCTGCCGGGCGTTCCACTCCCCCACCGCGGCCGCATCGGGCCGCGAGACCGAGCGGATCAGCGCTGTCACGCGCGGCACCTCGGCGGCGAGGGCGGCGCGGGCGTGCTGCCAGTCGGCGGCGGCGGAATCCAGCATGACGGTTCATTGTCGGCGTCAGGGGCGGCGCACGTCTGACCGCAAGGTTTCGCGCCGTCCGGCGTTGTAACGGTCAGGGAACGTCTGATCAGGAAGGGCTGTCATGGCAAATCGCCTTATGAGAAAGCGGACGCTCGCGACATTGGGTTGCGGTCTCCTGGGGGCTGCGCTGATGGCCTCCCCGACGGTCGGGCACGCGGCCAGCGTTCTCGGCTACACGATCCACCAGGTGGACGGCTACGGCGGCGAGCCCTCCATCACTGCGGGCCCAGTCGCGCCAACCATCGGCACTCCCGGCGAGCTGTATGAAGCGTCTCTGTTCGGGGCGCGCGCCTTCCGCTCCACCAACCAGGGAATCAACTGGACCAATGGGGCAAACGGCGCGTTCAGCTCGACCGGAGATGACTGCGTGGTCACCGACCAGTCAGGTGCGCTGTATCTCTGCAACCTCACGATCACCGGTCCCAGCAATGCACCGCTCCAAGGCGATGTATACAAGTCAGTCGACCAAGGCGACCATTGGACCCACAGCAGCGGCGTGCCTTTTGGCGTGAACCCCAATTGCGCGACCAGCTGCAGCGCGTTCGGCGTCGACCGGGACTGGATTGACGCATATATCCCAGCCAGCCAGGGGTCCGACACCACCAAAGCGCTTGTCGCGCTCATGTATCACGACTTCTACGGCCCGAGCCACATCTGGGTGAACATCTCCCACGACGGCGGCGCCACGTTCGGAACGGCCATCGACGTATTGGCCCACCTCAACACTTCGGCGGGCGCGGGCGGCGCGCTATCGCTCCTGAATACGGCGTGCAGCACAGTCCCGTCCAACGTGCAGATTGTGAAGTCCGGCCCGCACGCGGGGCGCATTTACGTCGCATGGATCGCAGCAGATCCCAGCAGCTTCGCAACGGGATGCAACATCACCCAAGCTCAGGCGTTTCATAACCTCTACGTAGCATGGTCCGACGACCAGGGCGCCACGTGGACTCCACAGCTGGCCTTCGACGGCGGCCCGGGGCACGACGCTTCGACCCCATTTGTTGCGTTCACGCTCGACAATGCCGGCAACCCCTACTTCTCGTTCGCGATGAACCACTGGGACCCCAACGCCGTGACCAACGCTTCCAACATCGGACAGTGTTCGATCCTCAGTCAGATGGCTGGAAACCAACTCCAGAGTCACCCCGAGTGCGAGTACGACTTCTACGTCGTATGGTCTGCAGACGGTGGCATCACTTGGGATGACGGCTCAACGAGCGCCACGCCTCCCGCCGTGCCCGGCGCAGCCATTACGCCGTACCGCGTGAACCCGCCAACCCAGGGCGGCAACCACCAGTTCCCAGCAATTGCTGTCGGCGGCGTCGGCCAGGTCGATGTCGCGTACTTGAGCACGTCCACCATCGAGCCCACCGCGGCTTCGGGGAAGTACCTGCCTGGGGGATGCGCCGGGCCTGCAACGGCGAACAACCCGAATTTCCCGCCGGCGTGCAAGTGGGATCTCTACGCAGCCCAAGCCAACCTGAATGGATCGACTCCGGCGACAGCGAACCTGTGGACCATCGACAACATCAGCTCCGGTGCAACTCCTGAGACAACTCCGATGCACGTGGGCGACATCTGCAACCTGGGCATCTTCTGCACGCCCACCATATCCAACCGGCATCTCGCCGACTTCATCATGCAGGCGATGGACCCTGTGACGGGCTGCGCGCACATCTCATACGCTGACGATCACAACGCCACGAACGCCATCAACAGCGCCGACCAAACTGGTGCGAGCTGCTTCAACATCCTGCAATCCAACGCACCGGAAGTACCGGCGCCAATCCTTCTGCTTCCTATCGCGGGTGCTGCAATCATCGGCACGCGGTGGATGCGCAAGCGCCGCGGTCCAGCGTGGTCAGCGGGTTAGCCGAAGTCTGAAATTCAGCCGCAAGCACACTCCGAGCCCGGTGGCGCAGGCCTCGCGCCGCCGGGCCGGACCGCCCGGCAGCGGCTTCAGCTGACCGGAGTCAGTGCGTGACGACGTACCAGGCGGTGACGCACGCGCCGATGCTCACCGCCGTGGCGAGCGCGTAGTCCGCGCGGATGCGCAGCCGTGAGCGGGCGCCGGCTCGCTCCGCGGCGGGGCGCCACACATTCTCGGGCAGGCGGTCGCGCACGTCATACAGGATCGAGAAGCGGCGGTCGCCGAAGAGGCGAAGCGGGATGTTCGCCTCCTCGTCGCGCGACGCAAACCCACCCGGCATAGTGATGCTCTCGGTGGTCTGCTGCGGGTCGCGGATGACGACACTGAGGCCCGCGCCTGGGCGCGACACGACGCCGAGCACCTGGTTCCACGCTGCGGTGAGGTGCTCCTTGCCGCGCACGAACGTGATGCCGTCGTGCGTGAGGTCGAGGGTGCCGCGCAGGGACACCGCGGGGACGAGCAGCAGCCCCGCCGTCGTCACGACGAATGCGCCCACCGCGATGCTCGCCAGATACGCGTCGCTGATGAACTGCATCGCCATGGCGAGACCGGCGAACGCGAGCACGATGGCGGGCAGCACCTGCCAAGCGGCGAAGGGGTTCTGCGTCACCGCGTAGCCGCGCTCGGGGTGGACCAGGCGCAGCTCGCCGCCCGCGCGGACGGCCGCATGCGAGCGCGCCGGGGATTCGGAGGCAACCGTGATGGACATAAGGCGCTCCTTCCAAATTGGCGGCATCGGGGGGATTGGCGCATGCCGCTCGTTTGGTAGTACCACACCGTTCCGCCGCTGTGAAGGCCGCTGAGATCAGGGGATGTCGCGGCTGAGCGTGATCGCCCTTCCCGCCAGCGCGAAGAGAAGACCCCAGCCCAGGAGCAGCAGCGCGCCCTGCCAGGGCTGCACCTGCACGATGCCCTGGCGCTGCACGCCGGTCAGCGCCTCCGCCGCCGCACCGGGCAGGAAGCGGCCCACCTCCTTGACCCCGGGGATCACGCGCAGCAGCGGCTCGACGATGAGCAGGTACGCGAGCGCGACGCTCACGGCCACCACCTGCGACTGGATGATCACGCCGACGCCGACGCCGACGATCGCGAAGATCGCCACGGCCAGCAGTGTCCCCAGCAGCACGAAGAGCACACCGTTGCTGCTCCAGTCGACGTGCACGCCCTTCAACGAGAGCCACGGCACCGCGATCGCGACGGAGATGACGGCGCATGCGGCGCCGTATGCAAGTCCCAACGCGGTGGCGACGAGGAGCTTCGCCGCAACCACGCGCCCGCGGCGCGGCTCCAGCAGAAACGTGGGACGCGACGTGAAATGACGGAACTCCGCGGTGACGATGATGATGCCGACGATCAGCGCGAACGTGTCGCCGCTGACCGCGGACGCGAACACCGAGCGCTGCGTCGCGGCGCTCGTCAGCGGCGGCAGCGGGTTGCCCCGCAGGCCGTTGGTCGCGATCTGCGCGATGACGCCGATGGACGCCAGCGCGAGCGCGCCCAGCAGCATGCCCCACCACAGCCTCGTGGTCAGCAGCTTGCGCGTCTCCTCGCGCAGCAACCGTTTCATGGCGCGGGCGGAGCGCTCTGCGCCTGCGCCGCTGCGACGCCCCTGTCCTCGGTGAGCTCCAGGAACACGTCCTCGAGCGAGTGCACCTCCTCACGCAGCTCGTGCAGCTCGATGTTCGCCTCCCATGCCGCGTGGCCCACGGCGCTCGTCGGAGCGCCCGTCAGCGTGAGCCCATGGTCGCTCTGGTTGGTCACCTGCACGCCCAGCGGGCGAAGCGTCTCCATGAGGCGTCCGGGTGTGGGCGTCGACACGACGACCGAGGCAGCGCGCCGGCCGCGGATGTCCTCGAGTGAGCCCTCGTGCACGAGACGGCCGCGCGCGATGATCACGACGCGGTCGACGGTCTGCTCCACCTCGGAGAGCAGATGGCTGGAGATGAGCACGGTGCGCCCCTCGATCTTGGCGAGATGGCGCAGCAAGCTGCGCAACCACACGATGCCCTCGGGATCGAGGCCGTTGGCGGGCTCGTCGAGGATGAGGATGCGCGGGTCGCCGAGCATCGCCGTGGCCAGCGCCAGCCGCTGGCGCATGCCCAGCGAGAAGCCGCCGACGCCGTACTTGCCGGCCGGCGTGAGGCCCACCAGCGCGAGCACCTCGTCAGCGCGGCTGTCGGGCACGCCGGCCGCCGCGGCGAAGACGCGCAGATGATTGCGCGCCGACCGCGCGGGGTGAAAGCTCGTGGACTCGAGCACCGCTCCGATGGCGCGGCCCGGATCGCGCAGCTGCACATAGGGTTTCCCCGACACCGTCGCGCCGCCCGAGTCGGGACGAGCGAGCCCGAGCACACAGCGCAGCGTCGTCGTCTTGCCCGCGCCGTTGGGGCCGAGGAAGCCCGTCACCTCACCCGGCTCGACATGGAAGCTGAGGTCGTCTACCGCGCGCACCTCGCCGAATGTCTTGCGCAGATGCGACACGACGATGCGGCCCTCGTCGGCGCTCACGCTCGCCACGGCCTGCTGCGTCACGCCGGGCAGGGTACCGCGAGTGGCGCGCTCACACGCCAGAAAGAAAATTGAGGGCGTGAGCGGGCTCCCAGCCGCGGCGCCCCCCGTTGCCCCGGCGGCCGATCATTGCCCACCCACGCCCGTTGTTGTTGGGGCGCGCCGTCAGCAGACCGTGCCGACCACCGTCCCGGTGCCTGCGTGACTGGGGTCAGCGGCATAACCGGGGTCCGTCTTCACGATCACGACGTGCGCGATGTTGCCCAATGAAAGTGGCCCGACGCTGAATGTCGAGCTCGTGCTGATCACCGCCATGTATGTGGGAACCGACGCTGGCGGCGCCGCCAGGTGCGGGTTGACGATGCCGACCCACGCGCCGTTGCAGGCAGGCAGCGTGCGCACATTCTCGAAGCCGAGGAAGTGACCGGGGAACGAGCGCTGGCTGAAGCTGTTGTGCTGCGCCCACTGGGATCCCCAGAACATCACCGGCGTGCCGATGCCCGCGTTGTTGTTGCCGATCACGAAGCTGCCGTGGCCGAGGTCGGCGAAGAGCAGCGCCTGGCTCACCGCATTGGCTGTGCTGCCGCCGTCATCGCTGATCGCCACGCTGATGGTCTGCGGCCCCAGGACGCTGTAGGTGTGCGAGCCCTTGACCACGAACGGCCCGCCCGTCGGCCCGCTCACCACGCCCTGCGAGCTGCTGCCGTCACCCCAGTTGATGGCGGCGGTGTAGTCGGCGCTGGTCGCACCCGGGTTCGCGTCGGTGAAGCTCGCGACCTGCGTGCCGCTGAGCGCGAGATTCGACGTCTGCAGGATGGCCGGGTTGCCCGTGGCGTTGAGCGCCGCGTCCGTCACCGCGACCGAGTCGGTCGCGCTTGCAGTGTTGGTGGTGTCGTCCAGGTCACTGATCGACACAACGGGCGTGAACGAGCCCTCGTCCGCGTAGACATGGCTGCCCGACACGGTGAACGGTCCGCCCGTGGGACCCGCGATGGATCCCTGCGTGGTGCTGCCGTCACCCCAGTTGATGGAGGCCGAGTACTCGGATGCCATCGCGCCGGGGTCGGGATCCGTGACGGTGGCGACCGGTCCGTTGTACGTCGAGCCCTCCGCCACCGAGAAGCCCGTGCCGGCCGCGGTCGTGCCCTCGTAGTCGGTGAGCGTGAGATTGCGGAGCTCGTGGAAGTCGTTGATGGCTCCGGTGGAGCCCACGAATGCCAGCTTGTACGTCGCCGGTGGCGCAGCCTGCGCCGCCAGGTTGTAGCCACTGATGACTGAAACCGGAGTCGTACCGGCGCCGAACTGCACCTGCACGTTGAGGATGCCAGCCGGCGAGATCGTCAGCGAGACGTGGCGGAACATGGCGCCGGTCTGATCCGGGCGCGTGTTGGCGAACGGGAATGCGAGCTGTTCCGAGGAGGGCAGGATGCCCGAGCCCGTGAGCCACGCGTAGCCGCCCGCAGCCGAGCCGCGCACGCCGACCTGCATGTTGAACGGCTGCCACACGGTGCCGTCACCGCCGTTGTGGCAGTTGTCGTTGACGTTCGCGTAGTTGCCGTACTCGTCGAGGCCGATGCCGACGTAGCCGCCCATGGCGCCGGGCGTGCCGCAGCCGTTGGCGTAGCCGAGCGAGCCGCCCGACTGACCCACGGAGAACGGCATCGATCCGTCCCAGAGGAACAGGGACGTGCCGTCAGCGCCGGTGCCGCCCCACGAGGCGTAGTCGAACGAGAGCGAGACGCCCGGAGCCGACGGGAACGCGGTGTCGTCGTACGCGTACCCGGTCTCCGCACTGGGTCCCGTGTCGGTGAGGCGGAGCCAGCCGTTGCCCGCGGGATCGACGTTGCCGCCGGTCAGCGTGGCGCTGCCGCCGAGCACCCATCCGGGCGCCGTCGAGCCGGTGAACGACTGCGACGCGATACCCGTCGCCCCCGCGTCCCAGCGCGGTATCACCCCCATCCCTGCAAGCCCTGCGGCCGCGGCGACAACGAGCGCGCGGCGCGCGACGTGCCGGCCGCCGGGCACGGTCGAACCACTGCGCGTCAAGCCAACCCTCACGGCGACTACCCCCCACTGAAGACCGTGTCCCAGCCTTCCTAAACCCCAAAGCCCCGCCGCTTACCCCTGCGAGATTGACGCGTTTGGGGCTTCTAGCTCAACGTGGTTTTGTAAAGACCCGTGAACGCGTGTAAATCCGGGACCGCCGCGGCGCTCTGCGCATCGCGCACCGCCCACGGCTGGGCCCGCCATCCCGGCCGCGCGAAGAGCACCTGCACGTCGCTGATGCGCCGCTCCGCAAATCCGGCTTCGCAGTAGGCGAAGTAGTAGCGCCAGGTGCGCAGGAAGCGCTCGTCGTGCCCCAGCGCGCGCACCTGCTCCGCGTGCGCGTCGAGCGCGTTTCGCCAGTGGCGCAACGTCAGCGCGTAGTGCGGGCCGATGTCGCGCAGGTGCACCAGGCTGAGGTCGGTGGCGCGGCGCGTCGTATGGAGCATCTCGGCCACCGACGGCAGGCAGCCGCCCGGGAAGATGTAGCGCTTGATGAAGTCCTTCCAGCGCTTCGAACGCTCGAACTCGCGGTCGTCGACGACGATCGCCTGCAGCGCGGCGACGCCGTCGGGACGGAGCAGGCGCTGGATCGTGGCGAAGAACTCGTCGTAGAGGCGCCAGTCCACCGCCTCGATCATCTCCACCGAGACGAGGTGCGAGTACGTGCCGCGCAGGTCGCGGTAGTGCTCGCGCAGCACCTCGACGCGCCCCTGCAGCTCCTCTCGTCGCACCAGGTCCTGCGCGTACGCGAACTGCCGCTCGGAGATCGTGGTCGTGGTGACGCGGCACCCGTAGCGGCGCGCCGCGTGCACGGCGAGCCCGCCCCATCCCGTGCCGATCTCGAGCAGGTGCGAGTCTCGGGTCAGACCCAACGCTGTGCAGAGGTTGTCGAACTTCGCCACCGACGCCTCCTCCAGCGACATGTCGGGGCGCTCGAACACCGCGCAGGAGTACGCCATGGTCGGGTCGAGGAACAGCTTGAAGAACTCGTCGCCGAGGTCGTAGTGGGCGTGGATGTTGCGCCGGTCGGTGGCCTCGTCCGGGGCGCGGAAGCGGTCGAGCGGCGCTGTCAGCGTGCGCACGCGGGTGAGCGGGTTGCGCAGCACGCGGTTCAGGCGATCGATGTTGCGCGCGAGCACGCGCAGCACCGGCACGATGTCGTCGCTGTCCCACAGCCCGTCGACGTAGGCCTCGGCGAACCCCACGCCGCCGCCGCCGAGCGCGCGCCGCCAGAGGGACGGATGCAGCACGTGCAGCGTGGCATCCAGGTCGCCCGGTGCGCCGAACTGCTCGCGCGCGGCGCCGTCGACGATGGTGATCCGGCCGCCGCGCAGGCTGCGGAGCATGCGCCGGGCAACCGCCCGGGCCGCGGCGTCGATGGCTCCGTACTGGCTCATGCGCTGAGGTGGAGCATAGCGACGCGATCCAGGGCGGGCAGCGGCATCAACGCGCTTGACGCGATGGTGCCGGACCCGCACACTGGGCCGCGGCTGTCAGGGGGATGGCACCGAGAGGGGGAAATCTGGTGTTCGCGGGGATCGTGCACGCGTTCGGTGGACTCGTGCACGGCATGGGCAACGCGGGGCTGGCGTCGACCGGCATGGCGGCCGCGCTGGGTCAGGTCGTGTTCGGCCGGCGCCTCAGGAGGCTTCTGCGATCTGAGCTTCCACCGGCGCGGCGATCACGCGGTCGCGGCCTGATGCCTTGGCGCGGTACATCATGAGGTCGGCTTCGCGAACGACCTCGTCGAGCGTGTCCCCGTGCAGCGGGAACACGGCGACGCCGATGGACGCCGTGGTGCGCACGTCGGGCACCGCGGGCGGCATCTCGAACAGCGCCTGACGCACCTCCTCGGCGACGCGCACCGCGCCGTCGGGCCCGCTGTCGTGCAGCAGGATGAGGAACTCCTCGCCGCCGTAGCGCACCACGTCGTCACCGGCGCGCACCACCGAGCGGAGCACGCGCGCAACGTTGCGCAGCGCGCGGTCGCCCGCGGCGTGCCCACCGGTGTCGTTGATCAGCTTGAAATGGTCGATGTCGAGCAGCAGCACGCCGATCTGCGCGCCCGCGCGCAGGGTGCGCGCCGCCTCCTGCGGCATCACCTCGTCGAGCCAGCGTGTGTTGTGCAGCCCCGTCAGCGCGTCGGTGCGCGCGCGGTGCTCCACCTCGCGATAGAGGTTCGCGTTGTGCCATGCGGCGGCGGCGATGTGCGCGAAGAGCGCGCACAGCTGCAGGTCGCGCTCGCTGAACTGGCCGACGCCGCTGCGCCACACATCCAGCACGCCGATGCGGTGGTCGCCGGCGATCAGCGGGATCACGAGCATCGACTCGTCGTCCCAGTCGTCCTCGGTGCCGGGCACGGTGCCCGCCGCCGGGTGCGTCAGCGTGTTGCTGCAGTTGTACGGCGTGCCCCGCGCGAACGCCCATCCGGTGATGCCGCGGCTCATCGGGAAGGGGACATCACGCAGCGCCGCAACCTCGCTGCCGGCGAGCAGACGCGGGATGAACGAGTCGGTGTCCCAGTCGGCCTCCAGGATCGCCAGAGAGCTCATCGGGATGACGCGCGGCAGCAGCTCCGCGACGACGCCCATGATGCGCGCGGGGTCGTGCTCGGCCTGCAGCAGCCGCGCCGCCTCGGCGAGCGTCTGCGCCACCTCGTCGGAGGTGACAGCGTCATGCTCCGCCTCGCGCAGCTCGACGACATGTGTCCCGATGAAGGCGTCCTCACGGACCGGGTCGAGACGGCGCGGCGCATGGCGGCGAAACCAGGCCGCGTCCACCACCATGTCCCCGTCGGCCGCGAGCGAGGTGTCCATCACCAGCGGCGGGCTCAGGTGCGCGCCGCTCCCGTGCTGCAGGCCCACCGCGGCGAGCGCCGCGGCCACGGCCGGCGTGTCCACGCCGCGCGCGATGATGCTGACGTCCAGCCTCGCGGTAAAGGAGATGAGCGCGGCCAGCTCGGCACGCGCCAGGCGGCTGTCCGGAACCTCCTGCACGCAGGCGGGATCGATCAGGAGGAAGTCCGGGCGGTGTGCGGCGATGCAGTGGTGCGCGGTGGCCGCCCACTCCGGCGCCTCAACCGCGAAGCGGAATCCCGCCTGGCGCAGGGCCGCAACGTGGCGGTCGGCCTCGGGGTCCTGGCAGATCTGCGTGCCGACGATCCAGGCGACCTCGCTCGGCGTGATGCCGAACTGCCGCACCAGCGCGGCAGCCTCCGCAGCCCGGCTGTCGAAGATGCCGTTGAACGGGATCAGCAGGATCGCGGGGGACGTGTGCTGCGCGGCCTCGAAGGCGTCGCGCAGCAGCGCCATGCCCGGCGCATCCCCGGCAGGCCGGGGCAGCACCTCGTACGCGATCGTGGCCCTGTCGGGGATGTTGAAGACGGGGAGCAGCGCAGCCCCCGGCCGTGTGCGCACTCCCGCATCCCCAACCGGCGCCTCCCCAGGGCCGGCCTCCTTGCCCATGCACGAAGCATCGAGGTCGTAGGTCCATCCGGCAATGGACGCTTCCCAACAGGTTGGTAACGCTCAGCAGCCCCGATGTCAGATCGAGGCGGCTGGTTTCAGCGAAGGCGGCGCGACAGCAGCCTCTGTACCTCTCGACGCGCCTGGTGCGATACGTCGCGATCTCCTACACTGAGCCACGCCTGCGCTCGCAGGCAAGGGTCGGAGAGGAGCGGTGGAAGACGCCCAGTCCCGGGCGGATCAAGCGGAGGCCGCGGCGGAGGCCCGTTACGCGCGCCTGCAGCGTCTGATGGATCTGCTCGAAGAGCCGGCGCGCCGCGCCGACGCGATGCTGCGGCTGGAGGCGTGGCTGCAGATGCACCCCCCGCCGCACCGCGACTCTCCCGGAGTCGCGTAGGTCTACCGGGTGCGCCTCCGTCTGTCGCGGTGGCGGTACAACGCGGGGAGTGCCTGGATATCCTTGGGGCGGCCGGCAGCCTCCTTGGATCGGATGACGTCGTCGAGGTCGGCCACAAGGATTTCGACTTCGCCGACGCGCACGCGATGCGCATGCGATAAGAGTGACGCGAACCCCTCCGGGAATGCCGCAGGCCCAAACGAAATGTCGAACTCGCCGTCCGGACACGTCAGGTTCCAGACGTCAACAGATTGGATCGATGCGCCGTCATGGTTGAATGCGAGGCCGTCGGGCACGGATTGCGTCCGCACGCGCGCCTGCAACTCGCTCAGGGCCGCCGACAGCCGTTCGCAGTTGCTCCGGCTGCGGTCAGGGGTTATGTCTATGTCGCGTGTCGGCGCTATCGGCGCCCGCTGGGCGATCGCGGCGAAGGCTCCGATGACCACGTATGTGACGCCGTGCTTGTTCAGAGCCGAGACGATTGCCGTAGCGTTGAGACTGGGCTCTTCAGGCATCGGGCGCATCCAACAGGGTCGCACTCCGCCACATCTCAATCTCGCGGTCGCGCAACCGCCGCTGCTCAGGAGTACGCGCATCCTCGAGCACCCGCAGCGACTCGTCATGAGCGTCCACTGGTGTCAAATGCGTGCGCAGTTCGAATCCAGCGGCATGAAGCATCCGCAGCAATGTGGGTAGGGTCGCCTCACGCCGCCCCCGCTCGTACGCGGACACCATCGTGACGGGTACTCCCGCAGCGTCAGCCAGCTCCCGCTGGGTCATGCCTGCCTTCAACCTCGCCATGGTCAACAGGGAGGACGACAGAGCCGGGCCGGGCATGCGCTGATACGATCGTGTCATAACACGATCGTACTACTTATCGACCGTCGCCGCAAGGCCCAGGCACCCCCGGTCGTTTGCTTTGAGGGCGGAACTTGGGCGCCCGGAGGAAGGTGATTGCGAGGACGGATCGCGATGGCCGCGGCTCTGGCCGCGTCGGGCATCGTCCCGGCGCTCTCGAGCCACGCCGCGGCGGCGGCGAGCTTCGGCGGAGGCGTCGTCGTGCAGGCGCGCGCGTCCGAGCCGGTGACGATCACCGGGGCGGACATCCCCTCGTGGAGCCGCGCCGCAGCCACCGGCGCCCCGGCCCCATATCCCTCCGGTGTCAGCAGCTCCTTCAGCGGTGACAACACTCGCTCGGCGCACAACGGCGTCATCACCGTGCCGCCGGACACGCGCACCGGCGTGAACCCGGACGACATCGCCGCGTATCGCTGGACCGGCACGGCGTGGGTCGAGGTGCCGGTGCAGGTTGACCAGATGTTCCCGTACTTCCTGGCCAACGGGCACTCGTCGTTCAGCGTGTACTCGGGCACCGACCAGGAGCTCACGTACGCGTGGAACCCCACGGCGCACTCCACCGGCGAGGAGTCGTGGAAGAAGGTGTTCGGCGGCATCATCGGCGTGAGCGATGCGTCGCCATGCGACGCGCGCTACCAGCTCCCCGGCGCGGCGGGCCAGGCCGAGCTGGCACAGGCGATCGCCAACGGCGTTGTCTCACCGCCGCACACGGCGGGCGTCGCGGCGGACGACTACACGCAGGCGATGCAGGATCCGGTGAACACCGCCGCGGGCCACGCCGAGCTGAACGACGACGACCAGATCACGTTCATGGCCGGTGACGCGGGAACGCAGGCGCCGAGCGGCACACCGCAGCCTGCGGGCACACAGGCGGGCAACGGACAGCAGGTCGCCATCGTCGATCCCACCGCGCCGGCGGACGGCAGCGCGGCGACGAGCTACGTGTATCTCTTCCTGCAGCCGGGCGGATCGCATTTCAACGCGAGCAACGGCTACGTGTCGATGGTGCGCGACGCCAACGCGGACGAATGGGTCGATCGCTACACGTGGGGTCCGGGCGACCCGGAGCGCATCGGCATCAGCAATGTCGGCTACGGGCCCAACATCGGTGGCGACGTGTGCCGCACCGCGGCGAACAACGACGCCAGTCCGCCGATCACCACACCGGACGGCTCGCCGCGGCCCTCCATCGACCGGCAGCCGCGCGACGGCACGACCGTCACAACACCGACATACAGCGTCAGAGCGAGTGGGCGCTGGATGGTTCGCTCCGTGCGCGTGGCCGGCAGCGGCGGGCTGGGCACCAACCTCATCTCGCGCTGGAAGGGACGCGCCTTCCAGTCGAGCCCGAACTCGACGATATCCGTCGTCGGCTTCGAGGACGAGCAGACCAACTGGGAGCTCAACTCATCGCTGCTCGGCTGGAAAGTGGGACCGGTGCGCGCCATCCGCGAGGTGTGGGGCGCGGACTCCGGCACAAATGTCACCAAGACGGAGTTCTACTACCGCGACGGTTTCGACTTCAGCTACCACGTGCGCGTGCACCCGATCCCGCCCGACGGGCTGTACACCTCATGGGACTTCCGCTACGGCGCGGTGCAGACGTACTACAACCAGAAGAATCCAGCCGGCATCGCAGTCGACGGCCGCAACGCGCAGAGCGCCGGCGAGATCGACCAGGTGCCGGTGAGCGGGCAGCCCGCGTTCTTCAACACGTGCGTGCCCACGCAGGACATCTGCACCGCGATCTACAACCCCGAGGAGCTGTCAGGCAACCAGGGCTCACTGGTGTTCGCCGCCGACATCACGGGTCCGACGACGGTGCTGCAGCCGGCGGTGGTGCCCTTCTATCGCGACGACGCATGCTTCGACGACGGCACCGGTGACTCGCCGTTCGCGCGCCCGTGGCCGGGTGAGGACTCCACGAGCAGCAACGTGCAGAACGGCTACGTGCAGTACTGGCGGCAGCAGTCGGGGAACCCATCGCTCGCGTACTCCGACCTGCACTGCGCGCCGCCAGCGCCGGGCAACCCCGGCTACCAGCAGCTCGGCTTCGACACATCCACCACCATGCCCTTCCAGGCGGCCATCGGCGAGATGGGACTGCACTTCTTCTTCACCGCGGGCAGCGACAACGCGTTCACCGGTGTGCCGCTCGACGAGATCGACGCCGAGCAGTGGGTGTACACCGTGCCCTCGGCCGCGCCGGCCAACTTCATCTCCCCCACCGCATCGCCACCGGGCCAGGACTACGGCGGCGACGTGGTGACACCGCTGCAGGCCGTGGTCTCCGTTTACGGCAGCACCCCCGGCTCGCCGGTCCCGGAAGCCCCGCTGAGCGCCCTCATTCCCCTGGCGGTGCTGGCCGTGGCGCTGCCCGCGGGGGCGCGCTTCCGCTCGCGACGGCACGCCGCCTGAGGCGCCTCGGCCCGTCACTCCCCGGTGGGCCATACCATGGGTACCGCGTTGACCCTGCTCAAGACGCCTCTTCATCTGCTGCGCCGGTTCTGGGCCGAGCTCTTCGCCCTCGCCGGGCTGATCGCCCTCATCGTCGGCGTCAACCCGCTGAACCTGGGCCATGTGTTCCAGCACATCCAGTGGAACCTGGCGCTGCTGATGGTGCCCCTGGTGCTCGCCATCTACCTGTGCCGCGGCTGGGCCTGGTGGGTGGGGCTGCGCGCGGTCGGCGAGCACATCAGCTTCCGCCACACGCAGATCATCGAGATCGCAGGGCAGGTGATGATCGTGCTGCCCATGGGCGACCTCGCCCGCGTGGCGATGGTGCGTTCCACCGACCACGAGCGCGGAGCAGGCGCGATCACCGCAACGGTCGCGCTGCAGGAGATCGCGTACATGATGCTGATGAGCTTCGGTGCGCTGCCGCAGCTTGTGCAGCGTCACAACATCGCGCTGCTCATGCTCGCGGTGATGCTCGGGTTCCTCAGCATCTTCGCGGTGCTCCTCTGGGAGCCGGCCTATGAGCGCGCGATCCGCGTCGTGGAGCACGTGCGGCCGCTGCGCCGCTTCGACAAGCAGCTGCACGAGATTCGCGGCGCCTTCGTGCGTCTCTGCCGGCCGCGCACGCTGCTGACGGTGTTCGTGCTGCAGGGGCTCGCCGCGGCGCTGTCGTTCCTGCTCTTCTACTTCGCGCTGCTGGCGATCGGGCTCAAGGTCAGCTACATCACCGCGGTGTTCGTGCTCGGCGTGAGCTACACCTTCGCCGCGATATCGTTCCTGCCGCTGGGCATCGGCGCATTCGAGGGCCTGCTCACCGTCATCATGCTGACGTTCGGCATTCCCGCGGCGTCAGGCGCGGCCGCCGGACTCCTCTACCGAGGGTACAACGACGTGCTCATGGCGATGATCGGCGCGCCCGCGCTGCTGTACGTGCGCCGGCAGCAGCGCGCCGGCACGTGGATCGGCACCCGCCGTCACGCGGCGTCACACCACGGCGCAGCCGCAGCGGGCGCGGCCGACTGAACCGGCGTCAGCCGCGGCCGGCGACCGCGTCCGTGGCCAGCGAGTCGACCGCGGTGCGGAGCGTGCCGCGCTCGATGCGCAGCAGCGTCATGTTGGGCAAGTGGTCCCAGCCGGCGGAGCTGGTCTGGCCCAGGCCTGAGGACGCGACCACGTATGAGTGCTCGCCGCCGCGATGATGCAGGTCGTATGACACCGCGTCCGGGGGCACGCCGCGGTTCTCCGCCTCCTCGAGCACCGGCGCGCGCACCGGGTCGAACGCGCTGACGACATACAGCGCGTCCGCGCCCAGGAGCATCGCGTTGAGCCCGGTGGGCTGGAAGCGGGTGAAGATCTCGCGCACCGTCGTGGCGATGGCGTCGCGCACACTCATGCCCTCGTCGATGCGCGCGAGGATGGCGAGGAAGTAGCGCTCGCTGTCAGTGGTGCCGCGCATGCGCCGCAGCCATCGCGGTGACAGCAGCTCGTCGAGCCGGCCCTGCGGATGGATGGCGCCGTTGTGCGCGAACGCCCAGCCGTCGTGCAGGAAGGGGTGCGTGTTCTCCTCCACCACGGGCAGTCCCGGGGTGGCCCAGCGCAGATGGGCGAACCCGGCATCCGACGACGTGCCGCGCACGGCGGCGTCGAACGCGGGGTCGCGCGCGGCGGCGAGTGTCGAGTGCTGAGTGCGGATGTCGGAGCCGCCCGCGGCTGGGTGGTACGCAATCCCCCAGCCGTCCGAGTGCTGCAGGGAGAGCCGGCGGAACGCCGCGAGCTCGGATTCGCCCACGGCCTCGGCGACGGTGAGCGGCTGGGGCGCAACCCACGCCAGCAGCCTGCACATCAGACGTATTTGCCCATGCCGCCGGCGACGTCGATCGACGTGCCGGTGAGATACGACGCGCGATCGCCGGCCAGGAAGGCCACCAGCCCGCTCACCTCGCGCACATCGCCGAACCGGCCCAGCGGCACCTCCTGCGCCGCGAGCTTCCCCAGAAACTCGTCCTGGCTCAGGTCCGGCGCGCGCCGGCGGCGGATGTTCTCCCACTGCGGCGTGACGACGAAGCCGATGTTCACGCTGTTGACCAGGATGCCGTCACCGGCGAGCTCGATGGCCAGCGCCTTCGACAGGTTGAGGCACGCGGCTCGGTTCACGGTGGTGGCGAAGAACGAGGGGTCCGGGTAGCGCGCGTACACCGCGTTGATGTTGATGACGCGCGCCGCGCCGCTGCGGCGGAGGTGCGGCAGCGCCTCGCGCGTGCAGCGGATCTGGGAGAACAGCTTGACGTCGAGGTCGGCGCGCCAGTCCTCGTCAGTCAGCGTCTCGAAGTTCCCGGGGTGCGCGCCGCCGGCGTTGTTCACCAGGATGTCCAGCCCGCCGAGCGCGCGCGCTGAGTCGGCCACCAGCTCGCGAACCGCCTCGGGATCGGTGACGTCGGCCACCTGCGCGTGCACCACCTCAGCAGTTGCGCGCAGGCCCTCCGCCGCCGCGTCAACCTCGCCCGCATTGCGCGCGCAGATCGCCACGTGCGCGCCCTCCGCAGCCAGCTCTTCCGCGATGGCGAGGCCGATCCCTTTGGAGCCGCCGGTGACGAGCGCCCTTCGCCCTCGGAGGTTGAGCTCCATCTACACGCCGGCGCCGGCCGGCGGCGGACCCGCGCTCTTGCGCGCGTGCTCCAGCAGCGTGCGGCGCGGCGGCGTGAAGACATCGATCTCGCGGCACGTGGTGTCGCGCGTGCGCGCGCCATGCGGCACCCAGGCGGGGATCACCGCAACATCACCGGGGCGCATGGTGCGCACCTCGCCGTCGAGCTCGAACTCGAACTCACCCTCCAGCACGATGGTGAACTGCTCCTCGACGTGCACGTGCATCGGCGCTTCCGTGTTGGCGTCGAAGCTCACGAAGTTGACCAGCGAGCCGTCGCCGAGCACGGGACGGAATGCCAGACCGGGCACGAACTCCACGGACTCGAGGTCGTCCACCTTCACATACCTGCCCGCGCCGGTGGGGGTGCCGCCGGCGTCGGAGAAATGCGTATGCGTCTCGGTCATTGCGCCTCCATCGCAGAGCGGATCAGCGCGCCCAGGCGCTCGACGCCTTCATCGATGACCCCGTCATCGGCGAGGCTGAACGCGAGGCGCATGGTGTTGAGCCCGGTGCCGTCGGGATGGAACGGGCGGCCCGGCACGAACGCCACTCCGGCGTCGCGCGCGCGGCGCGCGAGCGCAACTGTGTCGATCGAATCCGGCAGCGTGAGCCAGATGAAGAAGCCGCCGCCGGGGCGGTTCCACGTCACCCCGTCGGGCAAGTGCGTCTCCAGCGACGCGAGCATCAGCTCGCAGCGGCGCTTGTACAGCGCGTTGGACCGCTGCAGCTGCGGATCCATGTGTCCGCCGCGCAGGTACTCCTCGAGCAGACGCTGGCCGAAGCCGCCGGCGCACTGGTCCGAGTTCTGCTTGGCGACCACCATCTGCTCGATGACCGGCGCGGGCCCCACCGCCCAGCCCAGGCGCACACCGGGAAAGAACGTCTTCGACGTGGTCGCAGCCTGCACGACAACCTCCGGGGCGATCGACCACAGCGACGGCGGCCGCCGCGGTGTGAACGACAGCTCGCGATAGGCGACGTCCTCCAGCACCACGACGCCGTGCTCGCGGCAGAGGTCGAGCAGGCGGCGCCGCCGCTCCTCCGACATCGTGATGCCGGTGGGGTTCTGATGGTCCGGCACGGTGTACAGCAGCTTCGGCGGCGCCGTCCGGCACAGCTGCTCGAACGCGGCGACGTCGATGCCCTCCTCGTCGAGCGGCACGCCGCGCACCTCGCCCTCGACGCCACGAAATGCGTCGATGGCACCGAGATACGTCGGCGATTCCATCGCGACGACGTCGCCGGGGTCGACCAGGGCCCGCGCCAGGAGGCTGATCGCGTCGATGGTGCCGCTGGTCACCATCAGCTCCTCCCAGGCCGGCCGGTGGCCGTCGGTCTGCTCCAGGCGGTCCCGGAACGCCTCGCGCAGCCCGGGCAGCCCGGGCGTGGGGGTGTACTGCAGCGCCACCGCCGGGTCGTCGCGCAGCAGCGCGCCGCTCAGCTCCTCGAGCACCGCCACCGGGAAGGTGCGCGGATCGGGCAATCCCCCGGCGAAGCTGATCAGCCCCGACCCCGCCGACAGCGCGAGGATCGACGCCAGCTCGTTGCTCACGCCCTGCATCCGGCGGGCGAAGCGCGGCACGGCGGGCGTGGTGGTGGTCACCGTCGACATTGCCGGCTCCTAGTCTGAACTGCTTGACAGCGGGCAGAGCGAGCGCCAGACTTCCGACGCTGGCCGCGAAGCGGATGACAGGAGACTCTGGCGCACCGGCTCGTGAACGACAAGTCTACACGCCCGCTGGTTGACGAATGACTGAAGCAGTCGCCGCCCCGCTGGCCGGCGTGGCGGACGTCGTGGCGGCCCCGGCACGCCCGGTCCCGCTCGACCTCATCGACCTGGAGATCCTCGAGCTGCTGTCGCGTGACGCGCGCATGTCGCAGCGCAAGCTCGCCCGGTCGTTGGGCATCTCGCCGCCCGCGGTGGGCGACCGCATCACCCGCCTGGAGCGCGACGGCGTCATCCGCAGCTACACGCTGGAAATCGGATGGCAGGAGGCGGGGTTCCCGGTGACGGTGTTCCTCACCATCACCGCGGTGCAGGGGTACTCGCTCGCGCCGGTGATCGAGGCGCTGCGCGAGCTGCCCGAGGTGACCGACGTGAGTCTCGTCACAGGCGGGATCGACATCCTCGCGCGGCTCGTGGTGCGCGACCACAACCACCTGCGCCATCTCCTGCTGCACCGCGTGTGGCAGATCACCGGTGTGCAGCGCACCGAGACCCTGGTGACGCTCGCGGAGATGCAGCCCAAGCACTTCGCCGTGCAGCTCCTCGAGTCGGTGCGAGGCGAGTTCGACGTCCGCGTGCGCCACGGCGGAGCTGCGTGATGCCCGAGGAGACGCGCGCCGCCGACCAGGGTGTCGGCACCCCCGGATTCGTCAAGCGGCACGGGCTGCACACCGAGGAGCAGCGCGAGGCGGCCAGGAAGATGGCCAAGGACATCGACGACCAGGGGCTGCGCACCGTGCGCCTCGTGCTCGTCGACCAGCACGGGGTCTCGCGCACCAAGTTCATGTCAGCAGCGGCCGCAACTGCGGCGCTGCGCAATGGCGCCGACTTCTCCGGCGCCATCTACAGCCTCGACACCGCCAACAGCGTCTTCCCCGAGGCCTTCGTCGCGGGTGGCGGGTTCGGCATCGAGGAGTTCACCGGCTTCCCCGACGTGGTGATCGTGCCCGACCCGGCGACGTTCCGCGTGCTGCCGTGGGCCGACCGGACGGGCTGGGTGCTGTGCGACGTGTACTTCCACAACGGGCGGCCGGTGCCACTCGACGGCCGCGCCATCATGCGCGAGCAGCTGCGGCTGCTCCACGAGCAGGGCTACGACTACTCCGCAGGTCTCGAGGTCGAGTACTACATCGTGCGGCTGGCGGACGAGCGCATCACGCTGGACCAGACCGGCGCGCCACCGCCCCCACCGCGCGTCGACGCGTTCGAGCAGGGATATCAGTTCCTCTCGGAGGCACGCCTCGACGGCATCGAGGACACGCTGCGCGCGCTTCGCGACGGCCTCCACGACGTCGGCGTCCCGCCCCGCTCCATGGAGGACGAGTGGGGCCCGGGGCAGATGGAGTTCACAACCGCGCCGTTCGCCGGTCTCTCCGCGGCCGACGCGATGGTCATGTTCCGCACCGCGATCAAGGCGATATGCCGGCGGCGGGGGCTGCTGGCGACGTTCATGTGCTGGCCCGGGTTGCCCAACTTCTTCCCCTCGGGATGGCACCTGCACGAGTCGCTGCGCGACGCCACCACCGGCGCCAATGCGTTCGCGTCGGAGACCGAGATGCTGTCCCAGGTGGGACGGCAGTTCGTCGCCGGCGTGCTCGAGCACGCCAAGCCCATGACCATCTTCACCACGCCAACGGTCAACGGGTACGGCCGCTTCCGTCCCTATTCGTTCGCCCCCGACCGCATCGGCTGGGCCTACGAGAACCGCGGAGCGATGGTGCGCGTGCAGGGTGGCCCGGGCGACCTGGGCACGCACATCGAGAACCGCCTGGGGGAGCCGGCCGCCAACCCATACCTGTACATGGCGGCGAACATCGCCGCGGGCCTCGACGGGATGCGCAAGGGCGCGGAGCCGCCGCCGCCGTTCACCGCGGACCCATACGCGCAGGAGGCCGAGCCGCTGCCCACGTCACTGGGCGAGGCGATCGCCGCGCTGGAGAGCGACACGCTGTACCGCAGCGCGTTCGGCGATTCGTTCGTCGACTACTACCTGATGATGAAGCGCGCCGAGTTCGCGCGCTATCAGAAGGACCTCGAGGAGCGTCCCCTCGCCGAGGGCACCGTGGTGTCGGAGTGGGAGATGCGCGAGTACTTCGAGGTCTACTGAATGACGCTGCAGCACATCGTGCTCTTCTCGTTTCCCCGCGAGCTGTCGGACGCGGAGTACGAGGACATGCGGTCCCAGATCGCGGCCTGGCCGGAGAAGATCGGCGGCTTCTCGAGCCTGCGCTTCGGGGCCGACATCACCGGTGCGCGCACCCGCGGCTACTCACGGCTGCTGTACATGGAGTTCGACGGCACCGACGAGCTGCAGCGCTACCGGGCGCATCCCGTGCACCAGGCGTTCAACCAGTGGATCATCGACCACGAGTGCACGCCGCTTGCTTTCGATTACTTCCTGGATGAGAGAACCGTATTGATGCCGGAGGCCGGCGTTGCCGGCGCGTTGCGCGAAGGAGGAAAGGCATGACCACCGCTACCCATGGCCCCGAGCCGGTGCTCGCCGGCGGGCCGGGCATCGTCACGGGGCAGGACACGCTCGCCAAGGGGGCGCTGAACATCTGGGATGCGATCGCCATCTCGGTGTCGGTGCTCGCCCCGGGCATGGCCATGCTGCTCAACGTCCCCGGCGTCGCGATCGTCGCGGGCGGCTCGACGCCGCTCGCCTTCCTGCTCGGCGGCGTCGGTGTCATGGCACTGGCGTTCGTCATCATCGGCTTCACCCGGCGCATGGCCTCGGCGGGATACGCGTACACGTACGCGGCGCGCAGCCTCGGCCGCTCCGGCGGATTCCTCGCCGGGTGGCTCTACGCCTTCGGCTTCTTCTGCTTCGTGCCCATGACGATGGCGGGCGTCTCCCAGCTGTTCTGCAGCATCGTTGGGATCGACACGAAGTACTGGTTCATCTTCTTCCTCATCGGCATGGCGCTCCTGGTGCTGCTCGCCGTGGTGCGCATCAAGGTGACGACCAGGACGCAGCTCATCGTCGGCGCGCTCACGGTGGCGATCATCGTCATCGTCGACCTGGTCACCGTCGCCAAGGGCGGGCACAGCGGCAACACGCTGCAGACGTTCACCTTCGGCCACACGGTGTCAGGCGGCTTCAACGGCGTGTTCTACGGAATCATCCTCGGCGTCACGTCGTACATCGGCTTCGAGACCGCGGCCGACTTCGGCGAGGAGACGGGGAACCCACGGCGCTCGATCCCGATCGCGATCATCGCGGCCACCGGTTTCGCGATCGTCTTCTACCTGCTGACCACGTACGCCCTGACGATCGGCTACGGCCTCGACAACGGGATGAATTTCGGCAGCGACCCGGTGGCGCTGAAGACCATCGCCAGCACCTTCGTGAACAACGCGTTCGGCACGCTGATCGCAATCGGCGGCATGCTCTCGGCCTTCATCGTCTGCGTCGCGTGCGCAACGGCGGCTGCACGCACGCTCTTCGCCATGGGCCGCGAGGGCGTCGCGCCCAAGGCCTTCGGACGCACGCACCGCCGCTTCAAGACGCCGGTCAACGCCACGCTGGCGATCGCGCTCGTGGCCACCGTGGCCGCGGTGCTCGTCGGCTACCTGGTTCCGCAGGCCGCGTTCGGCGGTGCGCCTCCAACCGTGTACTTCTTCTACGCGACGCTGGGCACGCTCTGCGTGCTGCTGGTGTACATCGGGCTGTGCTTCGGCGGCATGGCGTTCTTCCGCCGTGTGAAGGCGCGGTACAACATCGTCCTGCATGGCCTGGTGCCGCTGGTGGGCGCGGTGATCTTCGGTGCGGCGTGGTACGGGTCCGTCAACCCGCAGCCGCCATTCCCGCTCAACCTCACGCCGATCATCACCGGCGTGTGGCTCGTGCTCGGCATCGTCGTCGTGCTCGCCCTTCGCGCCCGCCGGCCCGCCGCCGTCGCGCAGATCGGCTCGATCCTCGGTGAGGAGGGTGGTGAGGACGCCAAGCTCCTCGGGTGATCGATGACCACGTCCACCCCTTTCCGCTCGCGTTCGAGCCGCTGGAGCTGTCGCGCTTCACGCTCGACGTCGAGCCGGGTGAGGCCGCCGAACAGCGCCGTGTGACGCTAGACCGCACGCGCGTCGTCAGCGAGATGACGCGCGTGCGGCTGGCACGCTTTCTCGATTGCGACGTGGAGGACGCGGTGGCGGCGCGCGACCGGCGCGCCCGCGAAGACTGGCCGGGCCATGTGCGCGCACTCTTCAGCGACGCCGGCACCACCGGCATGCTCATGGACGCCGGGTGGCAGGGCCTTCCGCCCGGCGGCGCGGAGCGCTACGCCGACGTTTCGGGGGTTCCGGTGTGGGAGCTGGTGCGCCTCGAGACGCTGGTCGACCGGCTGATGGGCGAGGGCATGTCCGTCACCGAAATTCTCAGCGCCGTCGACGCGTACATGGAGCAGGCGGTGCGCGACGGCGCCGTCGGCTTCAAGACGATCCTCGCGTACCGCACCGGGCTCGCGGTTGACGTCACCGCGGATCGCGACCGCGCCGAGCGCGAACTGGCCGCTGATCGCGCCGGCGGTGTCGCCGTGCGGCGCAGCGGCAAGGGGCTGCGCGACCTCGTCTTCCTGCGCACGCTGGAACGCTGCGCGGACCTGCGCCGGCCGCTGCAGGTGCACACCGGTTTCGGTGACTCGGAGATCCGCCTCGCCGAGGCCGATCCGCTGCTGCTCGACGAGGCGCTGCGCACGCCCGCGGCGGCAGCCGTGGACGTCGTGCTCATCCACGGCTCCTTCCCCTGGCATGAGCAGGCGGCGTACCTGGCCGCGGTGCGCCCACGCGTGTGGACCGAGCTCTCGCTGTCCAACCTGTTCAGCCCCGCGACAACCGCCGACCGCCTGCTGCGCCTGCTCGACATGGCCCCGGCGGCGCGCATCACGCTGGGCAGCGACGGCCACGGGCCGCCCGAGAGCCACTGGCTCGGCATGCTCGTGCTGCGCGACGCATGGCAGGAGGTGCGCACGCGCATGCAGAACCTCGTCACGCAGCGCTGGCTCGACAAGACCGCGCACGCGATCTTCGAAGGCAACGCTCGCAACTTGTACGGCCTTGGCGAGCGTTAGCCGAAGCCCGGGAGGGTGACCCGTTGGCGTAGCGGACCTAGGGCAGTGAGGCCGCGAAGCCGACGGGTCACCCTTCCCGGCGGCGGACTACATGTGAGCTAGTTCCCGATGTGGTCCGCGGGGATCACGCCCAGCTTGCCCGCCTGGTAGTCGGCGAGCGCCTGCGCGATCTCCGCGTGCGTGTTCATCACAAACGGCCCGTACCAGGCCACCGGTTCGCGGATGGGCCGGCCGCCCAGCAGGAGCACGTCCAGGTGCGGCGCGCGGCTCTCCTGCTGCTGGTCCGCGGTGACGGTGATCACGTCGCCGTCGCCGAAGACCGCGAGCTGACCACCCGCGACCGGACGCGCATCCGGGCCCACGGTGCCGCGGCCCGACAGCACGTACACGAGCGCGTTGAAGTCGCGTGGCCAGGGAAGGACCATGCGCGCGCCGGGGCTCAGCGTTGCATGCGCCATGGAGATCGGCGTGTGCGTGACGCCCGGCCCCTCGTGGCCCGCGACCTCGCCCGCGATGACTCGCAGCAGCGTGCCGCCGTCGTACGTGGTGACCAGCGACACCTTGTTGGCGCGGATGTCCTGGTAGCGCGGCGGCGTCCACTTCTCGGCGGCGGGCAGGTTGACCCACAGCTGGAACCCGTGGAACAGGCCGCCGCTGGCGATCAGCGCTTCCGGCGGCCGTTCGATGTGCAGGATGCCGCGACCCGCCGTCATCCACTGCGTGTCGCCGTTGGTGATCAGGCCGCCGCCGCCGTTCGAGTCCTGGTGCTGGAAGGTACCGTCGATCATGTACGTCACGGTTTCGAAGCCGCGGTGCGGATGCCACGGCGTCCCCTTCGGCTCGCCGGGCGCGTACTCCACCTCGCCCATCTGGTCGAGGTGCACGAAGGGGTCGAGGTGGCGCGGGTCGGCGCCGGCGAACGCGCGGCGCACCGGGAAGCCCTCGCCCTCGAGACCGTGCGGCGCGGTGGTGATGCTCAGAATCCGCCGCTGCGTCGCGTCAGGCGCCGGCAGCGGGATGTGCGGCAGCGCGGTGATGTCGTCGGCTGTGATCGCAGGCATGCGCGCTCTCCTTACAGGGCCAGCGCCTTCACCGGCGCCATCACGGTTTCCAGATTCCAGTCCACGCCGGGCACGTCGATGTAGAGCTCGATCTCATTGCCGTCGGGGTCGAGGACGTAGAGGCTGTGGCTGACGGTGTGGTCGCTCATGCCGACGATGGGAACGCCCGCCTCCTGGATGCGCGTGACCGCGTCGCGCAGCTCCTCGTCGCTGTCGCCCACCTTGAGCCCGAAGTGGTACATGCCCAGGCGCCGTCCCTGCGGAACCGGCTGCGCCGACGCGCCGACCTCGATGAGCAGCAGCTCGTGGTGGGTGCGGCCGCTGCTGAAGAGCGCCACCGGGATGCGCCCCAGCGGTCCGTCGCCCTGCGGCCGCAGCTGCTGCCAGCCGAGCACGTCGCGATAGAAGGCGGCGGAGCGCTCGATGTCGCGCACGTAGAGGACGATGTGTCCGAGTTCTTTGACCTGCATGTCGGGGCGCTCCTGGTGGGGGTGGGTTGGCTTGAGCCTACGCCCTCAATAGTTGACATGTCAACTTTTTGCTAAACTTGGGGAGTGGCGACCCGAGCTCCGCGCTGGCTGGACCCGCTCGAGGCCCGCGCCTGGCGCGGCCAGCTGCGCATGAGCTGGCTGCTCGACGCCGCCATCGCCCGCGACCTGGCCCGCGACAGCGGCCTCTCCCATCCCGACTACTACGTGCTCGTGCAGCTCTCGGAGACACCCGGACACCGCATGCGTATGAGCGACCTGGCCGCCGGGATCCAGTGGTCCAAGAGTCGCGTGTCCCATCAGGTGCGGCGGATGGAGGATCGCGGGCTGGTGCGCCGCGAGGAATGCTCCAGCGACGGGCGCGGCACGTTCGCCTGCCTCACGCGGCAGGGCCTGCGGACGATCCAGGAGGCGGCGCCGATGCACGTGGAGAGCATCCGGCGCAACCTGCTCGACCACCTGTCCAGCGACGACCTCGCCCGCCTCGGCGACATCGCCGAGCGGGTGGCGGCGGTCCTGTCGGCTGAGCTCGGTAGCGCGCAGGACGCGATGTGATCCGCCGCCTCAGCTCGCAGCAGGTGGTGGGCGTCGTCTACGTCACCGCGATGTTCGTGAGCGTCCTCGACGCGACCATCGTCAACGTCGCCCTGCCCTCATTCGCGCGCGACTTCCACGTCAGCGCGCCGTCCACCGACGGCGTCGTCGTCGGCTATCTCGTGAGCCTGGCGGTGTGGATCCCCGCGTCGGGATGGATCGGAGACCGCATCGGCACCAAGCGCACGTTCCTCTTCGCGCTCGGGCTGTTCACATGCGCGTCGGTCGCATGCGGGCTTTCGCAGTCCGTGCTGCAGCTCGTGATCTCGCGCGTGGTGCAGGGAGTGGGCGGCGGCATGCTCACGCCCGTCGGCACGGCGATGCTGTTCCGCGCGTTCCCGCCGGCGCAGCGCGCACGTGCGGCGCGCATTCTCATCATCCCGATGGTGATGGCGCCCGCGCTCGGCCCCGTCGTGGGCGGCGCGCTGGTGGACCACCTGTCGTGGCGCTGGGTGTTCTTTGTCAACGCGCCGATCGGCCTGCTCGCATTCGTCTTCGGCCTGCTCGCGCTGCGCGAGCACCGCGAGCGCGCCGGCGAGCCGTTCGACCTGCCCGGGTTCCTGCTCGCCGCGGGCGGCTTCGGGCTTCTGCTCTTCGCGCTCAGCGAGGCCGCGTCCAGCGGCTGGAACTCGCCGCGCATCGTCGGCACGTTCGCCGCCGGTGTCGTGCTGGTGATCGCGCTCGTCATGACCGAGCTGCGCCGGCGCACGCCGATGATCGACTTCCGATTGCTGGGGCGCCGGCTGTTCGGCGTCGTCAACCTGGCGTCGCTGTTCGGCGCGAGCGGGTTCGTGGGGCTGCTCTTCCTGTCGGCCGTGTACCTGCAGGCCGGCCGCGGTCTGTCGGCATTCGCCGCAGGCACGAGCATCTTTCCTGAAGCGCTGGGCGTGCTCCTGATGTCGCAGGTGGCAGGGCGGTTGTATCCGCGGATCGGGCCCCGGCGGCTCATGGTGGCGGGCATGGTGCTGGTCGCGGTGACGACGGCGCTGCTCGCATTCACGATGACCGGCGACCTGTGGATCTTCCGCGCGCTGATGTTCGTCATCGGCATGGGCTGGGGCAGCGTCGTCATCCCGATGAACGCCGGCGGCTTCGCGCAGATCAGCCCACGCGACACGGGACGCGCCTCCGCGCTGTACAACGCGCAGCGCCAGCTCGCGTCGGCGATGGGCGTGGCGACGCTGGCGACGATCCTGGGCACGCAGCTCACCACGAGCACCATCGCCGGCAACGTCGGCGTCTTCCGCGAGGCGTTCATCGCGGCGGCCGCGTTCGCCCTCGCCGGCGCCTTCGCCGCCCTCGCCATCCGCGACGACGACGCGGCCGCGACGATGCGCACGCACGGCGCGGCGAGCGTGCACGCCGCCTAAAGAGCGAGGCCCCGCGCGGCGGGTGGCGCCGCAGGGGGCAGCGCCGGCCGGAGCCGGATTCCGGGACCCAGGTCAGAAGGTCACGCGGGCTCGCCTCACCACGAGAGTCCTCGGGCGCCCCCGGAGACCTGGGGTGGAATCCGGCGGAGGACGGCGAGGGTTCCCTGCGGCGTCAGGACCCGCAGGCGCGGAGCCTCGTCTCGCCTCCACCGCAAGAAATCGCCCCACCGTTCGTTTCATCGAGCGGAAGGGACGCCAGCCTGTCGGGAAGGGACGGAGAGGGCGGTCGGGGACGCCAGCCGGTGCTCCGACCGCCTTTTTTACGCCGTGAGGCCGCCGGTGCCGGCGGCGCGCAGCGAGAGGCCGAAGGTCACGAGCCAGCCGGCGAACGCGATGAGCCCCTCGGCGCGCGGCGAGCGGCCGCCACCGGCGAGCAGCGCGACCGGCAGGGCCAGCAGCGTCAGGGGGCCGACGACGAGGTGCAGCGGCTCCGCCGGATGCTGGCCGCCGAGAGCGAGGACGGCTCCGGACACGCCCTGCAGGAGCAGCGCCACGACCATCACCCAGCCGGCGAGGCGCAGGTTGGGTGAGAGGCGGTCCTTGTACGCGATGTAGCCGGACCAGATCGAGCCGCCGAGGGCGGCGAGCACGATGGCGACGGTCAGCTTCTGGTGCAGCGTCGCCATGACTGGGCCGGCCTCAGCCGGCCGAGGGCAGCGCTAGTGCGAGCAGGACCGCGCTTCGCCGGCCGAGTCCGACGTCTGGAAGCTGTGGCCGCACCCGCAGGTGCGCACCGCGTTGGGGTTGTTGATGGTGAACCCACCCCCCATCAGCTGGTCGACGAAGTCGATCTCGGCGCCCTCGAGGTACTGCGCCGAATACGAATCGACGTACACCTTCAGCGCATCCGAGGCCTCGATGACGTAGTCGTCCTCGCGCGGCGGGTTCTCGTCCAGGCCCATGCCGTACGAGAAGCCGGAGCAGCCTCCGGACTGGATGTACACGCGCAATCCGAGCTGCTGCTCGGCGCTCGCCTGCCCCGCGATGAGCCCCTGGAGCTGGGTCAATGCGGCGTCGGAGACGGTGATCAGCTGGGAGGTGCCCTCGGGCGCCGTCATGGCCATTGCGATCCTCATGATACACGGGGTCTGCCGGGCGCTAAACCGCCTGCAGATTCGTTGCTGACATTGGGGGCGGCTACCGGTAGACTGCGCATTTGGTGGGTTTGGGTGGAATCAGCAGGGGGTCAGAGTGGGCGTCGGGGAACTGGGTAGGGGCATTCGCGTCCTCGTGTGCGAGAACGACGCGGTCATGCGCTCCGCCTTGGGGGAGCTCATCGCGTCGATCCCGGGGCTCGAGCTCGTAGGCGCAGCGGCCGACGTCGACGGCGCCGTCGAGCAGGCTGCGGCCACCGCCCCGGACGCCGTGATCATCGACGTGCGCATGCCCGCGGGCGGGGGCGCCCGGGCAGCGCGGCTGATCCGCCGCCGTCTGCCCTCGGCGCGCCTCATCGCGTACTCGGCCCACGCCGACCGCGACGCCGTGCTCGAGATGCTCCGCGCCGGAGCCAACGAGTACCTGGTCAAGGGCGTCGACGACGAGGAGCTCATCGAGGCGATCGGGCGCACCGGGCGGGGCCGGATCGGACTGCCGCCCGTGCAGCTCGAGGAGCTGGTGCTGGACATGGCCGGTCTCCTGGCCGCGGCGGAGGCGCGGCTGGACCGGGAGGTCGAACTGGTGGGACGAGGCTGACGCAGCCAATGCCGCGACCGCTGCAAGAAGAGGACCGGGCCGAGCCCGTCATCCGGCGCCACGTCATGTCGCGCCGCGATGAGAAGCGTTCGCGCGACCTGGAGGAGCTCTCCGCCAGCCTGGCCGCGTCCATCACCAACACCGACGGCGTGCTCTCTCGCGTGGTCAAGCTCGTGTCGTCCTTCCTGGGTGACACCGCCGCGGTGCGCCTCCTCGCCGAGGACGGCGTGACCATGCGCCTGGTCGCGGCTCACGACGAGGACGACACGGCTCTCAGCGTGATCCGCAACGCGCTGGACGCGCTGCCGCACGACATCACGCGCGCCCTCCCCCACTCGCTGCCCGTGCGCGAGGCCAAGCCGGTGCTGCTGCAGGGATCTGAGCTGCGCGACGCGCTCGGCCTCATGGGCGGCGAGCACAGCGCCATGGTCGAGGACCTCGGCGTGCACTGCCTGCTGTTCTGCCCGCTGCGCGTGCACGGGCACGTGATCGGCACGCTCGACCTGTGGCGGCGCAACGGCCGGGGCTCGTACTCGCAGCGCGACGCGAGCTTCGCGCAGGAGCTCGCCGACCGCGCCGCGCTCGCCATCGAGAACGCGCGGCTGGTGGAGCGGCTGCGCGCCGAGGTCGAGGACCGCAAGCACAACGAGGAGAACCTGCGCCTCACCGCGGAGCTGCTGCAGCGAGCCGACGAGCAGCGCCGCGCGCTCATGGAGAACCTCGTCTCAGCCCAGGAGGAGGAGCGCCGCCGCATCGCGGTCGACGTGCACGACGACTCGATCCAGGCGATGGCCGCCATCGGCCTGCGCCTGCAGATCCTTCGCCGTCACGCGCCGAACCACGAGTTCGCAGAACGGATTTCGCGCATCGAGGACACAGTCACGGAGTCGATCGGTCGCCTGCGCAGCCTGCTGTTCAGGCTCGAGTCGGTGTCGCTGGAGAAGGTGGGCCTGGCGCGCACGGTGGAGCGCTTCGCCGCGGAGCTGTTCCCGGACAACCGGCCGCGGTTCACGGTCCACAGCCGGCTGGCCACCGAGCCCGCGCCGCACGTGCAGGCGGTGCTGTACCGCATCGCGCAGGAGTCGCTGACCAACGTGCAGAAGCACGCCAAGGCCGCCGAGGTCTCGGTGAAGCTGCACGAGGAGGACCACGGCATCGTGCTCAGCACGCAGGACGACGGCGTGGGCTTCGACCACGACGACGTCGTCCGCCGCTCGCTGCCGGGGCACATGGGCCTGCAGTCGATGCAGGAGCGGGCCAGCATCGCGGGAGGCTGGCTCACGGTGGACTCGAAGCCCAACCTCGGCACCACGGTGCGCTGCTGGGTTCCGGTCTAGCCTGACCGCTACTCGGGGTTGCGGATGACTCCGAGGCGCAGCGCCGTGGCCACGGCCTCGAGCTTGGAGTGCGCGTGCAGCTTCTCGATGACGCTCTGCACGTGATTGCGCACCGTGGCGAGGCGGATGTCGAGGGTGGCGGCGATCGCCTGGTTGGACAGTCCGCGCGCGAGCAGGCGCAGCACCTCGGCCTCGCGCGCCGTGAGGTCCGAGCCAGGACGGGAGCGGTCCTCGAGCCGGTCGAGCAGGCGGCTGAGCAGCGCCGGCGAGATCAGCGCCTCGCCGTTGTGCGCCGCGCGCACCGCCAGGATCAGCTCCTCCACGGTGTGGTCCTTGGTGAGGTAACCGGAGCAGCCGGCCTGGATCGCCTCGCGCAGGATCGTGTCGTCCGACGCGGCCGTGAGCATGACGATCTTGGTGGCGGGATGCGCCGACTTGATGCGCCGCGCGGCGTCGACACCGTCGCCGTCGGGCAGCCGGTAGTCCATGAGCACCACATCCGGCGGGTCCTCGTGGGCCGCGCTGAGCCCGGCCGCGCTGGTCTCGACCGCGCCCGTGACCGCGATGTCGTCGCTCTCGTCGAGGGCGGCGCGCAGGGCCTGGGAGAACATGCGGTGGTCCTCGACGATGAGGACCCTGATCTGCCGCTGTTGGCTCATGTGTGCAGCTTCCGTGGGGCGCCTCCGGTGGTGACTGATGCATCTGCTCTAGGCGATGTGCAGCCGATGCGTCTACTCATGAACGTCCCGCGACGCCGACCATCTTGCAGATGGAGCGGGTCCATGTTGACGCTTGCCTTGGCACGGGCCCGCCGAACTGCGTGGCGATACGCGGCCCATCGTAGGGGCCGGGGGATGAGGACGTGACGACCACCATCAGCGGCGACGGGCGTCCGGCGCCCAGCGTCGAGCTCCAGACCCTTCCGCAGCGCCGGTTGCTGGGTGACCTGCTGATCGAGCACGGGGTCGCGTCGGCGCGCCTGGTCAACAAGGCGCTGAAGCGGCAGCGGCGCGACCATCGCCCGCTGGGGGCGATCCTGGTGGAGCTGGGCGTGCCCAGCGATCGCATCACGCACGTGCTGAGCACGCAGATCGGCGTGGCGCCGGTGGACCTCGACCGGGTCGACGTGCAGCCCGAGGCGGTGGACACGGTGAGCGCCGCGTACGCGCGGCAGTACGGCGTGCTGCCCTACATGATCGACGACGAGGGCCGCGTGCACATCGCCACGAGCAACCCAGGGGACCACTTCCTGGGGCGCAACCTCGTGGAGCTCGTGGGCCGTCCCGTGCGCCTCGAGTTCGCCGAGGCCGAGGCCCTCCAGCGCGCGCTGGACCGCCACTACACGGTGCTCGGCATCGTCGGCGAGACGGCGGAGAAGGCCATCGCGGACACGCGCGTGGCCGCGCCGCCGGTGCCCGAGCTGGCCCAGCTCAGCGCGGACGCGCCGGTGGTGCAGATCGTCGACCTGCTGCTGACCCAGGGCTTGCGCGACCGCGCGTCGGACATCCACATCGAGCCGCAGTCCGACCGGCTGCGCATCCGCTACCGCGTGGACGGCGGCCTGCGCGACGTGCAGTCGCTGCCCGTGCAGCTGGGAGGGCCGCTCGCGTCGCGCCTGAAGATCATGGCCGACATGGACATCGTCGACCGGCACCGCGCGCAGGACGGGCAGACGACAATGACCATCGACGGCCGCACGGTCGACATCCGCATCGCCACCATGGAGTCGATCTGGGGCGAGAAGGTGGTGCTCCGGCTGCTCGACCGATCCCGCTCGCTGATGCCGCTGTCGGACCTCGGTCTGCGCGAGGGCGAGCACCGTCTGCTGCGCCACCTCATCGCGTCGCCGTATGGGCTGTTCATCGTCAGCGGGCCCACTGGGTCGGGCAAGACCACGACCCTCTATGCCGCGCTGAACGAGCTCAACCGTGCCGTGTCGAACATCACCACCATCGAAGACCCGGTCGAGTACCAGTTCGACAACATCAACCAGGTCCAGATCAACCGCCTGGCGGGGATGACGTTCGCGAACGGGCTGCGCGCCATCCTCCGCCAGGACCCGGACGTGATCCTCGTGGGCGAGGTGCGCGACGTCGAGACCGCGCAGATCGCCGTGCAGTCCGCGCTCACCGGCCACATGGTCATGGCGTCGCTGCACGCCGCGGACGCGGTGGGCGCGCTATTCCGCTTCCTCGACATGGGGCTGGAGGGATACCTCATCGCGTCGTCTGTGATCGGCGTCGTGGCGCAGCGGCTGGTGCGGCTCAACTGCACCGAGTGCGCCCGCGAGGTCCCGGTGAAGGCTGAGGAGGTGGACTTCTACAACACCGTGCGCGGCCGCGACCCCAACCGCAACCAGATGGCGGGCGTGGGCTGCCGGCACTGCAGCGACACGGGGTTCTACGACCGGACCGGCGTGTTCGAGTGCGTCGCCATCACGGAGGAGATCCGGCAGATGATCGTGAACCGCGCGTCCCAGGAGCAGATGCGCGGCTACCTGAAAACCAATGGGATGCGCAGCCTGCAGGACGCCGTGTGCGACCTGGTCGACGCGGGCAAGACGACGATCGGTGAAGCCATGCGCACCGTGTACGTCATGTAGCGGGAAGCCATGTCTGACGTTCTCATCACCGGTCGCCCGCAGACCCGCTCCGCCAAGGAGTCGCTGAAGGACTTCCTCACCTACGCGCAAACGAAGGTGAAGCCGCAGGAGACGATCCTCTTCTGCCGCCAGCTGGCTTCGTTCGTGCGTGTCGGCATCCCGGTGAACATCGGCATCGCCACGTTCGCCGAGCAGGCCACGTCGCAGCGGTTGAAACAGGCATACACCGAGGTGGCGGTGGCGGTTGAGGGCGGCACCCGTCTCAGCGCAGCACTTGCCCAGCATCCCACGGTGTTCCCCGCCATCGTCATCGACATGGTGCGATCCGCCGAGGTGACCGGGAATCTCGAGGCGGTGCTGCGCCAAGCCGCGCGACACATCGAGCGGGAGGCGGCCGCGAGAGCCCGTGTGCGATCGGCGATGATGTACCCGAGCGTCATCGCGGCATTCGCCATTCTGCTCACGGTCGGCATCATCGTGTTCGTGCTGCCGCGCTTCCGCGAGCTGTATCAATCGCTCGGCGTTGCCGTGCCGGGGATCCTCGCCGCCTTGCTCAACCTGTCGGTCTTCGTCGGCGACCACGGCCTCGAGATCCTCATCGGGTTTCTCATCGTCGTGCTGCTGTCCGGCTATGCGCTGCGCACCGATCAGGGCCGCTACGTCATCGACCGCACGATGCTCAAGCTGCCCGTCATCGCACCGCTGCTGCGCACCGCCATGACCGAGCGGTTCTGCCGCACGCTGGGCGACATGCTCTCGGCGGGCGTGCCGATCAGCCAGACGTACAACGTGGTGCTCGCCAACGTCGCCAACCGGTACTACCGCGAGGTCCTGGCCAGCGTGGGCCCCGCTCTCGCTGCGGGCCGTGGTCTCTACCGGCCGCTGCAGGCCACCGGAGTGTTCACGCCGTCCGTCATCCAGATTTTCCGCGTCGGCGAGGAGACCGGCCACCTCGATGCCAACCTGGCGGAGGCAGCCGACATGCACGAGGAGGAACTGGACTACCGGCTGCGCCGCCTCACTTCCTTCCTCGAGCCGGCGCTGATCATCTTCGTCGGTGTGCTCGTCGGTTTCGTGGCCATCACACTCATCACGTCCATCTACTCCCTCGCCGGCGGCTACGGAAAGTGAGCGGGCGCCGGCCGGTACGGCGCAGCCACTCCAGCGCTCGCGGAACAACCCTCATCGAGCTGCTGGTGACGCTCGCCGTGCTTGCGATTGGGTTTGTGGCGCTGCTCTCGGCGTTCGCGCAGACAGAGGTTGCGGTCGGTTCCACCGCTGACGACGCGCAGCTGGTGAGCCGCGCTCGCGCGGTGGCGGACTTCATTCAGTCCGAGAGCTTCACGTACGCTCCATGTGCATCCCCCAGCATGTACGAAGTCACGCTCGACCAGTCGTGGCTCTACGGCGCGAAGCCGCAGCTGTGGACCAAGAGCGACGTCATCGCCACGGTGGCGCAGGCCACGGGCGGCACCCACACGGTGGCTGGAGTGCCCAACCTGCCGCTGGCGCCCATCGCAGGCGGCACATGCGGCCGGAGCGTGTTCGACTACGGCGTGCAGCAGATCACGTTCACCCTCAGGTCGCAGTCCGGGCACACCCTCACGCGCGTGGTCTACAAGCGATGGAACTGAGCCGTCCGCGCAGACCCCAGCGGCCGCGGCGGCGTAGCAGCGCGGGGCTGACCCTGATCGAGCTGCTCGTGTCCGTCAGCATCCTGGCGATGATCGGCGGCGCCCTGGGCGGCGCATTCGCGGCGGGCATCCACGTGCTCGCCCCTGGCGGCGCGCAGTCGAGGCTCGCCGGCAGCCATGACCTGCTCGCCTTCGAGCAGTCGATCAGCGCCGACGTTGCTCGCGCGTCGTGCATCGCGGCGCCCGGAATGGCCCAGCTGCCGAGCGGCGGCTGCACCGCTTCCTCCTTCCCCTCGCGGTGCGGATCCAGCTATCAGCTGTGCCTCGAGTGGTATCTGCCCGGCGACACTGTGTGCCACACGATCGTCTACGCATACAAGCAGTACTACGAGTCGCCGCAGCTGGCCGGTGACAAGATGATCCTGCGCGTCGACCGCACCGCGTCGACGTCCCTTCAGGTGACGACCAACCCGATGCTCATGACCGCTAGCTGGGTGGCGCAGACGGCGACCGGTGAGAGCTACAAGTGGACGACGCTCGTCAGCGTCAATGTCACGCAGCATGGCGCTCCTGGAGCGCCAACCCTGCAGCCCACCAACGCCACGCTGCAGCTGGTGCCGCGCGCCGTGGACCCGCTCAGCCCTGTGGCGCCCTCCGGTTCACGGCCGTGTTGAGCAGGCGCGCGCGCCAGACTGAACGCGGTCAGACACTGGTGCTGTCGCTCGCTTTCCTCGCCCTCTTCGGACTGTTCGCCGTGTCCGTTCTTCGGTTCGCCGGCATCACGGAGGCGCAGCGGATGTCCACCGAGCGCACCGCCGCAGCTAACGCCGTCGCCGACGGCGCGGCGCAGTTCGCCCTCGCCGACACCAATCGCCTCGGCTGTGGCACCGTGAGTGCCGGGACTATGTCGTTCGCTTCGGGCGACACGTTGTCGTACAGCGTGCCGCCCGGCGGATGCGTGGGTTCGAGCGCGGGTGACACACCGGGCCAGGACTGCGTGCTCTGTCTGCTCAACAGTGAGTCCGACTCGGAGGACGGCCAGCCGGATCCGAACCGCGACGTGCTCAATGTCGACACCGCGCTGAAGGTGAGCGGGGAGATCGACTCCAACGGCAGCAAGTCGGGCATCGGCGCCGTCGCAGGCGGGAGGCTTGTCTTCCTCAATGGCGCGTCGTGCGCCGGCTGCGCACCGGCGCCGACGTCCGTGAACAGCGCGTTCGTCGACCCGCTGCGGGCCACGCAGGCGCCGCCGGCGAACACGCCGTCGCGCAGCCAACCTCAGTCCTGCCATTCCCCGGTGCAGCTGAGTCCGGGCGTCTACTCAGGCATCGACGCCACGCGTTGCGACATCACATTGACCGCAGGGACCTACGTGCTCACCGGCGCCATCACGGTGGGCAGCGGCCACGTGCTGAGCGGGACCGGCGTGACGCTGTACCTGACGTGCGGTCAGGCAGAGGAGGACCAGAGCGGATGGTCGCCCTGCAGCTCCAACGAGGAGCAGAGCGGCGGCGTGTTCGTCGTCGAGACGGGCGGCAGCGCAACGTTGAACCCGCCCACCGGTCAGGCGGCGTATGCCGGGTTGACCATTGTGTCCGATCCGAACCTGACGGGCGAGCTAGTGACGCTGCAGGGCAATGCGTCTTTCGGCAGCAGCGGGACCATCTATCTCCCCAAGGGGTCGCTGGCCGTCGGCGGCAGCGGTGAGGAGGGATCGAGCTCCCCCACCGTGAGCGTCGGGCGGGTGGTCGTCGACTCCCTGGATCTGGATGGCGACCTCACCAGCCTTGGCATCACCGAGCAGATCACGCCCAGCTGCGCGTACTACACCGACCAGGCGACGGGGCAACTGGCCGGCGGGCGGCAGCAGCCCGCACGCGTGAGCTTCGAGACCAACTGCAACATGGGTGCACCCAGCGCTGCCGATTCGATAATCAACTTCGCGTACGGCGGAAGGTAGTGCAAGTGCATCCCTCGGCTGGTGCTTCTGTATCTGTGCGCGGGGCTCGCGGATCCATAGCCTGACAGCCACATCAACCAAGGGGGTGGGGGCTGAACCGAATGGAGAACTTGCACAATCGCGTGATGCGGCGGCGCCGCGCGGGTGAGACGGGCTTCACGCTCATCGAGCTCTTGGTCGTGGTCGCCGTGCTCGCGATTCTCGGCGCCATCGTCATCTTCAACGTCACCGGCGTTGCCAACCGTGGCAAGGCGGCTGCGTGCACAACGGACCAGCAGACCCTCCAGAGCGCCGTCGACGCCGCGATCAGCGACGCCGGCACCGGCGGATTGCCGACCGGGATGAGCCTGGGCAGCGGCGGCGACATGAAGGCGAACGGCGACCTCACGTGGCTGGCCAGCAACGGCTACATCCACTCGGTGCCGACCTCGTGCAGCTCGTTCACGCTCAAGCAGACCACGGCGCCCGCGACGGGCGTCGCGATCTTCACAGTCACGGGGCAGTAGCCGGGGAAGGACGGGCACAGAGAGGGCGCTTCAGGCGGGGGGCCGGGAGCTGAGGTCCGGCCTCCCGCCAGCGGGGACCGCGCGAAGCGGCCCTCGCGGCACCATCACCCAGATGCTCGCCGGCTTCGCCATCCTCATCGCCCTCGCCGGGGCGGCACTCGGCTCGTTCGCCGGGGTAGTGGCGTCGCGCGGATGGCGAGCCTCACTCCGGGGACGGTCGCGGTGCGAGCACTGCGGCCGCACGCTGCAGTGGTTCGAGGTCGTCCCGCTGCTGAGCTATCCGCTGCTGCGGGGCCGCTGCCGCACCTGTCACGCGCGCATCCGACTCGGCGTCTTCGCCTGGGAGGCGGGCGGCGCGATGGTCGCGCTGGCCGCCGGCCTGCCGCTGCTGCTGGTGTTGCTGCCCGCGCAGCCTGCCGGTTAAGTCAGGCGCCGTTGGCCGGCGCGCCGGGCATGGCGCCCGCCGGGCGAGCCATCAGCTCGGCGGCCGCTGCGGCTGCAGCAGGCGACGGCGAGTACGGCGAGCGCTGGCTCAGCACCTCCTGCGGGTAGACGGAGCGCGCCACCGCGTCGGCCTCGCTCACCATCCCGGTGCGCACCAGCCACGAGAGCGCGGCCTCCAGCGTGCACATGCCGTCGGTCGACGACGTCAGCATCACGTTGCGCAGCTGGGCGATCTTGTTGTCACGGATCAGGTTGCGCACCGCCGGCGTGGCCAGCAGCACCTCGAACGCCGCCACCCGGCCGCCGCCCACGCGGGGCAGCAGCTCCTGGTGCACCACCGCCATCAGCGTGGATCCGAGCTGCACCCGGATCTGCTGCTGCTGCTCCGGCGGGAAGACGTCGACCATGCGGTGGATCGCCTGGGCAGCGTCGTTGGTGTGCAGGGTGCCGAACACGAGGTGGCCGGTCTCGGCCACGGTGAGCGCGATGGCGATCGACTCGAGGTCGCGCATCTCGCCCACCAGCACCACGTCCGGGTCCTCGCGCAGCGTGCTGCGCAGGGCCGAGGCGAACGACGGCGTGTCCACGCCGACCTCGCGCTGCTCGATCACCGAGTTCTTGTTGGTGTGCAGGTACTCGATGGGGTCCTCGATGGTGATGACGTGGCAGGCGCGGCTCGCGTTGATGCTGTCGATCAGGCTCGCCTGCGTGGTGGACTTGCCCGCGCCGGTGGGCCCCGTGAAGAGCACCAGGCCGTGCGGGAGGGTGGCCAGGCCGCCCACCGCCTCGGGCAGCAGCAGCTCCGAGTACGAGGGGATGTGCGTGGGGATGGCGCGCAGCGCCACCGCCACAGATCCCCGCTGGCGGAAGGCGTTGCCGCGGATGCGGCCGCGGTCGCCCCACTGGAAGGAGAAGTCCACCGCGTTCGTCTCGGCGAACAGGACGCGCTGCGCGGGCGCGAGCAGGTCGCGCACCAGGCTCTCCGTGTCCTCCGGCGTCAGGTGCCGCTGGTCATGGCGCACCAGCTGCCCGTCGATGCGAAACACCGGCGCCGCACCGGCGCTGAGAATCACATCCGACGCGCCGTTGTCGAAGAGTGCGTCGAGCAGCTCGCGAATCGAGATGAGCTCCACCACGCTGAGTGAATCAGAGCCGGTCGGGGAAATCCTGATGCAACTGCGCTAACGGCGCGGGCACGCTGGCAGCGTCAGTCGGCGGCGCCCACCCGTGCGGCTTCGGCGGCGTAGCGGGGCAGGTGCACGTCCTCCGCGCCGGTGAAGCGCATCGCGCCGGCCACGAGGTGATGGCCCGCGACCTGATCGATGAGACGGTGCATCTCCTGACAGATGCGCCGGTATGAGGGATGGCCCTGCGGCGACGTGCGCAGCTCGATCATGTGCATCGCCTCCCGCGCATTCAGCTTCACCAGGTAGCGGATCCGGTGCGCGAGTGTGAGCGTGTACTGCGCCTGCACGGGATGGTCGTTCGCGATGGCGCGGTACGCCTCTTCCGCGCCGCGCGTGGCGTCACGCCAGCCAGCCGCAAGGCCGGCCGCCTCGACCTCGGCGGGCACCTCGTATCCGAGCGACGGCGTCAGCTGCTGCCACTGCACCGTGAGCATGCGGTGCCGCTGCAGGTCGCGGAACGCGCCGTAGTCGGAGACCACCTCGAAGGTGTACGTGCAGTGCTCGAAGCCGCGCCCAGGACGGTGCCGGCGATTGCGGCGAGCTCCCGTGGCTGCTTCGAACAGCTCAGCTCGCCGCTCCGGCGACAGCGGGCGGACCGCCGCCAGCAGCCGCTCCTCCGACACACGCGCATACGGGAAGAGCGCAGCGGCGAGGACGCGGTCCTCGCCGTCGGCGTCCCAGTCGACGAGCGTGACGCCGTCGGGTGACCACTCCGCCTCGGGTGCAAGATCCGCCGCCTCGCGCTCGAGGTCCTGCGCCGTGTCCCGCAGGTACTCGACCCAGACGCCGCCTCGATCGGGACGGTCGAGCCGTGTCAGGAACTCGGGGATCACCTTCTGCAGCTCAGCGTCGATGAGCTCCGCGTAGCGCTGCGCCTCCGGCAGGCTGTGCGCGCGTAGCCGGAGCACGAGCTGCTCGAACGCCTGCGGCGAGGCGAAGACGCCGACGTTGCTCACCGTCCCCACGGGCAGCAGGCCGCGCATGAGGTCGAGCGCCAGCGCGCGGACGGCACGGCCGCGAGCCGTGCCGTCCGCCTCGGCGGGCAGCGTGGCGTCGAGGTGCGCGCGCAGCTCCGGCAGCAGGGCGCAGTACGCGTCGAAGAGCGCGTCCATCGCTCGCGCGTACTCCGCTCCGAGCGGCGAGCTCAGCAGGTCGGCATCGGCGACGTAGCGGTAGCGCCCGTCACGACGGTCGGTGTACGGGATGTAGCGGGTGGACTGCTCGAGGTATGCGGCGAGCCTGCCCCACTCGATCGCCTTGGCGAGCGGCTGCGAGACCTGCTCGCAGGCGAGGTGCACGCCTCCGAGCTGGGCGACCGAGTCGTCGCCGTACTCGGCGAGCACGCGGCCGAAGAGGTCGGACGCGCGCGCGCGCCCCACCTCCTCGGGAGCAGCCTCGACCGCCCCGCCGCCCAGGAACTCGTCGAGGAGCAGCCGGCGGAGGCTCTTCGGGCTGCGGCTGTAGCGAGCGAAGAGCGCGGCGCAGGTGACCTGCGGCAGGCCACGCAGGGCGAACACCGGGCCGTCGAGGTTGGAGACGTAGGGACGCAGCCGGGCGCGCTCCTCTTCGCTGAACCGCTCGGCGTAGTGGTGGCCCGGCACCTCAGGGCACCCGGCGTACCATACGGTGCAAACAGGTTGGCGAAGAGCCCGGCACCCGGGCGCTCGTGAGTTCCGAAGACAGGGAGGTCGCTGCCATGCCGTCAGTTCGAAGCCGGATCCGCACTGCCGCCATCATCGCGGTTGCGCCGCTGGTCGCTGGTGGGGCTCTCGTCGCCCCGGCGGCGAGCGCCGCCACAAGGGCGAGCGTGCAGGGCGGCACCGCCAGTTGGGTTGCGCACGCTTCGAGCCTGGGCCACGCGGGGGCTGCCCGGCAGATGTCGGTGCGGCTGTACCTCGCGCCCCGAGGTGGGGAAGCCGCGCTCGAAGCGGCGGTCACCGCGGTGTCGACCCCGGGCAGCGGCTCCTACGGGCGCTACCTGAGCGCCGCCCAGTACCACCTGCACTACGACCCGACCGACGCCCAGGCGGCCGCGGTCGCCGCCTGGCTCGCGTCGAGCGGGCTGCGGGTCACCGGCGTCGAGGCGCACCACCGCTACGTCTCGGCGAGCGGCAGTGTCGCGACGGTCGAGCAGGCATTCGCGACGAGCATCGGCACCTACCGGCACAACGGCCAAGAGGCGCTGGCGCCGAGCCGTGCCGCCAGCATCCCCGCTTCGCTGGCGAGCCTCGTCCTCGGCGTGACCGGGCTCGACACCACGCAGGTGACCATGCAGCCGCGCTTCACGCCCCCGCCGCCGGCGTTCGTGAACGCGCGGCCGTGCTCGCTCTTCTACGGACAGCTGCTCGCCAAGTACCAAGCGGACTACCGGACGCCGCTGCCCACGTTCAAGGGCTCCTACCGCGACTACGCCATCTGCGGATACGCGCCCGACCAGTTCCGGTCCGCGTACGAGGGTCCGACCACGCTCACCGGCGCAGGCGTCACGGTGGCCATCACCGACGCGT
>JAFARE010000027.1 GCA_019245575.1 Candidatus Dormiibacterota bacterium | reverse complement strand
GTCACCGGGCAGGGCCTGATCGACGGCCGGCCGGCCCTGGTGGTGGCCAATGACCCCACGGTCAAAGCCGGATCCTGGGGTGCCCGGACGGTGGAGAAGATCATCCGGGTGACCGAGCGGGCGCTGCGGGAAGAGCTGCCGGTCTTCTGGCTGATCGACTCCGCCGGCGCCCGGATCACCGACCAGGTGGCGCTGTTCCCCGGCCGCCGCGGCGCCGGGCGGATCTTCCACAACCAGGTCGCGCTGTCCGGGAAGGTGCCACAGGTGTGCTGCCTGCACGGGCCCAGTGCTGCGGGCGGTGCCTACATTCCCGCGTTCTGCGACATCGTGATCATGGTCGAGGGCAACGCGTCGATGTACCTCGGCTCGCCGCGCATGGCCGAGGTCGTGGTCGGCGAGCGCGTCACGCTCGAGGAGATGGGCGGCGCGCGCATGCACTGCACCGTGAGCGGATGCGGCGACGTGCTGGTGAAGGACGACGACGAGGCCATCGCCGCGGCGCGACGCTACATGAGCTACATGCCTGCGTCGTGGCGCGAGCATCCCGCACGCGAACCGGGCCGCGACGTCGCAGACGGCGCGGCGGACATCTCGGACGTCATCCCCGACGGTGCCGCCCAGGGCTACGACGTCATGCGCATCGTCAATGGGCTCATCGACGAGGGGAGCTTCTTCGAGATCAAGCGGCTCTTCGCGCGCGAGATCGTGACGGGGCTGGCCCGCATCGACGGCCGCTGCGTCGGGGTCATCGCGTCACAGCCGCGGTTCAAGGGCGGCGTGCTCTTCGTCGACTCCGCCGACAAGGCGGCGCGCTTCATCACCTGCTGCGACGCGTTCAACATCCCGCTGCTGTTTCTCGCCGATGTCCCGGGCTTCATGATCGGCACCGCGGTCGAGCGCCAGGGCATCATCCGCCACGGCGCCAAGATGATCTCCGCGCTGGCGCAGGCCACCGTCCCCAAGGTCTGCGTGGTCCTGCGCAAAGCGTACGGCGCAGGGCTGTACGCGATGAACGGCCCCGCCTTCGAGCCGGACTGCACCCTGGCGCTGCCGTCAGCGCAGATCGCTGTGATGGGTCCCGAGGCCGCCGTCAACGCCGTGTACTACAACAAGATCCAGGAGCTGCCCGACGCCGACCGCGCGGCATACGTGCGCGACCTGGAGGACGCGTACCGCGCGGACATCGACATCTTCCGGCTCGCGTCCGAGCTGGTGGTCGACGCGGTGGTCCCGCCGAAGGAGCTGCGCGCCGAGCTCGTCCGCCGCTTCACCGCGTACGAGAGCCGCCTGCGCGCAGATCCGTCGCGGCACCACGCCGTGCCGCCGATGTGAGGAAGCCCCGCCGGGGCGAGGCTCAGTAGCGGGGGAGCCGGCGGGGGCGGAACGCGATCGCGCCGAGCAGGAACACCACGGTGAGCGCCGCGAAGATGGCCGCGTGCTTGTGGTGGATGCCGGGCGTGCCGGCGAGGAAGCTCGTGCTCTGGGTCCAGTAGTAGACGGCGCCGATCGCGCACACGATCGCCAGCAGCACGCAGATGATCGAGATCGCCGGCGAGCGCCGAGTGCTTGTCGACATCGAGACACTCCTGAGGGTGGGGAACGCCGGACACACTAACCCGGAACGGCGCGCCTGTGTGAAGGCAGGCTCAGAAGGACGGGTTGCTCGGCGCGGCGGCAGCCGGTGCGGTCGCGCCGCTTGACGCGGGCGCCGACACCAGGGTTGCCCGCCACACGAGCCGGTTGTAGTCCTGCCACCAGGGGTCGCATGTGATCAGCGTGAGGTCCCACCCGGATGTGGGCGCCAGCTGCGACACCTGCTGCGGCGCCAGCACCCAGCGACCCGTCACGCGATAGACATAGGAATGGCAGGCGCGGTCCTGCACCGTCACCGTCCCGCCCACGCTCAGCTGGTCGATGTGCTCGAAGTTGGGCTCACGGTGGAACGCGAAGATCGCGTTGCCCTGCTGCCCCGGGTTGGGGGTGCCCTGGTAGTGCACCATCGAACGCTGGTTGAGCATGTCCCACGTGCCGTTGCCGGCCACGCCCGCGTAGCCGTAGGCGCTGAGCGCCGTGAACGTGACCAGCGCATAGTCGCCCGGCGCACTCGATCCGCACGGCGTCTTGGCCACGTCGGCGCTGCTGCCGTGCACGGGCCCAGCGAGCGCGGCGGACCCGCCGTTGTTCCACGCCTGCAGCGCGGTCTGGTCCGCGCTGCCGCGACTCCACACGCCCAGCAGCGGGCCCGCGATCAGCAGCGCGCCGGCCACGATGAGCACGGCTCCGGCGGTGACAAGCACCACCCAGGGGCGGCGAAGCGCCCGAGGGATCGCGCGGCCGGCGTTGCGCCATCGCTCCACCCTCAGCCCGTTCGCCATGAGCCACACCATAACGCGGGTGCGCGCGACGGCCCCGCCCGCGAGGCACCCGTAGTGACGGTGTCAGTGGCGGCGCGGACTCCGCGGCCGTTTGCGGCCGTACGCGACGCCTTCGGCGACGGGGTCGAACGGCGTTGCCGGCGCCGATGTCGCCGGCGTGATGCCGTCACCCTGCACGAACACCTTGCGCGTGCCCACGTCGATCAGGTACGCGACGGCCGTGCCGCCCGACCCGTCGGGAAGCATGGACACGTCGGACACGGTGCCGGTGCGCCGGCTGCCGCCGTAGGGAAAGGTGACCCGTGTGCCGATGGCGATGGCGTCGCTGTGCGACTCCGGGCTCATCGGGGAGCGGTGCGGAAGCAGTCGCTGCAGTAGACGGGCTTGTCTCCGCGAGGCTGGAAGGGCACACGCGCGATGCCGCCGCAACCGGCGCACGGCACCTCATACATCTGCCGCTGGGCAGGACGGCTGTAACCGCCGCCACCACCGCCGCCGCCATAGCCGCCACCGCCGCCGCCCGGTCCGCTGGCGCGTCGAGCAGCCCGGCAGTTCGGGCAGCGGGAAGGGGCGTTGGCCAGGCCACGCGAGGCGTAAAACGCCTGCTCCCCTTCCGTCCAAATGAAATCCACGCCGCAATCGCGGCAGCGCAGGGTCTGATCTACCGACACGCGCCAGTTCCTCCGTCCGGCGCGTTTGATCGGCGCCCGGGTTGGTGATACGTGCGCATAACAGTACACGGTCAACTGCCCGGGCGACCACAGGGGTGGCGGACAGTCACAACAGCGTCGCGACTGGGCGGCGAAGGATGAGCGGCGGGGAGGACGAGCAATCCCGGGGCTGAGGTTCTGGGGTAGGGGCAGGGGACCGGACCGCCGCCCCCCCAGCGGCCGCTCGGCCCTAGCGTACCGTCCCGCGGGCCTCCGTGGCGCTCATCGGCGGCTGATACCATCAGCCGACCCCGGACAGGAGCAGGCCGTACGCCGCACAGGGCGGCGCGGTGGCTGCCGGTGGGGCGGAGGAGTTTGACGTGCATCGCGCGCATCACCGGGTCTTCACCTCGGAGTCGGTGACCGAGGGTCACCCTGACAAGGTCGCCGACCAGATCAGCGACGCAGTGCTCGACGCGGTCCTGGGCAAGGATCCGCTCGGCCGCGTCGCGTGCGAGACGGCGATCAGCACGGGCACGGTGGTCGTGTTCGGCGAGATCACCACCGAGGCCTACGTCGACATTCCCGGCATCGTGCGCCGCACCATCCGCGACATCGGCTACGTGCGCGCCAAGTACGGATTCGACTGGGAGACGTGCGGCGTGCTCGTGGGAGTCGACGAGCAGTCACCCGACATCGCACAGGGCGTGAGCACCGGCGGCGCCGGCGACCAGGGAATGATGTTCGGCTACGCGTGCGACGAGACGCCGGAGCTGATGCCCGCGCCCATCCAGCTCGCGCACCAGCTGGCGCGCCGCATATCTGAGTGCAGGCGCGACGGCGTCATGCGCTGGGCGCGGCCCGACGGCAAGACGCAGGTCACCGTGGAGTACGACGAGCAGGGCAAGCCGCGCCGCGTCGACACGGTGCTGGTGAGCGTGCAGCACGCGGAGGACGTGACGCACGAGCAGATCTTCGACGACGTGCAGCGTCACGTCGTCAACGCGACAATCCCGGCCGCGTGGCTCGACGACGACACGAAGCGATTCGTCAATCCCACCGGGCGTTTCGTCATCGGCGGCCCGATCGCCGACGCGGGACTGACGGGCCGCAAGATCATCGTCGACACGTACGGCGGATACGCGCGGCACGGCGGTGGCTGCTTCAGCGGCAAGGATCCGACCAAGGTCGACCGCAGCGCTGCGTACGGCGCGCGCTGGGCGGCGAAGAACGTCGTCGCCGCAGGCCTTGCGGCGCGCTGCGAGATACAGGTCGCGTATGCCATCGGCGTCGCCAAGCCGGTGTCGGTGCTGGTGGAGACGTTCGGCACGGAGCGCGTGCCGGTGCAGCGCATCCAGGAGCTGCTCGACGAATACATCGACCTCTCGCCCTTCGGCATCATCAGCGCGCTCGAGCTGCGCCGCCCCATCTACCAGCAAGTGGCGGCCTTCGGCCACTTCGGCCGAAGCGACCTCGACCTGCCCTGGGAGCAGGTGAACCTGGCCCAGGAGTTCGCGCGCGAGGCGGGCACGGAACCGCTCGTCCCGGCCACGGCGGGCTGACCTGAGCCGGTGAGCCTCCACGTCCTCGTCCTGGCGGGCGGGAGCGGCACCCGTCTCTGGCCGCTGAGCCGGGCCGCGCTGCCGAAGCACCTGCTGCCCATCGCCCCGGGCGGGGCGACGCTGCTCCGCGCCACGGTGGATCGGGTCCAGGGACTCGGCGAGTCGGTGCACGTGGTGACGGCAGCCTCGCAGGCGGACCTGTGCGCGGCCGAGCTGCGCGCGGCCGGGCTGGGAGAGGACCGCGTGATCGCGGAGCCGATGGCCCGGGGCACCGGACCGGCACTGGGGCTGGCCGTGGCCTGGATCGCGCGCGACGACCCCGACGCGCTGATCGCCTCGGTGCACGCCGACCACCGGGTGGCCGACGCCGACGGATACCGCTCGGCTGTGCTGGCCTCGGCCGGCTGGGCCGCCGCCAGCGGCGGGCTGGCCACGGTGGGCGTAACCCCGACCTTCGCCGCCACCGGATTCGGCTACATCGAGACTGCCGAGGACGTCGCAGCAGACGGGTGGACCTCGCCCAACCCCGGCGCCCCCGGGGCCCTCCAGGAGCAGGCGCGCGCGCTGCCCGCCTTCCGCGCCGCAGGGTTCGCCGAGAAGCCGTCGGAGCAGGTGGCCGCGGAATACGTCGCCGGGGGCCGCCACCTCTGGAATCTGGGGCTGTTCGCCTGGCCCGCGCGATTCTTCCTGGAGGACCTGGAACGGGCCGATCCCGGGTTGTCCGCCGCGCTGCAGGAGATCGTCGCCCTGCGCGCGGCCGGCCACGAGGCGGCCGCCGCCGCGCTGTACGCCGCCCAGGCGAACGTGCCGGTGGAGCCGCTGGTGCTGGAGCGGACCGGCCGGCTCACGGTCGTGCAGGCGTCGTTCACGTGGTCGGACCTCGGCTCATGGTCGGACCTCCACCTGGCCCGCGCCGAGTCCGGCGAGGCCGACGCTGAGGGCAACGTCACCAGCGGCGATGTGGTGCTTGTGGATGCGCAAGGCTGCACGGTCGAGGCCCGCGGCGGCCGGCTCGTCGCCGTGGCCGGCGCGCAGGACCTCGTGGTGGTGGACACGCCCGACGCCGTGCTGGTCGTCCCGGCTTCGCAGTCGCAGCTGGTGAAGCAGGTGGTCGACCGCCTCCGCGCCGGGGGACGGACGGAGGTGCTCTAGCCGCCCCCTATGGGGCCGTGGCGGCGGCCTCCGAGCTCACCTCGATCGTGGCCGAGGCAATGGTGCCGGTCGGCTGCTGGCCGGTGAGCTCGAACGTCGACACCGACCCGGGCGGGACGTTGACCTTGCCGCCCACCGCGGTGCCCACGATGTTGCTGCTCGAGTCGTAGAGCGTCGCGGTCAGCGTGAGGGTCTGCGCGCCGCCTCCGGTGGACGTGACGTTCACGTGCATGATCAGCGAGCCGCTGTTGTCGACCTGGAACGTCACGTTGTTGGGATCGATGCGACCCTGACCGCTGCCCGCCTGCCGGATCTGCACCGACGCCGCGGTGAGGGCGCCGCCGCTGCCCGTCGCCTGGGGGATCTTCACCGTGTCGCCGCAGCCGGCGAGCGCCAGCATGGCGAGGCCCGCCAGCAATGGGGCTGCAACCCTTCCTCGCCACCGCACCATGCGCAAACCATAGCAGCGCCGTCACGGCGCATTGGGCAGGCGAATTGCGTGCGTAGAATGGGCGCTCGTGGCATCCCCGGCGATCAAGTTCGGCACCGACGGCTGGCGCGCTGTCGTCGCGGACGACTTCACCTACGAGAACGTGCGCGCGGTCGCGCAGGGCGTCGCGTGGTACGTCGGCGACGATGAGCGCCCGCTGCTGGTGGGCCACGACGCTCGCTACTGCGCCGAGCTCTTCGCGCGCGAGGTCGCCCGGGTGCTGGTGGCCAACGGGCGGAAGGTCGTCCTGCTCGACCGGGTCACGCCCACCCCGGCGGTGTCGTGGACGGTCATAACGCACAAGGCCGCAGGCGCAGTTGTGGTCACAGCGAGCCACAACTCGGCTGAGTTCAACGGCATCAAGTACAAGCCGGACTTCGGTGGCTCCGCGCCGCCTGAGGTGGTCGCGGAGATCGAGCGGCACGCCGCCCGTGCTCTGGCCGAGGGCGTGCGCCAGATGCCATACGAGGAAGCCCTCAGCGGAGGCCGGCTGACGGTGGAGGACCCGCTGCCCGCCTACCTGGAGCAGCTGGCCAAGATGGTCGACCTCGAGCGCCTGCGCAGCCGCGGCCTGCGCATCCTGCACGAGGCGATGTACGGCGCGGGCGCCGGACTCATCGCACGCGCGCTGCACGGCGGCGCCACCACGGTGGAGGAGCTGCACGCGGAGCGCAACCCGGGCTTCGGGGGCATGCACCCTGAGCCGATCGACCGGTACATGCCGGACGCGATGCAGCGCATGGGCGCGGGTGGTTTCGACCTCGGCATCGCCAACGACGGCGACGCGGACCGGGTCGGCATCATCGACGAGACCGGCCGCTATGTGAACCAGCTGCAGGTGATGGCGCTCTTCACCATGTACCTGCTGGAGAAACGCGAGCAGCGCGGCGACATCGTGCGCTCGCTCACCGAGTCGGCGATGGTCGACGCGCTGGGCGAGCGGTTCGGCGTCACCGTGCACGAGATGCCGGTGGGCTTCAAGTACATCGGCACCAAGATGCAGGAGACGAACGCGATCCTCGGTGGCGAGGAGTCCGGCGGTTTTGCGTTTCACGGTCACATTCCCGAGCGCGACGGTATCCTCGCCGGGTTGATGATGGCCGACATGCTCGTGGAGTACGGTCAGCCCCTGTCGCAGATCCTCGCTCACCTCGAGGAGCTGGTGGGTCCGCATGCGTACGACCGCCACGACATCAAATTCCCGCGCGAGGGCTATGACGAGCGCAAGGCGGAGATCTACAAGCGCATGAAGGAGCAGACCCCCGCAGAGATCGCCGGGACTCGCGTGGCCCGCGTGCGCGACGACGACGGCTTCAAGTTCTTCCTCGACGACGGATCGTGGGTGCTGATGCGTATGAGTGGCACCGAGCCGCTGATGCGCGTGTACAGCGAGGCGGCGTCGCCGCAGCGCGTGGGTGAGCTCATCGCCGCGCTCGAGCAGCTGAGCGGCGTGGAGGCGCGGCAGCCGGCGGCCGCGAGGCACTGAGCATGGCCGCGCAGAACGAGGTGCAGGCAGCCGGCGCCAACCGGGTCGACAAGCCGTGGGGCTACGAGCTGCGCTGGGCGATCACGGACCGGTACCTGGGCAAGGTCATCCATGTGGACCGCGGGCACAAGCTGAGCCTGCAGTACCACGTGCAGAAGGACGAGGCGATCTTCGTCGTGTCGGGCCTGCTGGACCTCGTGCTGGAGGACGAGCAGGGCGAGGTGCGCACCCACCGGCTCGAGCCCGGCATGAGCGCCCACGTGAAGCCGGGCCGGCGGCACCGCTTCGTCGCGGTCGAGGACACCGACCTCTTCGAGGTGTCGTCACCCGAGATCGATGACGTCGTCCGGCTCGAGGACGCGTACGGGCGCGAGGGGACGTCCGCGCCCTGAGCGGGGCTTTTCCACTTAATCCACAGGTTGCCGTGGATAATCGAACAGGTTTTCGGCAGCGGGGCCCCGCGTTCCTGGCCGCCCAGGCGCGCCAGGCGCTGGGCGTCGCCACCGAGCCACGTCCCCTGGCGGAGCTGCCGCCGCCGCTGGTGCACACCGCCCTCGGCGCCGCTGCCTGCGCGGTCGCCGTGCTGGTGCGCCAGGACATCCTGGGCGTCGCCCACAGCGCCATGGCCAGCGGGGCGCTCGCCGCGCTCACCGCGATCCTGCTCGCCGGCTACGACCGGCTCGTCTATCCGCGCGAGCGGCGGCCCCGGGTCGACAGCCTCGCGCTGCCGGTGGCGGCCGTGGGCGCCTTCGCCATCGTGCTCGCCGGGGTGCCCCAGCTGGGGGTGCGCGTCGCCGCCGGCGTGGTGGCCGCGCTGGTCATCGGCGGCGTGCCCCACATCGTCGGCCGCCAGGCCGCGGGGCGCGACGCGTGGCTGCACCGCCTTGCCCGCGATGTCGCCGGCGTCGCCGTGCTGGCGCCGGTGCTAGTGGCCGCCTCGTCGCCGGTGCTCCCACCGGCGCCGCGCTTCGGGTTGGTGGCGGGGGTCACGCTGCTCGTCAGCTTCGACACGCTTCGCACCGAGCGGCTCGCCGCATGGCGCGCGCTTGCCTGCGCCGTCCTGGTCGGGCTGGCCGTCGCCGGCGCCTCGCTGCTCGCGGGGACGAGCAGCATGAACGCAGGCGTGCGCGCCGCCGCGCTGCTGGTGCTGTGGTACGGGCTGCGCGGCGCCGGGGCCGCGCTCGCCGCCGGCCGCCTGAGCAGGCACCGGCTGACGCTGGTGGCCGAGTACGCGGTGTTCGTCGGGTTCGCCGCCGGCGCCCTGCGCTGGATCGTGCTCAACAGCTAGCGCGGCCGGCGCCGGTCACATGCCCAGGTAGGCTCGCTGCACGTCGGGCGAGGTGAGCAGGTCCTGCGCGGGTCCGGAGAGCGCGATGTTGCCCGTCTCCAGGACGTAGCCGCGCGACGCCGTCTTCAATGCGAGCAGCGCGTTCTGCTCGATGAGCAGGATCGTGCCGCCGCGCGCGTTGATCTCGCGGATCACCTCAAAGATCGTGTCCACCAGGATCGGCGCCAGTCCCAGGGACGGCTCGTCCAGCAGCAGGATCTGCGGGTTGCTCATGTACGCGCGGCCGATCGCCACCATCTGCTGCTCGCCGCCGCTGAGGCTGCCGGCAAGCTGCGACGTCCGCTCCTTGAGCCGGGGGAAGAGCGTGAACACGCGCTCGAACGACTCGCGGACGCCGGCTCGGTCGGTCCGCGCGTACGCGCCCATCTCGAGGTTCTCGCGCACGGTCATCCGCGGGAAGAGGCGGCGGCCCTCCGGTGCGTGCGCCACGCCCATCCGCGCGATGCGCTCCGCGCCCAGCTGGTGGATCGGCACACCGCGCAGGCGCACCTCGCCGCGCGAGGGACGGTTCAGGCCGCTGATGGTGCGCAGCGTCGTCGTCTTGCCGGCGCCGTTGCTGCCGATCAGCGCCACGATCTCGCCCTCGTTGACCGTGAGCGACACACCGCGAAGCGCGCGCACGCGGCCGTAGTTGACGTCGATGCTGCGCAGCTCGAGCATCGGCGCACCGGCCGCCGCCGGGGCTGCGCCGTTGCCCTCGGTGTGCGCTTCGACCGGCGTCACGCGGAGCGCATCTCCTGCGACGCGCCGCTGCCCAGGTACGCCTCGACCACGCGCGGGTTCTCGCGCACCTCGGCCGGGCTGCCCTCGGCGATCTTCTCGCCGTGGTCCAGCACGACGATGCGGTCGCTGATGCCCATGACCACTCGCATGTCGTGCTCGATGAGGAACACGGTCAGGCCCTCGCCTCGCAGCCGCGCGATCAGCGCCATGAGCTCGTTCTTCTCCTGCGGGTTGAGGCCGGCGGCCGGCTCGTCGAGGAGCAGCAGGCGCGGGCGCGTGGCCAGGGCGCGCGCGATCTCGAGGCGGCGCTGCAGTCCGTAGGGCAGCTCGCGCGCGTAGTTGCCCGCGTAGTTGGCCAGGCCCAGCAGGTCGAGCAGCTCGAGCGCGCGCTGCTCCACGGCGTGTTCCTCGCGGCGGGAGCGAGGCGTGGTCAGCGCGCCGTCCCACACGCGCGCCTTCATCCACCAGTGCGCGCCGACCATCACGTTGTCCACCGCCGTCATGTACGAGAAGAGGCGGATGTTCTGGAATGTGCGCGCGATCCCCAGGCGCAGGATGCGATGCGGCGGCAGGCCGCCCAGGCTGTGGCCGTCGAGCCGGATGTCACCCCGTGTGAGCGGGAACAGCCCGGTGACGCAGTTGAAGGCGGTGGTCTTGCCCGCACCGTTGGGCCCGATCATGGAGATGATCTCGCGCTCGCCGATGCTGAAGCTGACGCTGGAGACCGCGAGCAGGCCGCCGAACTGCTTGGTGACCGAGTCGAGCTCGAGAAGCGCCGTCACGCGCGTCCCTGCACCGCGGCCAGCGATTCGGATTCGATGCCGGACTCGAGCTCGACCTTTCGCGCTCGGCTGGGCAGCAACCCGGCCGGCCGGAACAGCATCATGATGATCAGCGCCGCGCCGTACAGGATGAACGTGTAGCGCGTGAAGTCGATGCCGCTGATGGCCGGCACGTTGAACGTGTGGCCGAGCGTCGCCGACCACTCCTGCAGGTTGGGAAGCGCCCAGAAGATGACGAACGTGAGCACGAAGGCGCCCAGGATCACGCCCGAGATGTTCCCGATGCCGCCGAGCACGATGATGCTGAGCACCGCGATGGAGACGGCGAACTGGAAGTCGTCCGGCGAGACGATGGACACGATGGCGCCGTAGAAGGCACCGGCCAGCCCGCTCACCGACGCGCCGATGGCGAACGCGAGCAGCTTCGTCGTGGTTGTGTTGATGCCCGTGGCGGCTGCCGCCACCTCGTCCTCGCGCAGCGCCACCCAGGCCCGGCCGATGCGGGCGCGCTGCATGTTGAGCAACATGATCACCACGACCACCGAGAAGAAGAGCAGAGACCAGTAGAACCACTGTGGGTTGAAGCCGAAGTTGACCGAGCCGACCACAGGCTTGTCGATGCCGGAGATTCCGTTGGGGCCGCCGGTGAGGCCGAAGACGTTGTTGGTGGCGAGGTCGGGGATGATCTCGCCGAATCCCAGCGTCACGATCGCCAGGTAGTCGCCGCGGAGTCGCAGCGTCGGAGCGCCGAGAATGGCGCCGAACGTCGCGGCGATCGCGGCGCCGATGAATATCAGCATCCACAGCGAGATGTGGACGCCGTGGATCGGCGAGGCCAACGACGCGCACGCGTAGCCGCCGATCGCGAAGAACGCCGCATATCCCAGGTCGAGCAGGCCGGCGAATCCCACGACCACGTTGAGCCCGAGGCCCAACAGCATGTAGATGGCCAGTGATTGCGTGGCCCACAGCACGAAGGCCGGGGCCTGGTGGAACATGAGCGGCAGCAGCACGCCGAACGGCAGGACTCCGACGACGAACATCACGTTCGGACGCTCCAGCACGAGGCGTTTCAGGCCGTACGTGATCGCTGCGAGGCCGAAACCGTACATCTCGAGCCATACCGCCGAGTCCGTGGTGATGCCGTTGGGCAGCGCCCCGAAGAGCGGCTCCTCGTTGATCCAGCGGACAAGGATCCACACGACGACCGTGAGCACCAGCCCGACCACACTGGCAGCCGCCCGGACCATGTCCCAGCGAACATCCAAGGCGCGGTGCCTCGCCCGCAGCGTGAACTCGACGAACGGCGACAGGAGCACGATGAGCATGCAGACGCCGGTGACGTACAGCAGGATCGTGCCGATGCCGGTCGGGGCGGTTGAGATCGCGTCCTGCGGGCTGAAGCCGACGCCCTCGCTGAAGGGGCCGACGAACCACGGAAGGAACCATCCCAGCAGCACCATCGCCGCCGCCGCGATGACGAGGATTGTGTAGACGCCGGTTGCCGTGATCTTCTGCGTCGGCCGGAAGAATGCGCGCAGCAGCCGGTTCATGATCGCGACGCCACATCGACACCGAAGAGGCCGACCGGGCGGAATGTGAGGATCAGAACGAGTATCGCGAAGATGAGCGATTCACTCCAGGCACCGCCGGCAAGCGAGCCGCCGAAGACGTAGATCATGCCGATGAGGAAGCCGCCGATGCCCGCGCCGACGATGTTGCCGATGCCGCCCAGCACCGCCGCGGTGAACGCGATGATGCCGACGTGGAACCCGAGGTTCCACTTCAGGCTGCCGTAGTTGATGCTGTAGATGATCGCGCCGGCGGCGGCCAGCGCCGAGCCGATGAAGAACGTCGTTGCGATGGTGCGGTTGATGTTGATGCCGCAGATCAGCGCTGCCTGGCGGTCCTGCGCCGTGGAGCGCATCGCCTTCCCAAGGCGTGTGCGGGTGACGAATGCACCCAGCGCGAACATCAGCACCAGCGCCATGCCGAGCACGAACAAGTCGGTCCACCGCACCGCGACCGCGCCCAGCGTGAACGCGTTGCCGTTGATCCAGCTGGCCTGGTGCGTGGTCACGTTGTCAGGACCGAAGAAGGCGAGCATGAACCCCTCGATGAGGAACGAGACGCCGATGGCAGTGATCAGCGGCGCCAGGCGCGGGGCGTCGCGCAGGCGCCGGTAGGCGACGCGCTCGATGAGCACGCCGGTGATGCCGGCGAGAAGCATCGAGACAGCGAAGATGACCACCAGCGCGACGAGCAGTCCGAACCCGCTGCTGGCAGCCAGCTTGTTGATCCCGAAGTGGTCGGCGATGAGGAAGGCGTAGAAGCCCGAGAGCGTGAACACATCGCCGTGCGCGAAGTTGATCAGCTCGATGATGCCGTACACCATCGTGTAGCCGATCGCGATGAGCGCGTAGATGGCACCGAGCACGAGCGCGTTGCGCATCTGGTTGCCCATCAGCGTGGGCCCTCCCTGCGCCAGCACGCCGAGGACCGACGCGAGGATCCCGATCATGATGATCGCCGGGAAGTTGTGCGAGATGAACCCATAGGTCGTTCGGAACGCGGGCACGGCGGTCCGCGCCATCACGCCGCTTCCGCGGTGCCGCGCGATCAGGCCTTCCGGCGCCACCAGCAGCGCCGCCTTCCGCTCGCGCCGCGGCGACGGCGCAGGAGCCTCGCCCAGCGGCTGGGTCGGTCCGACGCCGACGCTCTCCTGCGTCACCTCTGCCTGACTACCTCAAACGAAAAACGGGGAGGACGCATCGGCGCCCTCCCCGTCTGCTCAAAGTCTGTGTGTCAGCTCTTGACGCTGACGTTGCCGGAGGAGTCCACCTGGTAGGCGTTGACGCCCGTCCAGTTGCCGCTCGAGACCTTGTAGAGGGTGAAGAACGGGTTTGTGGTGTCACCGTTCGAGTCGAACGAGGTCTGGCCCACCGCACCCGAGTAGTTCGTGCTGTGCAGCGCCTGCACAACGTCGTCGCGGAAGGTCATCGTGCTCGAAGGCGGCTGGCCGCCGTTGCTGAGAAGCACCGACTTGATGGCCTGGATGAGGATGTTCATGGCGTCGTAGCCGAACGGCGTGTAGGGCTCGTTCTTGCCGTCGTTGTACGGCGCGGACTTGCTCGAGTACGCCGTGGAGTACGCCGAGTAGAAGGCTTGCGCGCTGCTCAGCTTGGTGGCGTCCGGGGCGCTCGTCGCCTCCGCGCCCTCAGCCTCGCTGGTGTTCGAGCCCGAGTTGGAGTCGGTGATGAACTTCTGGTCCTGGCAGCCGTCACCGCCCAGGAAGGGGAGGGTCAGGCCGGCCTTGCCCTCGTCACGGCGCACAAGGCCGCAGCCGTTGCCCGAGGTGCCACCGAAGAAGATGACCTGGGCGCCGCTGCTCTGCGCGTTGGCGATCTGGGTGCTGAAGTCCGTGGTCGATCCGGGCAGGCTCGCCGAGCCGACGACGGTGCCGCCGTCAGACGCGAAGTGCTGCTTGAAGATCGTGGCCAGGCCGGCGCCGTAGGCCTCCTGGTCGTCGAACACGTAGGCCTTGGTCATGTTGAGCTGCTTGGCCGCGATGTAGGCCAGGATCTCGCCCTGGGTGAGGTCGGTGCCGATGACCCGGAAGTAGGTGTGCGGCCCGGGGTACAGCGAGCTCGTCGTGATGCCGCACGTCGACGCGGGCACCGCCTGGTTGGTCGTCAGGCACGGGTTTGTGTTCGACGGGCTGATCAGGGCGAGGTGGTTCTGCGACGCGACCGGGATCTCAGCCTCGGCCACGGAGGAGTTGAACGGGCCCACCACGCCGACCACCGACTGGTCCGCGGCGAGGGACGTGATGTTGGCCGCGCCCTGTGCGGGGTCGTGGCCGTTCTTGGCGACGCTGGAGTCGTCCTTGCTGACGTAGTTCAGCGTGCATCCGCCCAGGACGTGGTTGCTGTTCGCCTGGGTGACCGCCAGCTGAGCGCCCAGCTGCGGGAACGGTCCGTCTGTCGAGTCTCCGCCCGTCAGCGGGAGATCGGTGGCCACCGTGATCGTGCCGTGGCAGCCGCTCAGCCCGCCGCCGCCGGAGCTCGAGCTGCCCCCTGAGGTGCTGGTGCCGCAAGCGCTGACCGCGCCGAGGGCGGCGATGGACGCTAAGGACAAGAATGCAGCCGTCCTGTGCATGGCGCCTCCGTTTGAAGAGGATGCGGATGTGTGCGCCCCTGTATACACGGCGTCGCTTGCTGTTGTCTATCAACTGGCGGGTGATTTCCACTCCTGACTGGCCCGAGCCGACAGGGGGTGGTGATTGTGGTAGACGTGACACCGTGATCCTGGCTGCCGTGGCGAGCGCGCTCAGCGCGGTCTTCGCCGCCGTCGTCGCCGCCCGCTTCGTCTCCAGCCGCCGCCCGGCCTTCGCGGTCTGGGCGATCGGGCTGCTGATCTTCGCGGCGGCGGCGGGATTTCAGGCCGCGGGCGAAGCGCGCGGCTTCGACGAGGTCACCTTCCGGGGCTTCTACCTGCTCGGCGCCGTGCTCGGCGTGATCTACCTGGCCCTGGGCACGATCTTCTTGCTCGCCCCGCGCCGCGTTGCCTGGGCCTGCGCCGTCGTCCTCGGCCTGGTGACGATCGCGCTGGCGATCGACGCGGCCGTGATCCCGGTGGACCAGTCCCAGCTGGACCGGGCCAGCGGGGTGCTCGGTGACGCGATCCAGAAGGGCACGCTCCTCTTCATCGGCGTGGTGTTCCTCAACATCGTCGGCACCGTGGTCCTGGTGGGCGGGTCACTGTGGTCCGCGTACCGCTTCGCCCGCAGCCGCGCGGGCGTCGACCGTGTCGTGTGCAACGTCCTGCTCACCGTGGGTGCGCTCGTGATCGCCGCGGGATTCAGCGTGGCCAAGACCAAGGGCCTCGGCATCTCGTCACTGGAGACGCTGGGCGCGCTCGAGGCCGTGGGCATCGCCATCATGTTCGCCGGCTTCCTGAGCCTTGGCCGGGTCGGGGTGCGCGCGCCGCGGCACCTGGCCCAGGCCGGCCCGCAACCAGAGCTGCCCGCGTGACCCCCGCCGTCAGCGTTGACGAGTCCGTCTGGCGCGACCGCGACGCTGAGCTGATATCGCCCGCGTACAGCCGCTACTCCGACCTCGTTGTGGAGACGGCGGACGGCGCGCACCTGCACACCGTGGACGGGCGCGATGTCCTCGACTTCGGCTGCGGCATCGGCGTCACCAGCCTGGGGCATCGCCACCCGGACGTCACCGCGGCGGTGCACCGCCAGGTCGACCGCCTGTGGCACACGTCGGTGACGTCGATGCACACGACCATGATCGACGCGGCCGCCGCCCTGGTGAGCGTGTCACCTGCCGGGCTCGACCAGGTGTTCTTCACCAACAGCGGCGCAGAGGCCGTCGAGGGCGCCATCAAGCTCGCGCGGCGGGCCACCGGCCGCAGCGAGATCATCGCGTTCAGCGGCGCGTTCCACGGCCGCACGTACGGCGCAATGACGCTGACCGCGAGCCGCGCGAAGTACCGAGTCGGTGTGGGGCCGTTCCTTCCCGGTGTGCACCACACGCGATACCCGTACTGCTTTCTCTACTGCACGCATGCGCCCGGGGAGCGGTGCTCCATCGCCGCCGGCGACGAGATCGACATCCTCTTTCGCACCACGGTGCCGCCGGAGAGCGTCGCAGCGATCTTCGTCGAGCCGGTGCAGGGCGAGGGCGGATTCGTCGTGCCGCCTGCGACCTTTCTGCCGACGCTGCGCAGGATCTGCGACGAGCACGGCATCCTGCTCGTCGCGGACGAGGTGCAGACCGGCATGGCGCGCAGCGGGCGCATGTTCGCCATCGAGCACAGCGGTGTGCTGCCGGACATCATGTGCCTGGCGAAGGCGCTGGCCAACGGCCTGCCCATCGCCGCGGTCGTCGCCAGGCACGCGGTGATGCGCGCGTGGCATCCCGGTGAGCACGGCACCACATTCGGCGGCAACGCCGTCGCCTGCGCGGCGCTCGTGGCGGTGGTGGAGACGATGCAGCGCGAGCGCCTGGCAGAGCGCGCCGCGCGACTTGGGGCGGCAACCCTGGAGCGGGCGCGCGGCTGGCAGCGAACCACGGCTTCGCTCGTCGACGTGCGCGGCCTTGGGCTGCTCGTCGGCCTGGAGTTCGCACGCGATGGCCGTCCTGCCGCGGACCTGGTGGCGCGCATCCGCGCCAGCGCGCTGCAGCGCGGCCTGCTCGTGCTGAGCTGCGGCACCGCCGACAACGTGATCCGCATCATGCCGCCACTCACGATCCCCGAGGACGAGCTGAACCAGGGGCTCGACATCCTCGAGGCGGCGATGGCGGAGGCCGCGGCATGAGTGTGGCGTCGCGGGCGATCGATGCAGGCAACCGCATCGCCGGGCAGTCGGTTCCCGCGGCGAGCGGTCGCACCTTCGAATCGCGCAACCCCGCGCACGCCTCGGAGGTGATCGGCGTGTTCCCGCGCAGCGACGCGACGGATGTCGATCGCGCCGTCCGTGCGGCGCGCGACGCATTCCCCGCGTGGCGGGCCACGCCGTGGCCGCAGCGGGCCGCCATCATCCTGCGCGCGGCGGAGGTGCTCGAGGCGAACAAGGAAGACCTGGCGCGGCTGATGACGCGGGAGATGGGCAAGGTGCTCACCGAGGCTCGCGGCGACGTGCAGGAAGCGATCGACATGGGCAAGTTCATCGCCGGCGAGGGGCGCCGTGCCTTCGGCGAGACCGTGCCCAGCGAGCTGCGCGACAAGTGGGCGATGACCATGCGTCAGCCCTTCGGCGTCGTCGGCTGCATCACGCCGTGGAACTTCCCCATCGCCATCCCGTCATGGAAGGTGTTTCCCGCGGTGATGGCGGGCAACACCGTGGTGCTCAAGCCGGCCGAGGACACGCCGCTCTGCGCCCTGCGCTTCGCTGAGGCGCTGGAGGAGGCGGGTCTGCCGCCGGGCGTGCTCAACGTGGTGTTCGGCTACGGCGAGGATGCCGGCGCCGCGGTGGTGGAGCACCGCGACGTGGCGGCGGTGTACTTCACGGGCAGCGTCGAGACAGGACGCATCGTGTCGGAGACGTGCGGACGGCTGCTCAAGAAATGCTCGCTCGAACTGGGCGGCAAGAACGCGATCGTGGTCCTTGCCGACGCGGACGTCGAGCTGGCCGTGGACGGCGCGCTCTGGGGCGCGTTCGGCACCGCCGGGCAGCGCTGCACGGCCTCCTCGCGGCTGATCGTGGAACAGCCCGTGCTGCACGACTTCACCGAGCGGCTGCTGGAGCGCACCGCGGCGCTGCGCCTCGGTGACGGGCTCGATGCCGGAGTTGATGTCGGCCCTGTCATCAACGAGACACAGTTGCGGCGGATCGACTCGTACACGGACGTGGGCCGAGGCGAGGGCGCCACGCTCGCGCTGGGCGGTGCCGTGGCACGCGACGGCGCGCTCGCCGAGGGCTGGTTCTACACGCCCACCGTCTTCACCGACGTCACGCCGGCGATGCGCATCGCCCAGGAGGAGATCTTCGGGCCCACGACCGTGGTCATGCCGGTGCGATCGCTGGACGACGCGCTAGCGGCGGCCAACTCCACGCAGTACGGGCTCAGCCTGAGCGTGTACACCAACGATCTGCGCACGGCATTCCGCGCGATCAACGAGCTGCACTCGGGCATCGTCTACGTGAACGCGCCCACGATCGGCGCGGAGATCCAGCTGCCGTTCGGCGGCACGCGCAACACGGGCAACGGCCACCGCGAGGCGGGCGGGCACGCGCTCGACGAGTTCAGCGAGTGGAAGTCGATCTACGTCGACTACAGCGGGCGCCTGCAGCGAGCGCAGATCGACACGGAATAGTGGACGGCCTGGTCGAGCGCGTCATCGAGCACGACGGCAGGCGGCTTCGCTACCTGACGGGCGGGCAGGGTCCGCCCATGCTCCTCTGCCACGGCTTCATCGGCTCGGCGGAGAACTTCGGCGACTGGTTTCCCGCGCTCCTGCCGCGACGGACCGTCGTGGTGCCGGACCTCCCGGGGTTCGGCGCGTCCTCGCCGCTGCACGCTGACGGCAACGCGGACGGGATGGCGCGCGCTGCGCTCGCCGTCGCCGACCACGTGGGGCTGCAGCAGTACGACCTGGCCGGGCTCTGCCTCGGCGCTTCGGTGGCGCTGGGGGTGCAGCGATCGCGGCCGCGCGCGGTGCAGCGCATGGTCCTGCACACCCCTCTGCTGGCGCCCTGGCTGACGCGGCGCCGCTTCCACCTGCAGGCCGGGTTCATGCTCGCGCCCGGCGTGTTCCCGGGCATCGTCTGGCTGAGCCGGCGCCGCATCGTCAGCGATCTGTACAAGCGTCTGATGGTGGAGGGTGCGGATGTAGACCCCGCCGCCGCGCAGGTCAACTTCGACAATCAGCGCCGCGCTGACGCGCGGGCTGCACGCGCATGGCTGCGCGACGGCCTGCGCCGCGACGAGCTGTCGCAGATGCTGGGCGAGGAGAGGCCGACGCTGGTGCTCGTCGCCGCGGGCGATCGCATCGTCGACGTGAGCCGCTTGCGCCGTGTGCTCGCCGGCCTGTCCCACGTGCAGCTCGCCGTCATCGAGGAGGGCGGGCATGCGTGGACGCAGACGATGATCGAGCAGCAGGCGCGGGTTCTCGCCGCGTTCCTCGACGGTCTGCCGCTGCCCCGGACGGCGGCTGCGAGCGCGGCCTGAGGCCGTTCAGCGGCGGCTGACGGCGGCGCGCAGCACCAGTGCGAGATTTGCCGGACGCTCCGCCATGCGCCGCATCAGATAGCTGTACCACTGCGTGCCGAACGGCGTGTACACGCGCACCGTCTCGCCCGCGGCGGCAAGCCGCCGCTGCTCGTCGGGTCGGATCCCGTACAGCATCTGGTACTCGTGCGTGCCGTGCGGCGCGAGCTCGGCGAGCATGCGGCCGGCCGCGGCGATGAGCCGCGGGTCGTGCGTGGCCACCATGACGTGCGCGCCACCCGTCGCCAGGACGCGCAGGCAGCGCAGGAATGCGCCGCGGACGTCGCGAAGGTGCTGCCAGGCGACCGTTGCCGGCTCCTGGTACGCGCCCTTGCACAGGCGCACCCGCACGCCCGGTGTCGCGAGGGCGTGGCAGTCGTCTTCGGAACGGTGCAGCGACGCCTGCAGCACAGCACCTGTCGACGGGAAGTCCTCGCGCAGCAGCGCGACGATGCGCAGCGTCGAATCGGTCGTCGTGTGGTCCTCCATGTCGATCGTGACCGTGGTTCCGGCCTCGCACGCGGCGCGACATATGGCGCGCGCGTTGTCAAGCGCCATCGCCTCGTCGATCGACTGGCCGACAGCGCTGAGCTTCACCGACACCTCGGCCCAGCTGCTCAGCCCCTCGTCGGCGAAGCGGCGCAGCAGCGTGACGTATGCCTCGACCGCCGCGGCGGCGTCCGCCGCGTTGTGCGTGTACTCGCCGAGGTGGTCGAGCGAGGCGTGCAGCCCGGCGTCGGCGAGCGCCCGGGCGGCCCGCACCGCATCGTCCACCGTCTCGCCCGCGACGAAGCGCCGCACCAGTGACCGTGTGACCGGGGCCGTGACGACCGCGGTGTGGATGCTCCGCCGGCGCGACGCCCAGAGCAGCGAGTGGCGCAACACGGAGGGACATGGTGACGCCGCCGGTAGCCGGTGCGCGGCGCAGCCGGATGGCGGATGATGGCCGAGTGACTGCGCGCAGGCTGCCGCCCGCGCTCCGCGTGCGTCCGTTCCGCTGGTACTGGGCGGCACAGTGGCCGACGCTGCTGGGCACGTGGATGCAGGTGGTCGCCCTCGGCTACCTCGTGTACGCGCGCACCGGCAGCACAACCGCCGTGGCCGTGGTGGCCGCCGCCGACGGGCTGCCGGCGGTTGCGCTGTCGCTGGTCGGCGGACTGCTCGCAGACCGCCTGCCGCGGCGCCGCATCCTCCTCGTCACGCAGTCGGTTCTCGGGATCAGCGCCGGCGCTCTCGCGATGCTGGTGGCGACGGGCCACGCGGAGTTCTACGCGATCGTGATCGTGGCGCTGGTCTTCGGCGCCACCGACGCGATGGACCTGCCCACCCGGCAAGCGCTGGTGGCCGACCTGGTGGAGCGCGACGTCGTGGTCAACGCGGTCGCGCTCGGGTCGGCGGCCATGAGCGCAACGCGCATCGTGGGGCCGTCGGTGGCCGGGCTGCTCATCGGGTCGGTCGGTCCGGCGGCGTGCTTCGGGGCGCTGTCCGTCGCGTACCTGGCGCCGATCCTCGTGCTCGTGTTCGTCATCCCGGACGTGCCCCCCCTGCCTCGCGCCGCCGGACGCACCGCGATGGGCGACCTGGTCGCCGGCCTGCAGCAGGTGCGGCGCGACGCGCTGGTGCGTGGCGTGGTCATCGTCTGCGCGACGCTGGCCTTCTTCGGTGTCGCATACATGCCGTTTCTTCCAGTGCTGGCCAAAACACAGCTGCATGCGGGCGCGCAGGTGCTGGGGATCATGTACAGCGTCGGCGGCATCGGCGGGCTCGCCGGCGGGCTCGTCATCGCTGCGCTGGGGCGCGGGGCGCGGCGGCTGCAGCTGCTGCTCCTCGGCGGCCCCGTGTACGCGGTGAGCCTTTTCCTCATCGCACACTCGGGTGTCCTGCCCGTCACGCTGCCCGCGCTGGTGGGGCTGAGCTTCGCCTTCGTGGCGATCAACACGTCGCTGACGACGCTGCTGCAGACGGACACCGACCCCGCGCTGCGCGGCCGCCTGCTCGGCATCTACGCCACCATCTTCGCCGGGCTGCAGCCACTGGGCACCGTCCTCTACGGGCTGGTGTCCCATGTGATGGGCTTGTTCGACGCCATCGGCATCGGCGCCATCCTGGTGGGCGCCAGCGCGCTTGCCGTGGCGGCGACGCCCTCATTCCGGGCGCGCGTGCACGAGGGCGCCCTCGGCGTGCGACTGGGAGGCGAACGCCAGCCCGCCTGACGGCGGTGCCGGGCGCGCGCGTCCCTACACTCGGGCGGCGTGGGCAGATCAGGAATCCTCGGCGTGGTTGCGTGCGCGACGGCGATGTGCGCGTGCGGCTCGAGCGCGCCGTCGCCATCGGGTGAGACACCCGCTGTGGTTGCGCGCGTGGCCGGGGTGAGCATCACGCAGGCGGCCTTCGAGGTGCGGCTGCAGAGCACGCTCACGTCGATCGCGCAGGGCGGCGGTCCATCCGCCAACGCGGCGATGCAGACGCAGCTGCGCGCCACGGTGGTGCGCAGCCTGATCCTGGACTCCGTCATCGCCTCGGAGGCCGCGTCGCGCGGCCTGCAGGTCACGGACGCGGAGGTGCGGGCGCAGGTCGACGCGGATGCCAGGGCGGTGGGCGGTCTCAGCACGCTGCAGGCGCAGCTCGCCAGCGCGGGCGGCTCGCTCGCGCAGCTGCAGGACGAGATTCGCGCGCAGGTCAACGAGCAGCGCCTCGAGGATGCGTTTGCCAAGGACCGCGCAGCGCAGGTCGAGCAGCAGCTGGCCGCGGGCACTGCGTTTGCCACAGTCGCCAAGCAGATGTCGGATGACGTCAACACCAGCAGCAGCGGCGGCAACCTCGGCGTGATCACCGCGGCGCAGCTCGCCGGCAGCGATCCGGCGTTCGCCGCGGCGGTGCGCTCCCAGCCGGTCAACACGTACTCGATGCCGCCGGTGCACGACGCCGGCGGCTACGACGTGATCGAGGTCTACGCGAAGACGGCAGCATCGTGGAGCGTGCGCCACATCCTGGTCGCCGCGCCCACCCCATATACCGTGACGAGCCGGCCGGCATGGTTCTCCGAGGCGCTGTTCGTCACGGTTGCGCAGCTGTGCGGCGCGGGCCAGATCCACGTGTACGTCAACGACGCCGGCGCGAACCCGTGCAGCGGCGCCCCGTCCTTCACGCCGACGCCGTGAGGTGCTTCCTTGCGGTTCCGCTGCGCGACCCCGCATTGACCGAGGCTCAGCGCCTCCTGGCGTCACTTCGCGAGCGCATCGCGGGCGTGCGCTGGGCACGCCCCGAGACCCTGCACATCACCGTGCACTTCTTCGGCTCGATCCCGGATGACGACGTGCGCCGCGCGCTCGACGCGGTGTCGCCCGTCGCTTCCAGCGCACGCGCAGGCGAGGTGACACTCGACACGCTGGGATCCTTCCCGCCGCACGGCTGGCCCCGCGTGCTCTGGTTGGGGTGCAAGCAGGAACCTGCCGGCGTCGTCGAGCTGGCGCACGGCTGCCGCGAGGTGCTCCACCAGGCCGGCTTCGAAGTTGAGACGCGGCGCTACCGCGCGCACTGCACCCTGGGACGGCCTCGCGTCCCCTGGTCGAGCGCGGGTCGCGCGGCGTGGGACGCCGCGCGCGCGGACGGCTGGCCCGCGTCGACGTTCGTCGCCGAGCGCCTCGTGCTCTACGAGTCGCACCCTGGAGCGGGCGGCTCGCGCTACGAGCTGCACACGTCGCTGCAGCTGTCCGCGTAGATCCGCTCGCCGGCGCACCGACACAGGCTGCCCGCGACACGCGGTCGAAGCGGCTCTGCCGCCTCGCCGCTCGACACTCGGCTCGACTCACGCTCCGAGCCGTGCCGTCTCGCCTCCGTGACGGTCGCGGTCCACCTGTGTCGGTGCGCCGTCAGCGGATGCGCGGGTCCGGCAGCTCCGTGCGCAGCTCGTAGTGCTCGACTGCGGCGGCGACGGTGTGGCGCGGCAGCCGGTCCTGTCGCGCGAGGCCGTCCAGCACCGCGACCGCGATCGACGGCGCATCGACCTCGAAGTGCTGCCGCAGCGCGGCTCGCGTGTCGCTGCGTCCGTAGCCGTCGGTGCCGAGCGGGATGAACGGCTGCGGCACGAAGCGCCCGATCTGGTCCGGCACCATCTTCATGTAGTCGCTGACCGCAACCACAGGTCCGTCAGCACCGCCGAGCTGCTGCGCGACGTACGGGACGCGCGGCTCGGCATCAGGATGCAGGCGGTTCCACCGCTCGGCGTCGATCGCATCCTCGCGCAGCGCTTGAAAGCTCGGCGCGCTCCACACGTCGGCGGCGACATCGTGCTGCTCCGCGAGCATGCGCTGGGCTTCCAACGCGGCCCCCATGGCCGTGCCGCTCGCGACGATCCGCGCGTGATGTGAGTGGCCATCCTGTGCCGGGCGGAAGAGGTAGAGGCCGCGCACGATGCCGTCCTCGACGCCGTCCGGGATCGGCGGCATCGCGTAGTTCTCGTTGTACAGCGTGAGGTAGTAGAAGACGTCGTCACCCTCGACGAACATGCGGCGCAGCCCGTCCTTGATGATCGTGGCGAGCTCGAACGCGAACGCCGGGTCGTACACGCGCACGTTGGGCACGGCGCTGAACAGCAAC
>JAFARE010000033.1 GCA_019245575.1 Candidatus Dormiibacterota bacterium | reverse complement strand
CGCACGAACGCCTTGGCGAGGATGTTCTTGCGGGGCACCAGTCCGAACATGCGCGAGTCGCTCGAGTAGTTGCGGTTGTCGCCCATCACGAAGTACTTGCCCGACGGGATGGTGACCGGCTCCGTCGTGGCCGAGGCGGTGCCGTCGGGCCGGCAGCAGAAGTCCTGCGTCGTCCACGCAGACGGCAGGTACGGCTCCTGCAGCACCTGGAAGGGGCCCTGGCCGCCGGGCTTGATCAGCACCTGCGTGGGCTGCCTCGATCCGTCGATCTCGATCACGTCGCCCGGGACGCCGATCACCCGTTTGATGAAGTCCTTGGAAGACTGGCCCGGCGGTATGAGGATGACGATGTCCCCCCGGGACGGGTTCATCCCGAAGTCGTAGGAGACCTTGCTCGCCAGCAGCAGATCCTTGTCCTGCAGCGTGCCCACCATGCTGGTGCCGTCGACGCGGACCGTCTGCAGCGCGTTCCAGATGACGAGGTAGAGGATGAACGCGATCAGCAGCACCTCGAGGATGTCGCGGACCCACGCCGAACGCCGGGAGCGGCGGCCCTTGCCGGCCGGCACGCCGGCCGGCGCCGCCTCCTGGCCAGGCGGAGACGGCGAACTGATCTGAGTCACGCCCCTGGAATTATGACCGCTGCGTAACACGCCCCTGCCGCGGGCGAGTAGCGGCGCTGTGCGCGCGGCGTGTCCCCGCTGCCAGAATGGTCGCCGGACCTGGTGGGCCGTGTGTCAATCCTGTTCACACGAGGGCGTGAGATGGCACTCCTGACGCAGACGCCATACAAGCAGCGCGCATTCGATCTGCACGGGCTGACGGGCATTTCCGACCACACGCTCGAGGTGCACTTCGGACTTTATGCCGGTTATGTCAAAAACACGAACCTGCTGAACGAGCAGCTGGTGGACATGACGCAGAACGGCCAGACCGCGTCGCCGGCGTACGCCGAGCTCACGCGGCGGCTGGGCTTTGAGTACAACGGCATGGTCTTGCACGAGTGGTACTTCGGCAACATGAAGCCGGACACGGGCGGCGACATATCGAGCTCGTCCGCGCTGGGACGTGCCCTGGGTGAGTCTTTCGGGGACATCGAGACGTGGAAGAAGGACTTCACCGCGATCGGCGGCATGCGCGGCGTGGGCTGGGCGGTGACGTACCTCGACCCTGCCACCGGCCGCCTCAGCAACCACTGGATCACGCTGCACGAGGACGGCAACGTCGCCGGCTTCAAGCCGATCGTGGTGATGGACGTCTGGGAGCATGCCTTCCTGCTCGACTACAAGCCGGCGGAGCGGCCCAAGTACATCGAGTCCTTCCTGGCCAACCTCGACACGGGGGCCGCTGAAGCGCGCCTGACCGGAGCCGCGGACAGGCCGATCGGCTGACCCCGGCGCGCTGCATGCAGGGGGCGTCGGTGGACGGCGCCCCTCGGCGACACGCGGTCGGAGCACCTCTGGCGCCCCGCCGCTCGACACTCGGCTCGCCCGGGCCTAGAGCGGCGGGCCGCTCAGGCGCGTGTACAGCGAGTCCAGGTCTGAGTTGTCCTGGAAGTCCACGATGACGGAGCCGCCTGTGCCGCGGCGCTTGCGGTGTAGTCGAACAGGAAGGCCGAGTGCCGTTTCCAGGCCGCGCTGCAGCGCCTCGTCGTCGGCGGAGAGCTGCGCCGGTGTGGGACGGGCGCCGGCGCGCGGCGGCTGCTGGATCTGGGCTGCGTCGGCGCGGACCTGCACAGCGCGCTCCGTGGCGCGCACGGTCCAGCCCTCTGCCTCGATCTGACGCGCCAGGGCCTCCTGCTCGGCCGGGTCGGGGAGGCCCAGGAGCGCTCGGGCGTGGCCCACGCCCAGCCGCCCCTCCGCCAGCGCCTCCTGGACGGGCGCGGTGAGGCCGAGCAGCCGGATGGCGTTGCTGATGGTCGGGCGCGCGCGCCCGAGGCGCATGGCGATGGCCTCGTGGGACAGCCCGAAGGCGTCCGCCAGGCGGGCGTAGGCCGCGGCTTCCTCCAGGGGGTTGAGGTCGGTGCGCAGCAGGTTCTCGGTGAGCGCCATCTCCAGGGAGTGGCGGCCCGACTCGGCCGCGGGGCGCACGATCGCGGGGATGGTCGTGACCCCGGCCCGCTGCGCGGCGCGCAGGCGGCGTTCGCCCGCAACCAGCCGGTAGCCGGCCGGGTCGCGCTGCACGACGATGGGGTGGAGCAGGCCGTGGATGCGGATGGACTCGGCGAGGGCGTCGAGACCCTCCTCGTCGAAATCTTGGCGCGGCTGCTCGGGATTGGGGAGCACGCCCTTGGGCTCGACGGACACCAGGAGGGGCGCCTCGCCCTCCACCTCCGGCGTTGCGGTGAACAGCGCCTCGAGGCCCCGGCCCAGCCCCCGGCGGCGGAAGGCCCGCGAGGGGCCCTCGGGATCGCTCACAGCCCGCCTGCAGCGGCCGCGGGCTGGTCCTGCATGCGCCGGTCGAAATTGCGCGCCAGCTCGCGATAGGCGACGGCGCCCCGGCAGGCTGGGTCGTACACGGTCACCGGCATGCCGTGGCTGGGCGCTTCGCTGAGGCGGACGTTGCGCGGGATGAGCGGTTGGAGGAGCTGCTCGCCGAACCGGGCCGCCACCTCGTCGACGACCTGGTGAGCCAGCGCCAGCCTGCCGTCGAAGAGCGTCATGACGATCCCGGCGATGCGCAGGCTGGGATTGAGCTCGCGGCGGAGCAGCGCGATCGTGTGCGTGAGCAGGCCCAATCCCTCCAGCGCGTAGAACTCGCACTGGATCGGCACCAGCAGGCTCTGCGCAGCGACGACGGCGTTGACGGTGAGGAGGCCGAGGCTGGGCGGGCAGTCGATGAAGACGTAGTCGTCGTCCGGCTGCATCGCGTCGAGGGCGTAGTGGAGGCGTTGCTCGCGCCTGGCGAGTCCCACCAGCTCGATCTCGGAGCCGGCGAGCGCGATGTCCGAAGGCACCACGTCGAGGCCGTGAATCGGGGTGGGCCGGCGGGCGTCGGCGAGCGGCCGGCCCAGGACCACGCTGTCGTAGATACTTGTGTCGATGGTGCGCCGGTCGACACCGAGCCCGGACGTCGCGTTCGCCTGTGGGTCCATGTCGATCACCAGGACCCGGCGGCCCATCTCGGCCAGGGCTGCGGCTAGGTTGACCGTGGTCGTGGTCTTGCCCACGCCGCCCTTCTGGTTGGCAACCGCCAGGATCTGAGGGCCCATCTCGCGGGATTATGCGCACGCGCCGCGAACTCAGCGCTCGCCCGAAGGCGGTTTTCCACGGTTTCCCCAGGTGAGGCTTGCGATTTGACAACCCTTTCGATCGGGGCGGAGCTTCGTCCGGAGCGGGTCTGTGGAAAACCCCTTGCGACGGCCGAAGCCCTGAGTTCCCCATGAAACGGCGATGAATTCAGAGCGAGCCGCCGCCTTCCGCATCCGTAGAATCCTCCAGCGTGCTGGCCAAGACCGTCTACACCTGGCGCTTCGTGACCTCGGCGCCACCCCGCGAGGTGTTCGCGACCATGGAGCAGCTGATCGGCACCCGTCCCTACCGCTTCGAGGTGGTCGGCGAGAACGAGGCCCGGATCGTGGAGCACCGCCGGCGCGGGCTCTTTGGTCAGTGGGGCCGCCCCCGCGTAGCGCTTCGCTGGGTCGCCTGTCGCGCCGTCACGGACGCCGTGGGCACCCGGGTGGAGGTCGAGGCAAGCTCAGGCGGCGGGCTGATCGCGAAGGCGATGGGGCGCGCCGACCGCGGGCCGGTGACCCGGGCGCTGCAGCTGGTCAAGCTCCTCTCCGCGGTCGCCCGGGAGCCCCGCTCGGTGAACCGGCAGCGCGTGATCCCGCCCGGCCCGGTCAGCCTGGTCGCCTCGTGGGCCGGCGTGCCCTATCGGCTTTTCAGCGAACCACGCTACGACGCCGCCCGCGGGGCGGACGTGCTCACCGCATCGGAGCTCGAGGCCGTCCCCGGTGGGGACAGCACGTTCGTGCGCGTGCGCCTCAAGGACGGCACCGAGGGATACGTCGAACGCGACCAGATCGTGGCCGCGCCCGACGTCGCCACTCGCGCGGCGCAGGCGGAAACAGCCCGCTTCGTCTGAGCGGCAGCAGCGCGTCTGAAACGCGCTTCAGCGCCTGGGAGGGAGGACCGCTATGGGGCGGTCGAGCGCCTCTCCCGTTGGCAGGTCCGGATCCCGGCAGTCAGCTCCCCGTGACGCTGGTGGGGCAGGAGGCGGTACTCGGACAATCGATCATGGGCAGGATCCTCCTTTTGGCTGAGTGCCGCACCGCTGCCTCGCGTGCGTCGATGTGAAAGTGCGAGGGCGGCTGGCCGGAGAGACGCAAGCGAAGTGTACGACCAATCGGGGCCGATCCGGCAGCCGCGACGCCGCTCCTCCCGCGGAAGCCTGTTAGGTTGGTCACCCAACCTAACAATTGGTGGGGTCTGTCCCGCGGTGCCTGTCCGCGGTGCCGTCCTACAGCGGCTGGCGGCCGGCGAAGCCGGTGTCGCGGGGGTGCCAGAAGCTCACTTCGGCCTCGTCCGGGCGCCAGCAGAGGTAGATGGGCTCACCCTCCCGGGTGGCGGCGAAATCCACCAGGCCCGACTCGGCGTCGCGCACGGTCACGCCCAGGGCTTCGATCTCGCCGAGCAGGGCGTTGAACGCGTCCTCGGCGCTCGACCCCGCGGTCGCGGCCAGGGCCGAGCCGTTGGAAGCGGCTCGCCGCGTGGCCCGCTGGGACTGGTCGGTCAGAGCGGCGCGCGCCGCGCGCAACCGCTCGAGCAGCTCCCGCAGCGCCGGGATGAGCTGGTTCGCCTCCGCCACGGTGAACAGCCGCTCCACGCGCAAACGATGCCACCCCGGGCGCCCGGCGCGGGGAATGGGCTCAGTAGATGCCCAGCTCCAGGCGGGCCTCCTCCGAGGCCATCGTGCGCGGGTCCCAGGGCGGGGACCACACGAGGTTGACGTGCACGTCCTGCACCCCGGGCAGCGGCGAGCACACCGCGTGCGCTTGCGTCTGAATGATCGGTCCCAGCGGGCAGTACGGCGTGGTCAGCGTCATGTCGATGGTGAGCAGGCCGTCGTCGTCGATGTGCGTGCCGTAGATCAGCCCCAGCGACACGATGTCGATGCCGATCTCCGGGTCGTACACCTCGCTCAGCGCGGCGCGGACCAGCTCGTCGGAAGCGCGCGCGGGCTGCGACCCCGCCTGTTGCTCGCCGTTCTGCTGTTGCGCCGCCGCGCCGTTGTCAGGTGCTGTCACGCTGTTCCTCCGCGTTGTCCTGGTGCAGCGCTTCCAGCAGCGCGTTCCACGCGAGTGTGGCGCACTTCACGCGCACCGGATAGGCGCGAACCCCTTGCAGGGCCTCGAGATCTCCGATGTCACCGGGATCGGCGCTGCTCCCCTGCAGCATTGCGCGGAATCGTTCAGCGAGCGCTTCCGCGTCGCCGATGCGCATGCCGGTCACGGCTTCACACAGCATGCTCGCCGACGCCTGGCTGATTGAGCAGCCGCGGCCCTCGAACGCCACGGCGCGGATGCCCTCGCCGTCGAGCTGGAGCATGAGGTCGATCTCGTCGCCGCACAGCGGATTGTTCGCCGCGACGGTGCGATCGGCTGCGGGCAGAGCCTGCTTGTGCCGCGGATTGCGGTAGTGGTCGAGGATGATCTCGCGGTAGAGATCGTCGTCGACCGGTGTGAATCCGACTGCCACGATTTCATCGTAGTCCAACGGGCTGCGCGCAAAACCTCTTCCTCCCTGCGCCGCCGAGAATGGTGGGATGCGCGTACGTCTCTGGCTGTCGCGCGGGCGCAGCCCAGCGTTCTGGCTCCTCGCGGGGCAGGTGATCATGTTCACCGGCATCGCCGCGCTCTTCCCGGTTGCGCCGCTGTACGTGGCGCGCCATGGGGGCGGGTCAGCGGCGGTGGCGCTCTTCATCGCGGGCCCGCTGCTGGCCAACACGCTGGTTCAGGTTCCCGCCGGCCGGTTGGTGGACCGCGTCGGCCGGCGCCCGGTGCTGCTCGGCAGCCGTCTGGCGTATGGCGCTCTCTCACTGGCGCTGTTCGCCGACATCGGCCCGCTCTGGCTGCTCGCGGTGCTGCGCATGCTCCAGGGAGTCGCCAGCGGCGCCTATGTTCCGGCGCTGCTGGCCTCGCTCACAGACCTCAGCGAACCCGGCCGCCGTGGCGAGCGCTTCAGCCAGATGCAGGCGTGCGAGATGGTCGGCCTGCTGCTCGGCCCCGCGCTGGGTGGAGCGGCCGCGCTGTGGCGCGACTCCGCTGCGTTCGGCGTGTCCGGCATCGCAGTGCTGCTCGGGCTCCTGCCGATGTCCAGAGTGGCAGAGACTCGAGCGCCACGCGAGGCGGTCGCGCGCGCCCCCTTTCGCTGGTGGCGCATACGCGGAATCCTCGTGCCGGCGGCGGGCCTCCTGGCCATCGGCACCGTCTTCTCGATGTATGACGTCGTGTGGCCTCAATACCTCAGCGCGCGGGGCAACAGCGCGTTCGTGATCGGCCTGTCCATCAGCCTGTTCGCCGTGCCGATCCTGTTGCTCGCGCGGCGCGGCGGGCGCATCGCGGACCGCGTCGATCGCCGGCGGCTTGTGCCGGCTGCGATGCTGGCGACGGCCGCATGCGCGGCGAGCTATCCGTTTCTCCGGCCGCTGAGCGTCATCCTCACCGTCGGTACGCTGGAAGCGGTCGCGTTCGTCTTTCTCGAACCGTCGCTGTACGCGGTGATCGGTGACAGCGCGCCCGAGGACTCGCGCGGCGCGGCCATGGGTGCGGGGGGGTTCTTTCAGTTCGGCGGCAGCGCCTTCGGCGCGGCGGTGCTCGGCGCGCTGTACGGCTTCGGCGAGGGGATTCCGTTCTGGGGCGCGAGCGTGATGCTGATGCTGGGTGCGCTGGTGTGCGCCGTCGGCCTGCCGCGCCGTGTGGCGCTGCCACTCGCGGCAGCGGACGTTCCGGTGCCGCTCCCCATGCGCGAGGGGGAGCCGGTCTAGCCGACCTTGAAGATGCGCTTGACGTCGCCCAGGGCGGCGCCGAGCGAGTCGATCTCCGAATGCGTGTTGTACAGGTACACCGACGCGCGCACCGTCGCGGCCACCCCAAGGCGGCGCATCAATGGCTGCGCGCAGTGATGGCCGGCGCGCACCGCGATGGCGCTCCGATCCAGGATGGTGCCGACGTCGTGCGGGTGCACGTCGCCGACGTTGAAGCTCACGACCCCGCCCTGCGCATCGGCGTCGCGGGGCCCGTACACCGTGACGTCGCCGACCTCGTCGAGCACGTCGAGCAGATGCCGGGTGAGGCCGCGCTCGTGCTCGCGGATGGCGCTGCGCCCAATTGAGTCGATGTAGTCGCAGGCCGCGTGCAGGCCGACCGCGCCGGCGACGTCCGGTGTGCCGGCCTCGAATTTGTGCGGCACCGTGTTCCACGTCGTGCGCTCCAGCGTCACGCGGCTGATCATGCTGCCGCCCCCGAGGAACGGCGGCATGCGCTCGAGCAGCTCGGGCCGCGCCCAGAGCACGCCGGCGCCCATCGGGCCGCACATCTTGTGCCCGCTGAAGGCGAGGAAGTCGACGTCGAGGTCGCGCAGCGACACGGTCGAGTGCGGCACGGACTGCGCCGCGTCGACGGCGACCAGCACCCCGGCGGCGTGCGCCCGGGCGGCGATCGACTTGATGTCGTTGACCGTGCCGAGCACGTTGGACATGTGCACCAGGCTGAGCAGCTTTGTCGGCGGCGCGAGCAGCTCATCGAGGCCGGCCAGGTCGAGCCGGCCCGAGTCGTCGATGTCCAGGTATGCGAGCTGCAGACCGGCACGCTCCGCCGCGAGCTGCCACGGCACCAGGTTGCTGTGGTGCTCCATCACACTGAGCACCACGCGGTCGCCGGATGTGAGCAGCTCGCGCGCATACGACGAGGCCACCAGGTTGAGCGCCTCGGTCGTGTTGCGCAGGAACACGATTCCCTCCGCCGGTGCGTCGATGAATCGGGCCACACGCTGGCGGGCCCGCTCGTACAGGTCGGTGGCCTCGCTGGCGAGCGCGTGCACGCCGCGGTGCACATTGGCGTTGCTGGTTGCGTAGTACGCATCCACCGCCCGCAGCACCGGCGCAGGCTTCTGCGTGGTGGCGGCCGAATCGAGGTAGACCAGCTGCCGGCCGGCCACCCGGCGCTGCAGGATTGGAAAGTCCGCGCGCAGGCGCTCCACGTCGAGCGCCGGACTCCGCACCGTCGCCTCGGTGGTCACTCGGCGTCCTGGTTGAGCGCGACCCGCAGCATGCCGTTCTCCGCCACCTCGACGCGGTGCACCATCACCGGCTCCACGGCCGGCAGCGTGATCGGGTCGCCTGTGCGCAGGTCGAAGCTGGAGCCGTGCAGCGGGCATTCGATGACGCACCGGTCGGTGATCAGATCGCCCTCGCTCAGCGACGCCTCCTCGTGGCTGCACGTGTCGTCGATGGCGAAGAACTCGCCGTCGACGTTGAACAGCGCCACCGGCACACCGTCGATCTCGACCCGCGCGGCGTGCCCTGGGGGCAGGTCCTCCGCGCGCGCGACCTCGACCCACTGCGCGACGCTCACGCAGATGCCTCCGCGAGCCCGGCCTGCGTGTGGCCGGCGATCTCAGCGTCGAGCAGCTCGCCCAGAAGCTCGCGCACACCGCTGAGGGGCACGCGGCCGAGGACGTCGTCCATGAAGCCGCGCACGATGAGCTTGTCCGCCTCTTCGAGCGGCACACCGCGCGCCATCAGGTAGAAGCGCTGCTCGTCGTCGATGTGGCCGGCGGTGGCGCCGTGCCCGCAGCGCACGTCGTTGGCGCGGATCTCGAGCCGCGGGATCGAGTCGGCGGTGGCCTCGTGGCTGAGGATGAGGTTGCGGTTCTGGACGTACGCGTCGGTCTTCGGCGCCTCGCGGTCGACGTCGATGAGCCCGCTGTACACGCTGCGCGCGCGGTCGCGCACCGCCGCCTTCAGCGCGAACCGGCTGGTGGTCTCCGGGGCGCGGTGCGCCTGCAGCGACTGGTGGTCGAGGTGTTGCGCCTTGTCTCCGAACGCGACCCCGGCGATGTTGGCCTCAGCGCCGCGGCCCTCGAGGAGCACCTGCCAGTAAGACTTCTGGAGTCGCGAGCCAAGCGTGGCGCCGAACATCCGCAAGCGCGCGTCCTGCTCGAGCAGCGTGCGGTGCAGCGCGACGTGCCACGCGCCCGCGCCCCACTGCTGAAGGATGCAGTGGTCGAGACGCGCCCCCCGGCCGGCGACGACGATGGTGATGGCGTCGCTGAACAGCTGGTCGTCGTTGTCGGCGGAGAGGTAGTCGTCGACGAGGGTGAGCGAAGCGTTGTCCTCGAGCACGACCACCGTCGCTGGGAAGGTTGCGGCGTGGTCGCCGGCGACGCTGTGCGCCACCCACACCGGCACCGAAGCCTCGACCGAGCGGGGGACGTAGATGAATGCGCCGCCTGCCCAGAGCGCGTTCCACAGCGCGACGAACGACGACTCGCCGACCCCGACACGCCCCAGGGCGCGCTCGACGAGGTCCCCGTGGAGCGTCGCCGCCTCGTCGAGCGAGGTGAGCACGACCCCGGCCGCGGTGAGCGCGTCGCTCTGGTCGATGCGCGTCACCGGCGGTGCGTCGATGAGCAGCGCCGCGTCGGGGATGGCGCGGTCGCGACGGTCGCGGCTGGCGTTGACCAGGGTCTCGTCGCTCGCGTCCGCGGAGTGGAAGTCCTCGAGTCGCAGCTTGGAGACGTCGGTCCGCCGCCAGTCCTCGTCACGCTGCGACGAGGGCATCGGCATGGTGCTGAAGGCGTCCCAGGCGGCGCGCCGCCGATCCGCCAGCCATCCCTCGCGAGTGGCGCCGAGACGCTCCTCGACCGCCGCCGCGAACGCCGGCGCGTCCGGTGCGGCCGCCGAGGCGGGCGTGATCAACCGACCGCCCCCTCCATGGAGAGCGCCAGCAACCGGTTGAGCTCCACCGCGTACTCCATCGGCAGCTCCTTGA
>JAFARE010000015.1 GCA_019245575.1 Candidatus Dormiibacterota bacterium | reverse complement strand
CGCGCCAGCTGCTGCGTGCTGCCCGGGTTGAACGTGTAGCCGGCCAGCTCGTGCATCTCGGCCTCGAGCGCGGTGATGCGCTGATACATCTCGGCGCTGATGGCCTGCAGGAGGTCGCAGTCGATGGCGACGCCGCGCAGCTCCATGGCGGCGAGCACGGGCACGAGGGGCAGCTCGAGGTCGTCGTGCAACGCGCGCGCGTCCATGTCGTCGAGGTGCCTGGCGAGCAGGGCGCCGACCGGCTCGAGCAGCTCCACCCAGGCGCCGAAGTACGCCGCCGCCTCGTCGGTCGGCACGTCGCTGAGCGCGCGCTTGGAGCGCCCCGAGCCGAGCAGCGACTCCTCCACGTCCACGCGCAGGCCCAGGTAGTCCTGGCCAAGCACGGGGAGTGCGGGCACGCGCAGGCGCGTGTTGGTGAGGTACGCGGCCAGCATCGCATCGAAGCTCAGTCCCGCCACCTCGACCTTGCGCTGTTTCCAGGCCAGGACCTCGCGCTTCAGGTCGAAGCCGCGCTTGCGAATGCCCGGGTCGGCGAGCACGCCGGCCACGGCCTGCACCGCCGCGTCATCTGCGCTGTCACCGTCGCGCAGCGGCATGTAGTAGCTGGTGCCCAGCGATGGTGCGGTGAACGCGACCCCGAGGAGCGCGCCCGTGCGCGGGTTCCCCTCGACCACAGTGCGCACATCCAACGCCCCGGCCTCGCGGATGCGCTCCACCGCGTCAGCGGTGGCGTGCGCGTCACGCAGCACCACGACCTCGTTCTGCAGCGGCGTTTCCGCGGCAGCCCGCGGGGGCGCATCGAATGTCAGCAGCGCCTGGCCGTTGCTGCGGCTCGCGCCGTTGGACGCGGCGGGTGGCGGCGCGGCGCCGTCGCCGTCGCGGCCGGGCAGCCGCGTCAGCAGGCTGCGAAACTCGAAGCGCTCGAACAGCGCGCGCACCGTCTCCTCGTCGTAGTGATAGAGGCGCGCCGGCTCCAGGTCGAGGTCGATCTCCATGTCCACGCGGATCGTCGCCGTGCGCTTGCTCTGCCGCGCCTGGTCCATGTGGCCTTCGAGCGCGCGGCGCACACGCCCCTCCTTCATCGCGGGCACCGCATCGAGGATGCGCTCCAGCGGACCGTACTCCTGCACCAGGCTCTTCGCCGTCTTCTCGCCGATGCCCGGCACACCCGGGATGTTGTCGCTGGGATCGCCCTGCAGCGCCTTGTAATCGACCACGAGCGGCGGCTCGAAGCCGAAGCGCTCGTGCACCTTGTCGACGTCGTACACGATGGTGTCGGAGATGCCGCGACGGCTGGCGAACACCACCACGTGGTCGGTCACCAGCTGCAGCACGTCGAGGTCGCCGGTGACGATCATGACGTCGAGCCCGCGCTCCTCCGCCTTGCGCGCCAGCGTGCCGATGACGTCGTCGGCCTCGAACGAGGGCACCTCCACCACCGGGATGCCGAGCGCGTCGACGATCTCCCGGCACCAGCCGAACTGGGGGATCAGCTCCGGCGGCGGCGCGGTGCGCTGCGCCTTGTACTCGGCGAACTCCTCGTGCCGGAAGGTGCCGCCCGGCGGGTCGAAGGCCGCGATTGCATACGTGGGGTGATGGTCGTTCAGCGCCTTGAACAACATCGAGGTGAAGCCGAACGCGGCGTTCGTCATCTCGCCGCGCGTGTTGCTCAATGCGGGCATGGCGAAGAAGGCGCGGTACACCAGGTTGTGACCGTCGATGAGGACCAGGCTTTCGCGCGCCATCACGGGCTATGGTACCCAGGCCCATGACCCACCCAAGCGCCGCCGAACCGCCCTCCGGCGCGCCCGTCGAGCTGCGCCTCGCGCGCGCCGACATCGGCTTCAGCGCTGCGCATTTCTCCGTCATCGACGGCGTGGCAGAACGCCTCCACGGGCACAACTACCGCGTGAGCCTGCGGGCCCGGGGCCGCGTGGACGCCGAGGGCACGGTCGTGGATTTCCACGTGCTCAAGTCCGCGCTGCGCGACGTGTGCGACGAGCTCGATGAGCGCATGCTGCTGCCCGCGCACAGCCCCGTGGTGCGCGTGACGCAGGACGGAGACCGGGTGGCGGTGGACGCGGCAACGCGACACTACGTGCTCCCCGCCGGCGACGTGCGCCTGCTTCCGGTGGTCAACACGACATGCGAATGCCTCGCCGCACACCTGCTCGGGGCGGTGCGCGCGCGTCTCGGCACCGCGCCCGTGCGTCTGTCGCTGGGCGTCGAGGAGCTGCCCGGGCAGGGTGCCACCGTCGAGGAGTAGCGGCGCGGTAGCGGCGTTATGATCGGGCCATGGCCGCCGACCTGGTCGAGATGACCGTCGACAGCATCCGCGTTCACATGCCCACCGGGCAGCACGTGGTGATCCTCAAGGAGAAGTCGGCGGAGCGTTACCTGCCCATCTGGATCGGCATCAACGAGGCCAACGCCATCGCGTTGAAGATCACGGGCATCACGCCGGAGCGGCCCATCACGCACGACCTGCTTGCCAATGTGCTCAGCGCCGTCGAGGTCACGGTGGACCGCATCGTGGTCACGTCGCTGAGCAACGAGGTCTTCTACGCGCGGATCCTGGCCAAGGTCGACGGGCGCAACCTGGAGATCGACTCGCGGCCGTCGGACGCCATCGCGGTGGCGGTCCGCGTGGGCGCGGGCATCTTCGTCGCCGGCGAGGTCCTGGAGAAGGCGGGCATGCTGCCCGAGCCGGAGAAGGACGGGGACGCCGAGGCGGATCCCGAAACCGAAGAGCGGATGGCCAAGATCCGCGACTGGGTCAACGAGCTGAACCTGCCCGACCTCGGCACCGGCGCCTCCGAGTCCTAGCCGCGGCTAGCCGAACAACCCCCAGAAGTTCGGATCCTCGAACCCCAGGCGCCAGGCCGCCACGCCGGCCAGGTGGTGCTCGTGGACCAGCGCGATCTTGCGGGCGAGGCTGTCGGCGTCATCGAAGTAGGTGACCATCGAGCCGTCGGGTGACGTGATCAGCGGGGTCTGCGCGCCGAAGTCGTAGCCCACGCGAGCGCCCGGCACGGCCAGCGCCGTGGCCACCGCCTCCGGGTACGAGGCGGACGCGCCGGTGCCGCCGGTCCAGCGGCGCGAGTACAGCGGGATCCCCAGCACCGTGTGCGCCGGGTTGAGACCGGGAAGGGTCGCCGCCAGCACCGACTCATCCCAGTCAAACCCGGCGACCGGGCCCGGGCTGCCTCCCTCGCCGTGCTCGTCATAGGCCATGAGATCGATGAGGTCGGCGGACGACGCCAGCGTCGGCAGGTCGTACGCGGCGGAGAACTGGTTGGTGCCGCCGGTGTCGTGCGGCACGACGTCGACCATCAGCTGCTCGTTGTGAGCGTGCAGCGCGCCGGCGAGCTGCTTGACGAACGAGGTGAACGCCGCCTTGTCGGTGGCCGCCATCGCCTCGAAGTCGAGGTTGACGCCGGGGAAGCCGCCGTCGACCGCGCTGTTCACCACGGTGCCGATCAGCTGCGACACCGCGGACTGGTCGCCCAGCAACGTCGACGTTGCCGGCGGGTTGGTGACGTCGGTGGAGAGCGATGGCCACACCGGCAGGCGGGCGGCGGCGGCGCGGCGGACCGCGGCCGGATCCGGCGTCCCCAGGATCGACCCGTCGGACTGCGCCTGCCACCCGGTGGCGCTGACCCAGGTGAGCACGCTCTGGTGGTGCGCCAGCGACGTGTTGGAGGCGGCGGTGTCCACCACGAACGCGAAGACGCTCGTGCCGTTCACCGCCGGGGCCGCGGGCTCGGTGGCGCGCCTAACCGTGCCCGCAGTGATGTGCGTCAGGTCGAGGCTGATGGGCGCCGCCAGGTGTGAGCCGCGGGCCGTGTGAACGGCCGCTGAGAGCGCCACCGACGACGGCGGCGACGCCCCCGCCCAGGTCACGCGCACATGCTGCGGGTCGCTCCATGTGGGCGAGCCGCCGAAGGCCTTGGCCACCGCGGCCTGGTCCGGCGCGTCGTCGAACACGCCGTCGACCACGAGGCCGTCATTGGGGTCGATGTGCGCCGCCAGCATCGCGGCCGTCGGAGAGATGACGCTGAAGTCGAGGCTGATCCCCTGGGCGCGGTTGGCGATGGTGACGTCGAGGTGGTGCGCCGAGCCGAGCGGCATCGGCGGTGTGGAGGCGGTGAGGTCGCCGCCGCTGGGCAGCACCGTCAGCGTGCGCGAGTCGAGGAGCGCGGTCACGTCCTGCACCCGGAAGGGAACGGCCGCGTGCATGCGGAGGTTGAGCGTGGGCGGGACATCGGTGGCGCCGCTGACCAGCTGCGAGCCCGAGTCCGAGAGCGTGATGAAGCCGTAGTTCGGAGCGTCGTTGCCGAGGAGCGGCACGGAGCAGGACGTGACCATCAGCGCCACCGCCACGCTCGCCAAGCGGCGGGTCATCGCCGTCGAGTGTAGTGCGCCCGGGGCGGGTGGCCGGCGCCGGCGGCTACTGCACCGTGACGGTGAGCTCGGCGGTCAGTGCCGGCTCGCCCGGCGTAGGGAAGCCCGCGGGGATCGTGGCCACGATGTGGACGACCGTTCCGGCGGGCGTGCCCGCCGGGATCGTCACCGTCTGCAGGCCGGGCGCAGCAGAGCCCTTCGAGGAATCCGTGGCGGCAGGATTTCCCTCGGCGACGGGCCCCAGCGGCGCGACAGCGAGTGCTCGCGCCGCGTCAGACACGGTCAGGCATGGGTTCACCGCGAGTGTCAGCGGCGACGGTGCGCCGCCTCCCGGCGGGGCCGCCCCGGCCCGGGGCAGCGCGAGCTGGGCGAAGACGACCACGGAGCTGCCTGGCGCGGCCGTTGCGGAGGCTGTGGCCAGCACGAGCCGCTGACCCGGGCGTGCGCCGGCGGTGCTGGCCCGGACCTGCTGAAAGCCGGGCGGAGGGCTCGACGCCGTGAGGCTCGACGTGGCCGGCGTGCAGGCTCCGGGAACCGTGACCGCGCTCTGCGGGCCCGCGTTGCCGCCCGCAGCCGGCGCATTGGCGCCGCTCGACAGGGTCCTGCCGGCCGGCGCGCCATGGGTGACGAGCACGAGAATCACCGCGGCTGCCACGGCCGCGAGGGCGGTGGCGCCACCAGGGATGAGCCGCGGCCTGGGCAGGCGGGCGAACAGTCCCGCCAAGCCCATGCGCGCGCGCGCCGGCTCGCCGGCGGGGACGTGCACGGGAATCGGCATGCGCGCATGGGGCAGGGCGCGCACCGCTTCGACGCTCTGCCGGTACACGCCGTAGTCGCGCCTGCAGGTGTCGCAAGCGTCGAGGTGGTTCCGGAATCGGCGCGCCTGCTCGGCGGACAGCTCGCGGTCGATGGCGGCGGAGAAGAGGTCGGCCACGTGCTCGGTGGCCATCAGGCGCCTCCCTCTGCGGCGGGGAAGATGACCGGCGATTGACGCAGCGCGGCTGCGAGCAAGCCGCGGCCGCGGCTGACGCGGGACTTCACGGTCCCGAGCGGGATGCGCAGCGCGTGCGCCACCTCCTCGTAGGAGAGGTCGTTGACGTCGCGCAGCACCAGGGCGGCGCGGAAGTCGGCGGGCAGGTCGCGCAACGCTGCGGCGATCGCCTCGGCGCGCTCGCGGGCCAGCGCGGTGGCATCGGGCCCGAGCGCCGGGTCCGGCAGCTCGACGATGTTGCCGGCGTCGTCCTCGAGCGGTTCCGCCGGGCGACGAGCGGAGCGGCGCTGCACGTCGTGGCTGCAGTTGATGGCGACCCGGAACAGCCACGCCCGCACCGTTGCGCCGTGCAGCTCAGGCAGGCGGGTGTACGCGCGGAGGAAGGTTTCCTGCACGACGTCCGCCGCGTCCGCCGGGTTGCCCAGAAGCCGGAGTGCCATTGTGTAGAGCTCGTCCTGGTGACGCGTGACGATGGAGGTGAACGCGTCACGATCGCCACGGCGGGCCCGCTCGAGCAGGACCTCGTCGTCCATCTGCGGGAGGGTACGTCCGGCGGGGCCCTCAGGTTCCCGGGGGTTGACCTCCCGTGACGCGGTTAGGCTGGGTCGCGTGCCGCGCATCCGCGAGGAGATCGCGATCGACGCTCCGGTCAACCGCATCTGGAAGGCGGTGCACTAGGACATCCCCAAGGTCCCACGGTGGTCCAAGACCATCGCGCGCACCGAGGTCGTCGGCGGTGGCCCCGTCGGAGCCGGCACGCAGCTGCGCTACTCGGTGCGTCTTCCCGGTGGACTCACGCAGGACCTCGATCTGGTCGTGACGGCGTATGAGCCAGGCCGCACGTGCGCCGGCACGGTGAGCGGCATGACGATGCGCGGCACTTGGGCCTGGAACTACAGCGAGAGTGACGGCGCCACGGTCGTCGTCTACGAGACGGACGTGCGGCTACGCGGTGTGCTGCGGTTCGCGGGGCCCATAGCGCACGAGCAGGTGCGGCGCGACGTGCGCAGCGACCTCGAAGCGTTGAAGCGACACGTGGAAGGGCGCAGGCGCTAGGCAGCGCATGTGGTGCGGGAGGTGGGACTCGAACCCACACGCCCTTTCAGGCAATGCATTTTGAGTGCATCGAGGCTGCCAATTACTCCACTCCCGCAGAGGCTTGCAGGATACGTGACCGGTGGCCTACTCGCGCGGGATGCGCATGACCGCGAACGCCGCCACCAGCGGAAGCGCCGCCGCGATGACCACGGCAGTCGACACCGAGTGGCTCACGAGCGGCCCGGCCGCTGCGGCGCCGATGGGTGTGCCGGCGTAGTTGAGTCCGATCGAAATCGCAAAGGCCCGGCCGAACCACTCCCGGGACGTGCGGCGCTGGCGGAGTGAGAATAGCGCCACGTTCACCGGGCCGTCGAGCAGTCCGACGCAGGCCATCGCGACCGCGAGCCACGCCACCGAGGGCAGCAGCAGCAACAGCACAGCCGCGCCCGTCGCGACGAAGCACATCGCCATCACGCCGCGTTCACGGCCCAGACTCCGCATCCGACCCGCCATGAGCGCTGCCGGTACTCCGGCAAGTCCCTGCAACGCGAAGAGCCCGCCGACCGACGCGGCGCTCCCGTGCAACGCGAGGACGATCACGGGCAGCGCAACAGCGATGAGCCCGACGCTCATGTTCAGCAGCGACATCGCGACAGCACACCACCGAAGCGTGCGATTGCTCAGCACCAGGCGGAGGCCCTGCCATGCGTCGCGCAGGATGCCGCGCGACGGCGTGCGCGCCACGGCCGGTTCGGGCACGCGCAGCATCGCGACTGCTGCGAGCACATAGCCGATCGCGATGACCACCAGCGCCGCTGCATTGCCCAGCCAGCCCGTCACCGCGCCGGCCAGCCCCGGACCGGCAACCGCCGCGAGGCCGTAGCAGATCGCATCGGTTGCATTCGCTCGCTCCCACATGCTGTTGGGCACGAGCAGCGGAAAGAGCGATCGCGAACCACCCGCGCTCAGCGTGCTCGTGAGCGACACGAGCGACACGACAAGCAGCAGCACCCCGATGCCAAGACGGTTGGTTTCCGTGAGGAGAGCCAGCAGCAGCAGGCCGCTTGCGGCGACAGCAAGGTCCAGCACCATCAGACGCCTGCGGCCAAACCGGTCCAGCAGCGCTCCGTTGATGGGGCTGACCACGAGACCCGGGAAGATGAGAAGAAAGATGCTGAGTCCCGCGATGCTCGCCGAGTGGAAGCGCTGCAATCCAAGCAGCGCGAAGGCAACCGAGGACATCATCAACGCGGTGCGCGACAGCAGGGAGCTGCCCACCAGCGGCACCATGCCGCGGATGGCGAACAGGCGGCGGTAGCTTGCGGGCTCCTCTGGCGCCGCAGGCTCGGGCGTGATCAGCGCAGGCGACGTCGCCACGGCCGGAACCGTACGCCAGCCGCCTGGCGGCGCTCAGGGATGAGTTGGGGCTACGCTGCCGAGCGCCGCCTCCGGCGCCGGCCCGTCACGCCGAGCAGCGCGGCGGTCGTTCCACCCGCAACCAGCACCAGAAGCGGTGTCCACCCCACCTCGGGCGTGGCCGTGGCGAGCGCGCCGCATGTGTTGCCGGTGAGGCTGGTGCCACTCGTCTGCTGGATGTAGAGCGGGCGGCTCGTCGCTGCCAGCGGGTCGGTGCGGGTCTCGCCGGTTGCGATCAGCACGCAGCCGTTCTCGTCGACGGCGTTGGTGAAGAAGTCACCCAGGCGGCGGTCCTGTCCGGTCGCGACGCACGTCGTGCCGCCCTGGCACATGCCACCCTGGTGCATGAACCCGTTGGCTGCGTCGTTGGGGCCGAAGATCTGCTGGCCCGTGGTGCCGAGCCCGAAGATGCTCTTCTCCATCGTGAACACGCATGGACTCGCCGAGTCGCAGCTGTTCGTGCTCGTCGTGGTGGCGCCGTCCGGCGAGAGGTTGCGGTCGTACTGGTACCAGACCACCGACACGTTGCCGGGGTTGCCGACGGCGACCCAGGGCCACAGCACGGTGCCGGTGGGGCTGCCGATGGTCGGAGTCGCGAGCGCCTGCGCGATGGTGATCGGAGTGGTGAAGCCTGCGCTCGGGTTCTTCAGGTCAAACGTCGCCAGCTTGATCGCGTTGATGTAGTTGCCATTCGAGTCCGTGGTGGGGGTGTCCCACACCAGGTAGACGACGTCGTTGGAGTCGATGGCGATCGACGGCCAGTGCGCCAGTGATGTCGAGCCCGACGGCGCCGAGTACCCGCCGACCTCGTGTTGCTCGGTGAACTGCGTCACCGTCGACCCCGTGGCGAACGCCGCATCAGCGCTCTTCAGGATGCTGATGCCGACGCCGCGCGTGCCGTCCGCGTTGCTGAAGAACGCAGGGTCGATGAGCGCGCCGTGGTAGCCATCGGAGGGGCTGATGCTGTTGTGGTCGTAGAACAGCTTGCCGGCCGCGCTGTAGCTGCCCGTGGTCTGCCAGGCGCCGAAGTCCATGATGCCCGGCCCCGTCGCGCCCGACGGGTCGTTGGGGATGAGCGAACCGGCGGCGCCGTAGCAGAACAGGGACGGATTGGGTTGTCCCGCCATCGCCGGGTTCGTGCCGATGATGCCCCGGAAGATCTCGTGACCACTTGTCGCCGAAACGTTGGCGTCGATCGTCGTGTCGGTCGCGAGGAATACCTCGCCCAGCAGAGGCGTCGTCGCCCCTGTGGGCGAGTCGGTGGGCACGTCGCCCCCGGCGAGCCAGGGACGGTCACCGCTGTGGCAGTTGTTGTTGCCGATGAGGAAGCTGTGGCCGCCGTCGTGCGACGCGAAGACCGCGTCGTTGGCCAGGTCGATGCCGGTGTCGTAGAGATAGCCGCCCTCATCGATCGTGAAGTCAGGGTCGCTGAAGCCGAGGCCGAACGGGCTGGTCGGGCCGGCGCAGCCAGCTCCCACACAGGGGCCGACAGTGGTCTGCTTCCACGTCTGGCCATGGTCGGCCGAGGTCCACACGTTCACCTGGTTCGTGTACGAGCACGCGAAGCCTTGCGGCAGGTTCTGCGGCGCTTGCAACGGGTCGCATACCGTGCTCGGCTGCGCGATCCCGTCCTTGAAGAGGTGCGTCGTGCCCTCGTGCGACGTGTAGACGAGGTCAGGGCCGCCGGAATTCGATCCGGCGTATGTCACGAAGGGTTCGCCGCCCGCGAGGCTGGGACTGACACTGACGTTGCTGAATGACGGCCCTGTGGGATTCGCGGCGCTGCCTCGAATCACTGGAATGGTCGCCAGCGACCCGGCGGTGGCGGCGACGGTGACGGCCGTGAATACAGCGCGCGGATGCGCGAACGTGCTCAACACCCTTCCGGTCTCCTTGAGTCTCCTTCCTGACCGGCGACGCGGTCGCCCAGTTGCCGCGGATCCTACCATGCGGCGTCAGCGTCCATCTCCAGCGAGGTCCCGATCATGCTCATCAGCACCGCCAACGACCTGCCCGGGTACCAGATCACCGAGGTTCTCGGCGAGGTCTTCGGCCTCACCGTCCGCTCACGCCACATCGGCTCCCAGCTCGGCGCCGGCCTGAAGTCGATCGTCGGCGGCGAGCTCAAGGGCATGACCAAGAACCTCGCGGCCAGCCGCCAGGAGGTCATCGACCGCATGGTGGCCGAGGCGCAGGCGAAAGGCGGTGACGCGGTCGTGGCCTTTCGCTTCGACACCTCGGAGATGGGCGGCACGTGGACAGAGATCTGCGCGTACGGCACCGCGGTGAAGACGCGCCCGGTCAGCTGAAGAGCGCGCACCGCTCAGCCCCTTGAGCGACAGCACCCAGTATTTCGCGCCCCGGCCGCGCGTCGCATCGAAGCGTGCGGTGGTGCGCGCTCGCCTGCCCGGCGTCGAGCTCGACCTGGTGACGGACCGCGGTGTCTTCGCGTACGCGCAGCTGGACCGCGGCACCGACCTGCTGCTGCGCACAGCACCTCCACCGGCCGCGGACACTGTCGCGCTCGACCTGGGAGCGGGATACGGCGCCATCGCGGTCGTGATGGCGCTGCGCGCGCCGGCCGCTCATGTCTGGGCGGTCGACGTCAACCTGCGCGCGCTGGAGCTGTGCGCCGCGAACGCCGCAGCCGCCGGCGCGAGCAACGTCACCGCGTCTGCACCCGAGGACGTGCCCGAGGATGTCCGCTTTGGGGTGATCTACTCGAACCCACCGGTGCGCATCGGCAAGAGCGCGCTGCACGCGCTCTTGAGCCTCTGGTTCGCGCGGCTCACACCTGATGGACACGCGTACCTCGTGGTCCAGCGCAACCTCGGCTCGGACTCACTCGCGGGGTGGCTGCAGGAGCAGGGATACGGCGTCGATCGCCTGCGCTCGCGGCTGGGATATCGGGTGCTCGACGTGTGCCTGGCTCCTGGTTCCCTGCAATGATTGGGCCGTGAGCGCGCTCGCACCCGTGGGGATCGTTGTGATCAACATCGACCCCGTCCTGCACCTGGGCCCGTTCAACATCCACTGGTACGGGATCATGTACGCGGTCGCGTTCCTCGCCGCGTACCGCTTCGGCGTGCTGCCGCTGGCCGTGCGCAGCGGCGTGCCGCGCGCGTTGGCGGAGCGGATCACGATGTGGACAATCGTGTTCGGCCTGCTGGGCGGGCGCCTGTACTACGTGGTGCAGCAGCCGAACCTGGTGCACGACTACCTGCTGAAGCCGGTCAACATCATCGCGTTCTGGAACGGCGGCATGGCCTTCTTCGGCGCGATCATCGCGGGGTTCATCACGCTCACCATGCTCGCCTGGCGAAATCGTCTGAACCCGTGGATGGTGCTCGACGGTGGCGTGCTCTTCGCAGCGGTGGGCCAGCCCATCGGACGCATCGGCAACATCATCAACGGCGACATCCTCGGCGCGCCGAGCAATCTGCCCTGGGCCACCGCGTACGCCAATCCGCACGCGATCCTGCAGGCGGGGTTTCAGTACTGCACTGACGCGGCGGTGCCGGGCGGGCCGCTCTGTCCCGCATACCAGCCCGCGGCCGCGTATGAGGCCCTGGGCACGCTGGCCATCCTCGCGGTGCTCATCGTGCTGTTTCGGCGGCGCGTGCGGCCGGGCGTGATGGCCATCACGTACGTCGCGCTCTACGCCATCAGCCAGCTGGGTCTCTTCGAGTTCCGCAAGAGCGAGCCCGCCGTCCTGCTCGGGCTGCGCCAGGCGCAGTGGACCTCCATCGGCATGCTGGTCATCGCCGTGCCCGCCCTGTACATCCTCTGGCGCAAGACCCTCGCCCGTGCTGAAGAATTCCACCAGCGCGGGCGCACACAACCGGCACCGGTCGCGGCGCCGCAGTGAACCTCGCCCTGACGCTCGCCGACGTCGTCAACTTCGTCGCCGGCGCGCTCTACGTGCTGATCTTCGTGCGGATCCTGCTCTCGTGGCTGCCCATCAGCCCGTGGAACCCGCTGGTGCGCGTGCTGCGCCGCATCGCCGATCCGATCCTGCTCCCGTTCCGGCGGGTGCTGCCGACGCTGGCAGGGATCGACTTCTCCCCCATCGTCGCCGTGGTCGTGATCCTGCTGATCTCGACCATCCTCGACCAGATCCTGCTGGCCATCGCCGTCGGCGGTTCGGTGAACATCCCCGCGGTGATCGTGAGCGCGATCGCATATCTGCTCGAGCGCATCCTGATCATCCTCGGCGTGCTCGTGCTCATCCGGCTGCTGATGACGCTCTTCGGCGCGGACCCATGGCACCCGCTGGTCGCCGGAGTCCGCTCCATGACGAACCCACTGGTGCGCCCCTTCTCAGGCTTCGGCCACCGCGTGGTGCACCGCGGGCTCGACGTGCCCGCGCTGGTGACGCTGATCGCCTACGCGGTGCTGTACGTCGTGGTCGCCTTCGTCGTCGGCAACCTGCTGCTGCACGTCTTCTAGGCTTCGGCGAGCGTGCGGCGCCGGGAGCCGCGGAGCTCACGTTCGGGCGCCCGCTCCCGGTGGATCTCGACGCGGTACGCGCGCTCTCCGACCAGGCTCTCCACGGCGCGCTCCAGGCTCGGCCCCGGCTCGACGCAGAACTCGCGCGACAGCATGATGTCGTCCACGCTCTGCGGGCCGTGCACGTGCAGCACCACGGGGCAGTCGCCGGGGTGCTGCTCGAACGCGTGGCGCAGCTGCGCGAGCGTGGCGGTCTGCGCATGGCTCAACCGGATGTGCACCGTGCTGTTGCGGCGCCATGCGGCGAGGCGCGGGTCGTCGTATGCGTACACGGCTTCCGCGAGGATCTTCGCGGGCTCGACGTCGTAGCGCTCCTCCTCGTCGGCCGCCGGCGGCGGTGTCGCCCCGTTGATGCCGCGACCCGCCTCGACCTTCCCCCGCACCACCACGACGGCATCTGGCGTCAGCAGCGCGGCGCACTCCTCGAAGGTGCGGGCGAACACGACCACCTCGCAGGCGCCGCTGAGGTCCTCCACCTGCAGGAATGCCATGCGCTGCCCGGTGGTGCTGCGCCGCGGCACGAAGGTGCGGATGTCGCGGACCGCGCCGCCGATGTTCACCAGCAGCCCGTCGAGGTGCGCGCCCAGCTCGCTGATGTTCGTGTCGATCCGCTGCTGCAGCTCCGCGGCCACGCGGCTCAGGGGATGGTCGCTGAGGTAGATGCCGAGAAACTCGCGCTCCCAGCGCAGCCGCTCCTCGGCGGAGATGGGCTCGATCGCGGCGCCCGTCTCACCCTCGCTTTCGAAGGTCATCGCCGGCGCCGGCGCCGCCACCTCCACGGTCTCGCCGAACATCGACGTCTGGCCCGATTCACGCTCACGGCGGATCTGGGACGCGCGGTCCGTCACTCGGTCGATGAGGCGCAGCAGGTCACCGCGCTCACCCAGCGTGTCGCACGCGCCGCTGCGGATCAGCGCCTCGAGCACGCGGCGGTTGAGGTCCTTGACGCCGGCGCGCAGGCAGAGGTCGAGCAGCGACGTGAATGCCCCGCCTTCCTGGCGCGCGGCCACGATCGCCTCGGCGACGCGCTCCCCGACGTTCTTGATGTGCTGCAGGCCGTACAGGATCTCGCCGCTCCCGGCGTCGCCGATCGCGAACGGCGCCGCGCTGCGGTTGATGTCCGGCGGCCGCACCACGAGGCCGCGGGCGTGCGCGTCGAGGATTGTCTGCTTCAGCTTGTCGAAGTTGTCGGCGCGGCTGTTCAGCAGCGCGCACATGAACTCCAGCGGGTGATTGGCCTTGAGGTAGGCGGTCTGGTACCCGATCAGCGCGTAGCACACGGCGTGCGCCTTGCCGAATCCGTACCCCGCGAAATACGCGATGAGGTCGAAGAGCTGCACCGCGACCTCCTCGGTGACGCCGCGCTGGCCCGCGCCGCGGACGAACTTCTCGCGCTGCTTGGCCATCTTGGCCTTGTCCTTCTTGCCCATGGCGGCGCGCAGCACGTCGGCCTCGCCCAGGGTGTAGCCGGCCACCGCGGATGCGATCAGCATCACCTGGTCCTGGTAGAGGATATTGCCGTATGTTTCTGCCAGGATCGGCTCCATCTCGGGGAGCAGGTAGGTCACGGACTCCTCACCGCGTTTGCGCCGCATGAACGTCTCCACGACGCCGCCCTCGATCGGGCCCGGGCGGTTCAGCGCGTTGGCCACAGCCAGGTCCTCGATCGACTCGGGCTGCATGTCCATGAGGATCCGCTTGGCGAATGTCGCCTCCATCTGGAACACGCCGTGCGTGTCGGCGCGGCCCAGCAATTCCCACGTCCTGCGGTCGTCGAGCGGCAGGTTGTCGACGTCGACCTCCACGCCGCGGATGGCGCGGATCAGCTCCGCGGCTTCCTGGATGACCGTCAGGTTGGTCAAGCCGAGCAGGTCGATCTTCAGCAGCCCGATCTGGGACACGCCGGTCATGTCGAACTGCGTGACCGCGGTCGAGCCGTCGCCGCCGGTGGCGCGCTGCAGCGGCACGACCTCGGCCAGCGGCTCGGCACCGATCACCACGCCGGCCGCGTGCGTCGACGCGTTGCGGCAGATGCCCTCGAGGCGGCGCGCGTTGTCGATCAGCTTGCGCGCCCACTCCTCCTGCTGGTAGACGTCGCGCAGGTCGCGCGTCTCCGCCAGCGCGCGCTCCAGCGTGATGCCGGTCGTGGCCGGCACCAGCTTGGCCAGGCGGTCGACGTCGGGCAGGGGCACGTTGAGCACGCGTCCCACATCGCGAATCGCCGCGCGCGCCGCCATGGTGCCGAACGTGATGATCTGCGCCACGCGGTCGTAGCCGTACTTCTCCTGCACGTAGCGCAGCACGCGGTCGCGGCGGCGGTCGTCGAAGTCCACGTCGATGTCCGGCATCTGCACGCGCTCGAGATTGAGGAAGCGCTCGAAGATGAGTCCGTACGTGAGCGGGCACACGTCAGTGATGCGCAGCACGTACGACACGAGCGATCCGGCGGCGCTGCCCCGGCCGGGACCGACGCGCACGCCGTTGCACCGCGCCGCGCGGATCAGGTCCCAGACGATGAGGAAGTACGCGGCGAACCCGGTCTCGGCGATGACGTGCAGCTCCATGTCGAGGCGGTCCCGCGCCTCCTGGGCCACGCCGTCGCCGTAGCGTTCGACAAGCCCGCGCTCGCAGAGCTCGCGCAGGTGGCTGTCGGCGTCGTGCCCCTCGGGGACCGGCTCGTAGCGGGGCAGCAGGTTGCGCCCCAGCGGGATGTCGAGGTCGCACATCGCGGCGATGGCGAGCGTGTTCGCCACCGCGTCGGGATAGGCAGCGAATCGCTGCTGCATCTCACCGCTGCCGGCGAGGTAGAAGCTGGGCCCGCTGAAGCGAAAACGGCGCTCCTCGTCGAGGCGCGCTCCGGTCTGCAGGCAGAGCAGGATGTCGTGCGCCTCGGCGTCATCCGGCTCGATGTAGTGCGAATCGTTCGTGCACACGGTGGGCAGCCCCGTGCGCCGCGAGATCTCCAGCAGCCCCTCGCGCACCGTGGCCTCCTCCGCCATCCCGTGGTCCTGCAGCTCGAGGAAGTACGCGTCCCTGCCGAGGATCTCCATGTGCTGCCGCGCGATGGTCTCGGCGCCGGCGATATCGCCGCGCAGGATCGCCTGCGGCACCTCGCCGCCGAGACAGGCGGAGAGGCAGATCAACCCCTCCGCGTGCTGCGCCAGCAGCTCCTTGTCGATCCGTGGCTTGTAGTAGTGACCCTCGAGATGCGCGGTGCTCACGAGCTTGATCAGGTTGCGATAGCCCGTGTCGTTGCGCGCCAGCAGGATCAGGTGGCTGGGATCGCGGTCGGTGCGCGCCTCGCGGTCGTGACGTGAGCGCGGCGCCATGTACATCTCGCAGCCGATCACCGGCTTGACCCCGGCCTCACGCGCCGCCGCGAAGAACTCGACGGCACCGTAGAGCACGCCGTGGTCGGTGATGCTCACGGCGGGCTGGCCCATCACACGCGCGCGGTCCACCAGCTGGCGGATGCGCGCGGCGCCGTCGAGCAGCGAGTACTCCGTGTGGGTGTGCAGGTGGACGAAGCCGGCCGAGCCCTCGTCCCTCATCGTCACCGCGCTATCGCCGTCCATCGGCCCCCGTGATCCCGGCGCTTCTCGAACATGCGTACGCTACCACTCACCCGGCTACGTCCGCAGGGCCGCTCAGTGCGCCTGCATGGGCTCGCCGCTCCGCCACGCCGTGGTCGAGCGCACCCGGGTGAACCTCCATCCCCGTTCGGTGCGGCGCAGCACGCAGTCGTACCAGCCGCCTCCCTGGCGGATCACGCTCATCCCCTCGCCGATGTGCGTCGCGAAGTAGTGCGAGTGCGTGCGGGCGACGTCGCCGTCGATCTCGATCGACGGGTCGCCCACCAGGTGGTGCGACGCGGTCACCCCGGTGAGGATCCGCTCCGACAGCTCGGGCACGCGCTCGCGCGGCACGGACACGTCTCCGTGCTGCATCACGCCGTCCTCGGCATACGCGTCCTGCAGACCAGCCCAGTCGCGCCGGTCGATGCAGCTTGCGTAGCCCACGAGGCACTGGGCGATCTCGGCGCGGTCGGTCAGCCACTGAATGCGCTGCTCGTCCGTCATCGCGCGGGTCACCCGGCGATCATATGGACGCCCCCACGCCCGGCGTTTCCGCGCGCTCGAGGCTGACCACCGTCTCCACGTGGTAGGTCTGGGGAAACATGTCGACGACCGTGACAGCGCGCACGGTGTACGGACCCGACGCCACGAGCACATGGAGGTCGCGCGCCAGCGTCGCCGGATCGCACGACACGTACACGACATTCGCCGGGCCGGCCAGCGCGATCCACGCGGTGACGCTGCCCGCGCATCCCGCCCGCGGCGGATCCAGGACGAGCGAGCGCGCTCCGGCGGCCGCGCGCGCAATCTCCTGCTCCACCGGCGCCACCGCGTAGCGCACGCGGTCCTCGACGTCGTGGAGGCGAGCGTTGAGCGCGCCCAGCCGGGCGGCGCTCCGATTGGACTCGATGCACACGACGCCGGCGCCGCGGGCAGCGAGCTCCACCGCCAGCATCCCCACGCCCGCGTAGGCGTCGACGATCCGGGCGCGGCTGACGTCACCGAGCGCAGCAAGAACCTCGCCGTACAGCGCATCCATCTGCGCGACGTTCACCTGGATGAACGTGTCCGGGCTGACGCGGTAGGTCCGGCCCCGCCAGGTGATCGATGTCGAGTCGACGCTCAACCGCGCGTCGTGGGGCAGGCGCAGCGCGGCGCGATCGATGGCCGCCGCGCTCAGCGCGCTGCGCGGCCGCGAGCGCAGCAGCAGCTCGGCACCACCGTCACCGACGGTCAGGTGCAGCGTGCCCAGCGCGCCGTCGGAGCCCTCGCGCACCAGCTCCCGCAGCACGGGCAGCGAGTCGGTGATCAGGTCATGGTGGATGAGGCAGTCGTCGACGGCGATGGGGCGCCAGCTGCGCGCGCGGTTGAAGCCCAGTCCGGCATCGGCGGCGCCCGAGGCCCCGGGCACCACGTGGAATTCACCGCGCCATCGGTATCTCCACGGATCACCCATGCCCAGCACGCGAACGTCGTCTGGCACGTGCACGTGCTGTCGGCGCAGCGCGTCACGCACGATGTCGCTCTTCAACTCCAGCTGGTGCGCGTACGTCACGTGCTGCAGCTGGCAGCCGCCGCACTCGGGCACGTACGGGCACGGTGGTGCCACGCGGTGGGGCGATGCCTCGGCAGCCGCCACCGTGTCGGCGAACCACGTCTGCCGCTTGCGGTAGCGCAGCTCGACGTCGACCAGCTCACCCGGGATCGCGCCGGCGACGAGCACGCTGACGTCGTCGTCGGCGCTAGCCACGCACAGACCGCCGTGCACCATCTGCCCGGCGCGCAACCGCAGGCGGTCGCCGCTGCGCAGGCTCAGGCGAGCCGCTCGCGCAGCAGGCGGTTGACGAGCTGGGGCTGGGCCTTGCCGCCGGTCGCCTTCATCACCTGGCCCACCAGGCGTCCAAGCGCCGCTTCCTTGCCGGCGCGAAAGTCCGCCGCCGCGGCGGCATTGGCCGCGATCACCTCGTCGACGATCGCCAGCAGCGCCGCTTCGTCGTCGAGCTGGCCGAGGCCGCGCTCCTGCACCACCGCAGCCGGGTCGCCGCCGCTCTCGTAGAGCTCTTCCAGCAGCGCCTTGGCGGTGGGCCCGTTGATGGTCCCGGCATCGAGCAGGCGCAGCAGCGCCGCCAGGCCGTCCACACCGAGCCCGCTCCGGTGCAGCGCAACCCGGCGCTCGTTGGCCAGGGCGGCGACATCGCCCATCAGCCAGTTCGCGGCAAGTTTGGCAGGAACCTGCGAAGCCAGCGCCTCGTATGCGTCGGCATCCTCCCGAGCGGCGGTCAGCACCGCGGCGTCGTACGCGCTCAGGCCGAACTTCTCCTGCAGGCGCTGGGCGCGAGCCGCCGGCAGCTCCGGCATGGTGCGGCGAACGCGCTCGGTGTACGCGCTGTCAAGCGCGAGCGGCGGCAGGTCCGGCTCCGGGAAGTAGCGATAGTCGTGCGCGTACTCCTTGCTGCGCTGGCTGACGGTGGCGCCGCGCGCCTCCACCCAACCCCGCGTCTCCTGCACGAGCGTGCCGCCGCCGGCGAGCACCGCGGCCTGGCGTTCGATCTCGTACTGCAGCGCGCGGTGCACGGCGCGGAACGAGTTCATGTTCTTGATCTCGACCTTGGTGCCCAGCGCGTCCGACCCCCGCACGCGCAGGGACACGTTCGCGTCGCAGCGAAACGATCCCTGCTCGAGGTTGCCGTCGTTCACGCCGATGTACATGAGGATCTGGCGCAGGCGCACGAGGTACTCGCGGGCCGCCTCGGCGGAGCGCAGGTCGGGCTCGCCGACGATCTCCATCAGGGGCACGCCGGCCCGGTTCAGGTCGACCAGCGAGGAGCGCGCGCTCTGCAGCACGTCGCCCGCGTGGTGCAGCGTGCCCGTGTCCTCCTCCAGGTGGACGCGCGTGATGCCGCAGCGCACCGGGGCGCCCTCGACCTCGAACTCGAGCCAGCCGTTGCGCGACAGCGGCATGTCGTACTGCGAGATCTGATAGCCCTTGGGCAGGTCGGGATAGAAGTAGTTCTTGCGGTCGAACTTGGTGAACTCCGGTATCTCGCAGTTGAGCGCCAGCGCGGTGAGCACCGTGTACTCCACCGCCTGCCGGTTGATCACCGGCAGCACGCCGGGGAGCCCCAGGCACACAGGGCACGTGTTGCTGTTCGCCGGCTTGCCGATGTACTCGGCGCTGCAGGCGCAGAACATCTTGCTCCGGGTCAGCAGCTGGGCGTGCACCTCGAGGCCGATGACGGCTTCGTACGCCGACACCGCGCTGTTCGTCTGCGGCTCCGCCGTCTGCGCGCTCACGCGGCCGTCGCCGCCAACGGCGATTGCGAGGTGTGCCACTCGGTCGCCTGCTCGTACGCGTGCGCGACCTGGAAGACACGCGCGTCCTCGAACCGCGGCGCGATCACTTGAAGACCCACGGGCAGCTCAGGGCTGAAGCCGCAGGGCACCGATATGCCCGGCAGCCCCGCGAGGTTCACCGGCAGGGTGACGACGTCGCACATGTACATCGAGAGCGGGTCGTCGCGGTCGCCCATCGTGAACGCCACCGAGGGCGACGTCGGCGAGACCAGCGCGTCGACGTCCTCGAACACGCGGGCGAACTCTTCGGCGATGACGGTGCGCACCTTCTGCGCCTTGCGGTAGTACGCGTCGTAGTAGCCGCTGGAGAGCGCGTACGTGCCCAGCATGACGCGCCGCTTCACCTCCACGCCGAAACCGCGGTCGCGCGTGCGCAGATACATCTCGGTGAGCGACGGGTCGTCCTCGCGCAGCCCGAAGCGCACGCCGTCATACCGCGCCAGGTTGGAGGAGCACTCGGCGGGAGCGATGATGTAGTAGGTGCTCAAGCCGGCGTGCGTGGTGGGCAGCGACACCTCACGCAGTGACGCTCCCAGCCCCTCGAGCACGGCCATCGCCTCCTCCACGCGCGCGCGCACGTCGGGATCGATGCCCTCACCCATGTACTCGCGCGGGACGCCGAGGCGCAGGCCCTCGACACCGCGGCCCAGTGTCTCGAGCGGATCGCCGAGCGGCCGCGGATCGCACGTGCTGTCGCGCGGGTCGCCGCCGGCGATCGCCGCATACACAATCGCGGCGTCCTCGACGCTCCGCGTCAGCGGGCCGATCTGGTCCAGCGACGACGCGAACGCGATCAGCCCGTACCGCGAGACGCGGCCGTACGTCGGCTTGAACCCGACCACTCCGGACAGCGACGCGGGCTGGCGGATGGAACCACCGGTGTCCGATCCCAATGCGTACGGCACCGTGCCCGCCGCGACGGTCGCCGCGCTGCCGCCGCTGCTGCCGCCCGGCACGCGCTCGACGTCCCAGGGGTTGCCCGCCGGGCCGAACGCGGAGTTCTCCGTGGATGAGCCCATGGCGAACTCGTCGCAGTTGGTCTTGCCGACGCACACCGCCCCCGCATCGAACAGGCGCTGCACCGCGGTGCCCGTGTACGGCGGCTTCCAGCCCGAGAGGATGCGTGACCCGGCGGTGGTCTCGACGCCGTCGACGCACAGCACATCCTTCAGCGCCATGGGCACGCCGCAGAGCGGCGACGCGCCATCGGGATCGCGCTCCAGCATGCGGCCCGCCTCATCCGCCTGGCGCTCGGCGAGCTCGCGCGTCAGCGCCAGGTATGCGTGCAGGCTCGGCTCGGCCGCCTCCGCGTGCGCAAGCGCGTTGTCGAGCAGGCGCCGCGGCGTCGTCGAGCCCTCACGCAGCTCGTGAGCGAGCTGCGTGATCGTCCTAGCCGTCAAGCTCGTTGTCCTGGATGGCGCCGACTACGAAGTAACCGCCGTCGCTGGCAGCGGCACCGCCCAGCGCCACCGCGGAAGGAAGCGATTCGCCGTCAACGTCGTCGCGCATGACGTTGACGAGCTCGCCGACCTGTGCGGTCTCTGACACGGACGACGTGTCCACCTGCTGCAGGCGCGCGATGTGCTCGAGGATGACCTCGAGCTGGCTGCCGATGCGCTCGCGCTCGGCGCCGTCCAGCCCGAGGCGCGCGAGCACGGCGACGTGGGCGACGTCGGCCGCAGAGAGCGTCATGCGGCGATTATCCCCAACCCCCGGGGCGTCGCTGGAGGTGGCGCCGGCGAGGGCCGACAGGAAAGGCCCTCACCGGCAGAACTGGTTGTGTCTTGTCGAAGGCCACGCGCCAGCCAGCGCAACTGTGGGCGAGCGCGCGAGACGGCGCGCCGCACAGCGTGGCTACGGCGGCGCTACACGGCAGCAAAGAGAATCGACTATCCGTCGCGCTCGTCGAGCGGCAGCCATGTGAGCACGGTCTGCCGCGTGGGGGCGAACCCGGCCGCGCGGTATGCGGCCAGCGCCGCCGGGTTGTCGTCGCGCGTCCACACGCTGGCAAACGTCACGTGGCGGCGCCGCAGGAGCTCCATGGCGGCCTGGACCAGCCGGCTCGCGATGCCACGGCCGCGCGCGCCGGGCTCCACGTACAGCTCGGCGACCTCGCCCTCGAGCCCATTGCCGGGGTCGAACAGCACCACCCAGCACAGCCCCAGCGCCGTGCCGGATGCGTCGCGCGCGACCAGGACGTGGTTCTCGCCGGTGAAGCCGGCCTCGGGCCGGAGCCTCGCCTCCAGCTCCTCTCGGGACTCGCGCGGGTGGTCGTAGTGCTCCTGCTCGTCGAGCGCGAGGTCAACGAGCATGCGCCGCACCGCGGCGTCGTCCTCGCGCAGCTCTTCCACGCGCACGTCGTCGGCGCTCACTGCGCCGCATTGTGCGGTCGGCGCCGCGTCAGTGAGACGTGGGCGCGGAGGTGATCGCCGGCTGGGGCAGCACCGTGGCCGGCACGATCGTCCCGGGCACGACGCCGCCGGGCACCGCGGTCGCATCCACCGGCGCGAGCGGCACGGTGGAGCCGCCGCGCAGCCGCCATGCGGCGCCGTCCCAGACCCAGGTCTGGTTGGACACGGCCGGCATTCCGTGCGAGAGGCCGGCCACCATCCCGCCGAACACCACCGGATGCCCGTCCCCGCCGGTCGCGGCCGCGGCCAGGGCCGGCGCGGGCTGCAGCGCCGCGGAGAGGCGCGACCAGGCGCTGCCGTCGAACGCCCACGTCGAACCGTCGGACGACGACACCCAGAGCACGCGGTTGCCCGCGGGGTCGGCCACCAGCGTGCCCTGGCCCTGGATCGCGTCGGGCGGCGTCGTGGCCTGCGCGTCGGACCAGCCGGTGCCGGTCCAGCGGCGCACGGTCATGCGCGGCTGGAACGCGGGAATGGCGGAACCGTCGCCCTTCACGCCGAGGCAGGGCGCCACCACCCCGGTCGAGCCGGTGGGGAGCGGCGCTGCGCACGCCGGGACGATCGAGGGCAGCATCGCAAAGAGCTCGACGTGGCCGCTTGCGGGATCCGTCACCAGCCCGCTGAACGGCGCGCCCGGCAGGCTCGTGTCCGCTGCCGTCGCGGCCCGGTGCCACCCGCTGCCGTCCCAGCCCCAGGTCGTCACGGAGCCGGCGTTGGAGACCGGCGGGCAGACGTTCGGGAGCGGCTCGGCCGGCTCGGGGCCGCCGCGGCAGGGCACGAGCGGCTGCGCGATGGGAAGCGCGGACGCGACCAGGATCACCGAGTTCGTGGCGGTGTCGGTCGCCATCAGCGGCATGCCGGTCACGTCCGGCTCGGGCCCGCTCGCCCGGCGCCACGTGGTGCCGTCCCACCGCCACGTCTGCGGCCGGCCCACGGGGGAGGACGGCGTCACGGCGGCGCCCGGGCCGGCCGTGCTCACCAGGACCACGTCATGCCCCGCCGGGTCGTATGCCATCGCGCTCACCGGTCCTGGCGGCGGGCTCTGGGGCGGATGGCGCTCGGTCCAGGCGGAGCCATCCCAGGTCCACGTGTCGCCCAGGGCCTTCGGCGGCGACACCGCCTCGTCGACGCCGCCGAAGAGCATCGAGTCGCCGTGGGCTGCGTCATGGGCCAGCGCGGCGCCGGTCCGCGGCCCCGGCGAGGCTGACGGCGCGGACGACGCCGGGCCGCCGCGCGCCGCGGTGATGCCGAAGTACGCGCCGAGGCCGGCCGCCACCACGGCAACCGCGGCCACGGCGGCGAGCGGACGAGCGGGGATGGTCAGAGCCGGCATGCCTCCTATGAGACGCCCGCCGTGCCCGCGCGGTTCCTGGGCGGTCCTGCCTTTAGACTGGCCCGGCGATGGCGGACGCCACGCCGGAGGCCCGCAACCCGGAACGCCTCGAGCTGGAGGAGCTGACCAGCCTGCAGCCAGGCCTGGCCAGGCTGATGCCCGAGGTGGGAGCCCGGTTCTGGAAGTGCTTCTACGCGGCGCGCGCCGCCAACTGGCCGCTGGCGGCATGGCAGCTCCGCGAGCTGCGCAAGCTGCTTCGCCTCGGCGAGGTGACGCGGCCCAAGTACACCGGCGACCTGGAGGACTTCATCCACAACGACGTGGAGCCGATGCTGGCGGCGCTCGAGGCGCACGAGATCGGCCGGTTCGAGCATCTGTTCCACGACGCGGTCGACGCCGCCAACGACCTGCACCGGCGCTGGGACAAGCCCTGGATCGTCTGGAAGCTTCCCGACCACCCGCCGCCCGACCTCGACCTCACCCCTCGCGAGTGAGGGCGGGCCGCCCGCCGGGTCAGGCTTCCGCGTACGCGTCGTCGCCGATCAACGGCACGAAGCGGCAGGGCCCGAGCGATTCGGTCTCCCAGCGGCCCGAAGCCAGCCGTAGCCGGGTCAGCTCCTCGCCCGCCGGGCCGCCGGCGATGGGCACCACCAGGCGGCCACCCTCGCGGAGCTGGCGGGCCAGCGCCAGTGGCAGCCGCGGGGCGGCCGCGCCGACGGCGATGGCGTCGAAGGGGGCGCGCTCGGGCACTCCGAGGCTGCCGTCGCCCAGCACCACCTCCACGTCGTAGCCCAGATTGGACAGGCGCGCCACCGCCTCGTCCGCCAGCGCCGGGATGCGCTCCACGCTGACCACGTGGGCGCCGCACGCGGCCATGACCGCGGCCTGGTAGCCGGAGCCCGTTCCCACGTCCAGCGCGCGCTCGCCGGGCTGCAGCCCGAGCGCCTCCACCATCACCGCCACCATCAGCGGCTGGGAGATGGTCTGGCCGCAGCCGATGGGCAGCGCGCGGTCGGCGTATGCCTCGACCCGCTCGCCCGGCCCCACGAACAGCTCCCGCGGCACGGCCGCCATCGCCTGGAGGACGCGCTCGTCCCGCACGCCGCCCTGGCGGAGCCGGGAGAGCATGGCGTCGCGCTCGGCGTCCATCACACGCATCCACCCACCGCTGCCCGCGGGTCAGCGGCCGGCGGGCACCCGGAACATGCGCACCAGGGCGCCGGACGCGGGCCGCTCCACCGCTTCGGCGGCGGCATCGCCGAACGCGGTGCTGAGCAGGATCCGCACCTCCGTCTCGGCGGGCGGTTTGTCCAGCGAAGGCCGCGACACGGTGAGCGCGTACTGGTCGACGCCGTCCGGGCGGTTCGGGTAGCGGGACCGGGTCAGGCTCACGCGCAGTCCGAGCTCCGGCAGGTCGAGCTGGTGGCGGCCGGCGGGGCGGTCCGTCATCGGGTTGATGAAGTCCTCGTCGGCGCGGACGCGCAGCTCGTGCAGCTGGCCGGCCATGTCCCGGGGGGCGCCGCTCATGGCCATCTGTGCGAGCCTAGCAGGCGGCTCTCGAGACGTTTAGATTGCGCGCCGGACACGGTATTTCTTGGATGCGCGCCGAAGCGGTGGCGCGCCACATCACATCTGAAACCAGGAGAGCATCATGGCCAAAACCGTCGGCATCGACCTCGGCACCACGAACAGCGTGGTCGCTGTGATGGAGGGCGGCGAGCCCACCGTCATCGCCAACGCCGAGGGTGGTCGCACCACGCCGTCGGTGGTCGCGTTCACGCGCATCGGTGAGCGCCTCGTGGGCCAGCTGGCGCGCCGTCAGGCGGCGGTCAACCCCGAGAACACCGTCTATTCCATCAAGCGCTTCATGGGCCGCCAGCTCAGCGAGGTGCAGAACGAGATCAAGCAGGTTCCCTACAAGGTGGTGGCCGGCAAGGACGGCCGCGCCGAGGTGGAGGCCGGGGGCCAGCAGTACACGCCGGAGCAGATCTCCGCGATGATCCTGCAGAAGCTGAAGACCGACGCCGAGGCGTACCTGGGCGAGAAGGTCACCGAAGCGGTGATCACGGTCCCCGCGTACTTCAACGACGCGCAGCGGCAGGCGACGAAGAACGCGGGTCAGATCGCGGGGCTCAACGTGCTGCGCATCATCAACGAGCCCACGGCCGCGTCGCTCGCGTACGGACTCGACAAGAAGGAGAACGAGAAGATCCTCGTCTTCGACCTCGGTGGTGGCACGTTTGACGTGTCGATCCTCGAGGTGGGAGAAGGCGTTTTCGAGGTCAAGTCCACCAACGGCGACACCCACCTCGGCGGTGACGACTACGACCGTCGCGTGGTGGACTGGCTCGCCGACGAGTTCAAGCGCGACCAGGGCATCGACCTGCGCTCCGACCGCCAGGCGCTGCAGCGTCTCACCGAGGCTGCGGAGAAGGCGAAGATCGAGCTGTCGCAGCGCCAGGAGACCGAGGTGAACCTGCCGTTCATCACGGCGGATGCGTCGGGGCCCAAGCACCTCGCGATCACGCTGACGCGCAGCAAGTTCGAGCAGCTCACCGAGGACCTGACCACCCGCTGCCGCGGACCCTTCGAGTCCGCGCTGCGTGACGCCAACCTCAGCGCCAAGGATCTCGACGAGGTGATCCTCGTCGGCGGGTCCACGCGCATGCCGGTGATCCAGGCGCTGGTCAAGGAATTGACCGGCAAGGACCCGCACCGCGGCGTCAACCCGGACGAGGTCGTGGCCATCGGCGCGGCGATCCAGGCCGGCGTGCTCAAGGGCGACGTCAAGGACGTGCTGCTGCTCGACGTGACCCCGCTGTCGCTCGGCATCATGACCGAGGGCGAGGTCAACACGAAGCTGATCGAGCGCAACACGACCATCCCCACGGCGAAGACGCAGGTCTTCTCCACGGCGTCGGACAGCCAGCCGTCGGTGGAGATCGTTGTGCTGCAGGGCGAGCGGCCGATGGCGCGCGACAACCGCATCCTCGGCACGTTCACGCTCGACGGCATTCCCCCCGCGCCGCGCGGCATGCCCCAGATCGAGGTCACCTTCGACATCGACGCCAATGGCATCCTCAACGTCACCGCGAAGGACCGCGGCACCAGCAAGGAGAACCGGGTCACCATCACCGGGTCCACCACGCTGAACAAGGACGAGGTGGAGCGCATGGTGAAGGAGGCCGAGTCGAACGCCGACGAGGACCGCAAGCGCGCGGAGACGGTGGAGCTGCGCAACCGGGCGGACCATCTCGCGTACCAGGCGGAGAAGGCGCTCACCGACGCCGGTGACAAGGTGCCGGCGGACGTGCGCAGCGACATCGAGGGCAAGGTCAAGGCAGTTCGTGACGCCATTGGCAGTAACGACAGCGATGCGATCCAGAAGGCCCACGACGACCTCGCGGCGTCGATCCAGAAGATCGGCGAGTCCGTGTACTCGCAGACTCAGCCGGGCCAGCCCGAGGCGGCTGACGGCTCAGGCCAAAACGGCCAGCCGCAGCAGCCGGGTGCGGGCGCAGGTGCGGGTGATGACGTGGTCGACGCCGAGTTCAAGGAGGTCTGAGCTCACTCGCAGGCCGCCCTGCGGTTCGCTATCAACCGCGGATCACCTCGCGGGCTGGTGGCTCTCCTTCCACGCGGCATCTGCCGCAGCGAACACCCGGCGGCTGGACTCGATGCTGGACGGCCGCTCCTCGAAGGTGCTCGGATCCCACTCGCTGCGCTTCGCATTGAGGTAGTCGCCCAGGTAGACGTGCAAACCTGCCGTGTACATCTGCTTTGGATTGGACACGCTGTGAATGATGTCCGGGCCGAGGATCACCACCTCGCGGTGACGGATCTCCCTGCCGCCGGCTTGCGTGAGGCCGGGTTCGGTGCGGCGCCAGAACGTGTTGTCCTCCTGCCCGCCGTAGATGCCGACGACGGCCGTCATCGTGTGGTCGTGCGGGAACAGGCTCATGCACGGCGCCCACACCGCGTTGAGCACGGTGAACTCCGGGTCGGCGTGCAGCACTGTGACGTCCGCGGTCGAGGGCGCCCCGAGCGCGGTCACCACCTCGTGATCGGTCGACATCGTGCGCTCGAGCAGCTCCTTCACCGCGAGGCTCGGCTGCGCGTCGCGCACGGCGACGCGGCACTCGTCAAGGAAACGGTCGAGGCTGAACGCGTTCACGGCCGGCGCACCGCATCGCCGACCGACGGCGGTCCCGGCGGCTGCGCAACCGGCGGGCCTGTGGGCGGCATCCCCGGAGAGTACGCCGACGAGGTGGGACGCGCGCGGCGCGTGCGCACCGTGCGCCGGAACAGGAACTGCAGGAGGATCGGCACTGCGATGGCGACGATCCCGGTGACGAACGTCAGTCCGCTGGGGAGGTCCTTCTCGCTGGACAGACCGAGGTAGCAGAACAGCGCGGTGAGAAACGCGGCGGCGATGATCACCGCCATTCCGCCCACCAGCACGACCTCCTGGTTGTGCTCCTTGACCAGCGCGTGGTCCGGCCGCCGCCGCTGCAGCACGCGATAGATGTTGAGCCCGGCCCAGGAGTTGAGCATCACGCCGCTGACGAACGCCAGGATCGCAATCGTCCACCGGAACTCGGTCAGGTGCTTGGCGATGAAGATCGAGATGTTGACGACGATCAGGCCCACCGGGGTCACCGCGCCGATGATCGGGATCGTCCAGCGCTTCAGCCAGGGGCCGACGCCGTGCCGCGGTGGCCCCGTGTCCAGGGTTCGCGAGGCGGCACGTCTCAGCACCATGGCATAAGGGTACGAGGCCGCTCGGCGCCGCGAGCGGCCTGTGCAAGCCGGCGCGACATCGGCTCCGTCACCGATTCGTTGCCGAAGCGGTGTCCGATGGCCTGCCGTGGCCGCATCCGGCGGTGCCTAGTCTCGATCCATGCCGCTGCGGTCGAGCCTGGCCACGCGCCTGCTGGCAGGCGGCCTTGCCTTCACCGCGCTGCTCATCGCCAGCGTGAGCGGCTTTCTGCTGCTCAGCCGCACGCAGCAGATGCAGAGCGGCGCCCTCTCCAATGCCGACAACCGCGCCGGCGTGGCGGCGCAGCTCATCGCCCGCGTCACCGAGCCGCAGGCCGCGTTCGCCGCTGCCGGGGCAGCGGCCTTGCCCCGCGTGCAGGCCGCCCTCGCAGGCGCCTCGCCCGCCGCAGCGGTGGCACAGGCGCTGAGCGCGGCCCGTGCCGCATCCGTCCCCGGGCTCGATGTCGTGGTGCTGAACGCACGCGGAGTCCCGGTGTACGACGCCGCCGGCGCCAGCCACGTCACTGCGGGGGCTGAATCAGTGCAGGCCGCGCTCGACCTCGGCGGCCGCCCGGGCTGTGCGCTCGCCGTGGTCACGGCATCACCGGTCAGCCAGTGCCCGTCCGTGGTCGAGGGCACGGAGCTGCTCGGCGGCTCGGTCCCGGCGTACGACGTGGCCGCCCCCGTGCTGGACACCATGGACGGCACCGGCCGGCTGCTCGGCGTCGTCGTGTACAGCGCGCCACTCAGCGCGCAGTTCCAGCGCCTGGGCCCGGTGGTCGGATTCACGCCGGTGTTCATCGAGCCGGGCGGCGCCCCGCGCATGGTGCGCTTCGACGCGGGCGGCAGCCACGCCGCCGCGGCACCGGGGCAGGTCGTGACCCAGCTCGCGGCGCATCCTCCGAGCACCGGTGTCGCCACGCACGCGCTGTACAGCGCGCCCGCAACCGGTGACGTGGCGGGCAGCTTTGTGGCCATGACCTCACCGTCCGGCCGCGTCGCGGGCTACCTCGGCGTGGAGGTTCCCCTCGCGCTGTTCGCCACCGGCACGGCCCAGGACGCGCGCACCATCGCGCAGCTGGCGCTCACCGCGATGGTCGTGATGTCGCTCCTGGTGCTGTACTTCGTCGACCGCTTCGTGCGCCGCCCGGTGACGACGCTGGAGCGCGGCGTGCGGCGCATCGCCGCCGGGGACTACAGCACCGACGTGCCGCTGACGTCGCGCGACGAGCTGGGCCGCCTCGCGCAGAGCGTCAACCGCATGCGCGAGCAGATCGCCGGATACGTGCGCCATGTCAATGCGTCGGTGGCGCGCCTGCAGGACGTGTCCCGCGCGCTGACGACGACCACCGGCGGCGTGGAGCGCCTGCAGGACGCCGTGCTCCGCTCCGCCGTCGCCGCGGCCGGTGAGGGCGCAACAGCGATGCTGCTCACCCGTCAGGGCGAGGACCTGGTGCTCGCGCGCATGCACGGCGACGAGTCCGACGGCGGGCTGAGCTCGGACATCGTCAGGTCTATCCTCGCGGGCAGCGCCGCGCGCCGCGACCGCGAGGGCAGGCATGTGCTCGTGGTGCCGATGGTGTACCAGGGCGCCGTCACCGGCGCGCTGGTCACCGTCACGGGGACCGCGGTGTTCGAGAGCGATCAGCGCGCGCTGGAGGTGCTGGCCAACAACGGCGCCGTCGCGCTGGCCAACACGCGGCTGTTCGAGCAGGAGCGCGAGACGGTGCAGCAGCTGCGCCAGCTCAACCAGATGAAGTCGGACTTCCTGGCCACGGCGCAGCACGAGCTGCGCACACCCGTGCTCGCGATCCAGGCACAGCTGGCGCTGCTGTCACGCGCGTGGGGCACGTACGCGGACGCGGAGAAGAAGGACCTGCTCCGCGACATCGAGATCTCGACGCGCATGCTCGGCGAGCTCCTCGAGACGATCGTCGACTTCTCGCTCCTCAGCTCGGACACGCTCGAGCTTCGTCCGATGCCGGTCGACGTCGCCGCTGCCGCGCGGGAGGCGCTCGGCGAGGTGGCCGCGCACTTCAAGGACGGATTGCCGGTCACGGCGAGCATCGCTGTGGCGCCGGGTGTGGCGGTGTACGCGGACCCACCGCGCTTCCGCAAGGTGCTGCGGGCGATGCTGGACAACGCGGTGAAGTTCACGCCCCCGGGTGGCGCCGTCAGCGTGCGCGCAACGGCGGCAGGCGCAACCGGCACGGTGCGCATCGATGTCAGCGACACCGGCATCGGCATCTCGCCGGAGGCCCTGCCGCGCGTGTTCGAGCAGTTCTACCAGCAGGACAACAGCCGCACGCGCAAGTACAGCGGCATGGGCATGGGACTGGCGCTGGTGCAGCGGCTGTGCGTCGCCCACGGCGCGTCGGTGTCAGTGCGCAGCGAGCCCGGCGCGGGATCGACGTTCACGCTGACATGGCCCGCGGCTACCATGAGCGCGCATGGAGATGGGAGAGACACTGCTCGTGGAGACGCCCAAGCAGTGGCGGGAATGGCTGCGACGCAACGCGGCTGACAAGCGCGAGATCTGGCTGATCACGTACAAGAAGAGCGCTGCCCGGCGCTCGCTCGACTACGCTGCAGTGCTCGACGAGGCGATCTGCTTCGGCTGGATCGACGGCATGATCAAGGGCGTCAACGACCAGTACTTCGTGGCGCGGTGGTCACCGCGGCGCGCGCGGAGCCATTGGACCGACGGCAACGTCGAACGCGCCCGTCAGCTGTATGCGGAGGGACGCATGACCGACGCGGGCATCGCGGCGCTGCCGCCGGGGACGCTCGACAGCGCGTCCTGATCGGTCACGTCGACGGGGATCCCGTCGCGGAACAGGATCGTGTTCGTGCGTATCGCGGGCACGCGCGGCCCCGGCGTGATGATGCCGGTGAGGTTGAGGGGGTCTGCCGCCGAGAGGCGGACCACCTCGCCGTTGCGGTCGCTGCGCCGGACCGAGCGCAGCGTGTCGACCGCCTCGGGCAGCGCGTACTGCTCACCCACGAAGCCGTTGACAAAACGGCCGCCACGCACCGTGCCGCGGGCCTCCATGCGCCGCAGTGCCCAGAGGATGTCGCGCCACGGCAGCGCGAACGTCTCGCGCACCATGAGCTCGCGGAACACGACGCCCCAGCGCACCAGCAGCTGTTCCGCCAGTGCCTCCGCGAGCGCATCGCGGTCGTCCACCGGCAGTGCCGCCGGCACCAGCGACCAGCGCCCTTCGCCCGACGACATGCCGCTGACGCCGCGGCGCAACCCGCGGCGCGGCGGTTGCGCGCGCGCCCACCTGCGGCCGATGAGCAGCGACCGCACCGCGGCGAAGCCGTCGGCGGTCACCAGGCCGCGCGCGACACCGTCCCACAGAGCGCTCTCCACCTGCGACGGCAGACGCCTCGTCAGTGTGGCGATGTCCGCGGTGAACAGCGCGCCATTCTCGCGCAGCGCGGTGATGACGTCGCGCGTGCCGCCGGTGGCGGGCTCGAGCGGGCGGGCGTCACCGCGCACCGCCTGCAGCAGCCACGCCATGTCCTCGCGCATCAGCATCGTCACCGGCGTCGCGCGCGAGGGGAACGTCGCGCTGCGCGCAACGCCGTCGTCGTCTCCGCTCTCGCGCACGCGAAGCCGGGCCCAGGCGACCTCGCCTGACATGCACAGCTGGTCCAGCCACGCCGCGTGGTACCCGGTGACGCGCCGCGGCAGGATGTCGCCCTCCCACGCGCCCGCCGGAATCTCGAATCCCTGCAGCTGCGCCACCGTCGCCGCGAGACCCGCGCGTCCCTCGCGCTGCGCGCCGGCTGCGACGCGCTGCCAGCGCAGCAGGAAGCGCATGAAGTCCTGCGCGGTGACCGGTTCGATCTCGCGACGCAGACGCTGCTGGGTGTACCCATGGATGCGGATGAGGAGGCGCCGCGCGCACCACTGCTCGCCCTCGAGCGCGGTGTCGAAGCTGCCACGCAGGGCGAAGCCCTCACCTTCGACGCGTGCCAGCGCGATGTCCACGGTCGAGGACGGCAGCGACGTGCGTGCCGCGAGCTCCGCCGCGGTCACCGGGCCGGAGACCTCGAGGTGGCCCCGGATGGCCTTCGCCGCCTCGGCATCCACGTCGTCCGCCGCGGCGAAGGCCGGCTCGGCGGAGAACGCAGCACCTGGCAGCAGCGCCGCCACGGTGGCGCCTGTTTCGGCCGCGCACCAGAGCTCGTTGCCATCGTGAGCAACGCGCATGGCGCGCCCGCGTGCGGCAAGCGACTCGAACCACTCCTCCCAGGCGGCATTGGGCCGCATCACCAGCAGCGTGAGCAGCAGGTCGTGCACCTCGTCGGCGTCGCGCACGTCCGGCGCGGCCTCCTCGCGCACGCGGGCGATCGCGTCCTGGTCCAGCGCCGCGAGGTCGCGCGCGTCGACGGGCAGCCCGCGGCGGAGTGACACAGCGCGGCTGCGCCGCTCCTCCAGCGGCGCGTCGTCGAGGAACGTGTAGGGGCGGCCGTTGATGATCTCGTGCGCCAGCACCGACGGCTCGGTGGTGTCCTTGCACGTGACCTGCACCGCACCCTGCTCGAGCTGCTCGACGAGCGCGCGCAGCGCGTCGACGTCCATCGCCTCGTGCAGGCAGTCGTACATCGTCTGCCGCACCAGCGGATGGTCGGGGATCTCGATGGGGCCAGTGGGGTTCTCGTTCTGGCACGCGACAAGCGCCGGGAACACGGCGGCCATCACGTCGTCGGACTCGAGGCGCTGGATCGGGGCCGGGTTCTTGCGCCCACCCTTGAAGCGCAGCACGGTGAGCGAGCGGTTCAGGTTCCAGCGCCAGCGCACGTTGAACATGGGCGCCAGCAGCGCCGCCTTGCGCAGGGTCTCCTCCACCGTGCGCGACGAGAGGAACTTGGGCACGTCCTGCAGAGGGAAGCTGTGCTGGGGCCCCAGCGACAGCAGCACCGCGTCGTCGCTCGCGGCGGCCTGCAGCTCGAAGTCGAACGTCGCGCAGAAACGCTTGCGCAGCGCCAGCCCGAGGGCGCGGTTGAGCCGCGCGCCGAAGGGCGCGTGCACGATGACCTGCATGCCGCCGGATTCGTCGAAGAACCGCTCGAGCACGATATGGTCGCGCGTGGGCAGCATGCCCAGCTCGGCGCGGCCCGCGGCGAGGTACTGCACGACGAGCGCGGCCACGTCGTTGTCCACGCCGCAGCGTTCCTCGACGAATGTCACGGCCTCGTCAGCGTTGCCCTGCGCCAGCAGCGCGTCCACGCCCTCGCGCAGACTGGAGACCTCTTCAGACAGCTCGCGTGTGCGCGCCGGCGCCTCGCCCAGCCAGAAGGGCACGGACGGCGGCGCTCCCTGCGCGTCGACCACGCGCACCGTGCCGCTGGTGACACGCGTGATGCGCCACGACGTGCTGCCCAGCAGGAAGATGTCGCCCGCCATCGACTCGATGGCCCAATCCTCGTTGACCGTGCCGATGAACGTGTCGTCGGGCTCCGCCAGCACGCGGTAGTCGCCGGTCTCCGGGATCGCGCCGCCGGACGTCAGCGCAGCCAGCCGCGCGCCGCGGCGCGCGCGCAGCTCGCCGTTGACGCCGTCGCGGTGCAGGTATGCGGCCACACGCCCGCGTCCGGTGGCGACGCCCTGCGACATCAGCTGCACGATGTCGTCGAAGTCGGCGCGCTGCAGCGACGCGAACGGCGCCGCGCGGCGCACGAGGTTGAACAGCCCGTCCTCGGTCCAGCCCTGCGCCGCGCATTCGGCGACGATCTGCTGCGCCAGGATGTCGAGCGGCACCGCGGGCGGCTCGATGGCGTCGAGGCGCCCGGCGCGCACACCCGCGAGCAGCGCGCAGCACTCCACGAGCTCGTCGCGCGTCATCGGGTAGAGGCGGCCCTTGGGCACGCCTCCGCGGCTGTGCCCGGAGCGGCCCACGCGCTGCAGGAACGTCGCCAGGCTGCGCGGTGAGGCGATCTGGCACACCAGCTCGACAGGCCCGATGTCGATGCCCAGCTCGAGCGAGGCGGTGGCCACCAGCGCTCGCAGATCACCAGCGCGGAGCCGTGTCTCCACGCGCAGGCGCCGCTCCTTGGAGAGACTGCCGTGATGCGCCGCGACGGCGTCTTCGCCGAGGCGCTCGGCGAGCAGGTGCGCGACCCGCTCCGACATGCGCCGCGTGTTGACGAACACGATCGTGGTGCGGTGCGCGCGCACGTGGTCGGCGATGCGGTCGATCACGTCGCCGAGCTGCTCCTTGGACGCGACCGCGCCCAGCTCCTCCTCGGGCAGCTCGATGGCGATGTCCAGCTGCCGCTGGTGGCCCACGTCGACGATGGCGCAGCGAGGCTCACCCGACGCGGTGTCGCGCTCGGCGCCGGCGCCCACCAGCAGGCGCGCAACCGTGCTGATCGGCCGCTGCGTGGCCGACAGGCCGATGCGAAGCGGGGGTGAGGCGCACACGTGCTGCAGGCGTTCCAACGTCAGCGCGAGGTGCGAGCCGCGCTTGTCACGCGCAACCGAGTGGATCTCGTCGACGATGACGGTGCGCACGTGGCGCAGCATCTCGCGCGTCTTCGCGGCGGTCACGAGCAGGTACAGCGACTCCGGCGTGGTCACGAGGAGGTTCGGCGGGCGGCGCACCATCGCGGCACGCACCGACGGCGGCGTGTCTCCTGTGCGCACATCGACGCGCAGCGCCGGCGGTGTGAGACCCATCTCGGCCGCCACCGCCGCGATCTCAGCCAGCGGCCGCTCGAGGTTCTGATGGATGTCAACCGCGAGCGCCTTGAGCGGCGACACGTACACGACCTGCGTGACGCCCTCGATCGCGTCGCCGCGCGCGGCGGCGCGGTACAGCGAGTCGATCGCCATGAGAAAGCCGGCGAGCGTCTTGCCCGAACCGGTCGGCGCGGCGATCAGCGTGTGCTCACCGGCGGCGATGCGCGGCCAGCCCTCTGCCTGGGCGGGCGTGGGCCCCTCCGGAAAGCGGCGTTCGAACCACGCGCGGACGGCGGGATGGAAGGGCTGCATCCAGCCCAGCCTAGCACCCTCGGCGTACGCATGTTCCCCGCGCCGCGAAGCGGTCACGAACGGCTCACGGCGACGGCCGCGGCGACCTCGCGCGCATAGCATCGCCGCGTGGCAACGACAGCGGCGGTGCGCCGCAGCCTGGGCAGCGCCGGCCTCTGGCGCCCCGTGCTGCGCGCCGCCGCGCTGGCGGCGGGAGCGTACGGCTTCCTCGTCTTCGTCATCGCTCCCCTGACGGGGCATTTCAACGGCGAGTTCGAGGACTTCAACGCCTACCTCGGCGCCGCCCAGGCCTCGGCGGCGCACGGCGACATCTACGGCGCGTTCACGCAGCAGTCGCAGAACGTGGCGCTCAGCGGCTTCGACTACCCGCCGCTGGTGGCGCTCCTGGTCACACCGCTGGCCTGGATGCCGCTGCACACCTCGCAGGTCGTCTGGTTGCTGACAGGAGTGGCTGCAACTCTGACCGGCGCGATCATCGTCTGCCGCGCGCTGCTGCTGTCAACCTGGCCGCGCCTGGAGCTGGCCGTTCTGGCCACGTTCACGTACGCGCCCGCGACGTACAACTTCTGGCACGGGCAGATGAACCCGCTCGTCTTCCTGCTCCTGGCGCTGGCGCTGCGCGAATGGGTGCGCGGGCGCGAGCTCTCGTGCGGCGCCATCATCGGCGCCGCGGCCGCCATCAAGCTCGCGCCCATCGTGCTCCTCGTGCTGTTCGTCCGGCGCGGCTGGTGGAAGGGCATCGCCATGGGCGCCGGCGTGGTTGCGCTGAGCCTCGCCGCCGGCGTCGCTGCCTTCGGCACGCACACGATGTACGAGTACGCGCACTCGGTGCTGCCGGTGTTGAGCCGTGACGACGGGTGGCTCTACAACCAGTCGTGGAACGGCGTGGTCAACCGCCTCGCCGACCACTCGGTGCTGGTCTTCCAGCCCTCGACCCTGGCCACCCGGGTGCCCGCGCCGCTGCTCTCCGCGGCCGGGGTGATCGCGGCAGGCTGGGCGGTGCGCCGGAGTGTCGAGAGTACCGAGCGGCGCGGCGCGCAGTTCGGCGCCGCGGTCGTGGCCATGCTCCTCGCCGGGACCATCACGTGGTACGCGCACGACATCCACCTGCTGATCCCGCTCGCCGCCGCCGCCGCCCTGGCCGCGGCGAGCCGCGGCGCCGCGCGGCTTCTCTGGATCGCGAGCGCCGTCACGCTGCTGGCCACCGCGGTGCTGGCACCGCTCCTCATCGCCGCGGCGAACATGACGGCAATCGTCAACGCCAGCCACCGGGCGTTCTGGTGGCTCCTGCTGCAGGTGGCGTCGCTGCCGGCACTGGCGTGCGGGGCGCTGCTCGCGAGTCTGGTTGTGGCCTTGCGCAGCAAGGCGATTGCCCCGTCGAGGGCCGCGCAGGCAGCGGCAGCGTAACCAGTCGCCCCTCTGCGCCATTGCATATGCAGAGGAGGTGAAATCCATGAAGACCAATCAGAATCGCCGCAGCCACCGGATGTGCAGCGTCATCGAGCGCATGCGCAGCGTGACCAACTCCGGCACCCGCGCGCACAACCCCGGTTTCTCCAGCGACGTCAGCGACCGCGTCGGCCGCCTGTCGCACACCACCGATCCCCGCTGAGCCGTGGCGCCGTCAGGCGCCGCGGCTCGCCATCACCTCCGTGTCGATGCGCAGGCGCGATAGGACCAGGTGCGCCGCCACGCACGCGGGGCAGGTCGCCTCGGTCCACGCGTGCGCGCCGCGGCGCCGTCCGTGGCGCACCAGCCAGTAGGCCGCCGCAGCCACCACGACCACGCCGAGCGCCACCAGGACCGGGAGCTCCGCGCGCCGGAAGACCTGCTCGGCCACCGGCCCCAGCAGGTAGCCGAGGACCAGGTGCAGCTGGATGAACACAGACCCGCCGAGCACGAGCAGGGCCAGCGCGCGCTGGGCTGACAGCTGCGAGGCCGCCGTGGCGATCACCGTGAGCGTGCGCAGGCTCGGGGTGGCCCGGCCCACCGCGACCGCGGCCTGGCCGCGGTGTTCGAGCGCGCTGGTGGCGCGGTCCACGCGCTGCTCGGTGAGCCCGACGCGCGGGCCCAGGCGCCGGATCGCGCCCCGCAGCGGGCCCCGCGCCGCGTAGAACAGCGCCGCGGTGCCGGCCAGGACCACCGCCTCGAGCCCGGCGACCGCAAGCCACAGCGGCACCGCGCTGGCCGCGGCGCGCTCGCCCACCAGCAGCATGAGCACGTCGCCCGGGATGGGCAGCGGGATGCCGGCCTCGATGACGGTGAGGGCTCCCAGCAGCGCGGGGACGCTCACCGCGGCGAGCCCGGTCATGCCCATGCGGGCTGAGGGTACTCCTCGAGTCGACAGCGGAGAGCGGGTGCCGCGACAGTTGCGCAGTGCCCGACGCAATCCCGCCGCACACGCGCGCCACACCGGACCCGCTCGGCGACGCCGCGACCGCGGACACACGCACACAGCCTGCGTCGCTTCGGGCGCGCCGGCTGCTGGCCGGCGTGGCCGTGGACGTGTCGCCGCTGCGCAGCTCGCGCGAGTTCCGCCTGCTGTTCGCCGGGCAGGGTGTGACCTTCGCGGGCAGCATGATCACGTTCGTCGCCGTGCCGTTCCAGGCGTATGCGCTCACGCATTCGTCGCTGGTCGTCGGGCTCGTGAGCCTGGCGGAGCTGGCGCCGATCCTGGTGATGTCGTTCGTCGGCGGCGCGCTCGCGGACGCGATCGACCGCCGCGCCATGGTGCGCGGCACCGAGGTCGCGCTGTGCCTGGTGTCCGGCGGGCTGGTGGCCAACGCTGCGCTGCCTCATCCGCAGCTCTGGGTCCTCTTCGTCGCGGTCGCGGTCGCCGCGGGTGTCGACGCGCTGCAGCGGCCGTCGCTCGACGCGCTGGTGCCGCGCATCGTGCGCCGCGACCAGCTCACCGCCGCGGCCGCGCTCGAGTCGCTGGTCAAGACGGCGGGCATGGTGGCCGGGCCTGTGCTCGGCGGCGTGCTCATCGCCGCCGCGGGGCTGTCGATCACGTACGCCATCGACGTGGCGACATTCGCGGTGTCGCTGCTCATGCTCTCGTTCATGCGCGCGGTGCCGCCGCCGCCCGATGCCGAGCGCGTGAGCCTCGGCTCGATCGCCACCGGCGTGCGCTACGCGGCGCGGCGGCAGGACCTGCTCGGCTCGTACCTGGTCGACATCAACGCGATGTTCTTCGGCATGCCGATGGCGCTGTTCCCCCAGATCGCCTCGACGCTGGGCGGTCCCGCCGTGCTCGGCCTGCTGTACATGGCGCCGTCGGCCGGGTCATTCCTCGCCACCGCCACGAGCGGGTGGACCAACCGCGTGCGTCACCACGGCCGCGCGATCGCCTTCGCCGCCGGCTCGTGGGGTGTCGCGGTCGTCGTGTTCGGGCTGGCGCCCGCGCTCTGGCTGGCGATGCTCGCGCTCGTCGCCGCCGGCGCGGCCGACATGGTGAGCGGCATCTTTCGCTCCACGCTCTGGAATCAAACGATCCCCGACTCCCTGCGCGGCCGTCTCGCCGGGATCGAGATGATCAGCTACTCGTCCGGGCCGGCATTGGGAAACCTCGAGGCCGGCGTGGTGGGGTCACTCGCCGGCGTGCGCGCATCGGTGGTGAGCGGCGGCATCCTCTGCGTGGCCGGCACGGTCGCGCTCAGCGCGGTGCTCCCGCTCTTCTGGAACTACCGCGCGCCGCGGCGCGCGGACGCGTCAGAGCGAGTGCCGGACGGCGATGCTGATGCGCGGCCCGGCTGATGCGACCTTGGGGATGGCGTGCTGCCACGTGCGCTGACTCGTGCCGCCCATGACCACGAGGTCGCCGGGTCCAAGCGTCAGCGACAGCTGCGTGATGCCGCCGCGCGGCCGCATGAGAAAGCGCCGTGAGTGGCCCAGCGAGATCGTCGCGACCAGCGGGTTGTGCACCGTGCGCGGAATGCGGTCGCCGTGCCATGCGACCGAGTCGCGCCCGTCGCGATACAGGTTTGCGCTCACCGAGTTGAAGGGCCGGCGGTAGCGCTGCTCGAGCAGCGTGCGCACCTGCTCGAACAGCGGCGGGCGCTCGACGCTGCCCCGCTGGTACGGCCACCGCGCGATGAGCCGCGGCGTGTCGACCACGCGGCCGTACAGCTCCTGCTGCGACGCCTCCCACGGCGCTGTCTCGAGCAGCGTGGCAAAGAGCGTGTCCGCGCCGCGCATCCATCCCGGCGCATGGTCGACCCACGCGGTGGCATCGAGCAGGTGGCGCTTGACCGTGTTGAACGACGCGTCGGGCGCGGGCGCGGCGCTGTCGAACAACGTCGGCTGCCACGCGAGCGATGCCACGTCCCCGCTTGCTTCCACCGGCTTCTCCGCCTGGTACATGCCTCTAGACTCACTCTTTATCAAATCGGCCGCGCAGAAGATCCTCCGTCGATGAGTCAGGTGCTGATCATCGTGCTCAAGGGCCTCGCCGGGGGGGCGATGGTCGTGCTGTTCTCGGCCATCGGCGAGGCGATCCGCCCGCGCGGGCTCGCCGGCATCACATCCGCGGCGCCGTCGATCGCGCTCGCCAGCCTGCTCGTTGCGCTCATCGCGTCCGGCGTGACCACCGCGTACGAGCTGTCGCTCGGGATGATCGCCGGCGCCGCGGCGATGATCGCCTGGTGCCTGGTCGGCATTGAAGGGCTGAAGCGGCTCGGCGCCCTCAAGGGATCCGTGCTCACCACCGGCGTGTGGTTCGTGAGCGCGCTCTCGCTGTGGGCGGTGTTCCTTCGCTGACATGGCGCTGCGTGACGCCGAACGTCCGCTGCAGGAGCGGCCCGCGGTCGAGGTGGCCAAGGCGCGCTCCGCGCGGCGCAGTGCGTACCTCATCCGCTTCGGATTCGGCGCGGCGGTGTCGGTCCTCGCGGCGGTGCTCGGCCTGGCCGGCGGGCATCGCTTCGGCGGCCTCTTTCTCGCGTTTCCCGCCATCCTTCCCGCCGCGCTGACCCTGCTGGAGAAGAAGGAGGGGCTCGCGCAGGCGGTCTCCGACGTGCGCGGCGCCGTCATCGGCGCCGTGGGAATGCTGGCCTTCGCCGTCGTGGCCGCCCAGCTGATGCGCAGCGCGACGCCGGTCGCGCTGCCCGCGGCGCTCGGCGCGTGGGTGATCACCAGCGCGGCGGTGTACGTGCTCATGCGCTCGCTGGTGCATGTCTTCGGCGAGCGGCAGTACATGCCCGAGATCCCGACGGTGGAAGCGCTGCCGGTGATCACGGCGCTGCGCGAGCGCCGGCTCAGCATCGCAGTCGCCGAGTCGTGCACCGGCGGCGCCATCGCGGCACTGTTGACCGCCGTGCCCGGCGCCGGCGCTGTGATGCGCGGCGGCGTGGTCGCGTATGACGACGGCGTCAAGCAGGACACGCTCGGCGTTTCCCCGGAGGTCATCGCGGAGCGCGGATCGGTGAACGCCGCCGTGGCGCGTGAGATGGCACAGGGTGTCAAGCAGCGGTTGCGCGCTGACGTGGGGCTGGCGATCACGGGCCTCCTGGGGCCGCACGACGGCGACGAAGAGGGCGCGACGTACATCGCTCTCTGCATGCCCGACGGCCGCGTGCTGCTGCGGCACTACGCCGAGGACCACGGCCCGGGGCGCAACCGCGAGCGCGACATCCGCATGGCGCTGCGCCTGGTGCTCGACGGGGTGTCGGGCGAGCCGCACTAGCCCGGGAGGCCCTGCGTCGCCACCGTGTAGAACATGGCCAGGTCCGCCATCGTGAGCACACCCACGGCGCACCAGCCCAGGGTTCGCAGGACCCTGCCACTGACGAAGTCGCCCATCAACCGCCGGCTCCCGGTGATCACCACGAGCAGCGTCACCAGCACCGGCGCGATGATGCCGTCGAGCACCTGCGAGTAGAACAATGCGCGCACCGGGTTGACGTTGACGACGGCGAGCTGCACGCCGACGAGGATGGCCAGCGCGAGGACGATGTAGAACTGCGGCGCGTTGTTCACCGCGCGTCCGAGTCCGCGGCGCCAGCCGAAGAGGCCGCCCACGCAGTACGCGGTTGAGGCGGACAGCACGGGGATGGCCAGCAGACCGGCGCCGATGACGCCGACGCTGAACAGGTACTTTGCATAGGGACCGGCGATCGGTTCCAGGGCGCGTGCCGCGTCCGCAGCCGTCTGCACCTGCGCGTGGTGGCTGAAGAGAACGGTGGCCGTGACGATCATGATGAAGAGGCCGGAGATGTTCGACCACACCATCCCGATGCTGATGTCGATGCCGGTGCGCCGCGTGGACTGCACGCCTCGCTTCTCCTCAACCTCCGCGCTGGTCTGCCAGAAGAAGAGGTACGGCGTGATCGTGGTGCCGAGCAGGCCAACGGCGCCGAGGAAGTACGTGGGATTGAGCTTGATCGCCGGCAGCACTGTGTCGTGCAGCACCGTGAGCCAGTTGGGGTGGGCGAGCACCGCGGCCACGATGTACGTGGCGAAGACGCCGGCCAGCCACAGCAGGTACTTGGACACGACCCGGTAGTCGGTGAAGATCGTCATGGCCGCGATCACCACCGCGTAGGGCACGATGAACACGCGAAAGTTGACACCGGTCATCAGCTGCGTGACCGCTGCCATCATCAGCAGGTCGGCGCCGATCGTGATGATGTTCGCGATCACCACCATGGCCACGGCGCCGTTGGCGATGCGCCCGCCGAAGCGGTTCTTGATCGCGGTCGCCAGGTCCGTCTTGAGGACGTTGCCCACCCGCGCGCTCATCGTCTGCACGGTGATGAGCAGCGGCGTCGAGATGGCCAGCAGCCAGTTCTGGCTGTAGCCTGCGCTGGCGCCGACCACGGAGTATGTGGCGATGCCGGCGGGGTCGTTGTCCGCGCCCCCCGTGATGACGCCGGGACCCACGGCGCGCAACAGCTCCCGCGCCGAGAACGGGTGCCGCCGCTTCACCAGGTCGTGCGCGTCCACATGCTGCTCCGGAGGTCGCGTGGCCGCCTCCGTCAAGATGCCACCACGGGCGGCAGCGTCATCGTCATGAGGCTGCGCGTCTCCTCGTCGATGAGGTCGCGGGCGCGAAAGGCGTGCACCTCGTCCACCGTGACGACGAGCAGCGTGTTGCCCTTGCGCAGCGCGTCGCGCACCTGATCGCGATACTCCCGCGGGATGATGCGGCGCGCGGCGGCGCTGGAGACGTCCGCCGACCCCAGGATCCGCATGCTCCGCGGCCGCACCAGCGGGTGCGTGTCGAGCAGCCGTCGCGCGAACTCGGCGCGCGCCGGCGTCTCGAAGACGCCGACGATCGTCTGGTCGAGCAGGCCCTCCTCCGCGCGGTCGCCGCCGACGACGGCCACATCGATGCGCACGCGCGTGCCGGTGCCCGCGCTCAGCTCGCGCAGCTGGCGGCGCAGCTCGGTCAGCTCGCGGCGATGCTCGAGCACGCCTGAGACGACGAGGACGTCGCGGTCGAAGCGAAGACGCAGGGCTGTGCCGTGCACAGGGTGGCGGTGCTCGAGCTGGCCCGCGATCACCTGCGCCCACCAGCCGTGCAGGCGGTCGGCGATCACGTCGCGTTCAGGAGGCGATTGCTTGCGAGCAGCGGCGCGGCGCCGGTCGGTGGCCGCCCCGCGGCCCTTCCCCTCTGCGGCTGGACGTCGCATGTGATAGCGACGATATCACGAAATCGTCAACTATCCATACAACGCCAGCCGAGGGGTGGGAGCGTCAGACGGCGGCCAGCTCGCGGACCTCCTTCTCGACGGGCAGGCCCACGCCGTTGCCCCACTCGCTCCAGGAGCCGTCGTAGTTGCTGACCGTCGGATAGCCGAGCAGGTAGCGCAGCACGAACCACGTGTGCGAGGAGCTCTCGCCGATGCGGCAGTACGTGATGACGTTCTTGTCCGGCGTCACGCCCTTCGGCTCGTACAGCTGCCGCAGCTCGTCGACCGGCTTGAACGTGTCGTCATCCTGGATGGCCTGGGCCCACGGGATGTTGGCCGCGCCCGGAATGTGGCCGGCGCGCTGCGCACCCTCCGTGGGGTACTCGGCCGGCGCCGAGATCTCACCCTTGAACTCCGCGGGGGAGCGCACGTCCACCAGGGCGAACCCGTCGCGGTCGAGCACCTTCAGCACGTCGTCGCGGAAGCTGCGCAGCGAGGTGTTCGGCTCGGCTGCGCGGTACTGCGTCGGCGTGGCGCCGGGGATCGCCTCGGTGGTCTCGCGACCCTCGTCGATCCACTTGCGGCGGCCGCCGTTGAGCAGACGGATGTCGCGGTGCCCGTAGATGGTGAAGGTCCAGAAGGCAAAGGCGGCAAACCAGTTGCGCAGGTCGCCGTACAGCACCAGCGTCGTCTCGGGGGTGGCGCCGACGCGGCTCAGCAGCGCCTCGAACTGCTCCTTGGACAGGATGTCGCGGCGCAGCGGGTCGTTGATGTCGCGCTTCCAGTCGACCAGGAACGCGCCCGGGATGTGTCCCAGCTCGTAGGCGCTCGCCGGGTCGTAGTCGACCTCGAGGACGCGCACCGCCGGGTCGTTGAGACGGCTGCTCAGCCACTCCGTGGTGACCAGAACTTCGGGATGTGCATAGTCGGCCATGTGTCTCTCTATCTCCTGCCGGCGGCCTCATGCGGTGCGCACGAGGCCTGTTGATCGATGTCGCTGCCGCGTGATCCGCGGCGTTGGACGGCGCTGACGCGCCGTGAATCGCAGGCTCAGCCGGTACAGCCGGACAGGTCGGTGCGGCAGCGTCCCCAGTCCAGCCAGAGACGGCGGGTGAATCGCATGCGGCGAGCCCTGGACATCGTGAGGCGGCATCCTACGGAATCCCTAGCGGAACAGTCAAATTTCACCACGAGGCCCGCCGGGCTGTAACCGCTCCCGGTATCACCAAGCGACGACCTCCGGCCGGGCGGCCCCGCCGAGGCGAGTGGCGAACCCGAAATGGAGGACCTCTGATGAACCGCGCATACCTTCTTCCCGGTGTGATCACCGGCGCGCTGTTCGCGGCGGCGTGCGGCAGCTCGTCGACTCCCGCTCCCGCGTCCAGCAGCACGCCCGCGGCGCCCGCGGCCGCATCGGCCACGCCTGCGCCGGCCAGCTCACCGGCGGCTGCGAGTGGCGCGGTCGTCGCCCTCGCGACGAGCAAGTTCGGCCAGATGCTGGTGGACGGCCGGGGAATGTCCCTCTACCTGTTCGAGGCGGACACCTCCACCAAGTCGACGTGCTTCAACCAGTGCGCCGCCAACTGGCCGCCGCTGTTGACCACCGGAGCGCCAACCGCCATGGGTGGCGCCAACCAGGCGCTGCTGGGCACGACGCCACGCGGCGACGGCACCACGCAGGTGACGTACAACGGCCATCCCCTGTACTTCTTCGTGAGCGACACCAAGCCCGGTGACGTCACGGGCGAGGGCGTGAACGCCTTCGGCGCAGGCTGGGACGTCGTGTCGCCGTCGGGCGCGAAGATCGAGGGCGGGAGCTGAACCCGGGCTCAGGACGAGCGGCGCTCGACGAGCACGACGTCGCGCCAGCGACCACCGTGCTCGCCGAGCCGCTCCCGGACTCCGACCCTGCGAAAGCCGCACCGCTCGTGCAGCGCAAGGCTTGCGGTGTTCTCCGGGAAGATGCCGGCCTCGATCGTCCAGATGCCGGCGGCCTCGGTGGACGCGATCAGCGACTCGAGCAGCGCGCGGCCGACACCCCGGCCGCGCGCTTCCGCGTCCACGTACACGCTGTGCTCCACCACGCCGCGGTACACGCAGCGTCCTGACACCGGCCCGGCGGCCACCCAGCCGACGACGCGTCCCAGCTGCACCGCCACCATGCGGTGCTCGCTCAGGTGCGCGGCGTCCCAGGCCTCCCAGGACGGCACGGCGGTCTCGAAGGTTGCGTCACCGGTGGCGATCCCCTGCTCGTAGATCGCGCGGACCGCGGGCCAGTCGTCGCTCGTCATCGCGCGCACCGTCAGCGCCGTCTGGACCGTCACCGCGCAATCGTAGTGGCTGCACGTCCGCGAGCCCGAGCTGTCCGATGCGCGCCGCCACGGCTCGCCCCCACGCGTCCCAGTTGAGGCACGTGTCGAACATCTCACGGCTCGAGTGCACGAGTGAGCGGTAGCGTGGCTCGTCGTCCATGAGCGACGCGATCAGCGCCGCGTACTCGTCGGGCCCGGCACTGAGCGGCAGCAGGTGCCCGTTGCGACCCTCTTCCACCGTGCTGCTCACGCCACCGGTGTCGGTGGTGACCGACGGCACGCCGTACGCGCTCGCCTCGCAGAACACGCGGGGGCTGCAGTCCGCGCGCGTGGGCACGAACAGCAGGTGCGACGACAGGAAGAGCTCGGCCAGCCGCTGTCTGTCCGCGGCGACATCCTTGTCCAGCCGCGGGACCACGCGAACCACATCGCGCGAGACGGATCGGGGCGGCGCGCATCCCACCACCGTCAGCTCGGCGCGGATGCCCGCGCGGCGGAGCAGCAGCGTGGTCGCATAGGCGATGTCGCCGCCCTTCCGCGCCCACTCGCCGCTGCTGAAGAGCAGCCGGCACGTGCCGTCGAAGTCACGTCGCTCCAGCTCCGAGCGAGGCGGTGGCGCATCGATGTTGGCGCCGTACGGCACGACCGACACGCGCCGCGCGGGCACGCAGTAGTCCTCGCGCGCGGACGATGCGGCCCACTCCGAGGGATACGTCACCAGCGCAGCGCGGTGCAGCCCGCGCGACTCAATCGATTCCGCCGTGTGCACGTTCCAGCGCGGCAGCCCCGCGTAGAACGGGTAGTACTCGCGCACCAGGCGGAAGGTCGCGTCGGCGGTGTAGACGATGGGGATCCTCGTCTCCAGCAGCGCGAACAGCGCTGTTTGCGACGTGGCCAGCACGAGGTCGAAGCCCTCGAGGCGGTGCCGGAAGAGCCGCGCCCAGTCGCGCGCCTGCAGCCACGTGCTGTTGAAGTCGCAGGGATGCCGCAGCACGCCGCGCGCAACCGCGTTGGCCAGCCGGCCGCCCCGCTGCACCGGCGAGAAGACGGGCACGTGCGCGGTGTCGCCCGCGTGCCGGTGCAGCGAGCGCGCCATGTTGTTCGCCGTGTCCGTCCAGCTCGGACCGCTGCGCCGGCGCGCGTCCTCCGGGGCGATCACCGCGATGCGCGGCCGGCGCGCCGCCGCCGCAGCGCCGGGCGACCGCACGACTGCCACCGCCGTCATCCCGGCGCCGCTGTCCGCAGCGCGTCACCCACGCTGGCGCCGCCCAGGCGCAGCCGCCGCTGCACGCGTGGGATCCTCAGCACCAGCCTCGTCATCGCGGGCCGGCGCGCCAGCGTGAGGTTGACGCGCACACGCCGCTGCGTCTCCCACCGCTCGTTGCGCTGGTCGTTGCCGTCCGCGCCGCCACGGAGGAACTCGAGCCGTCCGAGGCCGCGCGCGATCCCGTTCTTGATGCACTCGATGGTCGCCACCAGCTGCACTGAGTACTTCGACCAGGCCGGGTCCCAGCCCGTGTAATACACGAACATCGCGGTGCCGTACTCGAGCCAGATCTGCACGGCAACGGTGGCGCCGTCGACCTCGAGCAGGCCGATGCGCAGCTGGCCCTGCGCAGCAAGCATCGGCGCGACATCGGCCAGGAAGGCTCGCCGGTCTCGCCAGGCGAACTTGTCGCGGTGGGCAATGCTGGCGGCGGTGGCGTTGGCCCGGGCCCGATGCAGCGCGAAGAACACGTCGAGCGCGGGCGGGATCGTCTCCGGGGTATTGGCGACTCGCAGCGACACGCTGTGCCCGGTGCGCTCGAGGAGCTTGGGGTAGTACTTGACGTTGTCACGCATGCTCTTGCCCAGCCCGGCGACCAGTTCGGCATACGTGGCAGGCAGCGCGCGGCCATAGAAGGAGTTCGGCTTGCCGGTGAGCACGACGCGCTGCGACAGCCGCTGCGGCAGCTCGAACGGAACGGCCATGCCCGCCAGCTGGACGAACGTCCAGCGATGCGTGTCGAGCCACCGCGCCAGCGCGGCCAGCAACTCGTCCATGTCCGCGGCGGGAAACACGAGCTGGCTCTGCTCGGTCATGCCCTGGCGGCGGCGCTGGTCCTCCCAGCCGAGTGGCGCGAGCAGCGAGCGCCGCAGCACTCGCGGCCCGATGCGGCGTTCGTGGAACTGCGCCACGCCGCACAGTGCGCCGTCCCGGCGAAACGTCAGCAGGCGCAGGCGATGTCCGGCGCCGAAATGGCGCCACCACGCGCGGTTCCATTCCCACGTCTGGAAGGGAGACGGCGCATCGAGCCGGGGGACGAGCGCGTTCCACTCGTCGCGCAGCGCGTCGAAGCCGTCGGCGGTTGTCACCTCGTGCACCTGCATGGCCGAGCTCATGGCGGCGCTCACGATCCGCTCGCCGCGACGGGCATGAAACCCAGCCGGCGGCGGACGATCCGCCGCTCAGCAGGTCCGATGACGCGGGTCCACGCAACCACGCCGCCGGCGGCGATCACGGCTGCGACGTACACCCCCTTCCACGCGAGCGGCAGGTCGAGCGCGGCCACGCCGAGGACCACGAGCACCGCGCCGAACTGTCCCGCCCGGCGCGCGATGTGCGTCCAGCGCACACCCTGGCTTCGCATCGCCACCACCAGCATGCCGGCGGCCTCGAAGCTGACGCACGCAAGCCAGAGCGCGGCGAGCCCGACGATGCCAAACCGTGGCAGCACCCACCACAGCGGAGCCACGTGCAGCGCGAACTTGACGAGTCCGAGCTTGGCGTTCACGTCGGGTCGCCCGGCGCCGCCGTTGAACGTCCCGCCCACGCTGCCCAGGCTGGTGATGAGGACGCCCGCGGCGATCAGCTGCAGCACGCCCGCGCTGCGCGCGGCGTAATCACCCCCCAGCCACAGCTGCAGACCCGGCTGCGCGAAGGCGACCAGGAGCAGGACGCCGGGAAACATGCCCAGCAGCAGGTATTTCACGGTGCGCCGGAAGATCACCCTGGCCCGTTCGACACCGCCGGCCAGCATGCCGGAGAGCAGCGGGAACAGCACGCCTGAGAGCGCCGACGCGATGATCCATCCCTGTGCGGCGAGCTGGAACGGGACGCTGTAGAACGCCACCGCCGCTACCGACACCAGTGCCCCGATGAGGAAGCGGTCGAGAAATCCCATGAGCGGATCGATGAGGTCGTCCAGCGCCAGCCACCCGCCGAACGTGAGCAGCGGGCGCACCACGGAACGATCGATCGACGGGCGGCGCAGCGACGGCACGATGCTCACACAGAAGGCCGCGTAGACACAGAAGCCGGCGATGCGTCCGGCGAGCAGCGCCGCCACCATCACGACGAGGCTGTGCGTGAGTGGCAACGCCAGCAGCGGACCCGCGTACGTCCACGCGCCGAGCGGGATGCCGATGGCGTTGATCAGCCGGAAGCGCATGTGCGCGGCGAGCACGCCGCGCAACCCCACACTGACGATGACCAGCGGGATGGAGCACGCGAGCAGGTGCACCGTGGTCAGCGCTTCCGACTGCAGGCCCGGCGACGCACGCAGCGAGTGGACGAGGACCGGCGCAACCAGCCATGCGACGGCGAACCCCGCCGCGCCGAGGCCGAACATCACCAGCAGCGTGGTCCACACCGTGGTGTGGACGCGCTCCTGCTCGCCGAGCGCGACCTGCCGCGCCACGCTGCGCTCCATCGCGACGGCGAGTCCGAGATCGAAGATCGAGAAGTACCCGACGAACGTCCAGCCGAGCACGAGCAGGCCGAAGCGATCCGGACCCAGCCCGCGCGTCAGCACGGGAATCGAGACGAGCGCAACCACGATGGGCGCGGCCTGCCCGAGGATGTTCCACCCGATGTGGCCGGCCAGGCGCCGGCCCGACACGCTCATGCGACGGCGGCCATGACCTTGGAGATGTCGTCGACGCGCGGACGAGGGTCGTCGCCGTACAGCTCGTCGAGCCCGAACGCGGAGACGATGCGCATCGCGGCCCGCACCTCGCTGCTGTCGACGCGCTTCGTCCACGCCGTCCCGGGGTCGACTCCGCGGCTGAGCGATCCACCGTAGCCCGCCGTGCGTGAGGGGCGGCGCAGCTTCGTCTGAGCGCTGCTCAGGTCAGTGCCCAGGTACGCCGCGAGTCGCTGGACCTCCCGCTCCGGGTTCCAGCGCAAGTGCTCGTAGCAGACGATGTGGATCTCGCCGGGGCGAAACTGCCGCAGTGGGACGACGTTCTCGATGCACCACCAGTACGCATGCTGCTCGACGAGTGTCGACGCCGCCGCGATGCCATGCACATGCGGCGCCAGGAAGTCGTCGACCAGGTCCTGCTGCTCGAGGAACCGCGCCGGCTCGGGATCGAACTCGTGGAACGGGACGACCGGGGCAGTGTCCATGCGCGACACGATCACCGCGAGCGGGTGACGGATGACCATGACGATGCGGACGCCGGGCAGGTTGTCGTAGGCCCAGCGCAGCAGCAGGTTGGCGTGCACATCCTTGATGAGTCGCCGCTCGGCCACGGGCGCGCAGTTCAGGTGGTCCGCCCATCGGTTGCGCAGCCGGCCGGTGAGCAGCGCGCGCATCGGATCCGCGAAGCGCGGGTCCGCCTGCGCCGGGCGCAGGTACTGACCCCGCCGGAAGTGCGCGAACTCCGGCACGTACGGCGGCGTGAGTGGCTCGAACATGTAGCGGTGGTCGTTGCGGTGGTTGATGAACTCAGCGATCCACGTGGTCCCGCTCTTGCCACCGCCCACCACCCACACGGTGTCGCGCTGGTCGCCGCCGCGGTCGACGAAGACGCGCCCCCAGACCGTGCGCTGCGCGCGCTGCAGGGCGCGGTAGCGTGGCCGCCGCCACAGCGGCGGCCGCCTCGGGTGCTCGAGCACATCCGCCTTATCGCGGACCTCCGCGGGCGCTGCCGGCGTCACGACGCAGCCTCCGCCAGCTCCTCATGGGCGGCGTCCGCGAGCACGGCCGCCACCTCGGGCCGGGTGAACTCCACCGGCAGTGGCGCGCCCTCGGCCAAGAGCCGGCGCACCCGCGTGCCGCTCAGCGTCGCGTGCTCCTCTGCCGGATGCGGGCACGTGCGCGGGGACACCATCGCACCGCAGCGCCGGCACCACATCGCGTGCTCGAAGCGCAGGATCTCGATGCCCAGCTCGCCCGGCGCGTACTGGTCGAAGATGCGGTGCGCCGCGTACGTGTCGTAGTAGTCGCCGACGCCGGCATGGTCGCGGCCCACGATGAAGTGCGTGCACCCGTAGTTCCGCCGGATGAGCGCGTGGAACACCGCCTCCTTGGGGCCGGCGTAGCGCATCCACGCCGGATTGGTGGCCAGCAGCGTGCGCGTCGCGGGGTAGTAGTTGGCCAGCAGCGCCTCGTAGCAGCGCATGCGCACGGCTGCGGGAATGTCGTCCGCCTTGGTCTCACCGACGAGTGGATGCAACAGCAGGCCGTCCACCATCTCCAGCGCCACCTTCTGCAGGTACTCGTGCGCCCGGTGCACCGGGTTGCGTGTCTGGAACCCCACCATCGTCGCCCAGCCGCGCTCGCGCTTCGCGGCGCGCACCTCGCGCGGTGTCAGATCCCACTCGCTGAAGGCGCTGCTGGGCCGCGGCAGCAGCGTCACCTCGCCGGCCACCGCGTACCGCCCCGCGCCGGCGAGCGCGCGCACACCGGGATGGGCGAGGTCCTCAGTGCCGTACACCGCGGATGCTTCGCGCTCGGGCAAGGTCTCGAAGAGGTCGCGCACATCCACGATGGCGACCGCCTGTCCGCGATGGTGGAGCGCGACGCGGTCGCCGGAAGGTACGTCATCAACCCGAAGGCAGACGGGAATCGTGTAGGGCGCGCCGGAGGCCAGCCGCCCGTGCTCGAGTATCGCGGCGTAGTCCTCACGGCCGATGAACCCCGACAGCGGGCTGAGCGCACCGGTGGCGAGCATGTACGCGTCCGCCATCTCCTTGAGCCCGACGTCGAGACGCGGCATGCGCGCCGCGCGCCGGCGCTCGGCAGCACCGCCAAGCTGCTCGGCGCTGATCCCGGGCACGTGGCCAAGCCGCACCAGCGTCTGCAGAATCCGTTCGACAGAGACCGCGGCGGTCTCGCGCTCCGTGTCGACGACAACGTGCGGGTTGAGCGGCGGCTCGTAGGGGTCGCTGACGCCCGTGAAATGCGGGATCTCCCCGGCGAGCGCCTTGCGGTAAAGGCCCTTCACGTCCCGCTGCACGAGCTCGTCTAGCGAGCACTTCACGTAGACCTCGACAAACCCCGTGATCGAGGCGCGCAGCTCGTCGCGGACGTCGCGGTAGGGCGAGATCGCCGCCGTGATCACGGCGGTGCCCTGGCGCGCGAGCAGCCGCGCCACGTATCCGATGCGGCGGACGTTGGTGTCGCGGTCCTCCTTGCTGAAGCCGAGTCCCTTGCAGAGATTGGTGCGCACATCGTCGCCGTCGAGCACCTCCGGAGGAAGGCCGAGGGCCGTCAGCTCCGCGCGCAGCCCCTCCGCGATCGTGGACTTGCCGGCGCCGGACATGCCGGTGAGCCAGACGACAAAGCCTCGGTTCATCCCACAGTCTCCCCTGCGACGCGGCGCGTTCGATATCGCGCCGTCAATGGCCACGTCAACGCTGTCACCACGGCGCGGTCAGACATCCGCATGCGCTCCTCCCAGGCGCGATCCACTGCAATGACGGTGTCGCCACGGCGGAAGCGCATGCCGTTGCCGAACACCGTGTGGTTGACGCGCAGGTCGACCCGGCGGCCCTGCGCCTCGTCGCCGCCGTCATCTGCGTCGAGCCGTCGCAGCGCGGTGCGAAGCTGCGCGTCAGGGTCCGCGGCGAAGTCCTCGTAGCGCATGCGGGCGTATGCGTGCGCGCGCGGTCGAACGAAGCACTCGATGAACAGGTTCCAGGCGGTCCACTTGAGCGCGCGATACGCGTCGGCGCGCACCCGGTGGCCTGCCTGCGGCGGCGTGCGCCCGTCGCGCAGGTCCGAGAACACCACCGCCCTGGGGTCGCGCACCAGGTGCAGCACCTTGAGCCGCACCCCGCGCGACACCGCCAGCGCGTAGGCGTAGGAGGGCGACTTCGACGAGTCGACGAGGATGCGCGCGCCGGTGGCGCCGAGTGCCGCCGCGTACACGGGCATCGTCGCGTGCGCGTGGTCGTCGACGAGCTTCGGCAGGGTCCCGCTCACAGCGCGGCGGATGAGGCTGGCGGGCAGCGTGCGCAGCAGCGAGTGCGCGCGCGCGCCGCGCACCAGGGCGGCGAGCGAGCCGTTGGCGCTGAGCGCGGTCGACGCGGCCAGGATCGGCCGCCACACTTCGCAGTCCGCCAGATCGGCGCCGCAGCCGCAGCGGCCGGGTTTCGCCAGCTGGCGCCACAGGAAGCGCACCTCGCCGGCGTTGAAGAAGCCCGGCCGCTCGCCCAGGAGCAGCGACACGATGGTCGTGCCGCTGCGCGGCGCAGCCGCGATGTACAGCACCTCGGGCACGGGGTGCGGCGTGCTCGACGTCACCGGCTTGACGCTCCCTCAACCTGGCGCATGCGCAGGCTCGAGTCCACGGCGCCGGCGTCGATGAGCTGCCGGAGCCGGGCGAGGCGGGTGAAGCGCGGTCCCTGGAAGTCGTCCTGCGAAACGCCTGCGGCGCGCAGGCCGTCGCGCACCTCGCAGGCGCCGTCGGCGGCGCACCAGCGCGGGGTGAATTCGGGAAGGCGCGACGCCAGCTTTGCGAAGCTCACGCGGTAGTCGCGCATGTCGCCGCCGGCGTGCGGCACCAGTCCGATGCGGCTGCCGGGCACGGCGGAGCACACGATCGCGGCCAGGTCCGCGACCTGGTAGTTCTCTCCCGGGACGCCGACGTTGAACACCTCGTTGTGCACCGCGTCACGCGGCGCGGTGAGGACCGTGAGGAATGCCCTGCTCACGTCCTCCACGTGCACCAGCGGCCGCCAGGGAGTGCCGTCCGTGAACATCGTCACCTGCCCGGTCGTCACCGCCCAGCAGACGAGGTTGTTGAGCACGATGTCGGCGCGAAACCGCGGTGAAAGCCCGTACACGCTCCCGTTGCGCAGGAAGACTGGACTGAAGCCGGGACCCGCCAGCGCAGCGAGGTCCTCCTCCGCCCTGGCCTTGGAAACGGCGTATGCCGTGAGCGGCCGCACCGCGGATGTCTCGCTGAGCTCCGTGTCCGTGCCGGCGTCGCCGTAGACGCTGCACGACGATGCGAAGAGAAAGCGCTTCACGCCGGCGTCGCGTGCCAGGCGCGCGACGTGCACCGCACCCGCGTGGTTGATGTCGTGAGTCCACTCGTTGCTGAGGTCGCCGACCGGGTCGTTGCACAGTGCCGCCAGGTGGACCACGGCGTCCCATCCCGCGAGGTCGTCCACGGTGAGGTCGCGCACGTCGCTGCGCGGTGCGGAGGCAGCCGGGTCCGCGCGCGCGGGTGCGTCGAAGCCGCAGTCAGCGTAGTAGCCGGAGTCGACTCCGCCGATGACGTGGCCCGCCTCTTCCAGCACGCGCGTGAGCACGCGGCCGATGTAGCCGTCGTGGCCCGTCACCAGCACGCGCAGGCGCTCGGACCGGACGGCGGTATCGGGGCGTGCCCCCATCGCATCGCTCACAGGCCGTTGACGCTCCACGCGTGCAGATTTCCGGCGGTGTCACCCTCGTACAGCACCCCGTGGGCGATCGACGGCGCGCCGTAGAATCCGCTCGCCACATCCTTGAAGGCCTGCACGCCGGTCGCCGAGTTGAGCACGTTGACGAACGCGCCGGCGCTCGCCACGGCGAGCGTCGGATCAGTAGTGACCGCGCCGAGCACGGGGCCGCCCTTGAGGCCTTGCTGCCACAGCGGCGTGCCCAGGTTGTTGGGGTCGTACTCGCGCACGCTTCCCGGATAGGAGACCCCGCCGATCGTCGTATTGCCGCCCGCGACAAAGATGTGGAACCCGTCCCAGGAGCTGGGCGAGATGCTGCCGCCGCCGAGCTCGGGGTCGCTGCCGCCGCGCGCGACGTGCAGCCTCCTCACCGGTCCCGAACTGAGCTTTGCCGTGTCGAACACGTAGTAGTAGCCGTTCTTGTTGGCGACGCCGAGCAGCGACCGCAGCGCGCCGGTGTGCGTGACGGTTCCGGTGAACAGAGTCGGCGTGTTGCCGAAGTCGCCGTCCGACACGCTCTGCGACGCGGGCACCTGCCAATGGGCCACGACGCCGAGGCTCGCTGACAGTTTCAGCACCGCCTCCGCGTACGGCTCCGAGGATCCGCACGACCCGTTGTTGCCCGTCGCCACGTAGATGTTTCCCGCCGAGTCCGCCGCCGGCGAACCCCACACGCTGGCGCCGGTGCACCCGCTGGGCACGGTCGTGAATGTGTTCACCACGCTTCCCGTGCCGGTGTCGAGCCGGACGACGCCGCCGGGGATGAGCGGGCAGTCGTCGGTCGACGCGATGCCGATGTACAGGCTTCCGTTCGCCAGCAGCGGCGAGCTCCAGAGGTAGTGGTTCGACGCGGACCCGAGTGGCGCGCTCCACAGCAGGGCGCCGGTCAGCGCGTCCAGCGCGAGCATCTGCGAGCTGGCCCCGGGAATCACGCTCCCGTCGAAGGCGATGTCTCCACCAGCGCCGACGTAGACGACGTCCCTCGCCACGCCGTTGATGAGCGCCGTGCCCACCGCCGCCGCCCCGGTCACACCGTTGATCCGGCTGTTCAGCGGCCCCCCGCATCCGCTGCTGCGGCCGGCGTACACGCTCCACACCACCTGGCCGCTGATGTAAGCCTGACCACCGACGGAACAGGTCGTGGCGCAGATCGCGTACTCGTCACCGTTCCAGGAGCCGGCGTACACGAGCTGGTTGCCCGCGACGGTCGCGATCACCGGCTGCGATGCGATCAGATTCGAGCAGTAGTCCTTGGAGCTGGGACAGACCGCGCCGTTGGCCAGGGGTACAGGCCAGCCGCCCTTGGCCTGGAGCGACGCAGCGTTGGACGACGTCAGCAGGGATTCGCTCGTGAACCCGCTGCGTCCCGCATTCTGCAGGTACTGCGGCCAGTCGTTGCCCGTGCCGCCCGCGGCGGCCGCAACGGCGCCCAGGACCTGCCATGCGATCACCGCGGCCGTCAGAACGGCCGCGCACGCGAAACCGATGCGCGTTTGTGTCCGAAGCATGAGCACGCGTCGCAGATTCACAGTGCCTCCTCTCGAGTCATGAAAACCGCCGCAGCAGGCGGCGTACCGGGCTCAACGCCATTACCGACCGAAACAGCGCCGGATGCGCGGCGAGGGTGACGTTGTGGCGCAGCCGCCGCTGCGGCGACCACCGCTCCTTGAATTGACCGAGGCCGGCGAGGAACTCGACCCTGCCGATGCCCCGGCTCATCGCGTCCTGCAGCGCGTCCAGCAGCGCGATGAACGCCACCGAGTAGCGGCTCCAGCGCGGGTCGTAGCCGGAGTAGTAGACGAACATGACGCCGGCGTTCTCCAGCCACATCTGCGCGGCCACGGGCGCGCCGTCCACCGCCAGCACGCCGATCCGCAGTTGCCCGCGGGCCGCGAGCGCCGGCGCGGCCGCCTCGATGAACGCGCGCCGCGAAGCACTCGCGAAGTAGTCGTGATGCACGACCGCAGCGGGTGCGGCCGCGCGCGCTCGATGCAGTGCGAGAAGAACCGGCAGCGTCGCGCGCACCTCGTCGGAGGTCGCAGCCACGGAGAACGCCGCTTGGCGGCCGTGGCGGTGCAGCAGGCGCGGGTAGTATTTGGCGTTGTCGCGCAGGCTCTTGTTGAGGCTGCCAAGGAAGGACTCCCAGTCGCCCGGCAGGGCCCGGTACAGAAACGGTGTGCCGGCGCCGCGCGCAACGGTGTGGCGGTCGCACCACGGAGTCAGCAGATCGCCCGCTCGCATGCCCGGGATGACCGCAAAGGGCATGCGCTGCTGCTCCAACCACGTGGCGAGCGCGCTGAGCAGCAGCCGCCGGTCGGCCTCGGGGAACACCGGCTCGAGCATCTCGGTGATGCTCCAGCCATGTCCCGGCTCCCATCCGATCGGCAGCAGCGCCCGCATTTCCGCGGCCGGGGGGCCGATCCGCCGCCGGTAGAACGGCGCGATGCCGAGCAGCGACTCGCCGTCACGCAGCGTCAGCACCGCGAGCTCGCAGCCGGTGTCGCGCCGCAGGTGGCGCCACCACGCATCCGTCCACTCCCAGGAGATGAACGGCGAGGGAGGGTCGACGCCGTCGACGAGCCGGTTCCACTCGGGCCGCAGCGCGCGAAACCCCGCGTCGCCGGTCACGACGTGCGCGCGCAGGCCTGAGCGCGATGCGCCATGCGCGTCGGCGCGGCGGTCAACGAGCGGCTGGAGCATGCATCCCTCCCCCGGCTCGCTGCGCACGGCGAGACGCACCGTCGACCGACGCCGCATACGCGTCCTCGAGCGTGGCGGCGGCATCCGCCGTCGCGTGATTGCGTTCGACGTACGCGCGGCCCCCGGCGCCGACCCGGCGACCCAGCTCGGGGTTGCCGAGCACGATCGTCAGCAGGTTGGCGAGCTCAGCCGCCGTCTCGCCGACCATGACCTCGCGCCCGTGCTGCAGCCGCAGGTCGCCCACCGCGCACGGCGTAGCAACGACCGGCGTGGCGCACGCCATGGCCTCCAACACCTTGTTCTGCACGCCCACCGCGTAGCGCAGCGGGGCGACGGCGACCGCGGCGGTGCGCAGCACCGCCGCCATGTCGGCAACCCGGCCGGCGACGGTGATGCCGGGCCGCGGACGGAGCAGCTCGCCCCGCGGCCGGTCGCCGGCGATCACGAGCGTCGCGTCCGGGCGCTGAGCGCGCACCCGCGGCCAGACCTCATCGCAGAGCCATAGCGCAGCCACGGCGTTGGCGTGGAAGCTCATCTTGCCCGTCATGACGACGGTGGGCGGACGTGACGCCGCCCCGGGCATGAAGCGTTCCAGGTCCACCGGGTTGGGCACCACCGCGATCGACGCGCCGTCGTGCAGGCGCCGCATCAGCGCGGCGTCGCGCTGCGATGCGACCACGGTCGTCCGCGCCAAGCGAAGAGCGCGCGTCTCGAGCCGCGCAGCGCGCCGCGACTCGAGGCGGTACAGCCAACGAAGCCTCGCGGGCTGATGCGCGGCGGCGAGCGCGAAGAGGCGCGAGACGCAGTCGACCGCGTCGAACATCACCGGCACGCCGGACGTGCCGGGCAGATACTGCAGCGCCCTGATGTGCTCGACGTGCACCAGGTCGTACCGTCCGCTGCGCACCGCGCTGCGCACCTGAGTGTCGAGCGCACGCGACGCCGCGGCGACGGACTGCAGCGGATAGCTCGCGTTGCGCACCCGGCCGAGCGCGAGCAGAGGATCCGCGGTGCTCCGGCGCACGGTGCGCACCGACCCCGCGTCGACGAGCGCCGGGTCGGGGCCGCGCTGCAGCGTGAGCACGTCGACGTCGTGACGTCGCGCGATCTCCTGGATGAGCAGGCGTGGCCGCACCGCCAGCAGCGACGGCTGGTACGGCGCCACGTAGAGGATGCGGAGCGTTCGCGTGCTCATGCCGCACCCCGTGAGACATCCGGTCCGGCCATGGCGAGGAGCCGCTCGTACAGCGCCTCCGTCTGCGCGGCCACCGCGGACCACGGCGCCCCCGGCAGCGATCGCGTCGGAGGCGCCGCGGCGGTGCGCACGATGGCGCGCGCCAGCGCTGCCGGATCGCGCGGCGGAACGATCGCGCCTGCGCCGTACCGGGCGAATGCTTCGGGCAGCCCGCCGGTGCGCGTGACGACGACGGGGCGCCGGAACGCTGCGGCGAGCTCGATCAACCCGCTGTCGCTGGTGTCGGTGTATGGCAGCACGACCACGTCCGCGGCGGCGAACTGCACGTGCATCTCGCTCCGCGGTATGTGCCGCAGGTCCCAGCGCACCGGCGTGTGGTCGCGTGCGGCGGCGCGGCGGAAGGCCGATATGTCGTAGAGCGGGCGCCCCGCGACCAGCCCCACGACCCGGCGGTCCGCCGCCGCGGCGCGCTGCAGCGCCGCGAGGAACACACCCAGCCCCTTGTACGGGCGGAGGAAGCCGAACATGAGCGCCACACGCGCGTCCTCGCTCAGACCCAGCCGCTGCCGCGCGTCGGCGCGCGACACCGTTGAGGACACCAGCGGCGTGTACCTCGCATGGGGCATGACGGTGATGTCCGCGCCCGGCAGCGCCTGCTGCAGCTGCTCGGCAGAGGAGCGCGAGTGGCACACGAGCGCGTCGAATGTCGCGTAGAAGGGCGGGTACGCGCCCAGGACGCGGCGTCGCTCATGGCCCGTCACGTCGTGTGCGGTGCACACGCGCGCTCGCCCCGCCAGCGAAGCGTAGAAACGCCGCTCGACCGCGGGGATCACGGTGCCCTGCGCGTGCACCACCTGCGCGCGAGCCCGCTCGACCGCCGCGCGGGCGCGCCGCAAGCCGGCTGACAGCTCGATCGCCTTGAGCCAGCGGGGCTGCGAGCTCTTGTAGCCGAAAACCCGGTGCACCGCGTAGCGTGGTGTGCGCAGCGGCTCGAACAGCGATGACGTGATCACGCTGACGTCGTGCCCGCGATCGGCGAGCGCCTGCGCCAGGCAGTCGGTGTAGTCGGCCGTGCCGCCGACGCCGTACAGCTCCACCAGCGACACGTTCACGACTGCACCCGCACCGGTTCGAGGCTGGTCACGCTGCCGTCGCCCGACGCGTAGCGGGCGAGCGCCTTGGCATACTCGACCGGCGTACCGCAGTCGTAGAAATCCGCCTCGAACTCGACCGCGGCGATCCCTGGGGCAGTGTCGAGGCACGCCGCGTAGCCGTCGGTCAGCTGCACCTCGCCGTGGTCGGCGTGGCGCAGCTGTGCCTCCAGCGCATCGAGAACAGGTGACGTCACCACGTAGCGACCGAAGATCCGGTACGCAGACTCCAGGCTGCCCCACGCCGGCTTCTCGGCGAGACGCCTGACGCGCATGTGCTGCGCCTCGCGCTCGCATACGGCGACACCGAAGCGGCCGGCGTCGTCGGGCGGAAACGACCGCACGCTCAGGATCCCCGCACCGGTCGCGGCCTGCAGCGCGCGAAGTTCGTCCCAATGGCCCGACGATGGAACGACGTCATCCGGCAGCAGCACGCCCATGACGTCCGCGCCGGTGAAGCGCTGCGCGAGCAGCACCGCTTCGCCTGGCCCGCGCGTCTCCTTCTCGACGAAGTTGAGGGTGAGGCGGCTGAGCAGACGGCGAGCGCCGCGCAGCCGTTCCAGCGCGCGCAGGTCACCGCGCGCCTCCAAGTCGCGCTCCAGGACGGGATCGCCTTCGAAATACGAGCGGATCGCACCCTTGCGCGGCGAGATGACCACCACCACGTCGCGCAGGCCGGCGCGATCGACCTCGAGCAGCGCGTGGTGGATGAGCGGCCAACCGCCCAGCGGCAGCAGCTCCTTGGGCATCACGCGCGTGAGGGGGAGGAAGCGGCTGCCCAATCCGGCGGCGGGAATGACGACCGGCAGCGACGCGCCGTCAGCCATGCCTCACACCGCCCGCGCCGGCTGCAGCTCCGGCATTCCGTCGTCCACGGCGAGTGCCATGCAGCTCGCCACGCTGCCCCGAGGCGTTATGCCGACGTCGCGCCAGAAGCGCTCGACGGGCAAACGCTCGGGGTCGATTCGGTACGACCGCGCGACACGGTAGGGGACGTGCGCACGCCGGCCGCGCGCGCGCAGCGCACCTTCCACGAGCCACGCTCCGCCCATCGCCGCCCACTGGGGCAGCCAGACCTGCGCCACACGCGTGCGCGACGCCATTGCGTACGCACCGATGAGCGCGCGCTTGGACGGCGGATCCGGCGTGTGCACGTCCCAGACGCGGACGGCTCCGGGCCGCGGCTGCTGCTCGAGGAGCGCAACGAGGCCGCTCATCAGGTCACGGATGTCGAGCAGCGGCGCGGCCTGCGCGGGCCGGCCGATCCCGACGGCCACGCCCGGTGGCACGACCTTCCCCGAGGAGACCAGCGTCGAGCGCAGCACGGTGTTGCGCGCGCTACGCGCGTCGCCGTGACCCATCCCTGGCCCGCACACCAGGGCGAGGCGCAGCACGCACGCCTCCACGCCCGGCGTGGCCGCAGCCAGCTCGTGCACGGCCTGCTCGGCGCGGATCTTCGAGTCCGCGTACACGCCGCGCCGCTCCGGGTGCGGGTCCAGCGCGGCCACGCCATCTGCGCAGCTGATTGGAATGGGAGCGGGATAGACCGTCATCGAGCTGATGTGCACGACGCGCTGCGCGCCCGCGCCTGCAGCAAGCGCGAAGGCGTGACGCGCTGCGCTCACGGTCTCGTCGATGACGGCCCGGTAGCGCGCCGAGCCGGCCACGTCCGCGCGCACGTAGTGGCTCTTGCCGGTCGCGAAGTGCACGACCGCGTCGATGCCCGGGGCGAGGTCATCCGGGCCGACGGCCGTGAGCTCCTTGGTGAGCGTCCGCACGGATCCGCCAAGGCGCGGCATCGGACGGCGGTCGGTGGCCAGCACCTCGAAGCCGCACCGGCCCGCCTCCGCGGCGAACGTTCCTCCGACGAATCCTGCGGCGCCTGTGACTAGGAGACGCATACGGCCTCCTCCACAGCGGCACTCGGACGCATCACCGCTCCGGCCAGCTCGCACAGCCGCCAGGCGAAGCGGCGCGTCGCAAACTCTGCGCGGACCGCCTCGGCAGCGTTGCGCCCGATGCGCTCGCGCGCCGCTGCGTCGTGCCACAGCCACTGCATCGCGTCGCGCAGGGCCCGGGCGTCTCCGGGGGGCACGAGCACCGCGGTCTCCCCGTCGCGCACGTAGTCACGCACCCCGGTCGTGTCCGTGATCACAACCGCCCTGGCGTGGGCCATCGCGCGGAGGAGCACCGTCAAGCCCGAGGCGAACGCGGCTTCGCGGAGGGGGATGACGTGGAACCGGGCCTCGCGCACCAGCGCCAGCTCGGCGTCCGCGGGCAGCATCTGGGGCACCGCGCGCACGTGAGGATTCGCATGCCGGCGCAGGTAGCGGTTGTGATACATGACCACGCTGACGTCGCTGCCTTCCAGCGCGCGCCACAGCGTCGGGAAGTCGCGATTCGAATGTCCGAGCGCTAGGGCGAAGTCGCTCTCCAGCTCGGTGCTGCCGCTGCGAGCCGGTGTCGCGACGGGCTCGGCAAAGCGCGGCACGTACCGGAATGAGGACGCGGGCATGCGCAGCAGCCGCCGGCTGCGCTCCATCTCCTCCGTGCTGAAGGAGACGACGCAGGCGGCATCCGGGAGCGCCCGGCGCACGAGCGGCAGCGCGCGCAAACTCCAGTCCTTCAGCGTGGGGTTGAGGCTGACCACGCGCGCCGCGCGGTGGCCGGTGATCCGCTGCAGCAGCAGCGTTGCGACCGTGGCGCGGAGCTCCCAGGTGAAGAGCACGTCGAAGTCCGCGAGCCGGTGGCGCTGGCGCGCCAGCCCGGCGAACTCCGCGACGTACGGCGGCAGCCAGGCGCGCCCGGCGCGTGGGATCGCGCGCAGCACCTCGCTGTGAAATCGCGTCGCGGGCATGTACGTCCCCAGCCACTCGCCGGGGGGATCGCTCGGCTCGAAGTTCACGACGAACCCGATACGCAGAGGCTGATTCACGCCGTCCACCGGCTCTCCTGCAGGTCGAGCGCGCGGGCGCGCTCCAGGTGGCGCTCGACGCGCGAGACGCACACGTCGAGCGTGTACCGCTCCTCGACCGCTCTGCGTCCGGCTGCGCCGAGCCGGCCGCGCTCGCGGTCGTCTCGCAGCAGCTCGCGCACCGCAATGGCCATGGCATCGGCGTCGCCGGCGGGCACGACCCGGCCGTTCTCCCCGTCGCGGACGACGGCGGCCAGCGCTCCGGCGTCCGATGCCACCACGGCCGCGCCCCGCGCCATCGCCTCGAGCACCACGAGCCCGAACGGCTCCTGCCAGAGCGACGGCACCAGCACCACGTCGGCCTCGTCGTACGCAGCGATGAGCCGCTCTCGAGGAACCAGGCCGCAGAACACCACATGCCGTTCGAGCGACCGGCTGGCCACGAGCTCGCGCAGGCGCTGCTCGTAGCGGGGATCGCCGGCGCCGAAGATGCGCATCTCGACGTCGATGCCGTGGCGGTGCACCAGTTGGTCCACCGAGTGCAGCGCGACCGTCACGCCCTTCTCGGCGCACAGGCGGCCGGCGTACATCAGCACCGGACGTGCATGACGGCCGGGCGCCTCTCCAGGTGCGCGCAGGAAGCCGGCGTCCACCGCGTTGTCGATGACCTCGATCCGTTCCGGCGGGCAGCCCGCGCGCACGTACGCTCGCTTCACGGTGTCGCTGGTGGCGATAAGGGACGTGAACCGCAGCGCCGGTACGGGTCCGATGATCAGCTTCTTCAGCCACGCCGCGCGCACTGTGGAGAAGGGCGTCTGCGGCGCGTTGATGTACTGCCACCAGTAGCTGCCCAGCTGGAACACGATCGGCAGCGTCAGCGAGTGCAGCGCACGCAGCACCGACACGAGCCCAATGCCGGAGACGTCCCAGAGATACAGCACGTCGGGACGCAGGCGAGCCGCCTCCCGGCTCACGGTGCGCGACGAGCGGTGCGAGTGCGTCTGCCGGTAGAACGCGAGTGTGCGCGTCAGCGCGCTGCGCGTCTCGCCGTGGGGACCGCGCGCGGGGTCGATCACCTTGCGCAGCCGGCGCGCCACCCAGGGTTCGTCCTCATAGCCGTTGACCGGGTCACGCGCGGTGAGCACGCGCACGTCATGCCCGCGCCGCCGCAGCGCGACGGCCATGTCCCCTGCCGCGATCTCCGCGCCACCGCTCACATTGGGCGGATAGCGGTTGCTGAGCATCAGGACGCGCATGACCACTCAGGCCTCATGAGGAGCGCACCAGGGTCAGCGCGAAATCGCGCACCCGCGCGTGCTGGAGGCGCATGACGACGGCGAACATGCCGAGCGCTTCCAGCGCGGTTGTCGCCACCCACAGCGCGGCCGCTCCGACGATGCCGTACGTTCCGATGACGGGCCACGCGAGCCCGACGTACAGCAGGACCTTGGCGACACCGAGCTTGGCGCTGAGGTCGGCGCGGCCCGCGCTCTGGATGAATGTGTCGGCAACGCTGCCGAGGCTGGTGACGAGCGTGCCCACGGCGAGTATCTGCAGCACCGCCGTCGCGTGCGCGGCGATGTCGCCGCCCGCCCACAGGCGGAGGCCCGGTCCGGCCAGCGCGATGACGGCGACGGTGAGGGGCGCCATCACCAACAGCAGGTATCGGAGCGCTCGCGCGAAGAGCCGCCGCGCGCTGTCCGGGTCGCGAACCAGCCTGGCTGTGAATGCGGGAAAGAGCACACCGGAGAGCGCGACCGGCAGCACCCACGCGGCCGTCGCCACCTGGTACGCCACCGAGAAGTAGGCGACGGCGGCAACCGACACCAGGCTCCCGATGAGGAACCGGTCGAGCACGCCACCGATCGGGTCCATCAGGTTGTCGAGCGTCAGCCATCCACCGAAGCGCAGCAGGGGACCGACGCTGGGCCAGTGGAACGCCACCCTGCGCAGGCGCGGCGACGTGCGCAGCGCGCTGAACGCGTACAGCACGAGGCCGGCGACGCGCCCGCACAGCAGGGCGAGGACGATGACGCGAAGGTCTCGCGAGAACGCGAGCACGAGCAGCGGCCCCGCGTACGTCCAGATCCCGAGCGGCGTGCGGATGGCGCTCACGGTGCGGAAGGACTGGTGCGCCTCGAGCACGCCGCGAAGGCCGACACTGACGATGACCAGCGGAATCGACAGCGCCAGCAGGCGAAACGTCGTCATGGCCTGCGGCTGCAGCGCCGCTGAGACATGAATGGCGCCGGCGACGAATGGCGCGGCCAGCAGCGCCGCCCCCATGGCGATTGCCCCCAGCGCGAACATCGCGGCCAGCGTGGTCCACACCGTCTGACTGATCGTGCCGTGCTCCTCAGCGGCGAGCTTCTGGGCGACGCTTCGCGTCATCGCCTGGCCCAGACCCAAGTCGAAGATGCCGAAGTAGCCGATGACCGACCAGCACAGCGCGAGCAGCCCGAGCCGCTCGCTTCCCAGACCACGCGCCAGGAACGGAATGCACACGACGGCTGCGACGAGCGGTGTGCCCTGGCCGAGCAGGTTCCAGACGACGTTGCGCGCAACCGTGACGCCGCCCGCTCCGGGGGCGGTCGCGGCCTGCGCGCGCACGGCGCTCACGGCGCCGCCGCCGTGACGCGCGATGCGCGAGCGGGATCAGGGCGGACTGGTCCGCGCGACATCAGCTCCGCGATGGCGTGTGGCCGCGGCATTGGCTCGTCGGTGTAGAGGGCGTCGAGCCCGAAGACGGACAGCAGCTGCATGACGCGGCGCACCTCGTCGTCCGACCAGCTCCGCTGCCAGCTGGCCACCGCGCTGCCCTCGCGATGCATCGGGCTGAAGCGGCCGCTCGTGAGCGACACGCGACGCATGCGCTGGTACACGCTGGGATGGAACTCGCGCCCCAGGTACGCTCCGAGGCGCGGGATCTCGTCGTGTGGCTTCGTCACCAGGTCCTCGTACAGCGCAACATGGAGCTCTCCCGCAGCGAACTGCCGCAGCGGCACGAAGTTCTCCACGCACCACCAGAGCACCTGCTGGTCCAGCACGGTGCGGGCGTCGCGGAGGGTCGCCTCGAATGGGTGGAGCCAGTCCGCCATGAGCGCGTCCTGCTCCAGGAAGCGCTGCAGATGCGGCGCATAGCCCGCGTCGCTCCTGACGGAGTTGGCCAGCCTCGACGTCATGACCGCGCAGGGATGGCGCAGCACGTACACGATGGGCATGCCGGGGAAGTTGTCGTGCACCCAGCGCAGCAGCAGGTTCGCGTAGACATCCTTGACGAGCCGGCGGCGCGCCACAACCCGGCGGTTGAAGCGATCGACGAACCGGTTGTGCACGTCGCCGCGCAGCACCGCCGCAAAGGGATCGAGGTACGCCGCTGCGGCGTCGCCGGGGCGCAGGTACTGGCCGCGGCGAAACGCGCGCAACTCCGGCAGCACGCCCTCGGTGAGCGGCTCGAACAAATAGCGGTACTCGTTGCGATAGTTGAGGAACTCGGCGATCCACGTCGTGCCGCTGCGCGAGCTGCCGACCACGTACATGCTGCTGCGGTGATCGCCCCCCACGTCGATGCACACGCGGCTGCCCAGTGCGCGCTGCGCCTTCCACACAGCGCGATAGGCGGGCCGGCGCCACCATGGGCGGCGGTCGGGCCCGGTCGGTGCACGCTTCTTCATGGGGATGTGAGTCGTCATGGGTCGTGGTTGTCCAAGCAGCCGGCGCGGCAGCGCCCGTCAGGCGACGGCTGCTGGCGAAAATCGCTCCAGCTGTTCGGTCCAGAGCCGGTCGGCGGTCCGCTCCGCCGGCAGGGCGACGTCGGCGAAGGTCAGAACTGCGTCGCGTGCCACGTGGCGCACCATCCGGCAGCCATCGGCGAGCCCCATGGGGAGCAGGCCACGCTCCACCGCGGCGGTGGCGTTGTCGCACTGGCCGTAGACGTCGAAGCCGCCGATGCCGTCGAGACGATCGCCCGGGCGCAGGTCGCGCTTCGCCGTCGCGACCACGTGGACGAACGGCGCGCCCAGCGGGACGGTCACGGGGTCGCGGAACAGCACGACGCGCGCGACCGACAGCGGCACCTCGAAGTGGCAGAGGTGATACGGGGTGTAGAAGCTGTACAGCGGCCCGTCGCCGCGCTTGTACAGCTGCATGAACGTCCGCTGCGCCGGGTCCTCGTGGGTCGCGAGCACGAACACGCCCGGTGCCGGCTGCGCGCCCACGACGTAGTCCACGATCCCGCCCCACGCCCGCAGGGAGTCGGCGTCGTACTCACGCGTGAGTTCGTCGACATGTCCGACGAACGTGCGTCCGAGCATGCCGCGCTTGGCGACGCGCATCCCCGTCGCGTTGGCGACCACCGCCTGCTCGAACGACACCTTTGTGCCGTCGGCAAAGCTGGTCGCCATCCGCGCGCTCAGCCCCCACCTGTCGGCGAACGCCTGCTGCGTGGCCGGAGTGCGCAACCGGTCGTGCAGCCCCTTGATGTTGCCGCACACGAGGGGGGTGAACCCCAGGCTGCGCACCCCGCGGAACAGATTCATCTCGACCCCCGGCTGGTCGCCGTCGCACCCGCTGACGACCACGTCGTAGCGGTCGGCGATCACGCGGAGGATCGGGCCCAGCGTGGCCTCCAGCTCCGCATTCATCAGCACGGCGTGCTTCCCCTGCCGCATCGCCTCGACGACGACGCCGGACGCGAATTCGACAGCCCCGGTCACCTCGAGCAGGACGTCGACGGCCGCGGACTCGCAGAGCACCGACGGGTCGTCGGTCACGGCCGCCTGGCCGCGGCGGATCGCAGCGTCGAGGGCCGGCGCGGTCTCAACGCCGAGAACCTCGTCGCGGCCCGCCTCGCGGTACGCGCGCACCGCGGAATCGACGGTGCGGTTGCAGATCGCAACCACGTCCATGCCCGGGACGGCGCTGCAGATCTGCCTCGCCAGCGCGCGGCCCATGGCGCCCGCGCCCACCATTCCCACGCGGATCGGCGTTGCGGCAGCGGCGCGCTGCTCCAGAGCCCGGTCGACGATGATCATCGCGACGGCACTCCGGCGGGCGTGGCGAGCAGTGGCCAGGATGCGTCCTTGGGCGAAATGCACGCGACCGCAAGGGGCCAGGGGATGCCGAGCGCGGGATCGTCGTAGCGCAGGCCGCGCTCCTGCTCCGGTGCGTAGAACTCGCTGACCTGGTACATGATCTCGGCCCCGTCGCTCAGCGTCTGGTATCCGTTGGCGAACATCTCGGGGACGTACAGCGCACGCCGCTCCTCCGCCAGCAGGTCCACGGACAGATGGCGCAGGTAGGTCGGCGATTCCGGCCGCACGTCGACGATGACGCTGTGCACCGCTCCGCGCACACACCGGATCAGCTTCGCCTCGGTGGATGGCTCCAGCTGATAGTGCAGGCCGCGCACGGTCCCGCGCACTCGATTGCACGACAGGTTGCACTGCACCACCCGGGTGCTGAGCCCGTGGGCGGCGAACTCCTCCGCGCAGAAGGTGCGTGCGAAGAATCCGCGGTCGTCGTTGCGCGGCTCGAGCTCGACGAGGACTGCCCCGCTGAGCGGGAGATCGGTGAATCGCATGTCAGCCTGACACCGCGACTCGCGCCGGGGCGAACACGCGTTGCCGGGCCACAGCGTGCGCCGCGCGCGCCGCTGCGAAGCCGCCGACGAACCAGTACACCAGGACGTACGGCAGCGCGTTGTACCCGGCTGATGCGATGGTGGGAATGAATCCGCCGCCGAGTGACGCGATGACCGCGGCCGTGATGAGCACGCCACCCGCGCCGGCGCGCGCGACGGCATCCGGCGTCGATTCAGGGTGCCAGCGGACAAGCGAACGGAGGATGAGCCACACGAATGCGACGAGCAGGGCAATGCCGGCGACGCCCTCCTCGGCCAGGATCTCGAGAAAGATGTTGTGCGCCTGCTGGTAGCCCTGCAGCACGAGGCCGAGGGGAAACAGGCTGTACGTCTCCATGTAGCTGGCGAGATTGGCCGGGCCGACGCCGATGAGCGGGCTCTTCGACCACACGATCAGCGCGCTCTGCCAGATCTTCAGCCGGTCGACGTCGGTGCTGCTGGCCCGCTGCGAGACGATGGCCGAGACCGTGGGCTCAACCACGAGCGCCGCCGCCGTGATGGCGGCTGCCATGAGCACCACGCCCCGCCAGCCGAAGCGCAGCCACACGACGAAAGCGATCCCGATCGCCACTCCGAGCCATGCGCTGAGCACGTACTCGACGCTGACCGTGAATGCGGCGAGCGCCAGCAGGGCGACGGCGATGATGCGCAGCCGCCGGCTGCGAGCGTTCAGCAGCAGCGCGCTCGATGCGACGGCAAGAAACGCGGCCCACTGATAGTCGAACTTCACGCGGTCGCCCGTGTTGAAGAGGTCGATGGGGTTTCCCGGATGCTGGATCCAGCCGCTGAGCGCGTACACGGTGAGTCCCGTCAGCGCGACGCACACCCAGGCGAGCAGACGGTCGACACGTATCAGCCGGCTGCTGAAGGCGCCGGCGGCAAAGGCAACCAGCGGGAATGCGAGCAGGTACAGCCCGGTGAGCTGGTAGACGATCGAGCGATGGCCGTAGCCGCGCTCCGCGCCGGTCGGGACGCGGGCATCCCAGAACAGCCAGCTGGCGGCCAGGGAGACCGCGGCCACACCGATGAGCACCAGGTACGGCATCACGCAGGGCGCTGAAGGCGTCAGCCCTCGGACGCGGGCCACCCACCATGCGCTGACGAGCAGCGCGACCACGGCGAAGCTCGCGAAAGGGAACTGCGCGGTGCCGAGCAGCGTGACCGTCGGCAGCGGCAGCATCGAGGCGACGACCAGCGCGATGCCGAAGCCCTCGAAGCCACGCAGCGCCGCCAGCACCAGCAACGCGAGTGCGAACGCGCAGACGCCGGCCACAAACCAGACGCTCGGGCCCGCCGCGGCGACGGTGGCGACGCCCACGACCACGACGAGGGACGCGGTCAGCGCAGCGCCCGCGAGGATGCGGATGCGCCACAGCGCGGGCGCCGGGGCGACGCGTGCGACGCTCACGAATCCGGCGGCCTCCGTGCCGCCCCGGCACGCGCGCCGCGGCCACGCGGGCCCGTGGAGAACGCGGACACCCAATCTGGGTCGCTCTCGCTCGTCGGCTCATAGTGGCCGTTGCCCTCGTCGGCGCTCACGACGGGCGCGCGCCGGGTGGAGCCCGCCATCACGTAATCGAAGCCGATCGCCAGGGCCAGTCCCAGGATCAAGCCGATGAGGCCGGCGAAAGCAACGCGCAGAACCAGCGTGCGAAGTTGCGAGTGCGCGGTCACCGCCAGGTCGACGATCGTGGCGGTGAAGCTCTGCGACTGGCTCACCTGGTTGATGCGCGCCTGCGCGAGGTCGCTCTGGAAGCTCACGTACGCGTTCTGCGCCGCCTGCTGCTCCAGCTGCAGCTGGCGGTGCTGCGCCAGCAGCGGCGGCGCAGCGGTGCCGCTGACGACATCTGGGTTCGCACTTTCGAACTGCTGCAGCGCCTGGTTCGCGGCAAGCGCCTGGTCCCGATACCGCGCCGCGTCGGCGTCGAGCGCGGTGACGATCGAATCGGCGGCGCCGCCGCCGAGCTGCGTGTACAGCACGGCCGCCTCGTGCGCGACGGCGTTGGCCAGTGCGACCGCCTGCGACGGTGACGGGTCCGACACCGTCACCTGGTACAGCGTGCTGCGGCTCGCCACCACGGCGGTGTCGGCCTGGAGCGTCGCCACGCTCTCGCCGGACGAGGCGTCACTCAGCGCGCGCTGCATCACGCCGTCGGTGGGCACGACGTCGGGGAAGCTGAGCGCCTGCCCGGTCGCATTCGGCGGAACGGGCGCGTTGACCACCGCCGTCGCCTGGTAGTGCGGGCTGCGCAGCGCCAGATAGCCGGAGACGCCCAGCGCGGCCAGGATCGCGAGCAGCACGATCGCCCACCGGCGCCGCAGCATGCCCCGCAACGAGTTGTCGTGCACGGTGCTCACCTCGTACCCACCGGTTCTGCCACCGTCAGCGCGATGGCCTCCTGCAACGTCGTGGTTGCGCGCCAATCGAGCGCCTCCCGCGCTCGCGCACAATCCATCACGAAGCGGCGAACGTCGCCGGGACGGCGCGGCGCGTGCAGCGGCGCCACGTCGCGTCCCATCGCCTCGCTGACCATGCGATACAGCTCGTTGACGCTGGTCGGCCTGCCGCCGGCGATGTTGAAAACGCCCGTCACACCGCCGTGCACGGCCCGCATGACGGCCGACGCCACGTCACCCGCGTAGACGTAGTCCTTCGCCTGTTCCCCGTCCCACTCGATGACGGGCGTGACGCCGCCGGCGAGTGCGTGCACGAACGACGTGACCGCGTGGTGATTGTGCGGCGAGTCGCGCGGCCCGACCACATTGCCCAACCGGAGGACGGAATGGGCGATGCCGTGCGCCCCGCACACGACGCGCACGTAGTGCTCGCCTGCGGCCTTGGACACGCCATACGGGCTGACCGGGCGGAGCTCGTCATCCTCGCGCACCGGCTGCCGGCGCGGATCGCCGTACACGGTCGACGACGATGCGAAGACGACCGTGCGGCACCCGGCTGCCACCGCCGCGTCCAGCACGGTCAGCGTCCCGGTGATGTTCACCGCCGCGTCGTGCGCCGGGTCCGCGACCGAGGCGCTGACCGACGTCTGCGCGGCCAGGTGCGCCACGGCGTCCGGACGCCAGCGCAGGACGGCATGCCGCGTCGCGTCCGAGCCGGTGATGTCCACGTGCGCGAACTCGCATGCGGCGGGCAGGTTGTCACGCGAGCCGGACGTGAGGTTGTCGACCGCGAGCACGGCGTCGCCGGCGGCTAGCGCTGCCTCCACCACGTGCGAGCCGATGAAACCCGCGCCGCCGGTGACGAGCACGCGCATCACAGCGCGCCTCTGCCGGAGAGCACGACGGGAACAGTGCGCAGCAGGATCCACATGTCCAACCCGAGCGACATGCGCCGCACGTAGTCCGCGTCGAGACGAACGCGGTCGTCGCGGCTGAGCTTCTGGCGTCCGCTCACCTGCCACAGCCCCGTGATCCCGGGGCGGACGCCGAGCACCACGCGCGCCGCGGGGCCCCATGCCAGCAGCTCCTCGGCGGTCAGCATGCGGGGACCGACGAGACTCATCTCACCGCGCACGACATTGACCAGCTGCGGCAGCTCGTCGAGGCTGCACCGGCGCAGCACGCGGCCCACCGCCGTGACCCGAGGGTCTCGCTCGAGCTTCCGCGAGCCCGCCTGCGCGTCGCGGAGCTCACTGTGCTGCAGCACGACGCGATCCGCGTCGGCGACCATCGTGCGCACCTTGAAGGCGTCGAAGGATCGGCCGCCCCGGCCGACGACGCGGCGCCGGTGGAACAGGGGCCGGCCGGACAGGAGCCACACGGCGGCGCAGCTCAGCGCAAGAAGCGGCGCTGTGAGGAGGATCAGGAGGAGTGCGGCCGCGACGTCGAAGCCGCGCTTGACCACGGCGTAGGCGCCGCTCCGCACCGTTGCGGCCGCCAGCACGTCCGCGCTCATGCCGGGCGCTCCGCCGTGACGACGGCGCCCTGCGATGGCGCGGGCCGGCGCGGCAACCGGTTGCGCAGGCGCCGGGAAAGCACCTGGATGTCGAGTGCGACGCTGTATGCCCTGATGTAGTAGAGGTCGAGCAGCGACTGTTCCGCGGCGTCGTCGATCTCTCGCCAGGGGCCGGTGAGCCCCGGCTTGAGGCGCGCCATGAGCACGAAGTCGGATGGGACGTCGCCGGCGTCGACCGGCCGCGGGCCGACCACGCTGAGATGGCCGCGCAGCACGTTGAGCAGACCCGGAAGCTTCTGCACGAAGTCGGAGCGGAAGGGCGCGGGCGAGCGGAAGCGCAGCACGCCGAAGGGCTCACCGCGGCCGCCGCGCACCTCGCGCCGCTCCAGCAGGGGCCGCTTCCCGTGCGCCGCCTGCCACAGCGCCATCAAGGCGATCACGGGTGCAAAGCACACGAGCAACAGCGCCGCCACCGAGCAATCGAGGACTCGCTTGACCACCGTCTCGCGCCGGCTCAGGCGCGCCTTGTTGAGCGTGAGCAGCGCCACGCGATGGCGCTCGTGGAACCGCACGCTCGTCGTCAGCAGGTCGTAGAACCCGGCTGACAGGTGCACGCGCGGTCCGTCCGGCGTGACCGCCGCCGCGGTGAGCAGCTGGTTGAGCGTCTCCCACGGCAGCGCCTGGGGCATGATGATCGCCTCGCCCGCGCGTGTCCTCCTCGCGATCTGCTGCAGGCTCATTGGCCGGCCGAGCACGCGGACGCCGGGCAGAAGCACCGTTCCAGCTGCGTGATAGTCGTCGAGGAACCCGACCACCTGCGTGCCGCTGCGGTCGGCCATCAGTTGCGATGCCAGCGCAACGGCGTTGGCGTCGGCGCCGACCATCAGGACGCGGCGCACCAGCAAACCGCTGCGCCAGAGCGCGCGGACCGCATGTCTGACCGCCCAGCGACATGCCGGGAGCAGGACGGCGGCGAGCACCCAGGCGAGCCCGATCCACGTGCGCGAGACGGGATGCTCCGTCCAGAAGTTGACGATGCTGAAACCGGCGAGTCCGTACACGCAGGCGCGCACGACGGCGCCGTATTCGCGCGACCCCTCGAGCAGGTTCACCGGGTCGTACGCGCGCAGCAGCGCGAGCAGGACGAGGCCGGAGGCGAGTATCGCGACGACGAGGACCGCCTCGTCGGTCATGCGCTGCTGGGCTGCGGGGTGGATTGCCGTGGCGGCCCACGCCGACGCCAGGAGGGCGAGCGCATCGGTCAGCACCAGGCCGGCGACGAGCAGCCGCCAGGCGCGCCGCTCACGCATGCTGGACCGCGCGCGTGGGCGCGTACATCGTGTTGACGATCACCATCGCGCCGCCAGTCTCGAAGCGGAAGTCCATGGCGGTCAGCCCCAAACCCTCGAGCGTCGTCGTGACGGCCGCCTGGCACTCCGGCTCGCAGTAGAGCAGCAGGAACCCGCCACCACCCGCCCCGGTGATCTTGCCGCCGGCTGCCCCGGCATCGCGAGCGGCTTCGTACCACTGGTCGATCCACGGGTCGCTGATGCCGGACGCAAGGCGCCGTTTCGCCTGCCAGGTCCGATGCAAGCACTCCCCCAGCGCACTTACGTCGCCACGCGCAAACGCATGGCGGAGCTCGAACGCCGTCTCGTGGATCACGTGCAGGTTCTCGATGGCGACGGCGCGGTTGCGCTCGCTGTTGCGCTTCTGTTCGCGCAGGATCCTGGCTGAATCTCGCGACCGGCCCGTGAAGAACAGCATCAGCCGCTGCTCCAGGGCGACGACGACGTCGTCCTGCAGGTCCAGTGGCGTGACGGCGACACCGTCTGCGGAGAACTCGATGAAGTTGAAGCCGCCGAAGGCGGCGGCATACTGGTCCTGCCGCCCGATCGGCATTCCCAGGCGGTCGATCTCGATATGACACGCCAGGTCGGCGATGCTGCCGGGCGACATCGGCTGCCGGCACAGCTGCGCCATCGCCTTGATCAGCGCGACGGCGACGGTGCTGGAGGACCCCAACCCGGTCCCCGGTGGGACCTGGGACGCGAGGAAGACGTTGATCCCTGAATGCACGCCGAAGTGGTCGATGATCGCGCGCGGCAGCCGCAGGTCGCCGTCCCAGATCGGCTCATCGTCGAAGCCCTGCCGGAAGAAGGTGTGATAGTCCGACGACGAGACCTGGATGTGCGGCGCGTCGCTCGACGAGACGATGACGTAGAAGTATTTGTCGATGGTGGTGCTCAGGACGGCGCCGCCGTACCGCGCGTAGTACGCCTCCAGGTCGGTGCCGCCGCCCGCAAGGCTCAGCCGCACCGGCGCTCGTGCAATTAGCATCGCTGCCACAGCGCCGCTGCGCGTCGTTCACGCACGGAGCCGGCTCCGCACCGAGTCGGTGATCGCGTGCTCGAGCACGAGGTGGCAGTCCTCCACCACGCCGTAGTCGTCCGCGGCGACGTGCACGGCGGCGTCGACGCTTCGCTGCAAGCGGCCTCCGCTGAAGCCGACGAGGCCGACCGTCACCGCGTCGAGCACCCGTGCAACGTCGACGGCGGCGAGCACATTGGGAGAGTTGCCGCTGGCGCTGACCGCGATGACGACGTCACCGGCGTTGAGCACGTTCATCAGCTGCTCGGCGAAGACGCGTTCATATGATGCGTCGTTGGCCCACGCCGTCACCAGCGCGATGTTGTCGGTGAGCGACGTGACGCGGAGGCGGGCGCGGCCGTCGATGATCGTCGCCTTGCCCAGGTCGCAGGCGAAGTGCGTCGCCGTCGACGCGCTGCCGCCGTTGCCCACGATGTAGATGTGGCGGGCGCGCTCGTGGGCTTGCATGATGATGTCGACGACGCGCTCGATCGACTCCACCGGGATACGCGCCAACGCGTCGCGCACGGCGGCGATGTGGCCGCTCAGCACGGCGCGGGTCGCGGCTGGTTCGATGCTCAGTGCCATTCGCTCTCGAGGTGATCAGCGGACACTCGGGTTCGATGAGCAGGCTCCGCCGCTCCGAACACCTCGTGTCCGAAAAAGGGGTGGTGCCGGCGGCGTGAGGTCAGACCGCGGCGCGCAGGCTCGCGGCGTCGATCTCCACCGACAGCTGACGTCCGAGAAGGTTGACCAGGATCTGCACTCGATCCGACGCGCCTGCGGGGCGGTCGAACAGCGCATCGAGGGTCGCCAGTGGGCCGCGGTCGATGACGACTCGCTGCCCGGCGCGAAACGAGGATGCGAGCGTGCGAGGCGGGAGCAGCGCCAGCCGGCGACGCAGCTCGTCGACAATCACGTCGTCCACGACCCCGGCCTCGCCGCCCTGCTCCAGCACGCAGCGCACGCCCGGCGCCCATCGCACCGTGTGCCAGGCGTTGAAGCCGGCAGGCGCGGCAAAGAGCACGTAGCCTGGGAACACCCGCTGACGGCGCTTGTCGCGCACGCTCCCCGGTCTCGTGTTGCGCGCCCGCGGGTACTCAGGGGCGTACGTCTCCAGACCGGCGAGCGCAAGGGTTCTGCACACGCGCGGCTCGGCATTGGGTGCGGTGTGGACCACGTGCCACATAGGCGCCGGATGCTAGGAAGCGGCGGCTACAGAGCGGTAAGAGGAGGCGGGTCCTTCGATTACGAGCCTGTAACTCTCAGCGCCCCGCGCCGGCCGTCCACCCGGAGACCGTGGCCGCGCTCGCAGCACTCGGCCGCGCCTGAGGGACGCCGGTATCCAGCGTGCGCAGCAGCGAGCCGGAGAAGACATAGCCGAAGCCGCGCAGCGAACGCACGTAGAAGTCGCCGCTCAGGTAGGGACGGATCTTCTTGCGCAGGCGCAGCACGTAGACGTCGACCGCCTTGCGGGTGGCGACGAAACCGTCGCCCCACGCCAGCTCCATCAGCTGGTCGCGCGTCAGCACGCGGTCGGGGTTCTCCATGAACGCACGCAGCAGTGACAGCTCGCGCGGCGTGAGACTGACCCGCGTGCCGTTGACGACGACCGCCATGTGCTGCTGATCGAGCTTGACCTCGCCGATTGCGATGCTGTCCTCATGGCTCGCGCTGCCGCGGTTCAGCGTCGAGCGGCGCAGCAGCGCGCGGACGCGGGCGAGAAGCTCTCGGGGCGCATACGGCTTGGTGATGTAGTCGTCGGCGGCACTGGTCAGCCCGCGCACCACGTGGTCCTCGGCGCCGTCTTCGGACACGATCATCAGCGGCGTCCAGGGATTGAGCTGGCGAAGCCGCTGACACAGCCGGACCCCATCCTGCTGCCCAGCCGTCTCGACCGTCACCAGGTCGACGGAGTGTTGCTGCAGCAGCTCCATCGTGGTGCGAGCGTCCTGCGCCGCGAGGACACGGTGGCCGTCGCGCCGAAGCAGGACGGTGAGCAGCTCGAGCTGGAGCGGATCCTTATCGAGCGCGAGGACCGTAGCCATCTGCAACCACCACGGGTGCAATGGGATTGAGGCCTTGCACCATCCCGCGTCCCCCGCACTACCCCTCGGCTGAATCGGTCCAGCCGTGGACGGGGAGCATACGCAGGTGCAGTAGGTTTGGTCAATATGGCGCTCTCGTCGCCAAGGGCGCGTCCGGGGAGATCGAGCTCGCCGAAGCGAGCGCGGCTTTCCCGCAGTCTGGCTAGATATCGACGGCCTGGTCCACCTGGAGCGTGCCCCCGCGGGCCACGAAGGGATGGCTGCGCAGGATGTCCACGGCTTCGTCGAGGCTCGGCGCCTCGACCACCGAGTAGCCCCCGATCGTCACCCCGGCCTCGGGCGTGCCCGTGGCGATGTGTGTACCGGGGCGGAGCGGCGCGCCGGGATCGACGACCGCGCTGCCTGCTTCGCCGAGCCACCGCCCGAACGCCTGCTTGATCTGCTCGGCCTGCGCGGCGTCAGTTGGAGGACCGGATCCGCCGATGTAGGTCACAAGGAACTTGGCCACGTCTGCCTCCTCGAACTGCACCCGGACATGAGGTGCCGCGTTCAACGCTACGGAGCGGAGTCGCCGGGCGGAATCTCCAGGAAGCGCGGAGAGTTGTCCGAGACGCCAGGAGTCGCAATGGCTAAGAATCCCGGCGTCGCGGCGCACGTGTGGTGCGCCGCACAGGCATACGATCCTGGTGACGTGAAAGCGCTGGGCACGTTCCCCGCCGCCGACGGCATGAGCCAGATGCTGCTGCGAATGAGCGTGACCAGCACCGTGTACTGCCTGTCCGACATGAGCGAGCCCTGGGGCTTCCGCGTCGGGACCCGGGACGCGCCTGCGTTTCACCTGCTCACATCCGGCGGCGCCTGGCTCGAGGTGGAGGGTCAGGAGGGCGGCATTCGCCTGCACGCCGGCGACCTGATCGTCTTGCCCCACGGCGACGGCCACCAGCTCCGGGACTCTCCGACCAGCCGCATCCTCTGGCTCGACGACATCCTCGCCGCGACGCCGCCGGTCAACGGCCGGCTGAAGCATGGGGGCGACGGCGAGCGCGCGCAGCTCGTGTGCGGCGGCTTCGCCATCGACCAGGTGCCGGCGCGACCGCTGCTGGAGACGCTGCCACGCGTCATCCACCTGCGCGGGAACGAGGGCAGCGCGCCCGAGTGGCTCGCCGGCTTGATCCGCATGATCTCGGTGGAGATGGCGTCGAGCGGTCCGGGGGCTGAGGCCGTGGTCACGCGGCTGTCCGACGCGCTCCTGGCACAGGCGCTGCGCGCGCACCTGCTGGGGACGGAGCAGCCGTCGACTTCGCCGCTGCGCGACCCGCAGGTGGCTCGAGCGCTGCGCCTGATGCGCGAACGGCCGGAGGAATCGTGGTCGGTGCCGGCGCTCGCCGCTGCGGTCGGTCTCTCACGCTCCGCCTTCGCGCAGCGCTTTCGCAGCGCGACCGGCGAGACGCCGATGCGCAGCCTCACGCGATACCGCCTGTCGCGCGCCGCCGAGTACTTGCGCACCAGCGAGGCGGGTGTGCGCGAGATCGCCCTGCGTACCGGGTATGACTCGGAGGTCTCGATCAGCAAGGCGTTCCGCCGTCAGTACGGCACGTCACCCGGCGCGTATCGCAAGGCGTCGGCCAACTGATTTGGAGGCGCCGGGAGTCGAACCCGGGTCCGAAGCCGCGTTCCGCACGACCTCTACGAGCGTAGTCCCGGTATTGGTCTCACCGACGCGGCGCCCTGGGACCAGGCTCCGTGGCGGCCAGCCTCGGTGAGAGTCCCACCCGTCGCCGAGACGCCGGCGGGCGGCGAGGCCACTTTCATTAACGTCGGGTCCGCTCCCCGCGGCCGCGGGAGCGGTCGACGTCAGGCCGTAGCCTGAGCTTTCTTCGTCTCTGCTACTTACGCAGCGAGGGCGACAGGTGCGTCATTCGCACGTATGTTGTTCCCGGTTTTACGAGCCCGGGGCTCGGCTCGCCATCGTGCAACCCACGACCCCGTCGAAACCAAACGCCCCCATGGACGCCGTGCTCGGCGCGGACGTACGTGCCGATTTCCCATGATACCCAGCCGGCCGCGCTCGCAATCCGCGCGCCGGTCCAGGAGCCGAGACATGAGTGATCCACCGGCGGCGGCAGGCAAGCTGCAGCTGCAGAGCGGCCAGACGGTCGCGCTGCTCAACTGTCCGCGCGCCCTGGAACGGACGCTGCTCAACGACGTCGACGGCCTGCGACGGATGGACCGCGACCCGGCGAGCGCCGATGCGGTCATCGCCTTTGTCATCCGCAGCGACGAGCTGAGCACGGTGGCGCGGCCGGCCATCGACGCGGGCCGCCGCGACGCGCTGGCCTGGCTCGCCTACCCGAAGGGCGGCCGATTGGGCACCGACCTCAACCGCGACAGCCTGCGCGCGGCGCTGGAGGCGGACGGCGTGCAGCCGGTCCGTCAGGTGGCCCTCGACGACGTGTGGTCGGCGCTGCGGCTCCGGCCCCGCTGACGCTCGCCCGCTCGCGGGTGCAGCGTGGCCGCGCGCACTAGGCTGTGCGCATGCCGTCCACCCACACCGTGGCATCGGGAGCCGATCCCGGCGTCGGCGCCACCATCAAGCGCGCCGTCATCGTCGGCACCGCACCGGGACGCGCGCAGCGCGAGCGCGTCGACATCGAGCTCGACGAGCTCGAGGAGCTCGCGCGCACGCTCGGCGCCGCGGTGCTCGAACGCAGCCTCGTCACGCTGCGCGAGCCACACCCCGCGACGTTCCTGCGCAGCGGCGCGGTGGACGCGCTCGCGGCGCGCATCGCCGAGCTCGGCTTCCCCGCGGTGCTGTGCAACGACGCGCTCACCCCGCGCCAGCAGCGCAACCTGCAGGAGGCGTGGAAGGTGGCGGTGCTCGACCGGACCGAGGTGATCCTCGCCATCTTCGCCCGCCGTGCCACCACGGCTGAGGGCCGCGTTCAGGTCGAGATGGCGCAGCTGGAGCACCTCCTGCCCCGGCTTGCCGGTGGCTGGTCCCACCTCGAACGGCAGCGCGGCGGCGTGGGGTTGCGCGGCGGACCCGGGGAGACACAGATCGAGGTGGACCGGCGGCTCATCCGCCAGCGCGTGAAGCGGCTGCGCACGCGCCTCGCGGTGATCGAGCGGCAGCGGCAGACGCGCCGCACCGCGCGCACCGACGTGCCGCTCGCGTCCTGCGCGCTGGTCGGCTACACCAACGCGGGCAAGTCGACGCTGCTCAATCACCTCACCAACAGCGAGGTGCTGGCCGACAACCTCCTGTTCGCCACGCTCGATCCCACGTCTCGGCGGCTCGACCTGCCGTCAGGGCGGCGAATCATCGTCACCGACACGGTCGGCTTCATCCAGAACCTGCCGACGGAGTTGGTCGAGGCGTTCGCGGCGACGCTCGAAGAGGTGCGCCAGGCGCACATGCTCGCGATCGTGGTCGACGCCTCCCATCCGGACTGCGAAGCGCAGCTGGCCACGGTGCTGGAGACGCTGGCCGACATGGGCTGTGACCAGCCGGCGCTGCTCGTGCTGAACAAGGCTGACCGGCTGTCAGCGCGCGAGCAGCGTGCGCGCCGGCTGACGCTGGGCGACGTCTCGGGGATGTCGCCGCTGTGCATCAGCGCGCTGCGCGAGAGCGGCCTTCGCGAACTGCGCCAGGCGTTCGACTCGATGGCTGCTCGCGTGGTGCCCGAAACCCGGGCCAACCGCCAGCGGCGCGACGCCGCGTCCGGCGACAGCGTTCCGGAGCGCGCGGCGGGCTGACCAGCTCGGATCAGGAGCGCAGCGTTCGCGCTGCGGCGCGCTCCATCTCCCGCTGCGCATCGCGGCGGGCCACGTCCTGGCGCTTGTCCCAGAGCTTCTTGCCGCGCACCAGCGCGATCTCAACCTTCACGTGGTTGCGCAGCAGGTACATGCGCAGCGGCACGACGGTGAGGCCCTGCGTGCGCACCTTGCCGTCGAGGTACTCGATCTCGCGCCGGTGCAGTAGGAGCTTGCGCCGCCGGTTGGGGTCGGGGTTGTTGCGGTTGCCCTGCTCGTAGTGCGAGATGTTCACCTGCAGGAGCCACGCCTCACCGTTCTCGATGCGCACGTAGCCATCGCGCAGCTGCACGCGTCCCGCGCGGAGTGACTTCACCTCGGTGCCGGTGAGAGCGACGCCGGCCTCGAACGTCTCGATGACGTGGTATTCGTGCGTGGCCCGGCGGTTGCGCGACAGCACCGGGTCCGTGGGCGCGGTCCTGCTCATCGGCGCCGGCCTCTGAGGTAGGCGGCCGCCGTCATCTGCCGGGAACCGGGCGGGAGCACCGTGTCCACGCGATACAGCCCCGGCTTTGCCGCGACGACGGCGCACTCACCCTCGACGCGCACGATCTCGCCCGGCGAGTACCCGATGCCATCGTCATCGCACACCGCGCCGGCCACAATGCGGACACGCGTGCCCGCCAGGGGAAGCGTGACACCCGGCCATGGCTGCAGCGCGCGCACGCGCCGGTCGACGTCGAGTGCGCTGCACGTCTCCCACTCCAGCACGCCGTCCTCGCGGCGAAGCGACGGCGCCTGCGTGACGCCCTCCGCCGGCTGCGGCTCTGGCCGCGCTTCCCCCCGCGCAAGGGCGGCGAGCACGTCGATGAGCAGCTGGGAGCCGAGCGTGCTCAACGCACGCGTGAGCATGGGCGTGGTCGCATCTGCGGAGATCGTGACCGGCGCGGAGAGATAGACGGGGCCGGTGTCGAGGCCGGCCTCCATGCGCATGATGGAGACGCCGGTCTCCTCGTCGCCGGCGAGGATCGCATGCGCCACCGGCGCCGCGCCCCGCCATCGCGGCAGCAATGACGCGTGGACGTTGACCGCGCCGAAGCGAGGCGCATCCAGCAGAGATTTCGGCACGATCTGGCCATAAGCCGCGACGACGACGCACTCAGGCGCCGCGTCCAGCACGCCGCGCACCGCGTCCTCGCCGCGTATGCGCTGCGGCGCCAGCACCGGGATGCCCAGCCGATGAGCGGCGTCTCGAACCGGCCGCGCCGCCGGGACGCCGCGGCTCCCGGGACGGTCCGGCTGCGTCACGGCGAGCACCACCTCGTGATGCGACGCGCACTCGCGCAGCGATGGCACCGCAAACTCCGCCGTACCCATGAAGACGACCCTCATACGCGGGCGCTCGGCGGGCGCCGCGTCAGACGGCGCTGACGACCTCCGGCGATGCTGCTTCAGTGGCGAGCTCGACCTCGCGCAGCGTGCCCTCGTTCACCTTCGACGTGAACAGAACCCCGTCGAGGTGATCGATCTCGTGCTGGACGGCGCGGGCAAGCAGCCCGTCACCTTTGATGCGGATCTCCTTGCCGTGGCGGTTCACGCCCTTGGCCACGACGCGCTCGCAGCGCGTCACCTCACCGATGAGCCCCGGAACCGAGAGACATCCTTCCATTCCCGTCTGCTCGCCCTGGCAGCGCACCATCTCGGGGTTGGCGAGCTGATAGATCTGGTTGTCGACGCGCAGCACGATGACGCGCAGCGGCACGTTCACCTGTGGCGCGGCGAGGCCCACGCCGTTCGCGGCGAACATGGTCTCGACCATGTCGTCCATCAAGCGGCGCACGCCCTCATCGACGCGCGGCACACGCGTCGCCTTCGTGGTGAGCACGGCGTTGTGATCCGCGGTCACAACAATCGGCAGTACCGGCAAGGGAATCCTCCGGATGGTCGCTATGGCGCGGGGTCGACGTCGATGCTCCAGCCCCGCTCCCGAGGAAGATGCGCAAACGCCCTCTCGATTGCCTGTCCCCGTACCGTGAACTGCCAGCGAAATTGGCCGCGCAACCGGTGCAGGAAGGCGGGCGTCGGGCCGAGGACGTCGAGCCCGTCGCCGGCGTCCAGTCTACCAGAGAGCCGGAGCGCCGCCCCGCGCGCTTCCTGCTCAGCTGCGGTGTCGCTGCGATGCGTGAACGTGCACACACAGAGTCGCGCGTACGGCGGAAAGCGCAGGTCGCGGCGAACACGGATCTCCTGCCGCGCGAAGCTCAGGTAGTCATGCGTGGTCGCGTGGCGCACCGCGTAGTGGTCGGGTGTGTAGGTCTGCAGGATCACGCGCGCCGGCTCGTCTCCGCGGCCGGCCCGTCCCGCGACCTGGGTGAGCAGCGAGAAGGTCGCCTCGCCGCTGCGGTAGTCGGGAAAGTGCAGCGACGAATCGGCGTTGACGATGCCCACGAGACGCACGTTGCCCAGGTCCCAGCCCTTGGCCACCATCTGCGTCCCGATCATGCAGTCAGCATCGTGACGGCGGAAGCGCTCGTAGAGGTCGAAGTACGCGTCACGGCTCTGCGTGGTGTCGCGGTCCATGCGCAGGATGCGCAGCTCGGGGAACATTGCCCGGACCTCGTTCTCCAGGCGCTCGGTGCCCATGCCCATGCCACGGATCGCGCGCGAGCCGCACGCAGGGCACGCGTCGGGCAGCGGGACCGTGAGCCCGCAGTAGTGACAGTCGCAGCTGGCGCGCGAGGCGTGGTGCACCAGCGACACGCTGCAGTTCCTGCACGTCAGCGCGGCGCCGCACGTCCTGCAGAGGAGCACCGTCGCCGTGCCGCGACGGTTGAGGAAGAGGATGGACTGGCCGTCTGTCTCGTGGCACTCGCGAAGCGCGCGCTGCAGCGACAGCGACAGCGGGCTGCGGTTGCCCGCGGCGAGCTCGTCGCGCAGGTCCACCACCTCGATCGGCGGCAGCGGCCGTCCGGTGATGCGCGCCGGCAGCGCAGCCAGCTCCAGGTCACCGCCGTGGGCGCGGAAGTACGTCTCGACACGCGGGGTCGCGCTGCCCAGCACCACCGCCGCGCCGGTCAGCTCGCCCAGCATGAGCGCCACCTCGGCGGCGTGGTACCGGGGCACGCGGTCCTGCTTGTACGCCGACGAGTCCTCCTCGTCCACCACGACCACGCCCAGCGACGGCACGGGTGCGAACACGGCGCTGCGCGACCCCACCACCACGTCGAGGTCGCCGCTGCGGATGCGCCGCCACTCGGCGGCCCGCTCCGCCTCCGTCAGGGCCGAATGCAGCACCGCGATCCGCCCGGGAAAACGCGCCGCGAAGCGCTGGATCATCTGCGGGGTGAGCGCGATCTCGGGCACAAGCACGATCGCGCCCTGGCCGCGCTGCAGCGCCGCGTCGATTGCCGCGAGATACACCTCGGTCTTGCCGCTCCCGGTGACGCCGTGCAGCAGCACGCGGCGGTGCACCCGCTGCGCGATCGACTCCAGCAGCGGCGCCGCGGCGGCTCGCTGCGCGTCGGTCAAGAGGGGCGCGACGCTGGGCTCGCGCTCGGCGCGCGCCTCCTCGAGCGCGCGCGACACCGAGCGCGGGCCGGAGCGGCGCGAGGCGCTGGTCTGCGAGCGGATGCGGCTCGGCAGCATCGCGCGGATCACCTCGCCGAGCGGCGCGCAGTAATGCGCGGCGATCCGGCGCGCCAGGACCACGTGATGGCCGGGCAGAAGCGGCGCGTCGTCGACGACCGCGGCGATCGGCTTGACGTCGCCCTGCTCTGTCGTGTCCTGCCGCTCGACGACATAGCCGAGGATGGACCGCCTGCCGAACGGCACCTCGACGCGCACGCCGGGCAGCACCGCGTGCTCGATGCTCTCAGGGATCGCGTACGTGTACAGGTCGCGCGGCAGCAGCGCGCGCGTCTCCGGTACGACGGCCGCGAAGCTCACCGCAGCCGCGTGCGCACGATGGCGAGGATCGCTGCCGCGATGTCGTGCTTCGGCGCACGCGCGAGGCGGTCCACCACGCCGTGCTCGTCGAGGACGGTGACCTCGTTGTAGTCGGAGCCCATCGCGATGTCGCTCCGGCCCACGTCGTTCACCACGATCAAATCCAGGTGCTTGGCGTGCAGCTTGGCGTGGGCGTTGGCCTCGAGGTCGCCTGTCTCCGCGGCGAAGCCGACCACGAACACACCGTCGCGCACGCCGGATGCGTGCAGCGACTGCAGGATGTCCTCAGTCGGCTCCAGCTCCAGCGTCCACGGACCGCTGCCCTTCTTGATCTTGACGGGCGAGGTGCGCCCCGGCCGGTAGTCGGCCACCGCCGCCGCCATCATCAGGATGCGCGCGCCCGGAAGCCACTCGAGCAGCGCCGCGTGCATCTGCGCTGCGGTGTCGACGCCCACCACCTCGATGCCCTCGAGGGCCGGCTCGGGCTGCGCCGCGGTGATGAGCGTGGTGTGCGCGCCTGCTGCTGCCGCGGCGACGGCAAGCGCGTTGCCCATCTTGCCGCTGCTGCGATTGCCGACGTAGCGCACCGGGTCGATCGGCTCCCGTGTTCCCCCCGCGGTGACGACGACTCGCGCGCCGTCGAGCCAGTACGCCTCAGCCGCCAAGTGCCTGCTCGACTGCCGCCACGATCGCGTCCGGCTCCAGCATGCGGCCGGAGTCCTCCCTGCCGCTGGCGAGGCGGCCGCGCACAGGGCCGAGGATTGTCGCCCCGCGCGCGGTCAGTGTTGCCACGTTCGCCTGTGTCGCGGGGTGCTCCCACATGGCGCCCTCCATCGCCGGCGCGACCAGCAGCGGGGCGCGCGACGCCAGCGCGGTTGCGGCGACCGCGTCGTCGCCGAAACCGAGAGCGAGCCGCGCGATCAGATCGGCCGACGCGGCGACGACGACATTGACGTGCGCCCACGCGCCGAGCTCGAGGTGACCCATGCCATGACCCGGTTCCACCGCATCCGGCGTCCACAGGTCGGCGAGCACCGGGTGACCGCTCAACGCGCGCAGCAGCACCGGCGTGACCAGCCGCGTGGCCGCATGCGTCATCGCCACGCGCACCTCCGCGCCGCGGCGGCGCAGCTCGGTGACAACAGCACACGCCTTGTACGCGGCGACGCTGCCCCCCACCGACACGAGCACGCTGCGGGAGTCGAGTGCGGGGCTCATGCGCCCGCGCCCGTGCGGCGAGCCGCGCGCTCCGCCTGGATGATGCCCAGGATCTCGCGCGCCGCCCGGCGCACGTCGTCGTTCACCACGCAGTGATCGTACTTGTCCTGCTCGGCCAGCTCCTCGACCGCGGTGTCCCAGCGCCGCTCCAGGCCGTCGGGATCCTCGGTGGCGCGCTCCACGAGCCGCCGACGCAGCTCGTCCCTGCTCGGCGGCAGCAGGAAGATGAAGGTGGCGTCGCCGCCCATGCGCCGGCGCACGCTCGCGGCACCCTGGACGTCGATCTTCAGCACGATGTCCTCGCCGCGTCCCAACGCGTCGCGGACGCGCTCGAGCGACGTGCCATAGCGGTGTGTGAAGATGTTCGCCCATTCCAGGAACTCTTCCCGCGCGATCATCGCGTCGAAGGTCGAGTCGTCGACGAACGAGTAGGACCTCCCTTCCTCTTCGTCCGGACGCGGCCGGCGCGTGGTGAAGGACACGCTGTAGTGCAACGATGGATCGAGCTGGAACAGCTCGCGCAGCACCGTGTCCTTGCCCACGCCGCTCGGACCGGACAGGACGATGAGGAGCCCGCGACCGGCGCTCGTCGCGCCGAGCTGCTCGCTCATGACCGCGCCGCGCGCAGAGCGTCGATCCACTCGGCGAGCTCGGGCGGAGGATGCGACGTGAACGTGCGCTCGACGCCGTCGCTCGGATGGCTGAATCGCAACTGCGACGCGTGCAGCGCAAGGCGCCCCGGCCCGCTGTCCGCCCGGCCGTACACGGAGTCACCCACCACCGGCCGCCTGATGTACGCGAGGTGCACCCGGATCTGATGCGTGCGCCCCGTGCGCAGGCTCAGCGTCAGCACGGTCACGTCTCCGATGCGTTCGGCAACCCGGAAGTCGGTGACCGCGCCGCGCCCGCCGTCGAGCACGGCCATCCGCTTGCGATTGCGGGGATCGCGCCCGACCGGCGCGTCGACCGTGCCGCTGTCTTCGCGAAAGCCGCCCTGCACCGCCGCCCAGTACGTCCGTCCCAGGGTGCGGTCGCGCAGCTGCCCGGCGAGGGAACGGTGCGCCGCCTCGGTCTTGGCCACAACGAGGAGCCCGCTGGTGTCGCGGTCCAACCGGTGCACGATGCCCGGCCGCTCCGCGCCGCCGAGCAGCGACCATGTCGTCCCTCGCGCACGCAGCGCGTCGGCGAGCGTGCCCGCTGGATGTCCCGGCGCCGGGTGCACCACCATCCCCGCCGGCTTGTCGATGACGGCGAGCGCGCCGTCCTCGTACACGATGAGCCCGTCGAGAGTCGGCGGCGCACCGCCTTCAACCGCGCGGATCGGCACCGGCTCCGCCGGGCCGGCATCATCCACCTCGACCACGTCCGCCGGGTGGATCCGCTGTCCGGGTTTCGCCACGCGGCCGTTGACGCGGACCAACCGCGCGTCAAGCAGCGTGCGCGCCGCGTGGCGCGTGATGCTGCGTTCGCGAGCCAGCCAGACGTCGAGGCGCTGCTCGCCGGCCACAGTGATCATGCTGTGCGCGGCCGCACACCGAAGGTCAGTATCGACACCAGGATTCCGATGACGATGGCGCTGTCGGCGACATTGAACACCGGCCACCAGTGGAAGTTGATGAAGTCGACGACATAGCCCTGGAACAGGCGGTCGACCCCGTTGGAGATCGCCCCGCCGAGAATGAACCCCAGCATCATCTGGCGGTACCAGGTGGTGCCGAAGCGGTGGCCGGCGAGCAGGATGTACACGACGACGATCGCCGCGACCGCCAGGTACAGCCACTGGAACTGGGGCAGAACGCCGAATGCAGCCCCGCGGTTCACCACGTGCGTGATGCTCACCGGCGCGCCGGCCCACACCTGGCCGCCGATCGGCAGCCTGCTGGCGACGAGCCATTTGGTCAGATGGTCGAGCGCCACCACCAGCGCGGCGGTGACCACGATGACGGCGTAGCTGCGCGCGCGCACCGCTCGCGGTGGTTGCGTCAGCGCGTCACTCCCAGCCAGCACGCCTCACCTCCAAGCTCGCCCTCCCATTCGGCCAGCGCGTCACCACGGCGAAACTCGATCGCCGTGGCGAGTGTCTCGCCCGCAAGGTAGTCCCGGTTCGCGTCCACCGCCCTGCGCACGTCACCGTCGGCGTCGATGAGCAGCTCGATCCGGTCCTCGACGCGCAGTCCCGCCTTCTTGCGCAGGTCGTTGACCGCGCGGCTCAGCTCACGCGCAAGCCACTCGAGCCGGAGCTCCTCGGTGATGTTGGTGTCGAGCCGGACGAACGCGCCGCCGTCCACCCGGGCCTCGTACGACACACGCTTCACGTTGAGCTCGTCGGCGAAGATGGATTCCAGGTCCGGGTCGAGCGGCTCGCCTGCCAGCGTCGCACCGGACAGCGGCTGACGCACGCGGACCCCGGCCTCCTTGCGCGCGGCGAGTCCGTCCTCCACGTGCTCGCGGAGACGGCGCATCGCACTCAGGATGTCCGGGTTTCGCCACTCACCCGGCGCCTCCGGGTAGTCGGTGAGGTGCACCGAGTCGGGCGCACCGTGCAAGGCGCCGCGGTCACCCTCGAACCCCGCGAGGTTGCGGTACATGCGCTCTCCGAGGAAGGGCATCAGCGGCGCGATCAGCCGCGACAAGGTGAGCAGCGTCGTGTGCAGCGTGGCGTAGGCCGACCGCGTGTCAGCCTGCTGGCCTGCGCCACCCTTCCAGAAGCGGCGCCGGGAGCGGCGCACGTACCACTTGGAGAGATCCTCCACGAACTCCTCGATGGCGCGGGTGGCAGGCTGCGCGTCGTATCGGTCCATCGCGCCGCGCACGGTGTCCACCGTCTCGGCCAGCCGCGCGAGGCACCAACGGTCGAGCACAGGGCGCTCCACCACCGCGGGTTCCCCGGCCGCGGGGTCGAACCCGTCTATCTCCGCGTACGTGACGAAGAACGAGTACACGTTCCAGAGCGTGAGCATGAAGAGCCGCACCACGTCCTGAAAGGCCTCACGGCCGACGCGCAACTCGCCGGCGAGGGCGCCGCTGGCGTAGAAGAACCAACGCGCTGCGTCGGCGCCGAACTCGTTGAACACCGTGTCGGGGTCGATCACGTTGCCGCGCGACTTCGACATCTTCTTGCCCTGACGGTCGACGACGAGGCCGCCCACCAGGCAGTTGCGATATGCGGTCTTGTCGAAGAGCAGCGTGCTTTCGGCGAGCAGCGAGAAGAACCAGCCGCGGGTCTGGTCGACGCCTTCGCAGATGAAGTCCGCGGGGTGCGTGACCTCGAATCGCTCCTCGTTCTCGAAGGGATAGTGCCGCTGGGCGAACGGCATCGCGCCGGAGTCGTACCAGCAGTCGATGACGTCGGGGACGCGGCGCATGACGCCGCCGCACTTCTCGCAGGCCAGCGTGACGTCGTCGATGAACGGCTTGTGCAGGTCGTCGTCCGCCGTCAGGCCGACCTCTGCCGCGCTGCCAACGCAGCGGCGCTCGTCGCACCCTTCGCAGATCCAGATGGGCAGCGGCGTGCCCCAGTACCGGCTGCGCGAGAGGTTCCAGTCGACGAGGTTCTCCAGCCAGTTCCCCATGCGCCCATCGCGGATGTGCGCGGGCTGCCAGTTCACGCTGCGGTTGTGCTCCAGCAGCTGTTCCTTCTTCTCCGTCGTTTTGATGAACCACGAGTTGAGCGCGTAGTAGAGCAATGGCGTCTCGCATCGCCAGCAGAACGGGTACGTGTGCAGGATCGTCTCGGCGCGGTACAGATTCCCTGACGCGCGAAGATCGTCGATGATCTGCGAGTCGGCGTCCTTCACGAACATCCCGCGGTACCGCGACTGTCCCTCGAGGAACCGCCCGTCGAGCCCGACGACGTGGCGTACGGCAACGCCCTTTCGCTGGCACAGCTCGAGGTCAGCGACACCGTATGCAGCGGCGGTGTGCACGACACCGGTCCCCTCCTCCATGCTCACCAGCTCCGGCGCATCGAGCACGACGAACGCGAGCCCGTCGGGCAACATGTCGGTGAACAGCGGCTC
>JAFARE010000023.1 GCA_019245575.1 Candidatus Dormiibacterota bacterium | reverse complement strand
CACCCCAAGATAAGATCTCCCACCGGATAACCGGGTAAGACCCCAGAGAGACCATCTGGTTGATAGGCCGCGGGTGTAAGAGGGGCGACCCTTTGAGCTGAGCGGTACTAATCGGTCGAGGGCTTGACCTCCTATCCCACTTTTCAGTGACAAGCAGAAGGGTCGGTGCGCTCCAGCGTGCCGGCAAGCCTGGCTACATCGCGCGATCCCGCGCGACGCAGTGATTCTCGCGGACAAACGTCCGCCGCGCAGACTTCGCTATCTCCATTTGCAAAAGAGAGATATCCGGTGACCATAGCGGTGGGGAAACACCTGTTCCCATCCCGAACACAGCAGTTAAGCCCACCAGCGCCGATGGTACTGCCCTGGCAACGGGGTGGGAGAGTAGGTCATTGCCGGGTATCTCTTTTTGTTTGTCCGGAAAATGACAGACGCCGCGCCTGCTACCGGCCGAACGCGCACTCGCGTCCGCCAGCAGGAATGAAGACATAGCGATAGCCCCCGCCGGCGCGAACGTCGAACGTGAGCTCCGTCACCTCCTCACCAAAAGGAGCCTCCGCCTCATCACGTCCGGTGCTGGGCGGCCCACGCTATCAGCTCATCCGCCGGCATGCAGTTGATGATCCGCTCCTCCGGGATGCCGGCCATCGCAGCCGCGCCGCGGGCAAACACGAGGTAGTCCAGGTCCACCACGTGGTGGGAGTCGCTCCCCAGCGAGATGCGCACGCCGCTCTCCGCGGCGATATGCAGCAGCGCGACGTCGATGTCCTGCCGCGCCGGGTAGCCGTCCACCTCCACCGCCTTGTCCAGCGCTCGCGCCTCCGCAAAGACGCGCGGCCAGTCGGCCGTGAGCCCGACGCGCGCGTTGTACATGCGGCCACGGGGATGGGCGAGCACGTCCACCCACGGATTGCGCAACGCAGCCAGGTATCGCTCGGTCTGGTCGTCCTTCAACCGCAGGGCCGAGTGGAAGGCGCCGAGGACGACGTCGAGCCCGGCCAGCGCATCCGGCTCCATGTCGCCCTCACCGTGCGGGTCGATGTTCATCTCGATGCCGCGCAGCACGCGCATCGATGCGGCTGCCGCCGCAGCATCGATCGCGGTCCACTGGCTGCGCAGCCGGTCTTCGTCCATGCCGTTGGCGATGGGCAGACCCTTGCTGTGGTCGGTGATCAGCATGTACTCGTATCCGGCGTCACGTGCTGCGACGACCATCGCGTCGAGCGTCGAGTGACCGTCACTCCATGTGCTGTGCAGCTGCAGGTCGCACCGCACCGCAAGCGGCCGCTCCTCGAGCGCGTGCACAACCTGCGTGCGAGTGAGGAAGCCCTGGCGGATCGCGGGCGGCGTGACGCCGTCACTCGCCTCCGCCACGAGCCGTTCGATCTCGCCGGCGATCCATGGGCCCACTCGCGGCAGCACCGTCAGCTTCTCGCCGCGCGCAACCAGGTCAGCGGCTTCGACGGTCCAATGGAACGCCGCGTGCGACGCGCGTCGCAGCGCACGGCGACGCTGGTCGTCCTTCTCCTCGCCGGCGGCGCGCGCCAGGAGCTCCGCGATGTCGCCGTTGGTCGCGTTCACCGCGGCCCAGTATCAGGCCACGGTACACCCTCGTAGCATGGACGTCGAGCAATTTCGGAGGAGATCGACGATGCCGGGAAAGAAGGAACTTCCCTCGACGCTGCGCCGCTCGTCGGAGAAGGCTCAGCGCACCTGGATCAAAACGCACGACGCCGCGGTGGAGGAGTACGGCGAGGGCGAGCGGGCACATCGCACCGCGTTCGCCTCGCTCAAGCACTCATACGAAAAGGTCGGAGATCGATGGGAGGCGAAGGACGAGCCCGGCCCATCGGACCCGCAGTCGGCCCGCAACGACGCGGCCAAGCGCGACCATCCGTCGGAGACGTTCGGCGGCGTCGACGCCTACGGCCACACGCGGCGCGAGCTCTACGACCGCGCGTCCGAGCTCGACGTGCAGGGCCGCGCGCGCATGAACAAGGAGCAGCTGGCCAGCGCAATCGCGCAGCGGCAGTGACGCCGCGCCGGGGTTAGTGCGCGGGGAAGAGCGCTCCCAGGTGCGCGCCGAGCACCACGTCGACGATGTCGCCGGCGTCGTTCAACAGGCGGCTCTCGTCCGAGGCGCTGATGGCCCCCTTGGTGGCGGCCTGGTCGAGCTCGGTCTTCAACTTCGCCAGCAGGTCCGTCTTCAGCTGTGCGGCCTTGGCGGACCCGACGAGCTCGTCGAGCGTCTTCCCGGAGCGGATGCCCGCGAGCAGCTGCTGCGGGGTGAGGCCGGTGTCACGCGTGATGAGACCGCCGAGCTCTTTCAGGGCGCCCCCCGCCATGCCGAAGGAGTGGTGTGGTGCGGCCGGCGCGGGGGCGGTGCCGCCGTTGGAGGCGACGAGCGCCGCCGACTGACGCGCCACGGCCGGTGCGCCCGCCGTGTGGTCGATCGCCACGACGGTTCCCAGGCCGATCACGGCAGTGCCCAGCCCGGCCAGAGCGAGGTTGCGGAGGTCGAAACGCATCAAGAGGCAGCGTAGCGCAGCCGCCGCCGAGGAGCGCCGTCATCGGCGCCCTGTCGCACGATCGCTGCCGCCGAGCAGCCGATGGGTAGACTCCCGGGAGCCGCAGGCCGAGGTGGTGGAATTGGTAGACACGCTAGCTTGAGGGGCTAGTGAGGGCAACCTTGTAAGGGTTCGAGTCCCTTCCTCGGCACTCCCTGGCCACGCGCCAATCGCCGGCGTCAGCCGTGCGTCATAGTAAGCACAACACGACAGGATGGAGGGAGCCTGGAACGCCGGCAGTGACGACGCAGAGTGATGCCACCGAGGAGTTGCGCCGGGCTGGCGAGGCCGTGGCCACCCAGAAGCAGCGCTATGCGGAGCTGTTCGACCTGGCTCCCGATGCGTATGCGGTCACCGACGCGGACTGCGTCATCGTCGAGGTCAACCAGGCCGCGATCCGCCTGCTGGGCAGGGGGAGCGGGACCCTGGTGGGTACGCCGCTGCCGGCCTACATCGATGAGGATGTGAGCGTCGTCGATCGCATCGCTGCGCTGCGCGCCGGACAGGGCGAGCAGGTCGCCTGGGAGACGCGAGTGCGCAGCCGCGGCGACCGCCTGGTCCCGGTTGCCGTCCGCGTTGCGCCCGCGCGCGACGCATGGGGCCAGGTCGCCGGCTTTCGCTGGATCCTGCATGACCTGCAGGACCGGAGGGCGGCCGAGGGCCGGGAGCGCGCGTCAACCGCAGTGCTCACTGCGAGGCTGCGCGAGCACAGCCGCCGCGTTGCGGAGCTCGAACACGCCAAATCCGAGTTCCTTCGCCTCGGCTCGCACGAGCTGCGGAGCCCGCTGTCGATCATCCAGGGCTACGTCTCCATGGCGCTGGCAGGGGACTTCGGGACCATCAATGACGAGCTGGCTCGCTCGATGACGATCGTGTACGAGCAGTGCCGGGTCATGTCCAGCCTCATCGACCGCATGCTCGACGCATCGCTTGTCGGCGAGGGATCGGTGCAGCTGCAGCGAGGAGTCGCCGACCTGCGCGACATCGTGCAGCGTGCCGCAGAGCTGGTCCCGCCCAGAGGCGGCACGGCGCGCTCCAGCCTGCGCCTCTCCCTCGGCAACGAACCGGTACCCGTCAACGTCGATCCAGAGCAGCTCACGAAGGCAATCACCGCGCTGCTGGACAACGCTCTCAAGTACTCGCCGGCAGACGCGGCCGTGCTGTGCGAGGTGGGCATGGACAACAAGCACGCGCGTGCATTCGCAGCGGTCAACGACCTCGGCCGCGGCATCGCCGATGAAGAGCGAAGCCATCTCTTCGAGCGATTCGGCAGGGTTGTCACGCCCGAAAACAGCAACATCCGCGGCGGCGGCCTCGGCCTCTTCCTGGCGCGCGAGATCGCCCGTCTCCACGGTGGCGATGTGCTCCTCGCGGGCAGTGCCCCAGGCTCCGGCTCGACGTTCGTCCTCGACCTTCCGCTCGCAGACACGAGCTCCTGATGCGCGCTTTCGGGCGCGCCGAGGCAGCGGGCTGACACGCAGCGCGGTCGTCACCGGGGCCAGCCGCGGTGTCGGCGCAGCCGTCGCCCAGCGCCTGGCGCGAGACGGCCACCGCGTAGTGGCAATGGCTCGCAACGCCGCCGCGCTCGAGGCGCTGGCCGGCGGCGTTCCAGGGTTGCTGCCGTTGCACGGCGATGTGTCCCGCGAGGATGACGTGGCCCGGCTCGCCCATACGGCTGCTGAGCTGGGACGGCTGGAGGTGTGGGTGAACAACGCGGCGGTCGTCGACAAGGTGCCGTTCGCCGAGCTGACGCCTGAACGCTGGCGCGGGACACTCAGTGTCGACCTCGACGGCGTCTTCCTCGGCTGCCGTTCAGCGTTCATGAGCATGCGTGACGGAGGTGGCGTGATCGTCAATGTGGCGTCGCTCTCCGGCGTGCCCAACGTCGAGAAGTTCCCCGGGCTCGCCGCGTACAACGTGTCGAAGGCGGGCGTCATCGCGCTGACGGAAGCGGTGGCCTTGGAAGGAAGACCCTTTGGCGTTCGCTGTGTCTGCCTCAGCCCCGGCGCCGTGGACACGGAGATGCTGCGCGAGGCCGCGCCGCATCTTCGCGCGGGAATGACGCCCGACGACGTCGCCGGCATCATCGCCTGGCTCGTCACCCCAGCGGCCGCACACCTGTCGGGCGTGAACATCCCCATCTTCAGCAACCGCTGAAGCCGTCGCCGGGCGGCCTGATGGCATAGTGGCCTGATGGCAGAGGCGCCGCACCTGTTCGACGAGCCCGCGGCGGCGCAGCCCGATCCGGTTGCCGGCCTGATCCGCGACCTCATTCAGCAGCTGGGCGAGGACCCGTCACGCGAGGGATTGCTGCGCACCCCCGGTCGCGTCGCCGACAGCATGCGGTTCCTGCTCTCCGGCTACGACGTCGACGTCGATGAGGTGATCAACGGCGCGGTGTTCGCCGAGCCATATGACGAGATGGTCGTCGTCAAGGACATCGAGGTGTACAGCCTCTGCGAGCACCACCTCCTCCCGTTCTACGGCAAGGCGCACATCGCGTACCTGCCCCGTGGGCACATCCTCGGACTGAGCAAGATCCCCCGCGTGGTCGATGTGTTCGCACGCCGTCTGCAGGTGCAGGAGCGGCTCACGACGCAGATCGCCGACGCGCTGCACGCTGCCCTGCACCCGCACGGCGTGGCCGTCGTGATCGAGGCCGCGCATCTCTGCATGATGATGCGCGGCGTGCAGAAGCAGGCCAGCGCGGCCGTGACCTCGGCGCTCACGGGCGCCTTTCAAAACGACGAGAAATGCCGGTCGGAGTTCCTCAGCCTGATCGGGAGGACCTCCTTCCCGGTGCGGTAGCGGCGCCGTCAGCCGGCGCCGACAAGCACGATCTCCAGCTCCACGAGCAGAGCGCCGGCCACGAGCATCACGACGCCCAACCCGAGGTGGCCCCAGCGGATGGGCTCGGCGCGTGTGTGAAACAGGCGGCTGAAGATGGTGACGCCGACCAGCCCGATTCCGCCCGCGACGAGCATCGTCGCGGGAACGCCGATCAGCGCGCCGAGAACACCTCGCACACGCCGAGGGTAGCCGCTCGGCGGCGAGCGCCGCCGTGGCTCCGTACCATGGATGCGTGACGGGAGCACCCCTCAGCACGATGAGCGGCGAGTCACTGCGCGCGCTGCTGGCCGATTGCGGCGAGCCGGCATGGCGAGCCGAGCAGATCTTGCAGGCGACGTGGCAGCCCTACATCGAGGCCTTCGCCTCGATGCGGCAGCTGCCGGCCGCGCTGCGCGATGCGCTGGACGCGCGGCTGGTGTTCAGCACCGTGTCGGCAGCCGCCGAGCGCGAGGCGGACGGCGGCAACACTATGAAGCTGCTCTGCCGCCTCCGCGACGGGCTCACCGTCGAAACCGTCGCCATGGAGTCGCCCGCGCGCACAGCGGGGCGGCGGCGCGCCACCGTGTGTGTCAGCACGCAGGTGGGATGCGCGGTGGGCTGCCCGTTCTGCGCGACCGGCCGCATGGGTTTGTCACGCAGCTGCACTGCCGCCGAGATCGTCGACCAGGTGCGCCTCGCGGCGCGCGCGCTGCACGCGCACGGCCTCGGCCCGGTCACCCATGTGGTCTACATGGGCATGGGCGAGCCGCTGGCCAACGCCGACGCGACCCTCGAGTCGGTGCACGTGCTCATCGATGCGAGCAGCATCAGTCCGCGGCGCATCACGATTTCGACGAGCGGCGTGGCACCCGGAATCGCGCGGCTTGCCGGCGCTGCTCCCGGTGTCACGCTGGCCGTGTCGCTGCACGCGGCGACCGACGAGCTGCGCGACCGCCTCGTCCCGCTGAACCGGGCGTACCCGCTGGCGCGCCTGCTCGCCGCGGTGCGGGAACACGCCGCGGCCACGCGGCGGCGACCGACCTTCGAGTGGTGCCTCATCGCCGGAGTGAACGACTCACTGGACCAGGCCCTCGCGCTGCGCCGGGTGGCGTACGACTGCCGGGCGCACGTGAACGTCATTCCCATGAACCGCATCGAGGGCAGCGCGTGGGGTCCGCCGGACGCCGCGACGAGTCGCGCGTTTCTCGAGGCGCTGCAAGGGATTCGGGTAACCGTGCGCGACACGCGAGGCGGAGACGTCGACGCCGCATGCGGCCAGCTTCGCGCCGAGCTCGAAGCGCGGCGCGTCCTGCGCCCGGATGGGACGCTGAGCGCTCCGCGCCGAATCGCCGTCACGTGAGCGCTTCCTGGTCGCCGCTCGACGAGCAGCTCATGGATGCCGCGCTCGCGGTTGCGCGCAGCGCAGATTTCCAGACGAGCCCCAACCCGATGGTGGGCTGCGTGGTCGCCAGTGGCGGCGGCGTCATCGCCAGCGGTGCGCATCTGCGCGCCGGCGAAGCGCACGCGGAGGTGATGGCACTGTGGGAAGCCGGCGACAAGGCCGCGGGCGCCGACGTGTACCTGACGCTCGAGCCGTGCACGCACCAGGGACGCACCCCGCCCTGCGCGCCGCTGCTCATCGCAGCCCGGCCACAGCGCGTCGTGGTTGCGATGGCCGATCCGAATCCGCAGGAGGCGGGCGCGGGTATCGCCGCGCTGCGCGAGGCGGGCATCGAGGTTGCGGTCGGACTCCGTGAAGCCGCAGCGCGGCGTCTGAACGAGTTCTATGTCAAGCACGTGGTCACGGGCGTGCCGTTCGTCACGGCGAAGTACGCGATGACGCTGGACGGGCGCATCGCCACCGCGGATGGTGACTCGCGGTGGGTCACCGCGCCCGCGACGCGAATCCTGGCGCACGAGCTGCGCAACGCGCACGACGCCGTGCTGGTCGGCGCCGGCACCGTCATGCGCGACGACCCCGCGCTCACGACGCGCCTCTCGCGCGGCGGCCGCTCTCCGCTGCGGGTCATCGCCGACAGCGCACTGCGCGTTCCGCTCGAGTCGCGCGCGCTGCACGAGCCGCAGGGTGCGACCCTCCTCGCCACAACGGCGCGAGCGGCGCCGGAACGCATCGATGCCATGCGCGCCGCCGGCGTGGAGGTGGAGGTTGTGGACGCCGGTCCCGACGGCCGGGTGTCGCTGCCGGCGCTGCTGCGTCTGCTCGGATCGCGCGGCGTCATCAGCGTGCTCGTCGAGGGCGGAGGCCAGATGCTCGGGTCCCTGTTCGACGCCAGGGCAGCCGACAAGGTCGTGGCGATGATCGCGCCGAAGCTCGTGGGCGGGCTCGCTGCGCCGGGAGCGGTTGCGGGCGCCGGCGTCACCCGCATGGAGGACGCAGTGGAATTGCGCGATGTCGAGGTGGAGCGCTGCGGTCCTGACCTCGTCGTGACCGGGTACTGTGTGTGGTGAGCGAACGGAGTTCGAGTGCAGTGTTCAGTGGAATCGTGAAGGGGCGGGGCGAGGTGCTCGCGGTCACCGCGGGCAGGTTGCGCCTGCGCGGTGATCTGGCGATAGCAGCGCTGCGTCCCGGCGACAGCGTCGCGGTCAATGGCGTCTGTCTCACGGCGGCCACGGTGCGCGATACGGAGCTCGTCGCTGACGTCATGCCGGAGACGCTGCAGCGCACGACTCTCGGCGCGCTCCGGCCGGGCGACAGCGTGAACCTGGAACGGGCGCTGACGCTCGCCGACACCGTGGGCGGCCATCTGCTGACCGGGCATGTCGACGCCGTGGGCGACGTGGTCACGGTCACACATGACGGAAACGCGAAGCGCGTCAGCGTGCGGGTGCCATCCGGCCTCATGCGACTCGTCGCGCCGCAGGGTTCGGTGGCGGTCGACGGCATCAGCCTCACCGTTGTCACCGTCGACGGGGATGCCTTCACGGTGTCGTTGATCCCGCACACCCTGGCCGTGACAAACGCCGGCTCGTGGCGCGAAGGCACCCGCGTCAACGTTGAGGCCGACATCATCGCGCGCTACGTGCAGCGGCTCCTGCAAGCATCCCAGCAGCGCGCGCTCGCAGAGGTGTGACGATGGCTCTTGCCCGCGTCGAGGACGCCATCGCGGACATCCGCGAGGGCAGCTTCGTGATCATCGTGGACGACGAGGATCGCGAGAACGAGGGTGACCTCGCCATCGCCGCCGAGCGCATCTCACCGGATGCGGTGAACTTCATGGCGACGCATGCGCGCGGGCTGGTGTGCGTGAGCACCGAGGGCTGGCGCCTGGACGAGCTGGGCCTTGGAGCGATGGTCGCCGAGAACACGTCGCGGTACGGCACCGCCTTCACCGTGAGCGTCGACGCGGTGGGGCACGGCGTGACCACCGGCATCAGCGCGTTCGACCGCGCCACGACCATCCGGCTGCTGTGTGACGAGCACGCGAAACCCGCCGATTTTGCCAAGCCGGGCCACACATTTCCCCTCCGCGCGGCCGCGGGCGGGGTGCTCGAGCGGGCCGGTCAGACAGAGGCCATCGTCGACCTGTGCAAGCTCGCCGGCCGCTTTCCCGCCGGTGTGATCTGCGAGATCATGCGCGACGACGGGACGATGGCGCGCCGTCCGGATCTCGACGCCTTCTCCGCCGAGCACGGCATCAAGATCGTGTCGGTGGCCGACCTCGTGGCATACCGGCGCCGATCCGAGCGGCTCGTGGTGCGGGGCGCGAGCACCACGCTGCCGACCGAATACGGGGACGTCCGCGCGTACGGATATGAGGATCTGATCACGCACGCCGTGCATGTCGCTCTCGTATGGGGCGACGTCGCCGACGGTGAGCCCGTGCTCGTGCGGGTGCACAGCGAGTGCCTCACGGGCGATGTCTTCGGCTCGATGCGCTGTGACTGCCAGGCCCAGCTGCACAAGGCCATGACCATCCTCGCCGAGGCCGGACGCGGGGTGCTGGTGTACCTGCGGCAGGAGGGCCGCGGCATCGGCCTGATGGACAAGCTGCGCGCCTACGCGCTGCAGGATCGCGGCCTCGACACGGTGGAGGCGAATGTGCACCTCGGGCTCCCGGTCGACAGCCGCGACTACGGCATCGGCTCGCAGATCCTCGCGGACATCGGTGCGCAGCGCATCGTGGTGCTGACCAACAACCCGAAGAAGTACTACGCGCTCGGCGCCTACGGGCTCGAGGTGGTGGACCAGCGGCCGTTGGTCGTGCCTCCCAACGCGCACAACGCGCGCTACCTGCGGGCGAAGCGCGAGAAGCTGGGCCACCTGCTCGACGTGCTGGATTCGACCAGCGCGTGACAGCCACGCGCCGCGGACCTGTGCGAGGATGACGGCGATGGAGGTGCACACAGGTCACATGGACGCGTCCGGCATGCGCGTCGGCATCGCCGTGGCGCGCTTCAACGAGCTCGTCTCACAACGCCTGCTCGAGAGCGCGCGTGACGCGCTGGTGCGCCACGGGGTGGCGGAGGACGACATCGTCGTGGCCTGGGTGCCCGGAAGCTTCGAGCTCCCCGTCGCGGCGCGCGAGCTTGCGGAGCACGCCGGCGTCGACGCGGTCGTCTGCCTCGGCGTCGTCATCCGCGGCGAGACCGCCCACTTCGACTACGTGGCCGGTGAGGCCGCGCGCGGTATCGCCGCTGTGCATCCGGCGACGGGCGTGCCCGCGACCCTGGGCGTCCTCACCACGGACACGCTGGAGCAGGCGCTGGACCGCGCCGGGGGCAAGCACGGCAACAAGGGCGCCGACGCCGCGCTCGCGGCGATCGAGAGCGTGTCGCTGATCCGCTCGCTGCGCCGTCCGCGCAGCGCGGCACGCAGCGAAGCCTCCTAACGCACGGGGTGTGAGCGCCGCGCCACCTCAGCGCATCGTCTCGCTCCTGCCGAGCGCCACAGAGCTGCTGTTCGCCGTCGGGGCCGGGCCCCGTGTGGTCGGCGTGACCCACGAGTGCGACCATCCTCCGGCCGCCCGGCACCTGCCGCGTCTGACCGCGAACGCGCTGCCCACGGAGGGTGAGCCGCCGGCGGCGGTGGACCGCCACATCCGCCGGGCCCGGCACGAGGGATCGAGCATCTACCTGCTCGACGAGGCGCGGCTGGCCGGGCTCGAGCCGGACCTCATCGTCACGCAGGAGCTGTGTCCCGTCTGCGCGGTGGCGTACCCGGAGGTGCAGCGGGCGGCCCGGCGCCTCGGCGGCGACGTTCCGGTGCTGTCCCTGGAGCCGGAGTCGCTGGAGGACATCCTCACCACGGTGGAGGTCGTCGGACGCGCGGCCGGCTCCGAGGCGGGAGCGGCTGCGACCGTGGCGCAGATGGCGGAGCGCCGCGACATCATCGCCTCGGCGGCGCCGCCCGAGCCACGGCCGCGCGTGGCGTGCATCGAGTGGACCGAGCCGCTCATGGCCGCCGGCCATTGGGTGCCGGAGATGGTCGCCCTCGCCGGGGGCATCGACGTGCTCGGGTCCGCGGGCCGCCCCTCGGCCGAGATCTCCTGGGACGCGGTGGTGGCCGCGGCCCCCGACGTGATGGTGCTGATGCCCTGCGGCTACGGCCTCGAGCGCACCCTCCAGGTCAGCCCCGAGGTGACCGGCCGCCCCGGCTTCGCCGATCTGCCCTGCGCGAGGATGGGCAGGGTGATCGCCGTCGACGGCTCCAGCTACTTCAACCGCCCGGGTCCGCGAATCATCAGCGGCCTCGAGATCATGGCAGCGGCCCTGCGTGCGCGCCCGGGCGAGCCGCTGCCAAAAGGCGCCGCCTGGATTCGCTGAGCCTGCCCAAAGCGTCCCGGGCAATGCCGGCGGGTGGCGCCGCAGGGGGCAGCGCCGGCCGGAGCAGGATTCCGGGGGCCCAGGTCAGAAGGTCACGCGAGCTCGCCTTACCACGAGAGTCCTCGGGCACGTCCGGAGACCTGGGGTGGAATCCTGCGGAGGACGGCGAGGGTTACCTGCGGCGACAGGACCCGCTGGCAATGGGCGGCGCTGCCCCCTGTGCCGTCACCCGCCCGTCCCGCGCCTGCGGCCAGGCCACGGTGGGCTCAGCGAGCGGCCTTGGCCTGGGTTCGGAGGCAGCGGGTGCAGACCCGGGCGCGCACGAGGCGGCCGCTGCGCAGGATGTGGGCAGTCTGCAGGTTGGGCAGGAACCGGCGCTTGGTATGCACCTTGGAGTGGCTCACGTTGTTGCCCGTCATGGGCCGCTTGCCGCAGATGTCACAGCGCTGGGACACAGGATTCTCGATGGTTCAGACTGTGGGTGAAACCCGGGACGCGCCGGTGCGCCCGTACTAGAATGCGCCGCTGCAACTGGCGGCGCGGGTTGCATCCGGTGGGACCGGACCGGTTCGCGAGGATAACACAGCCCCCTCGCCCCGCTTATGGAGTCACGTGAAAGGCAAGGTCAAGGCGCCAGACGCGCTCACCCGCACGGCATCGCTGGGGCGCATCGAGGTGTCGCCACGGGTGGTCGCCTCCATCGTCGGCCACGCCGCCAGCGAGTGCTACGGCATCGTGGGCATGGCCGCGCGCGGGCTGCGCGACGGGATCGCCGAGCTGCTCAACCGCGAGAACGTGCACCGCGGTGTGGAGGTGCAGCTGCAGTCCGGCGGCATCGTCATCGAGCTCTATGTCATCGCGGAGTACGGCACGCGCATCAGCGAGGTGGCGCACAACCTGATGAGCGCGGTGCGCTACCACGTCGAGCGCACGCTCGGCCTGCCGGTCCTCGCGGTGAACGTCAACGTGCAGGGCATCCACATGGAGGCGGACCGTGGGCGCCACTGACCCGGCGCCCACGGGATTGAGCGTGCTGCGACCACCGCTGCGCGAGGCTGACGGCGGCCAGGTGATGGCCGGGTTGCGCAACGCCCTCGCGTGGCTGGAGGCCAACCAGCAGGAGATCAACGACCTCAACGTGTTTCCCGTGCCGGACGGCGACACGGGCTCGAACATGTACCTGACGCTGCGCTCGGCGGTGGAGGAGGCGCAGCACGCGCCCGTGCCGGAAGCCGTCGACTCGGTGATGGCGGCGGCGGCGCACGGATCGCTCATGGGTGCGCGCGGCAACAGCGGCGTCATCCTCTCGCAGATCCTCCGTGGACTGGCGCAGGGCGTGACCGGGTGGCGAACAATCGACGCGAGCGGCATCGCGCGAGCTCTCGCCGAAGCCCAGGCGGTCGCGTATCGCGCAGTGATGAAGCCCACCGAGGGCACGATCCTCACGGTCGTCCGCGAGGCTGCGACCGCGGCGGCGGATGCGGTCGAGGAGGAGACCGAGGACATCCGCCTCCTGCTGGAGCGTGTCGTGCGGGAGGCGCATGCCAGCGTTGAGCGCACCATGGACCAGCTGGCCGTGCTGCGCGAGGCCGGCGTCGTCGATGCAGGCGGCTTCGGGTTGGCGGTGATCCTCGAAGGGTTCAGCCGCAGCATCAGCGAGAGCGAGGAGCGCATCAGCCCGCCGTCAGGCCGGCTCCGGCGGGGAGAGCCCCCGCTGCGACGGCCGAACGAGGGCGATGCGCAGGCCGCTGTCACCCTGCAGGGCCGCCGCGGGGCCGCTGCCGTGGCGCCGCGCGAGGAGGGCTGGGGCTACTGCACCGAGTTCATGCTCACGGGCAAGAACCTCGACGTCGACGCCATCCGCACGGAGCTCGCGCCGCTTGGCGAATCGGCGCTCGTGGTCGGCGATGAGGACCTGGTGCGGGTGCACATTCACACGGAGGACCCGGCGGCGCTCATCGCCGCCGCCGCGCAGCGCGGCCAGCTGAGCCGGCTCAAGGTCGAGGACATGTCGGCCCAGCACCACGAGGTGCTCGAGCGCGCCGCCGCCGAGGAAGCGGGCGACGTGGACGTGAAGGCCGAGACCAAGCCGCTGGGCGTCGTTTCCGTCGCTCCCGGCGGCGGATTCCGCGACATCCTCAAGAGCCTGGGCAGCGATGCCGTGGTGCTGGGCGGACAGACGATGAACCCTTCGATCGAGGACCTGCTGAACGCCGTGCGCGCGGCGAATGCAGACGCCGTGATCATGCTGCCCAACAACGGCAACGTCATTCTCACGGCGCAGCAGGTCGACGACCTCGCCGAGGGTTGCGACGTGCGCGTGATCCCGTCTCGCAACCTTCCCCAGGGAATCAGCGCGCTGCTCGCGTACGACGCGTCGGCGTCCGTGGACGCCAACTGCGAGCGCATGCAGGAGGCGATGCAATCCGTGCACGGCGTGGAGATCACGCGAGCCGTGCGTGACAGCAGCGCCAGCGGCCACACCATCAAGGAAGGCGACGTCATCGCCATCGTCGACGGCGACATCAAGCATGTCGGCGGCGACTATCCCGCCGTCATCCAGGACGTGCTGACGTCGCAGGAGCAGGCGCCCGAGCTCGTCACGGTCTACTACGGCGACGGAGTGGGCGAGGACGAGGCGAACGGACTGGCCGACGAGCTGCGCAAGAGCCACCCCAGCACCGAGTTCGAGGTGCACGAGGGCGGCCAGGAGCACTACCCCTACGTCCTCTCGCTGGAATAGGCCGTGATCCACGTCGTCACGGACAGCACCTCCGACCTGTCCCAGGCGGAGGCGAAGACGCTGGGCGTGACGGTCGTTCCGCTCACCGTGCGCTTCGGCGAGGAGCAGTTCGAGGACGGTGTCGATCTCGACTCGGACGCCTTCTACAAACGGCTCGCTGCATCGAATGTGCATCCGACCACGTCACAGCCGACGCCGGAGCAGTTCGCCGATGCGTACCGTCCCCTTCTCGCCGACCCGGCCGACGAGGTCGTGAGCCTGCACATCTCGGCCAAGCTGAGCGGCACCTTGCAGTCGGCGCACATCGCGGCCCAGGAGCTCGACGCGAAACGCGTCCACCTGGTCGACACGGAGAGCGCCAGCGCCGGGATCCAGCTGCTGGTGCGCGCCGCGCTCGACGACGTCAACGCAGGTCTGGACGCCGCCACCGTGGCTGCGCGC
>JAFARE010000013.1 GCA_019245575.1 Candidatus Dormiibacterota bacterium | reverse complement strand
CCGTCGATGACGCGCACGTTCTCACCCACCTCGTACTCCACCGACACCTTGGTCGGCGCCTCGGCCTTGACCTGCTTCTGGATGCCGCGGATCTCGTTCTCCTGCAGCGGCACCGGCTTGTTGCCCGAGCCGACGAACGAGGTGACGCCGGGCGTGTTGCGCACGACGTACCACGACTCGTCCGACATCACCATGTTGACCAGGATGTAGCCGGGGAAGATGCGCTTGCTGACCTTGCGGCGCTGCCCGTCCTTGATCTCCATCACCTCTTCGGTGGGGACGAGCACGTCGAAGATCTTGTCGTGCATGTCCATGGACTCGACGCGCTTCAGCAGGTTGGCGCGCACCTTCTCCTCGTGTCCGGAGTAGGCGTGCACCACGTACCAGTGGGCGTCTTTAGGGGGCGCTGCGTTGCTCATCGGTCCTTCATTCTCACCTTAGGGAAGCGGGGTGGCGTGCGAGCTCGCCTGTGGCGACGCCGCGGAGGTCGCCGGCGCCTGCGTCGGCGACTGTGTGGGTGACGTCGTCGTCTGGGGCACGAGGTTCGAGTTGCTGGTGGTGGTGGTCGTCGAACCCGAGGTCGTGTAGAGCTGCCGGACGCCCAGGCTCAGGATGTAGTCGGCGCCGCCGATCAGGAGAGCGAACAGGACCACCGTGGCGACGACGATGCCGGTCATGCGCAGCAGCTCCTCGCGGCCCGGCCAGACGACCTTCTTCAGCTCGTCCCACACGCCGCGGAAGTACTCGACGAGCCCTGCACGGTCGGTGCGCGGCCGCGGCATCGGGCGAGGAGCCGAGGGCGCGGACCTCACCGCTTTCGCCAATCCGATTACCTCTCTGTTTGCTGTCCTTCATTGCCGCTTCGCGGCTGTCGATGTTCTGGCAGGGGCGGCACGACTCGAACGCGCGACCCTCGGTTTTGGAGACCGATGCTCTACCAGCTGAGCTACGCCCCTGCGTTCACTTGGTCTCGCGATGGGCTGTGTGATGGCGGCAGCGCCGGCAGAACTTGCGCAGCTCCAGGCGATCTGGATCGTTGCGCTTGTTCTTGACCGTGGTGTAGTTGCGCTCCTTGCAGTCGGGACACTGCAACGTGATGATGGTCGAGCCGCCCTTAGCCGTGGCCACGCCAGTACTGCCTCACAAGAAAAAGACCTGGCCAGCGCCAAGTCGAGGGCGAGTGTACCACAGGGTCGGTTGGCCGAAAACTCGCGGCGAAGCGCCCCTCGGGCGGCGCGGCGCGGCTGACGAATCCTGCCGTTAGGGGGCTCGTCAGTGCCCAGGTGAGGCGGCCCCCGAGCCGCAGGCGACCGTCCCGCAGCCCCGGCGGTCCCCGGGGCGAGGGTCGAGCCGCGCAGGACGCCGGAGGCGTCCCGACGGCGTGTCGCCGGAGGACCGGGGGCGCCTAACCGGCGGAACCGCACGACGCCCTCCCCAGGCCGCTACGCTCAGCGCTACCACGAGCGACCGCAGCGCGGCGCCCGGGCTGTTGGAGGTGTCCAGGGATGGCCATGCCCGCAGCGGCAGCGATGGCGTCTGCCGTCGAGAACCCGTGGCACAACGCGCAGCGGCAGTTCGACGAGGCGGCCCGGCTGCTGGGGCTGGACCGCAGCCTGCGCGGCGTGCTGCGCGAGGTGAAACGCCAGCTCATCGTCAACTTCCCGGTGAAGATGGACGACGGCTCCACGCGCATGTTCGAGGGCTACCGCGTGCAGCACAACGTGGCCCGCGGACCCGCCAAGGGCGGCATCCGCTATCACCCCGGCGTGACGCTCGACGAGGTCAAGGCGCTGGCCATGTGGATGACCTGGAAGTGCGCCATCGCGGGGCTGCCGTTCGGCGGAGCCAAGGGCGGCGTCGTGGTCGATCCCAAGCAGCTGAGCGTGGGCGAGCTGGAGCGCCTGACCCGGCGCTACGCGACGGAGATTAGCCTCGTCATCGGACCCGAGTCGGACATTCCCGCGCCGGATGTCAACACGACCCCGGCGGTGATGGCATGGATCATGGACACCGTCTCGATGGAGCAGGGCTTCTCCGTGCCCGCCGTGGTCACGGGCAAACCGCTGGCCATCGGCGGCAGCCAGGGGCGCAACGCGGCGACGGGACGCGGGGTGATGTTCGTGGCGCTCGCCGCCTGCCGGAGGCTGGGCAGGAGCCCGCAGGAGTCGACCGTCGCCGTGCAGGGCTTCGGCAACGCGGGTTCCTTCGCCGCGCGCCTCATGGCCGAGCAGGGCTTCACCATCTGCGCAGTTTCAGACACTACTGGCGCTATCTACGCTGAGCACGGCCTCGACATCCCTGCGGTGATCGCGCACAAGCAGCAGACCGGCTCGGTGGCCGGTTTCGACGGCTCGGAGTCGATCTCGAGCGAGCAGGTGCTCGAGGCGCCGGTCGACATTCTCATCCCCGCCGCGCTGGAGAACCAGGTGACCGCGTCCAATGCGGGGCGGATCAAGGCCTCACTCCTCCTCGAGGCCGCCAACGGCCCTGTCACGCCCGACGCCGACGCCATCCTCGAGAAGCGCGGCGTGACGGTGGTGCCGGACGTGGTGGCCAACGCCGGCGGCGTGACGGTCTCCTACTTCGAGTGGGTGCAGGACCTGCAGTCGTTCTTCTGGGACGAGGACGAGATCAACCGCCAGCTCGAGAAGATCATGAACCGTGCCGTCGACGACACCTGGCAGATGGCGCAGGAACACGGCGTGTCGCTGCGCAACGGCGCGTACTTCGTGGCCATCGACCGCGTCGCCGAGGCGACGATCGCGCGCGGCATCTATCCCTGAACCGCCGCCGGGGCGGGGATGGCGGTCGCGGGCACCGTGTGCCGGCGCGTGGCCAGGAATGACCCGCCCAGGATGAGCACCAGCCCCAGGCCGGCGCCGACCGTGAATGGCTCGTGGAGCAGCAGCACACCCAGGAGCAGCGCGACCGCCGGGTTGAAGTACGTGATCAGCGTCGCGCGCACCGGCCCGGCCTCAGCGATGAGCGCGAAGAAGAGCACGAAGGCGAGCGCGGTGCACACCACACCGAGGGCGGCCACGGCCGCGATCACGGAGGCCGAGGGCACCGTCGCCGGCCGCTGCAGGATCCCGGCCGGCGCATAGGCCAGCGCCGCGAGCGCAAGCGACGCCGCGACCACGAGCACGGAGTCGATGCCCGCAAGACGCCGCGAGATGATCACCGGGCCCACCGCGTAGCAGACGCACACCACCGCCAGCTCGCCGGCGGCCGCGAGGTCGCCCCGCGTCAGGTCGAGGCCGACCAGCGCGGCCACGCCGCAGAAGCCGAGGACCAGCCCGAGCACCTGGCGGGTCCGCATGCGGTCCGCCGCGCCCGTGAGCAACGCCAGCACCGCGCCGATCAGCGGCACGGTCGCCACGAGGAGTCCGGCCAGCGAGCTCGACAGCTTTCGCTCCGCGTCGGACAGCAGCAGCCAGGGCAGCCCGATCTCGATCGCCGTGTAGACGGCCACGACGCGCCAGTGCGGCAGGAGGGGGCGGACGCCACCGCGCGCGAAGGCCACCGGCACCAGCACCAGCGCTCCGATGGCGGTGCGGATGAAGACCAGCGACGGCGGCGTGAGCTGCCCCACCGCCACCTTGATCAGGAGGTATGGCACGCCCCAGACGACGGCCATCGCCGCGAAGAGGAGCCATCCGCGGCGGCTCACCGCTGGTCGCGCCTCAGCCGGCGTGCGCCGCGATCGGGATCCATGCCTCCACTCCATCAGAAACCGCGCCGCCGGTGCCTGCGTGAGATGCGCGTGCGCGCCGTCGCCGCACAATTCGGGTCAGATGGGCAGCGACCTGGCGGTGGTCTGCGGGGCGAGCGGCGGCCTCGGCCCCGCGGTTGTCGAGGCGCTCGCCCGACGCTTCCAGGTCGTCGGCGTGGCATCCCCGCGGCATTCGGCGGCCGAGTTGCACGGCGTGGCGCCCTGCGAATGGGAGCAGGCGGACCTCGAGGATCCTGCCGACGTGGAGCGTCTGTGGCAGCGGATCGACTCGCGTGAGGCGCAGCCGCGCTGCCTGGTCAACCTCACCGGAGGCTTCGCCGGCGGCACCGTCGCGGAGACGGATGCCGACGACGTGCGGCGGATGCTGCGCCTCAATCTCGAGACGGCATGGTGGTCTTCACGGGCCGGGGCCGCGCGCCTGGCTGCAAGCGGCGGCGGCGCGATCGTGAACGTCGGGTCGCGCGCAGCCCTGGTCACGTCCAGGGGATCGGCTGCCTACACCGTCGCCAAGGCAGCGGTGCTCAAGCTCACCGAGGTGCTGTCACTCGAGCTCAAGGCGCACGGCGTGCGCGTGAACGCGGTGGTGCCCGCGGTGATCGACACCCCGGGAAACCGCACTTGGATGAGCGATGCGGACCTGGCGAAGAGCACGCCGCCGGAGCAGCTCGCCGCGCTGATCGCCTTCCTCTGCAGCGACGAAGCGCGCGCCGTCACCGGCGCGGTGATTCCCGCGTATGGAGGCTTCTGAGCGTCACGCGCGCGTGCTGCGGATGCGCGGCTTGCGCGCCCGAGGCGCAGCCGGTAGTGTTGCCCGTCCGGCTCCTGGAGGTACGTGCATGACTCAGCGCGCACATCGCGCGGCGCAGGCCGAATGCTCGGTGCTGCTGACGGGCGTCACCGGGTTCCTGGGCCGCGAGATCCTGTGCCAGCTGCTGACCGAGAGCAATGCGCACGTCAGCTGCCTGGTGCGCGCGCGCACCGCCGCAGAGGCTCGGAACCGTCTCATCGCCGCGCTCGACGCGCTGTTCGGCCGCGAGGCTGCGCGCATGTTGCAGGCGCGCGTCAGCGCGGTTCGCGGCGACGTCACGCTGCCACGACTGGGCATGACACCGCGCCGGCGCGAGCACGTCCTGCGACGGACCACGCACGTCATCCACAGCGCCGCATCTGTGCGATTCGACCTGCCGCTCGCCGACGCGCGCCGCATCAACGGCGGTGGCACGGTCGCGATGCTGGACTTCGCGCAGGAGGCCTTTCGCCGCGGGCGCTTGCAGCGCATGGTGTACGTGAGCACCGCGTTCGTCAGCGGGCGACATCGCGAGCCGTTCGCCGAAGACCAGCTCGACGTGGGGCAGCGCTTTCGCAACACGTACGAGCAGTCCAAGTTCGAAGCCGAGCTCGTGGTGCACGCGCGGCAGCAGACTGTTCCCACCACGGTGGTGCGCCCGTCGATCGTCATCGGCGACTCGCGATGGGGCGCGACCACGACGTTCAACGTCATCTACTGGCCGCTCCGGGTCTACGCCGACGGCCTGCTGCGCCTGGCGCCGGCCGACCCGTCACTGCCCGTCGACGTGGTGCCGGTCGACTATGTGGCGCGCGGCACCATCGCCGCGCTGTTCGACGGTCAGGCGGGCACGACGTACGCGCTCGCGGCCGGCGAACGCGCCAGCGACGCGCGTGTCATCGGAGCACTCGCTGCGCGTGCATTCGGCGTGGCTCCGCCGCGCTTCGTGTCAGGGGTGCTCGGCGGCGTGATGGTTCCGCTCGTGTCGTCGGCGCTGCGCGTTGGACCGTGGCGCCGGTTCGGCAACGCGGCGCGGCAGTATCTCCCCTACTTCCGCGACGGTTCGCGCTTCGACACGCGCAATGCGACGGGCCTCCTGGGCCCGCAGGGCATCGAGCCGCCCAGCACGTCCCAGCTGCTCGAACCCGTGCTGGAGTACGCGCGAAGCACCGACTTCGGGCGGGACCGGACCGCGGTCGCCGCGCGCCAGCGGGACGTCTCGCGGCAGCGCCGCCTGGCCCTGACCCGTTCGCTCGAAGCGCAGCCGGTCGGCTAGCGGCGCGCTCAGAACAGCGCGCTCGCCAGGTCGCGGCGCAGCGCCTCGACCTCGGCGCCGTGGTCGTCGTGCGAGGCGAGCGCACCGAGCACGACGCGGCGCAAACGCGACCTGGTCTGGGGTGAAGCCGTCCGTATCGCGCTGATGACATGGTGCAGCGCCGCCAGGTCGCCGGCGCCGCCACCGGCGCGCAGTGCAGCGGGCAGCGCCTCGCCGCCCTCGCGCAGGAGTTCCACCCGGGCCAGCAGGCCGTCGCTCACAGCGTCATGCGCGTGCGGTGCCAGCAGCGGCTCGGCCTCCTCGATGCGACCCTGGTCGAGGAGCAGCGCTGCCATCGCCCGGGCGGCCGCGACGCTGTCGGGACGGTCGCGCAGCACCGCGCGCAGCCCTGCTTCGTCCGCCGGCAGCGCTTCCGCCGGCGCCGGCGCGAGCCCTTCGACGAAGCGCTCGACGACGCTGCGCGGCTGCAGCCCGACGAACTCGTTCACCACGCGGCCGTCGCGGAAGGCCTTGACGGCGGGAATGCCTCGGACGGCGAAGCGTGTGGCGGTCGCGGGGTTGTGGTCGACGTCGACCTTGGCCAGCGTCACCCCGGCGCGGGCGGAGACGACCTCCTCCAGCATCGGCCCGAGCGCGCGGCAGGGACCGCACCATGCCGCCCAGAAATCGACCACGACCGGCGCCTGGCGCGACGCCTCGACGACATCGGCGTCGAACGTGGCGTCGCTGACGTCGATGACCGATGCCGTGCCCATGCGTCGATTCTGCCCACCTGCGGCAGCGGCTACGCATCGCGCCGCGGCCCCACCCCGGTGTCAGGCTGGGAAGATAGCCGCCGGTGGCCGTCCAGCAAGCGGAGCGACCTGAGGTCCGCTCGCGTCCCGGGCGAATCTCGGACGCGGGCAGACGCCTGGCCGATGGCGTGGTCATCGGTGTCTTCGTCCTCTCCGGGGCGGCAGGGCTCGTGTACCAGGTGGTGTGGTCGCGCGAGCTCGTCCTCGTGTTCGGGAACACGACGGAGGCGATCGGCGCCATCGTCACCGCGTTCATGGCGGGGCTGGGCCTCGGCGGCCTGGTGGGAGGCCTGCTCGCCCCCCGGCTGCGCCGGCCCCTGGCCGTGTACGGCGTGGTGGAGCTGCTGGTCGGCGCGACAGCCCTGCTCGTCCCGCTCGGCTTCACCCTGATCGAGGGCGTCTATCACGGCGCGTACGACACGGCCTCGCCCGGGCAGCTGACGCTGGTGCGGGTGCTGCTGTCGCTGGCCACCGTGACGCCGGTCACGTTCCTCATGGGGCTCACGCTCCCCCTGCTCACGCGCCACATGGTCACGTCGCTGCACACCGCGGGAGCGCACATGGGCCGCCTCTACAGCGCCAACACGCTCGGCGCCATGGTGGGAACGCTCGTGTCGGGCCTCGTGCTCATCGAGCTGATCGGCCTGTCCTCCACCGCGCACGTGGCCGTGGCGCTCAACGCCATCGCGGGATGCGTGGCGCTGCTGTTCGCGGTGCGCATGCAGCCCGCGGCCGTGGAGCACCCGTCCAGCGCGATCGGCGATGGCGGCGCCGGATCCGCATCCGACCGGCGGCTGCGTGCCCTGCTGTACGCGGGCACGTTCGTCTCCGGGTTCGTCGCGCTGAGCCTTGAGGTGCTGTGGACGCGCATGCTCGCCGAGGGCACGGGCTCACGCATCTACATCTTCGTCGTCATCCTCGCCATTTACCTGCTCGGCATCGGCGCGGGCGGCGCCGTGTACCGGCGCGTCAGCTCGCCGGCCCGCGACACTCCGGCCGCCCTTGCGGTGGCGTTCGTCGGCATGGCCGTCAGCGCGGTGGTCACCGTGCCGCTGGCGACGATGTGGATCACCAACACGAACATCGCGCGCGCCGTGATGCTGCTGCCCGCCACGTTCTGCATGGGCTATGCGTTCCCGCTCGCCGCTCGACTCCTGACGCGAACTCCCGCGCACGGCTCGCGCAGCATCGGCGTGCTGTACGCGTGGAACACGGTGGGCTCGATCCTCGGGTCACTGGCGGCCGCCTTCGTGCTCGCCGGCACGCTGGGCACCAACGGGTCCATCCTCGTGCTCGGCGCCGCCGACGCGCTGGTGGCGCTGCTGCTGCTGTACGCGGGCGGCGCGGCCCGGCACGTCAGCGGGCTCCGCCTGATCGCGGTGACCGCGGCGGTGACGATCGTGCCTCCGCTGCTCGTGGCCACCGGGTCACCGCTGCTGCTCACTGCAACCGAACGGAACGTGCAGGCTCGCGGCCTTCCCCTGCATCACACCGAGGACCGCATCGCGACCGTCGACGCCGTGGGCGGACCGGCGTACCTGCGCCGGCTCTACGTCACCGGCACCGCGATGACGGCGCTCAGCGTCGACACCAAGCTGATGGCGTACATCCCCAGGCTGCTGCGGCCCAACGCGCAGCACTTCCTCGACATCTGCTTCGGCATGGGCACGACCTTCCGCTCGGCGCTGCTCCTGGGCATGGACGTCGACGCCGTCGACCTCTCGCCGTCTGTCCCGCTGCAGATGCCGACGTTCTATCCCGACGCGAACAGCTTTCTGCACAGCCCGCACGCGCGAGTCATCACGGCCGACGGGCGCAACTATGTGCGCAACTCGTCGCGGACGTACGACATCATCTCGGTCGACCCGCCTCCACCGATCGAGAGCGCCGGGACCGTCGTCCTGTACACCAAGGAGTTCTACGCCGACGCGAGGGCGCGTCTGAACCCCGGCGGCATGATGCTGCAGTGGCTCTACTTCGGCGTCGACCTCGAGCAGCTGCGCGAGCATCTCGCCACGTTTCGCTCCGCGTTCCCGCACATGCTGGTGCTGCTGAGCCCACGCCACGGCGGGATGTACATGCTCGGCTCCGACGCCCCGATGACCTGGAACGACTCGCAGGCAGCGGCACTCTTCGACTCGTCCTCGGCCATCAGCGACATCAGTGACGCGCCCGACTACCAGTACCTGCCCAAGCAGCCGTGGCCGGTGTTGATGGACGAGGCTCGCTGGCTCTACGACGACCAGGTCGACCGCTTCACCGGCAACGTGCAGCTGATCACGGACGACCGCCCGCTCACCGAGTACTACCTGCTGCACCAGCTGTTCGCCTCCGGCAGCCATCACAGCGTGACCTACGCCCAGCTTCGCTCCCTCGCCCCATGAGGCTGCTGGTCATCGGCGGCACGCGCTTCGTGGGGCGCGCGATCGTCGAGGCCGCGCTGCGCGGGGGCCACGACGTGACGCTGTTCAACCGCGGCTCCGACACGGCCAGCTTCCCCGAGGTGCCGCGCATTCTGGGCGACCGCAACACGGACGCCATCGAGCGCATCGGCGAGCAGTCCTGGGACGCGGTGGTCGACGTCACGGCGTACCGCCCCGAGCAGGTGCGGAGTGCGATGCGCGCCCTGCGCGGCCGGGCGGCCCACCACGTGTTCATCTCGACGGTGTCCGTCTATGCGGACGCCGTCGCCGAGGGCGCCGACGAGTCAGCGCCGCTTGCCGACGCCGACGAGGCCAACGTCCCACCGGACCCCCGGGCTGCGTACGGCGAGCTCAAGGTGCTGTGCGAGCGCGCGATGCGCGACGCGACGGACAGCCTCACCGTGCTGCGACCCACCATCGTCATCGGGGAGCACGACCCCACCGATCGCTTCGCGTGGTGGGTGAAACGCATCGCGCAGGGAGGCCGTCTCCGCGTGCCCGCGCGCGACGACCAGCCGGTCCAGCTGGTCGACGCCGGCGACCTTGCCGCCTTCGCAGTGCACGCCGCGGAGCAGTCCCTCCGCGGCACGTTCAACGTGACGGCGCCGGTGGAACGCCTGACACTGCGCGGCATGGTCGAGGTCATCGCCGGCGTGGCCGGGGTCAGCGTCGAACTCGAGCACGTCGATTCGCTCGATTTTCCGCTGTGCATCGCCAGCGGGCCGGTGGACTGGGGGATCTACACGCTCAGCAGCGCGGCGGCGCGCGGCGCGGGCCTGCGCCTGCGTCCCCTGCGCGACTCAACCGGCGACGTCCTTCGCACCGTCCGCACGTCTTAATCGCGTTTTCACCCCACTGCGGCGCATCTGCTGGCATGCTGCGCGTGGATGCCGGCCACTCGCAGCGAGCGTCACAGCCTGGCCCGCGCCGCCAACGCGGCGCTGCTCTTCACGCTCGAGGTCGCTGATGTCCGGACCGCGCTGGCCATCGCGGCGGCAGCCCGGCTCGGCGTGATCAGACCGCGGCAGACCTTCGCCGCGGTGCCGCGCGACGCCGCCGCGAGGCAGTTCGCCGCGCGGGACTGACCCCGTTCCGCGACGCCGCCTTGGGCGCGGCTTCCGAGGACAGGTTGTCGAGGATCGGCAGCGCCGCGAGCGCCACCGCAATCGGCGCGCTCACCACCTCGGCCACACCCAGGGCAGCCGCGCCGCCCAGCCACAGCCACTGATTTCTTGTCAACGATGGCACCAAGTTCATCGCGTCACTCCTTTTCGAACCGTCTTGGGCAATGGAGCAGCGGGCGAGAGGCGCACCGTGCCCTCGCCGTCGCTGCCGATCGGTTTCATGGCCCCCTCGAACACCTGGCCGATGGCGCGCGAGCGGCGCGGCGCGCGCGGGTCGGCCAGCATGCGCACGAAGGGGACGGCGGCGATCGCCACCCCCAGCGGGGCCTCGATGATGCCCAGGCCGACCGCCAGGGCGGCGCCGCCGAAGTAGCCCACAGACCTCGGCCAGTCCACCTCGAGCGGGCCGAGACGGGCGACGAGTCCGCGGTCAGATGCAGCCATCGCGCCTCCTCCACGGCATGAACAGATGACACATTTTGCCAGTGTGGAACTGGACGTTAATCGTAGAGTAGGTGCCCTGGATCTCGCGCTCGTCGCGGAGAGAAGAGGATGCGAACGAAGCTTCTGAACACGGTCGGCAGCGGCCTGGGGTGGGGCCTGGGCATGGGCATCGCGCTGGGCATCACAACCGTCGCCGGGGGCGGCGCGCGCCCGATGGCGAAGGCGGCTGTCAAAGGGGGCCTGTGGGCCAAGGACCGGCTCACGGTGCTCATCGCTGAAGGGCGCGAACGCGCCGAAGACATCTACTACGAAGCGCGCGCGGAGCGCGACGCCGAGCAGGCGCTGCTGGACGGCACGGCCGTGTCCGTCGTCGCGGCCAACGGCGAGGTCGCTGACCGCCCCACAAGCAAGCACCGCGCGTGAGCGACGCCGAGGTCACGCACAGCGCAGCCGGCCGCATGCGCGTGCGGGTGGCGGGCACGCGCGCCGACCGGACCCGTGCGCTGCGCGCAGCGCACGACCAGCTGCGCGACCGCGCGTCTGTGAGCACCAATGCGCGCACCGGTTCCGCGCTCATCGCATACGACCCGGCTGAGCTGGACGCCGCCGCGGTGGTGGCGATGCTGCGCGAGGCGGACCACATGTTCCGGCGCCTCGAGCCGCCGGCGGTGCGGCGGCGTGTCGATGGCCCGGGAAGCCAGGTCGCACATCGGCTCCAGGGCGTCCTCGGCGGCGCGAATCGCTCCGTCTACGCCGCCACGCAGGGCGGCGTCGACCTGCGCGTGCTGGTGCCGGCGGCATTTGCCGGCCTCGCGCTGCGCCAGCTCGTGCGTCAGGGCGTGCGCGTGCGCGACGCACCGTGGTACGTGCTCGCGTACTACGCGTTCGACAGCTACATGAAGCTGCACGACCCCAACGTGCGCGAGGCGGTGCGCTGACGCAAGTTCCGGCGGCGCCCGAGGACGGGGACGCACCTCCGCCTCTCGACATCGAGTGGCTCGTCCACCGCGTCCCCGGCAGGGCACGGCTGCGAATCCCGGTGTCGCAGGCACGCCACGGGCAGCGCATCGCCACGCGTCTGCGCCGCACCACCGGCGTGCACGATGTGCGCTGGACCGCGTCCACGCGCTCGCTGGCCGTGCGTCACGACCGCGGTCTCTCGCTCGACGAGCTGCTGCAGCAGGTCCCGCATGACGACGCGTCCGCGCCACCGCGTCAGCGCAGCGCGCCCTGGTGGCGCCAGGCTCTGGTCCCGGCCGCGGCTCTCAGCGCGGGTCTCGCCGGCGTGGCGCCGATCTCATCGCTCGCCATCGCCTCCTGCGCGATCCCAATCGCCCGCCGCGCGCTGACCACGGCGCGCCGCCGCCGCCTCTCCATCGACGTGCTCGACGCGACGGCGGTGACCCTGCTGCTGGGAACCGGCGACGTGCTCGCCGCGGGCGTGTCCGTCGCGCTCATCGAGAGCGGCGAGCGTCTGCGCGCCCACGCGGCGGGCCGCGCGCGCACGGCCTTTCGACGCTGGATGATCGCCGACGATCGGGGTGTGCGCGTGCTGCGTTCGGGCACGGAGCCTCGCGTGCCCGTCGAGTCTGTGGCGGTCGGCGATCGCGCCGTCGTGTACGCGGGCGAGGCGCTGCCGGTCGACGGCAGGGTCGTGAGCGGGGCCGGCAGCGTCGACAACCGCACCTGGACCGGCGAGCCGTATCCCGTGCCCGTGGAACCGGGTGACGACGTGCTCGCGGGCGCGACCGTGGTCGACGGACGGCTGGTCGTGGAGATCGCCGCGACCGGCGAGCGCACGCGTGCGGGCAGGCTCGCCGCCGCGATCGAGGACGCGCTGGCGGCCAACACCCCGACAACCGACACCGCGCGCCGCATCGCCGACCGCTTCGTCCTGCCGATGCTGCTCTCGGGCGGCCTCGCGCTCGCAGTCACCGGCGACATCGGCCGCGTTGTGTCGATGCTGATCGTCGACTTCGGCACGGGCATCCGCGTCGCCGTGCCCACCGCGTACCTCGCGACGATGATCGCCGCCGCGCGGCGCGATGTGCTCTTCAAGAACGGGCGCGCCATCGAGACCCTCGCCTCCGTCGACACGATCGTCTTCGACAAGACGGGCACGCTCACCGCGGGACGTCCCACCGTGGTCGGCATCGACCCCGCCAACGGTCACGACGCGGCGGCGCTGCTCCGCCTCGCAGGCGCGGCCGAGGGTCATCTGCCCCACCCCATCGCGCGCGCCATCCGGCACTACGCGCGCTCGTGCGGCCTCGAGCTCCCCGCGCCCGCCGCGGTGCGCGTCGCTCCCGGCGGGGGCGTCGAAGCAGAGGTGGAGCGCCACGTCGTGCACGTGGGCAGATGGACGTACCTGCGCCGTGCGGGCGTGCGGCTACCGGCGGCGCCGCCCAACGAGCTGTCGATGGCGCACGTCGCGATCGACCACCGTTTCGCCGGCACGGTGCGCGTGCAGGACGGTCTGCGCAGCGAGGCGCGCGCGGTCGTCGACGAGCTGCGCGCGCACGGCGTCAATCAGCTCTGGCTCGCGACAGGTGATCGTGAAGCGGTCGCCAAACGTGTGGCGCACTCGCTCGGGCTCGACGGCGTGCACGCGCATCTCATGCCGGAGGAGAAGGCGCAGCTGGTTCGCCGGATGCGCGACGAGGGCCGCCGCGTCGCCGTCGTGGGTGACGGCATCAACGACGCCGCCGCGATGGCGGAGGCCGACCTCGGCATCGCCGTGGCCCGCGGCGCCGACATGGCCCGGGAGAGCGCCGCCATCGTGCTCGGGGCGGAGGACCTGGCGTTGCTTGTCGATGCGATCGACATGGCGCGGTTCACCATGCGCCTGGTGCGGCAGGACATCGCGTTTGTCAGCGTGCCCAACGGCGTGGCGCTCGCCGCCGCGACGGCGGGAGCGCTCCCGCCGCTGGCGGCGACGGTGGTCAACAACGGTTCGACGCTGCTCGCGGGAGCCAACTCGTTGCGCCCTCTGCGCCTCAGGCGAAGCGAGCGGGCGCGCTCAGCCGCTGCTTGGCGAGAAGGATGAGGGCGGTGCGTGTGCCGATCATGGCCAGCGCCATCAGCACGAAGAACGACGTCCAGGCTGCGCCGGTGATCGCATGTGTCATCGAGAACGCGGCGACGGCGTGTGATCCCGGTCCGCTCGCCCAGAGCGCGAAGAGCATGCGTCCACCGATGACGGCGGTCCACAGCACCGCGTAAGCCCAGCCGGCGGTCAGCGTCACCTGGCCCGCGCTGCCCACGCGCACGCGCACCGCGGCGCCGGCAAGCGCGCCCAGCAGCAGTCCGATGGCGACGCCGCTCGCCTCGAATGCGACGTCGTTGCCGACGGTCGGCGTGCCGGGCAGAAAGTTGACCGCGACGATCGCGACGATGACGAGCGGCAGCACCAGCCGCCGCCGCGTTGCCGTGTGCTCGCCGAACTGGCTCAGCATCACAGCAAGGATTCCGAAGTTCAGGATCCACTCCGTCAGGTTCATCGCCGTTGCTCCTCGTGTGCCGCGGGCCGGACGCGGCGGTGAGGTCAAGGCTATGTGTGGCCGGCGGCGCGAACATCGGCGCGGCGGTGGAAGTTTCGGCTCCTGTGCCTCCACCCGCAGGTGGATATCCTGCTCGGGCCCCGATGATCGCTCTCTGGCTGGTGCGCCGCCTGACTCGAAGTCCGAGCGGCGGCGCGTGGCCGGGGTTGGACTCGCGCCTGGGGCCGGTCACGCGCGCGGTTGCGGCGACCGCCGTGGCGGCGAGCGTCGCGGGGGCCGGTTTCGGCACGCCGCGTCCCGGAGCGTCCGGGGCCGCGCTCGGCGTGTCGCTGGCCATGGCGGCCGCGCTGCTCGCCGGCCTGTACCTCGCCGCGGCCGATCCGGCGACACCGTGGCCGGTCGTCGCGTCCGCGCTCGTGCTCGGTCTCGCCGCGGCGACGCTGGCGGGCTTCGACCCCAACTCACCCGGCTATGTCGGCGCCTTCATCGCGGTGGGCGCGCTGGCGCTGCGCATCGGTGGCGCCATCGCGGTGACGTGTGGGCTGGCCCTCCTCGTTGCGCTGACGCTGGCACTCGTGCTGGCGCGGGCCGCGCCGCAGCCCGCCGCCATCGCGTCGATCGACCTCGGCATGTTCTTCGTCTTCGCCACGGCGACGTTCGCGCGCGAGCAGCAGCGGCTGCTGCGTGAGCTGCGTGAAGCGCAGGAGGCGCGCGCCCAGGCTGCGGCGCTGCAGGAGCGCGCGCGCCTCGCCCGCGAGATCCACGATGTCCTCGCGCACTCGCTCACTGGGCTGACCGTGCAGCTCGAAGGCGCGCGCCTGCTGCTGTCCCGGGAGCGCGCGGACGGCGCCGCGGTCGTCCAGGTGGAGCGGGCTCAGCGGCTCGCCCGCTCCGGGCTCGACGAGGCACGGCAGGCGGTGCGAGCCCTGCGGGGCGACACCATGCCGGGTCCCGAGCAGCTGGCGGCGCTGGCCGCGGAGTTCGAGGCGGAGGGCGGCCCTCCCTGCCGCCTCGAGGTCGACGGCGAATCCCGGCCGCTCGCGCCCGAGGCGCGGCTCGCCCTCTACCGCGCGGCGCAGGAGGCGCTCACCAACGTCCGCAAGCACTCCGCGGCGAACACGGTGCTTCTCCACCTCGCCTGGCGCGAACGCGAGGTCGACCTCGTGGTCGAGGACCGCGGCGCTGCATCGGGAGCGGAGGCAGGGGGCGCACTGGCGTCGACCGGCGGCGGCTTCGGACTCGCGGGGATCCGCGAGCGCGCGGAGCTGCTGGGCGGCAGCCTGGACGCGGCGCCGACCGGCGCCGGCTTTCGCGTGCACCTGCGGCTTCCGGCATGAGTGCAGCCACGCGCGTCGTCGTCGCCGACGACCAGCGCTTGCTCCGCGAAGGGCTGGTCACCATGCTGCAGCTGATCCCCGGCGTCGAGGTGGTGGGCACCGCCGCGGACGGCGAGGAAGCGCTGACGGTCACCGAGCGCGTGCGTCCCGACGTCGTCCTGATGGACCTGCGCATGCCGCGCGTCGACGGGGTCGAGGCGACACGCCGCGTGCTTGCGGCGGTGCCCACGGCGCGCGTTGTGGTGCTCACCACGTACGCGGACGACGAGTCGGTCTTCGCGGCACTCGACGCGGGCGCCAGCGGATACCTCACGAAGGACGCCGGCGCTGAGGAGATCGCCCGCGCGATACACGCGGTGCGCGCCGGCGAGGTGCTCTTCGACCCGACGGTGCAGCGCCGCCTGCTGGAGAACGCGCGCGCTGGCGGTGGTCTTGCGCCGCAGCCCAAGCCGCAGCACCCGCACGGCCTCACCGTTCGCGAGGCCGAGGTGCTCGTGCTCATCGCAGACGGTCTGTCCAATCAGGAGATCGCGCAACGCCTGTTCATCAGCGAGGCCACGGTGAAGTCGCACGTGAACAGCATCTTCAGCAAGACGGAGGTGCGCGACCGGGCGCAGGCCGTGCGGTACGCGTACCAGCACGGGCTCATCGCCTAGCGGCTACGTCGCGCCGTCGTCGTCGCCGGGCGCGGTGCGCCCGCGGAGCGCGGCGCGAATCTGACGCAGCAGGCTGTGGCCACGCCGGCCGCCCAGCAGCTGCCACGCGCGTGAAAGGCCGATCGCGTACGCGGCGATGACGACGGTGAGCAGGTCGTCGACGGTGCCGATGTCGTGCGGGTGCAGGATCAGCTTGACGCCGAGCGCTGTCTCGTATGCGTACAGCGCCATGCTGATGACGATCAGCAGCAGCGTGACGGTCCGGCGTTCCTGCTTGCGCAGGCGCAGCGCGGTCAGCGCGTCAGCGGCCGTCCCGTTGACCGCGAGCACGCCGAGCGCGACTGCGGCAGGACCGGGCGAGGAGCTCGGGATGATGCTCGTCAGCGACAGGAAGAACGTGTTCACCAGCGCGGTGAATGCGCTGAGCGCGGTCAGCTGGCGCCGCAGCGTGGCGCGCTCCCCGAACACGCTCTCCGCCTCGATCGATACCGACACGAAGAGCAGGCCGATCAGCGCCGCGCTCACCTGGGTGCTGACGGAGAAGAAGCTCACATACGACGGCGGCAGCATGCCGGTCGAGTATGCGAGGTTCTGCTGCGGGCGAGCTACGTCAGGACGCGCGGCGGCGTGATGCGCGCTGCCGGTCCAGACGGACCATCGCGCTCCGCTCACCGTCGCGCACCGCAACCTGGATGCGGTCGCGGCCGCTCGCCTTGGCGGCGTACATGGCACGGTCCGCCGCGGCAAGCAGGACCTCGAGCTCGTCGCCGTGGTCGGGATAGGCGGCCACGCCGATCGACGCCGTGAGCTCCTCCAGCGCGCACGCGGCCGGCACGGGCACATCGCGCACCGTGTTCCGCACCGTCTCGCCAACCCTGGTTGCGGCGTCAGCGTCGCAGTCGTGCAGGAGCACCACGAACTCCTCTCCACCCAAGCGCACCACCGCGTCCGACCCGCGCACCACCGTGCGCAGCCGGTTGGCCACGCGCTGGAGCATCAGGTCACCCGCGGCGTGGCCGGCGTTGTCGTTGACCGTCTTGAAGTGGTCGAGGTCCACCAGCAGCAGCGACACCGACTTGCCCTCGCGCGCGGCGCGCATGAGGTCGCGGTCACCCGCGTCGCGCAGCCACCGGCTGTTGTACAGGTGCGTGAGCGGGTCCGTCATCGCGGCGTTGACCAGCTCCGCGTACAGCTGCGCGTTGCGCCACGCCGACGCTGCCACGTGCGCGAAGAGCGATGCAGCCTCGAGGTCGCGGTCGCTGAACTGCGCAGTGCCCAGGCGCCAGCAGTTGATGATGCCGAGCTTGTGCTCCCCCGCCACCAGCGGCACCAGCAGCAGGGATTCCTCGACGATCTGCGTGCCCGGGACCTGGATCGCATTCGGATGCTTGCTGCTGTCGGCGATCCGCTGCGGCTTCCCGCCGGCGAATGCCCAGCCGGTCAGGCCAGCGTCCAGCGAGAACCCGTTGGCCAGTATCTCGTCGCGGTCCTCACCCACGGCGAGCACGGGTACGAAGCGATGCGTCTCGTAGTCGGCGACGAAGATCGCCATCTCCGAGACCGGCACGACGCGGCCCATGTGCTCGGCCATGACGCCGAGGATGCGCAGGGGATCGTGCTCGCTCTGCAGCGCGCTCGCCGCATCACTCAGCGCGCGCGCCAGGCTGCGACGCCGCGACGGCGCCGAGGTCTTGGGCACCTCCGCAACCGGTGCGGGCGCAGGCGGCGCCGTGCGCGTCGAGGCGACTGAACGCCTGCTGAACCACGTCTCGTCAACAACCTCTGTCGACGGGTGTCCCTCCAGCGGCGCGGTGAGCACGGGCCGGCCCACGAACCATCCCTGCCCGAACTGCACGCCGAGCGACAGCAGCGTCTCCTGCTCCCGGTGTGTCTCGATGCCCTCGGCGATGACGCGCGCGCCGATGTGGCCGCTGAAGGACAGCAGCGCCACCACCAGCGCGCGGCGCGCGCCGTCCGACTCGACGGAGCGGATGAGCGAGCGATCGACCTTGATGAACTCCGGCCGCAGCTCGGCGATGATGCGCATGCTCGCGTGTCCCGCGCCCGCGTCGTCGACGGCGATGCGGAACCCCTCAGCGCGGAGCTGCGCCGCCGCGCGCTGCAGCTGCGCGAGGTCCTCCACCGGCTCGCGCTCGCTGAACTCGAGCACCACCGACCGCGGGTCGAGATGCGCGTCGCGCACCGCGGCGATGAGCTCCGCCATGCCGCGCGCGTCGAGCACGGTGCCGGTGAGCACGTTGACGAACAGGTCGGCGGCGCCGATGCATCCGGCGGCGCGGACCGCCGCGCGCAGGCAGGCGAGGTCGACGTCCGCCTGCACCGAGAGCGATGACGCCAGTGCGAAGAGCTCGTCCGGGTTCGAGAGATAGGGACGTGGCGCGTAGCGCGCCAGCGCTTCGTAGCCGATGACCGATCCGTCGTGAAGCCGCGCGATCGGCTGCAGCGCCGCGGCGATGCCCGAGCTGCCCAGCAGCGAGTCGATGCTCGCCCGCACCTCTTCCGGCACGGGCATGAAGGGCGTGGCGTTGAAGCGCTGCGCCGCGGGCTCGCGCTGCGCCGCCCAGACGGGCGCCAGCATGGCGGCGGCGGCCTCGAGCGTGGGCGCGAGCTCCGGCCGAGCCCCGGGCCCCCAGACGGCCAGCGTGGCCACCACGCTGCCCCGGGAGATTACCGGCACCGACACCACGAGCCCCTCGTCCTCCGCCCGGGGCAGGGCGTCCCGCAGCGCGGAGTCGCGGGAGATGCGGCGCAGGGTTTCGGTGGCGCCGGCCGCTCCGGCATACGGCCTGCGCAGCCGCACCGTCTGGCGCATGGCCTCGATGCCCTCGACGGGCACGCGCATGCCCACCAGCGAGCCTGCCGAGGCGGCGCCGGGGTCGTCGACGTTCTCGGGGACCGTCACCGCCAGCACCACGGCGGTGTCTCCCTGGATGGCGCTCACCGCCGCGTAGACGCGGAGCGCGGTCAGGGCCTGGGCCACCTCCGACGCGGCGGCCTCAGGATCGGCCATCTCGGGCAGGCGCTGCCCCAGCCGCGTCAGCAGATCGAGTCGTGCGTCACGGTCCCGGGACCCCACCAAGGCAGTGTGTGGGCGCGGCTGACGCAGCCCGATCACGGATCGGTCGCGCCCACGCGAAGAATCTCCGGCCGCCCCCTCCCTGGCGCTCAGAGGGGGCGCCGGCTGAGGAGGCCGCTGTCGCCGAACTCGTGCCAGCGATAGCCCTGGTCGAGTGCCGCGGCGTACGCCTGGCGGACCACCGTCGCGCCGGCCACCGCCTCGAGCAGCAGCAGATGCGAGGAGTTGGGGTCATGCCAGCCGGTCAGGAGCGTGTCCACCGCCCGGGCGGGCCGGTCAGGCGACAGCACGAGGGTGGTCCAGCCACGGCCGGGGCTCACCCGTCCGTCGTCGCCGGCCACCGTCTCGAGCGCTCTGACCACCGTGGTCCCCGCCGCCACGATCCGCCGCCCCGCCCCCAGCGCCGAATTGACCAGGGCCGCGGTGGCCTGGGGAACCTCGAAGCGCTCGGCCGGCGGCGCCTCGCCGGCCTCGGTCGAGGACACGCCCGCGTGCAGGAGCACCGGCGCGACGGTGACCCCGCGGGCCACCAGGTCGAGCACGAGGCGCGGCGTGAACGGGCGCGCGGCGCTCGGCATCTCGGCGCTGCCCGGCACCCTGGCGAACACGGACTGGTAGGCCTCGAGCGGCCAGCGGCGCGCCACGTGCCCGTACGTGATCGGCCGTCCATGCTCGCGCAGCCATGGCTCGACGCCGCCCGGCGGCAGCGCGACGTCCGCTTCCCAGAGGCGCCCGCGGCTCTCCCCGTGCGGGCCCGTCAGAGTGATCGAAGCGCCGTCGTGCAGGGCGATGCGCTCCCCGGCCCGTGCGTCGAGCAGCGGGCCGCCGCCGTCAGGTCGGCGCAGCTCGACGATCCAGCGGCCGGTCTCCAGCACGCCGCCGAAGTCCACGACCACGCTGCGCCCGTCCGCGCGGATGCCGTCCACCGCGGCGGGCAGCGTGGCCGACGTGTTCACCACGAGGAGGTCGCCGGCGTGCAGCACGTCGACGATGGCGTCGAAGCGCAGATGACGCACGCCCGCGGGGCTCGCCACCATCAGCCTGACGTCGTCGCGTCCCCGGCCGCGATATTCCGCCGGCGCCGTGGCGATCAAGTCCTCCGGCACGACGAACATCGGGTTCACGCGCGGCTCTGCCTGCGTGCTCATTGAGTCGTGCTCGCCGGCGCGAGCAGCTGCTCCTTGCGGTAGCGCCCGCTCGGCGGACGTTCGTCGAGCAACCGGAGGAGCGCCGGCACCACGGTCTCGGGTTCGGGACGGTCGCTGATGTCCTCGCCGGGATACGCGGCCTGGTGCATCGCCGTGCGCATGTCACCGGGGTCGAACGCGTACCAGCGGAGCTCGGGGTGCTCGGCGGCGAAGACCGCGGTGAGCTGGTCCAGCGCCGCCTTCGAGGCGCCGTAGCCGCCCCATCCGGCGTACGCCTCCACGGAGGCATCGGAGCTGATGTTGACCACCGCCGCGCCGTCTCGCATCAGCGGCAGCAGCTGCTGCGTCAGCGACATCGGCGCGAGGACGTTGACGCTGAGCACGCGCTGGAGCACCGCAAGCGGCATGGCATCCAGCTGCGGCAGCGGGCTGGCGCCGAGCTCGCTCGCGTTGTTGACCAGAAGGTCGATGGCGCCGCGCTCTTGCACCGCGCGCACCAGCGCCTCGCGGTGGTCTGCGTCGGCAACGTCGCCGCGCACAGCGCTGACGGCGTCCGGCAGCTGCGCGGCCACCGCGTCGAGGGCCTGCCGGTCACGCCCGTCGACGATGACCGACCATCCCCGTCCCGCCAGCGCGAGAGTCAGCGCGCGGCCGAGGCCCCGCGAACCGCCGGTGATGAGGGCAACGCTCATGCGTGCCAGTGTAGAAGTTGAAGTAAACTTCAAGTCAATGGCCGTCACATCTCCGCTGGCCACACTCACCATCACCGACGTCTCCCGCCGGAGTGGGTTCGCATCCTCGGCGCTGCGCTACTACGAGCGGCTCGGCCTGATCGCCGCTGAACGCAGCGGCGGTGGGCGCCGTCGCTATCCCCGCGCGGTCCTGCGACGCCTCGCCTTCATCCGTGCGGCTCGCCACGTCGGCCTCACGCTCGACGAGGTGCGCGACGCGCTGGAGCGGCTCCCGCCGCATGCCACGCCGACGCGCGCCGACTGGACGGAGATCTCCAGGTCGTGGCGGCGGCGACTCAACGACGAGATTGCTGCGCTGGTCGCGCTGCGTGACGGGCTCGACTCGTGCATCGGGTGCGGCTGCCTCTCCCTGCGCCGCTGCAAGGTGTCGAACCCGGGAGACGCGGCTGCGGCGCGCGGCCCCGGCGCCGCATTCCTCCCCCGCCGGCTGCGCGCTCCGCTCCCCGCGCCCTAGACGCTGCGCCCCACCTCAGTGATCAGACGTTGACCCCGGGCGTCTGGCTGGGCCCACCCCCACCGGTGCCGCCGCCGCTGCCGTAGCCGCCCGGTGGCGTGGTCGCCCCCAGCGTCGACCATGGTGTCGCGCCGGAGGGCACGGTCACCGTGGGTGCGCTGCCCCACCTGCTGAAGGTCGCGGTGCTGTTGAGGCTCACCCCCTGTGCGCTGATGGTGGTCACGTACTCCAGGGGCAGGCCGGTGCTGGTGGCAATGTCGACATAGCCCGTTCCGCCGGGCGCACCGTTCTGAGCGGGCACCGTGCCGGCGATGCGCGTGGCGCCGCTGCCGTCGGGCGCGCTCACTCGCTGCGTCGACGCGGGAACGAGCGCCGTCTCCTGGGCCTGGTCGCTCACCGTGATGCCGGGTTGCAGGACGTTGTACGGGCCGTCGCCCCGCACCACAGAAATCCACTTGCCCGCGACTCCCGGCGCCGCGGCCGCGCTGACGCCCAGCTGATCCTGCACCGCGGGCACGTTGCCCTGGAAGTACACCGTGCCGCTCGACAGCACCAGCGTGAACTGCTCGGCTCCGTACGTGGAGTTGAAGGTGATGAGCTGGGTGCCCTGGTCCCGGCCGGCGTCACCTTCTATGCGCTGGCTCTCGGGGCCGTTGGTGACGGCGACGTAGTGGAACCCGCTGGAGGCGCGCATCGCTGAGAGCGCCCGCTGAAACAGCTGGCGGGCCTGCACGGCCGCGGCGCTGTTCGGGGACGCCGACGGGGGCGCCGTGCTCGGGCCGGTCGTGCCAACGCTGTGGCCCCGCGTGACCAGCGTGGCCGCGGCGCCGATGCCGCCCGCCACCAGAACGAGGCCGGCGATCGCGAGCACGAGGAACAGAGGGCGCATCCGCCGCCCGCCCGCGCCGCCGCCGGGCGGCCACGGTGGCGGCGATGGCGGCGCCTGCCAGCTGTATGAGGCGTCGCTGCCCCAGCCGGGCGGCAGCGCCGGGTCGTCGGGGGGTTCCGGGTCGGGCATCGGCACTATCTTGGAACGCGCGGCCTTTCATTCCGCTTTCGATGCGGCACCGTGACGCCTGGGATCATCGCGACGTGGACGCCACGCCCACGCTGGAACGCGGCTGGCCCGGCCCGGGCACGATGCGCATCGCGCTGGGCTGCATGCGCATGTCAACCGACGCAGACGCTGACGACGCGGCGGCGGTAGCCACCATCGAGTCGGCGGCCGCCGCCGGCATCACGGTGTTCGACACCGCTCACGCGTATGGTCCCGGCGAGCAGGGCATGGGCCACAACGAGCGGCTGCTGGCACGAGCGCTGCGCGGTTGCGATGCGCACGGCGGCGCGCGCATCGTCACCAAGGGCGGCATGTCGCGGCGCGAAGCGGGCTGGGTGCCCGACGGGCGCGCCCGCGCGATCCTCGCCGGCTGCGAGGCGAGCCTCGCGGCGCTCGACGGCCTGGACATCGACGTGTACCTGCTGCATGCGCCGGATCCGCGCACACCGTGGACGACGTCCGTGCGCGCGCTGCGACGGCTGCTCGACGAGGGGATGGTGCGGCGCGTCGGCGTCTCCAACGTCAACCGCGCGCAGCTCGACCAGGCGCTGGACATCGTCGGCGTGTCGGCAATCCAGGTGGCGCTGAGCGTGGTTGACACGCGGGCCGTCCGCGGCGGCCTGGTCGAGCGGTGCGAGGAGCGCGACATCGCATTCATGGCGCACTCGCCCCTCGGCGGAGTGCGCCGCGCCCGCACCCTGGCCCGTCAGAGCACGCTGCTCGCAGTCGCCGCGGAACACGGCGCGACCGTGCACGAGGTTGCGCTGGCATGGCTGGTGCAGCTGTCTCGCACCATCGTCCCGGTCGTCGGCGCGCGCCGTCCCGCCACGGCCCGGTCCGCGGCGCGCGCCGCGAGCCTCGTGCTGTCCGCCGCGGAGCAGCAGACGCTCGCCCGCACGTTCGATGCCGCGCGTCCCACCGCCGCACCGCACCGGACGGCGGTGGAGGGCGAGGTCATCGTGGTCATGGGCATCCCGGGCGCCGGGAAGGAGCGCATCGCCCTGGAGTACGCCGCGCGCGGTCACGCACGCCTCAATCGCGACGCGTCAGGCGGCTCGCTGCGCGACATCGCCGCCGCGCTGGACGAGGCTCTCGGCGCAGGGTGCCGGCACGCGGTCCTCGACAACACTTACCTCACGCGCGCCTCGCGCAGCCACGTGATTGACGCGGCGCGCCGGCACGGCGTGCCAGTCCGCTGCATCTGGATGGACACGCCACTGGCACAGGCGCAGGTCAACGTCGTGCTGCGCTTTCTCGACCGCATCGGGCGCCTGCCCGAGCCCGGCGAGATCCGCACGCTGTCGCGCTTCGAGCCGGGCTTGCTGAGCCCGGCGTCGCACATGCGCACACAGCGAGAGCTCGAGCCGCCGTCGATGGACGAGGGATTCGACAGTGTGGAGCGCAGGGCGTTTGCGCGAGCCTCCGCAGACGGTGGCGCCGGCGTCATCGTCGCCGCCGCCGCGGCGGCCGGCGGCCACGTGGCGGATGCGCTGCGCGCGTGCGACCCGGCAGCGCCGCACCTCGTGTTCGACTGGAGCCCGGACGGAGCCCGCGCGCAGCTGGACATCGCGGCGTCGCGCGTCACGGCGGTCGTGAGCGGCGCAGTCGAAGCCTCGTTGTGCGCTCATGCGCCCGGGCCGCCCGTGTGCTGGTGCCGTCCGCCCCTGCCGGGTCTGCCGCTGGCATTCGCGCGGCGTCACGGCGTGGACGTCGCGCGTTGTGCTGTTATCGGTGCAGCTGCTGCGCACCGAACGCTGGCCGGCGCGCTGGACGCTCGCTATGTGCCCGTGCCGGTCGCGGCTGCGTCTTGACACAGGAGGACCCGGATGGATGGGGCACTGCGCGCTGAGCAGATCTCGCTACGCGGTTACGGCGGACATGAGATCGCCGCGTATGCGGCCACGCCGGAGGGGCAGCCCGCGCGCGCCGGCGTGCTGGTCATTCATCACATGCCCGGCTGGGACCCCGCATCGAAGGAGATCGCGCGGCGGTTCGCCGCTCATGGATACAACGCGATCTGTCCCAACCTGCACCATCGCCATGGCCCCGGCGCCGCACCCGAGGAGCAGGCGGCAGCCGCTCGCGCCGCCGGCGGCACGCCGGATGAGCAGTTTCTCGGTGACGCGGCGGCCGCGCTCGAGTGGCTGCGGGCGCAACCGTCCGCACGCGCGCGCAACGCGTGCATCGGCTACTGCTCCGGCGGCCGTCAGTCCTTCCTGGCGGCGCTGTCGCTCGACGTCCAGGCCGCGGTGGTGTGCTACGGAGCGTTCATCGCCGAATCGCCACCGCCCGACTCACCGATCCGGCGCCAGCCGCTGCTCGACCGGGTCGGCGAGCTGCGCTGCCCCGTCCTCGGCCTGTTCGGCGTGGAGGACACGCATCCCTCGCAGGACGCGGTGGCCACGCTCGACCGCGCGCTCACGGAGGCGTCGAAGGAGCACGAGTTCCACAGCTACGACGGCGCGGGCCACGCGTTCTTTGCGGTCGACCGGCCCAGCTATCGCGTCGTGGCTGCCAACGATGGCTGGCAGCGCGTCTGGGACTTCTTCGAGCGCCGGCTCGACCGTCAGTCGTAGCCGGTGGCGCCGTCGACGCTCTCACGGAGCAGATCGGCGTGCCCGTTGTGGCGCGAGTACTCCTCCACCATGTGGATCAGCACCCAGCGGAGCGATACTCGCCGTCCGGTGCGCTGAATGCCCACGTCGTCGAGCTCGTGCGCGGCAGCGATGTCGCGTGATCGCCGGCACTCCTCGTGCCAGTTGTCGAATGCCACATCCACCGGCACGGAGTCGAGGTCGGTGAAGTCCAGGTCTCCTTCCCCATCCGGCGAGTAGATGTCCGGCACCTCCTCGCCCGCGACGGTCCGGCGAAACCATCCGCGCTCCACCTCGGCCATGTGGCGCACGAGTCCCAGCAGCGTGAGGTTGGAGGGCGGCGCGGCCTGCCGCTTGAGCCCGGCCTCATCCACGCCTTCGCACTTGCGGGCCAGCGTCTCGCGCTGCCAGTCGAGGAATGCCGTCAGCGTCGTCCGCTCGTCGGCATCGCGGGGGATCTCGAGGTACTGCACGGTCGCGATGATGGCAGCAGCGAGAGGGTGGATGCACACATCCGCTTGCTCAGACACCCCTCCGCGCTCGGCCTCGCGCCGTGGCGTTCGTGCCTTCCGCGAGCAGCTGCTCCCGAACGCGCAGCAGCTCCGTGCGAGCGCCGCGCCGCAGCCGAGGATACTGCGGGTTGATGCTCGCCAGGGCGTCGACGACCAGGGCAGCGACCGCGACGCGGGCAAACCACTTGTGGTCGGCGGGGACCACATGCCATGGCGCCCACGCCGTGCTCGTGCGGCGCAGCATGTCGCGATATGCGCGTTGGTACGCATCCCAGTGCGCGCGCTCGCGCACGTCCGCGGTCGAGAACTTCCAGTTCTTCTCGGCGTCGTCGATGCGTGCCAGGAAGCGCTGCCGCTGCTCCTCCCTGGAGACATTCAGGAAGACCTTCACCACGCGTATGCCGTCGTCCACCAGGTGGCGCTCCCAGTCGTTGATCTGCTCGAAGCGCATGTTCCAGATGTCGCGGCGCTGGGCCTCCGGCGGCACGCGCTCGCGCTCCAGCAGCTCCGGGTGGACGCGCACCACGAGCACCTCCTCGTAGTGCGAGCGATTGAAGATCGCGATGGATCCACGCGCCGGAGCGCGGCCGGCATAGCGCCAGAGAAAATCGTGGTTGAGCTCCTCGGCGGACGGCTCCTTGAAGGGGTGCACCGACACGCCCTGCGGGTTGACACCGCTCATCACGTGCTTGACCACGCCGTCCTTGCCTGAAGCGTCGAGGCCCTGGAGCACGAGCAGCAGCCCATACACGTCCTGCGCGGCCAGCCGCGCCTGGTAGTCGGCCAGGAACGCGATGCCGGCCTCGAGCATCTTGTCCGCCTCGCTCCTGTCGTGGAATGTCCACGTGTGCGAGGGGTTCATCCGCTTGGTCTGCGGGCTGCGCGCGTCGCTGCGATAGCGCAGCTCGGCAGCAAGCTTGCGCAGCTGCGCGAGAGATCGCTCGGTCAACGGCGGCGCGTCAGCTGCAGGTCCAGCTGACAGTCCCGCTGACGTATGCGGCGCTGCCGGTGTCGCCGCGCACCTCGTCGCTGCCCCACGTCGTGAATTGGAACATGCCGGACCCGTCGGGGCGCACCAGCATCAACGACTGGCCGTTGATGCGCGAGCGGTAGATGCTGGTGGTCGGCTGCTGGCCGGCATCGGTCCCCACGGCGATGGCGACCGTCCCGGTGATCGACGGCTGGGTCGCGCTGCTGTAGGTCCCCGGGCCCTGGTAGCCGGACGAGACAACGGCATCGAAGTACACGCTGTGGTCGCTCACCTTGACGTCGAAGACCGGAGCGGTGAACGAGCCTGCGGTTCCCTGGGCAAACTGCGCGCACGTGGTGTGCGCATTCGACCCCGGCACGGCGCTGAGGGGCACGCGAAACTGCGCATCGAGCTGCGACGCTTCGCTCACTTGCACGCTGCCGGTGAGCGCCGGTCCGGCCGCCTGCGCCTGGTGCGACGACGCCGGGGACTGCGTGTGCGGCGCATTGGTCACCGACTGTCCGCATGCGACGAGCAGCGCCGCCGCGAAACACACGAGCGTTGCGCGCACGGTCCGTAAGGCTAGGCGCGCTCACGGCGACGGCGCCATCCCCCAGCGGTATGAATCAGCGCCCTCACAGCGCCGGCTGCGCGGGGTGCGAGCCGGCCTGGCCCGCCCACGCGCCGTCGCGGTGCGGCAGGTAGGAGCGGTCGCCGATCCACGGCGCGGGCTGCACCGCGAGCGCCCGCGCCACCAGGTTGAGCCACGTGCCGTAGCTGCTGCGCAGCCGCCTGAACTCCTCCCAGCCGGAGTCCATGTCGCGCAGGTCGTAGCCCGCGCGCTGCAGACGAAAGCACGCTTCGAGAAATTCGCTCTCCTCAACCCCGGCTGCGGATTCGTAGTCGAAGCCCAACGTCTGGCGCATGTCTTCGGCGAAGTGGACCCCGACCTTGTACATGAGGTGCGCGGGGCCCTGCGGGCCGCTCTTCACCACGCTCATCACGAGCACCGCGGCGTCCATCACGGCGCCGAACGAGTTCGGCCACGCGTCGTTGTCGTGGCTGGAGCGGAAGTAGAACAGGAGCGGATACGACAGGTGGCTCTCGAGCACGTCGGCCGTCCACACGCGCCAGGTTTCGAACGTGGCCTCGAGGTGCTGCGGCATCTGGAATTTCGCGCACGTCTCGAGGAGCTGCACGCCGGATGGCGGGGCGCCGGCCAGGCCCTCGAGCGCCACCACCGCGGTCTCGCGCCGCTGGAACGACGTGACCAGCGAGAACAGCAGGCTGATGACGAGCGCGAAGAGCCCGAATCCGGTCGCCGCTTCCACGCTGGTGAGCAGCGGCGTCGCCAGTCCGGTGGCTTCGATGGACGCGGCGGGGAACGCGAGCATCCGCCCCGCGGAGAAGTAGATCGCCGCGCCGAATGACCCGGGCGCGGGATGCAGGCCGTCGTGCAGCCCGCTGTACATGAGCGCGTAACCGAGCACGAGCGCCACAGCCCACGTGACCAGCAGCGCGACGACCATGCTCGGGGCGTACGCCGCCAGCGCGGCTTCGCGGATCCGCACGCGCCCGGGACGCTCCGCGACGGCGCGCCAGGCCTTCCATCCCAGGCGCACCAGCCAGCGCCCGAGGCGGAACCGGCCCACCGCCGGCCGGGGCAGCACCACTCCCTGGAAGACGTCGTACAGCGTCGACAAGACGATGACCGCGCCGGCCGCGACCTTGAGGCTGTCGGCGATGTTCACCCGGTTGCGATCAATCCGCCGGACCCGCCACCAGCTCGTAATCGGGGTTGAGGATCGCGAGGCGCCCCTGCCACGCCCCGACCATGCCCTCGGCGATGAGCCGCGCCCCCGGAACGATGCCGGGAATCTGGGGGCGCCCCTGGAACACGAGCAGCAGGTCGCCGGTGTCGTCGGTGATCACGCCCTCGAGGTTCTGCGTGCCCTTCGCCGTCTGCACGCGCATCGACTTGATGCGTCCGGCCACAGTTGCGCGCCGGCGCCAGCGCACCTCCTCGATACGCGTGGTCCCGCTCGCGCGTTGCGCCAGCGCGCGATCCAGCTCGGTGGTCATCAGCGCCGCTTTCAGCTGCGCGCCGCGCGGGCCGATGGGGACACCACGGCGCAGGATCCTGCGGCGTCGCTTGCGAACTGCGGCGACGGCGAAGGGCACGATCGTCGCCGAGACGTGCGGCACTGCCTCCACCGCGTCAGCGATGCGGTCCGCCGTTCGATCGTGCAGGATCCACTGCAGCCGCGAGCCGAAGGCGCGCCGCGGAAGCAGCACGGTGCACTCCGTCTGTGCGTCGGCGACGATCGCGGCGACATACTCGAGCGCGGCGCGGTCGATGCGGCGGTCGCGGCACTCGACAATGTCCAGCGCCAGGCGCGCCAGACCGAGCCGGCTCCACTCGTGCTGCAAGCGCTCGCGCTTGCTCTCGTCGATGTTGAAGTGCACGATGCGAATCTCGTCGAGCCGCAGGCTGCGCGCGTACTGGATCGCGCGAGCAGAGGAGTTGTCGAGCTCGTCGATGAGCACCACGACGACATGCCGTCGCAGCACCGGCGCCTCCGTGGCGCGAACCGCTCCGCGCTCGAGCAGCTCTTCCTCCTGCGTGTACTGCCCATGGAGGCGTAGCAGCGCGAAGTACATGAGCGGCCCGACGAGGACGATGATCCAGGCGCCCTCGAGGAACTTCGTCACCAGCAGGATGCCGACCACGGCGATGCAGAGCGTCGCGGCAAACGCGTTGACGACGACACCAGAACGCCAGCGTCCGGTTCGCTCCCGCAGGTGGTGCTTGGTCAGCCCCAGACCGGAAAGCGTGAAGCCCGTGAACACGCCGATGGCGTAGAGGCCGACCAATGCGGTGAGGTTCGCCTGGAACACGATGATCAGCAGCACGGCGACGGCTGTGAGCACGAAGATGCCGTTGGAGAACGCGAGCCGGTGGCCGCGCTTGGTCAGCTGGCGCGGCAGAAAGGAGTCAGCGGCGACGAAGCTCGCGAGGTAGGGGAAGCCGTTGAAGCTGGTGTTGCCCCCGGTGAGCAGGATCAGCACGGTGGACATCTGGACCAGGAAGAAGATCACGCCGCCGATGCCGGTGGAACCCACGACGGCCCGAACTTCCTGCGACACCACCGTGGGGCTGCCGGACGAGTACGGCACCGCCTGAGTCCAGTGGGCGAGCAGCGACGTCCCCAGGACCAGGAAGCCCAGCGTGGCGCACATGACGGCCAGCGTGATGCGCGCGTTGCGCGCCACCGGCTTGCGAAAGACGGCCACCGTGTTCGAGACGGCCTCGAGGCCGGTCAGCGAGACGCCACCGTTCGCGAACGACTTGAGCACGTAGAAGATGCCGAGCCCGAGCAGCCAATCGTTGTGGTTCGGCGTCCCCACCTGAGAGAAGCCGAGCACCTTCGCGCTCGGCAGCGGAACCGGGTGCAGCATGCCCAGCGCTCCCTTGACCAGACCGGTCACCACGACGAGGCCGAGCGCAGCGACGAAGAAGTACGTGGGAAAGGCGAATATCTTGCCCGCTTCGCGGATGCCTCGCAGGTTGCCGTAGAACATCAGGAGGGTCACGCCCACCGTGATCCACACAGTGGCGGGCACGAGGACCGGGAACACGGACGTCAGGGCAGCGGTTCCCGCGGACGTCTGGACGGCGACGGTCACGATGTAGTCGATGAGCAGCGCCACCGCGGCAATCTGTGCCACGCGCGGACCGAAGTTGTCGCGCGCCACGACGTAGGAGCCACCCACCTTGGTGTACACGCCGATCACCTGCAGGTAGGAGAGCGTCACGAAGAAGAGAACCGCGATGATCGCCAGCGTCAGCGGGATGATCATGGTGAAGGCTCCGATCCCGATGATCGGCACCATGTAGATGAGCGTCTCCTCCGTGCCGTACGCGGACGACGAGATCATGTCCGGTGCGAGCACGCCGAAGGCGATCTTCTTCGACAGCTTCTGCTGGCTCAGCTGCTCGGAGACCAATGGCCGCCCCAGCAGCAGGTTCTTGAGGCGGTACGACCACGACTCCGGATAGCGCGAGCTGTCGACGGAGATCGGCGCCTCGGGGGCGAGCGGGCTCTGGCCCTCGGCGGCTGTCTGCGTCACCGCCCTATCTCATGCCGAGACGAGCAGCTTCGCGAGCTCCGGCTCCGCGTCCACGCTGGCGAGGATCGCCACCTCATCGCCGCTGTACAGAACCGTGTCCGGCTGGGGCACGAGAAGCTGTCCGCGGCGCATGACCGCCACAACGCGCGCATCGCGAGGCAGCTGCAGGTCGCTGAGCGTCTTGCCCTGGCTGGGGCAGTTGCCGGCGAGTGTGATGCCGACCAGGTGGAACTGTCCTCCCTCGAACCGGTGCAGGTGCACGAGCGCGCCGATGGACACGGCCTCCTCTACCAGCGAGGTGTAGAGCTCCGGCGTCGATACGGCGACGTCGACGCCCCAGCCCTCGTTGAACAGCCATTGGTTGCGCGAGTTGTTGACACGGGCGATGACGCGAGGGATGGCGAACTCCTGCTTCGCCAGCAGCGAGATGACGAGGTTGTCCTCATCGTCACCGGTCGCCGCCACCACGACGTCCATCTCGGCGAATCCCGCCGCCTGCAGCGACGACGCCTCGCACGCGTCGGCCACGACCCACCGCACGTCGAGGTGCGCCTTGCCGTGGTCGACCACGTCAGGCTCTTTCTCGATGATCAGCACGTCATGGCCGTGCTCCTTGAGGTCTGCCGAGACCGCCATGCCGACGCTGCCTGCTCCGGCGACCGCCACCTTCACGATGCGGCCTCGGCATCGGGAGCCGCCAACGCGGTCTCGAGCTGTGGCACGGCTGCCTTTGCCACGGCGATGTGGAGCAGGTCACCCTCCTGGCCGACGAGGTCGGCGGCGTCGACTCGTGGCACGCCGGCTCGGGTGACGGCGACGAGGCGGATCGTGCCCGACGACTCTATGGAGGCGAGGCGCGCGCCCGCGAGATGGTCGGGCAGGACGTGATCGACGAGCAGCAGCGTCCCCGACGCGTCGCTCCACACGGGCGTGATCTTCTGCGGCAGCAGCCAGCGCTCGACCTGTTCGACCGTCCAGGTCACGGTCGCCACCGTGGGGATGCCGAGCCGCTGGTAGATCTCGGCGCGCCGGGGATCGTAGATGCGCGCCACCACACGCTGAATGCCGTAGGTCTCCCGGGCGATCCGCGCCGTCAGAACGTTGGAGTTGTCACCGGACGTCACCGCCGCCAGGGCGTCCGCACGCTCGATCTGAGCCTGCTCGAGGTTGTCGCGCTCGAACCCCGAGCCCTCGACGAGGGTGCCCTTGAAGCCGGGGGGCAGCCGCCGGAACGCCCGGCGCACCTTGTCGACGACGGCGACGGAATGGCCCTGCGCCTCGAGCGTCCCGGCCAGCCCGGATCCGACGCGGCCGCAGCCGACGATGACGACATGCACGGCGCCAATTCAAACACGGTTCGCGGCCGCTGCTGATCGGCAGAGAGACTGCCGATGTCAGATTGACGTGGTCGGGGCGCCCAGGCTCGAGGAGCAGCGGCGTCGGGGATCGCGCAAGGTTTTGAGCCCTCTCGCGTCATAGGGAGTGAATCAGCCTGGGGGCGCCAGGTTCGACATGCCTACTGATAGGACGGGGTTGATGCTCAGGAAGGACGGCAGGAGGGGTGTGATGACTGTTCGCTCGCTGAAACGTGGGGCGAGTGTGCTCGCGGGCGCAGCTCTGGCGGCTGCGTTGTTCTCGAGCCCGATCGCGGCCCTCGCCGCGGGGAGCTCGATCCCGACGACGGTCCTGACCAATGACGTCTTCCCAGGCCTCGCAGGCGTGACCGGCGCGCCCGCCGCGCCCTCGACCCCGGTTCAGGTGGGCGTCCTCCTGTCCGACCCGGCCGCGCTCGCCGCGCAGCAGGCCGCGTACGACGCCATCTACACGCCCGGCAGCGCCCAGTACCACCAGTTCCTCACACCCGACCAGGTGGCGGCGCAGTTCGGCATTCCGACCGCCGACTACCAGACCGTCGCCTCATGGGTGACGCGTGCCGGCATGCAGGTGGCCTTCGCTTCAAACACCCGCAGCTACCTGCTGCTGTCCGGAACGGTGAGCCAGGCCGAGAGCACGTTCTCTGTATCCATCGACGACTACTCGATCGGCGGCACCCAGTTCTACGCGAACACGAGCGGCCCGACGGTGCCGGCAGGTGTCGACGTGACCGGCGTGATCGGGCTGAACAACCTGCTGCGCGCGCACACCATGCAGGGCAACTGCGCGGGCAGCGAGTGCATCGGCCTCACCACGCCTCAGGACATGTGGTCGATCTACGGCCAGCCGACCAACATCTCCAGCAGCACGGCGAACTTCGGACAGGGCCAGCAGATGGCCGTGCTGGGCGAAGGCGCCGTCTCCGGCACCATTTCCGACCTGCGCGCCTTCGAGAGCGAGTTCGCGCTGCCGCAGATCCCGATCACGATCCAATCAATCAACGACGATTTCCAGGACACGTCGGGGAACGGCGAGTGGGACATCGACACGCAGGCGTCGACTGGAATGGCGCCCAAGGCGTACGGCGAAACGTTGATCTTTGCCAAGGACCTCACCGATCCATCCGTCCTCGCCGACTTCCAGGCGTTCGAGGGCGACGCAAACGTCATGCAGGCCAATGCCTCGTTCGGTGAGTGCGAGCAGGATCCGACGAGCCCTGTGACCCAGGGCGGCGTGGGCACCGGCCTCGGCGGCCTGGCGGGGAGCGCCGGCGTCATGTTCACGCAGGGTTCCGAGACCGCATTGCAGCAGGCGACGATCGAAGGCAAGACGCTGTTCTCGTCGACGGGCGACACCGGTTCGTCGTGCCCCGTGGTGCAAGCGACGGTCATCGGCGCCGGTAACGGCATCCTCAACCAGGCGTACCCGGAGACGAACTACCCCGCGTCGAGCCGGTACGTGACCGCCGTCGGTGGCACGGTGCTCTACAGCACGCCGAACACGCTGACGTCTCCTGCGTCCAACGCGACGCGCGCCCAAGAGACCTCGTGGACGCACACCGGTGGCGGCAACACGTTCTATATCCCCGAGCCGACGTACCAGCACGGGATCACGTATCTCGACACGCAGGACTGCGTCTCGCAGCCGGACGGCACACCGTACGCGTCCGCCACGCCGTGCCGCGGCATCCCTGACGTCGCAGCTCAGTCGGGCGACGTCATCTCCAATGGCTACGCGGTGACCATGGGCGGCGTCAAAGACTCCGCCGGTGGCGGGACCAGCCTCTCGTCGCCGCTGTGGATGGGGATGTGGACGCGCATCCAGGCCGCGACGTCGGCCAAGGTTGGCGGTGTCTACACCGCCGGCTTCGCCAACCCGTCGCTGTACGCGATTGGCCTCAATCCCACCGCCGATGTGAACGACTTCTTCGACATCGGCGGCGGCCCGCCCACCAGCCCGCCGACGGGCAATGGCTTCTACACGAGCCAGCCGCGCAACAGCATCACCGACCCGAGCGGATGGGATTACACGTCGGGGTTAGGCGCACCCAATGTGACCCACCTGGGTCAGGACGTCACGGGGAACAACACGTTCACCCCCACCAACAACGTGGCGGCGCCGGCGCCGCAGGACTGTGGCCAGCCCGGCCTGGTTTCCTGCCAGACGGGCGGCGGCACCTGCTCCGCGCTGTCCGGCCTCTGGACCAACCCGCCGCACACCGTCAACGACTTCGGCGGCAACAGCGCTCCGCAGCTCTCGCTGCTGCACGGCGCGTTCAGCACCAGCGCCGACGGGACGACGCTGCGCACGCTCCTGACCGTCACCAACCTCAACGAGACTGTTCCCGCGGGCGAGACGTACGAGTGGTACTCGATATGGACCTACAACGGCACCGTGTACTTCTCGAATGCCGAGCTCTCATCGGTCCCCGGCTCGATGCCGACGTACCACGACGGCACGGTCACCGTGACCGGCACCACGCATCAGTACAACGCGTCGACCAACACCAACGACACTGGGCACTTCACGCTGGGAGCGAACGGCGTCGTCGAAGTCGACGTGCCACTCGCGAACGTGGGGTCGCCGCCGCTCGGCGCGACGCTCACCGGCCCAGCCGGTGAGACGGACACGCTCGCCGGCACGCCGCAGTCCGGCGGCTTGCTCGAAAAGGCGGATTCAGGTGGCCCGACCTGCGATTACGTGGTCGGAAGCATCCCCACGACCTCGACACCGGATGCACCGGTGGCGATCATGCTGCCCGCGGTGGGCGTCGCCGTCGCACTCGCCGTGCCTGCGTTGCGCCGCCGCCGCAATCGCGCCCGTGTCTGACGGACGCCGCAAGCAAATCACTGGGACTTCTTCGGCCAACAGGCTCCAGTAACGACAGGGGCCACGGCCCCTGGTGTTCACGTCACCAGGCCATTTCGCGGAGGGCCGGAGTTTCGTGGCCGTCATGCCGGACGGCACCGGCTGGACCACCGACTGCGCTTGTGTCTCGGGGTCCTACGCGCATCGCGCAATTCAGTCCGCACGATCCGCTGCTGCGGACCGTGGTCAGCGGGGCATAGCGCCGATCCATCCCCTTTCAAACACGGTCTGCGGGCCGCTGGGTTCAGACGGTCAGTGCTGCGCGGAGTCGATCAGGTTGGAGTCGTAGTCAGGAGGCGTGAGCACCGGTCCCGTCGCAAAGTCGATCTGGAAATGGCGCGTCGCCGCGGACGTGTGGGGGGCGATCGTCGCCGACATCTCGTAGCCGCCGCCGGCGATGAAGCTCTGCGACTGCTGCGAGAACAGCGTGAGCTTGTTCATATGCCGCGGCGACACAGGCGACGTGTACGTGGCGATGGTCAGTGTCACGTCCGAGCACCCCGCCGGCAGCGCCGGCACGTCGAACAGCACATTCACCTGGTCGCCGCTGTCCACGTTGCCGCGCAGGCGCGTCGCGTTGTGGCTGGTGTTGTTGGGATCGAAGATCGCGTAGTGGACGTTGGTCACGGCCTCGTCCCCCACCGGGCAGCTTGCGCCCTGCGCTCCGGCGCCGGCGGCCCCAGCAGCGGCGAACGACCCGGCTGCGGCGGTGAGCGCCACAGCGATGCGGGAGATATGCGCCAATCCCATGTACCCGACCCCCAAACCCTTTGCCCCTTCAGGCGATCATAGCGGCGCCACGCAGGAGCGTCAAACCGCTCTTTCGCGTCACCATCCGTCGTACATTTGTGACGATCCGGTGGCGTTCGCGTGGGCCGGCCGTCATCGGAGCCGCCGGATGATCGCGGTGATGCGGATGCAAGCGGCCGAACCCGCGGTGGAGATCGCGGGCAGCCGCACGGCGGCATATCCCGTCAGGGCAGCGCCTGATGGCGCGCCCAAGCGCGTGCTCGTGGTGGAGGACAGCCCGAGCGATGCCGCGCTGGTGCGCCGGATGTTGCGTGACGAGCCCGGCAAGGACCGGCTCGAGCTGGTCAGCGTGGGCAGCGCCGGCGCCGCGGTCACCGCGCTGGCGGCCCGCGACACGGCGTGCGTGATCCTCGACCTCGGGCTCCCGGACGCGCAGGGTCTGGACGGGCTCGTGCAGATCCGCACGGCCGCGCCTGATGCTCCCATCATCGTCCTCACCGGGCGCGACGACGAGAGTGTCGGGCTGCAGGCGCTGCGCGAGGGCGCGCAGGACTACCTCACCAAGGGTGACGTCAACGCCGGCACGCTGCGCCGCTCGCTGCGCTACGCCATCGAGCGCATGCGCGTCGACCGGCAGCTCCACCACCTGGCGTACCACGACGCGCTCACCGGGCTTCCCAACCGCATGCTGTTCGAGGACCGCGTGCGCAGCGCGCTCGCCAGGATGAGGACGCGCCTCCGTCCCGGCTCGGAGACCCCGGTGCCGCGGGCGTCGCGCGGACACAGCCTGGCGGCGGTGATGATGGTCGACCTCGACCGCTTCAAGATCGTCAACGACAGCCTCGGCCACAGCGCCGGCGACGAGCTGCTGGCCATCGTCGCCGAGCGCATGCGAGCGGTGCTGCGCCCGGCGGACACGGTGGCGCGCATCGGCGGCGACGAGTTCGCGGTTCTGTGCGAGCGGATCAACGGCCGCGAGGAGCTGGAGGCGATCACGGGCCGGATGCTGAAGATGCTGCGGGCCCCGATGGTCATCGGCGAGCACAAGGCGTACATCGACGCCAGCATCGGCTTCACCTTCGCCACCTCACCTGACGACGACCCCGAGAGCCTGTTGCGCGACGCCGACATCGCCCTGTACCGGGCCAAGCAGGCCGGCCGCGGACGCGCGGTCCAGTTCGAGGCGCCCATGCACGCGGCGGCGGTCACGCGTCATGAGACGCAGACCGACCTGCACCATGCGCTGCAGCGCGGCGAGCTGCAGGCTGTGTATCAGCCGATCGTTGATGTCAGCCGTGGCACGATCTGTGGAGCTGAGGCCCTGCTGCGCTGGCGCCATCCGCGCCGCGGCGTCCTGCTGCCGGGTGACTTCCTCGCCGAGGCCGAGCACTCGGGACTCATCGAGGGCTTCGGCGCATGGACGGTGCGCTCCGCGCTGCGTCAGGCGCGGGAATGGCTCGCCGGCTCTGTCTGCAACAACCTGACGGTCGCGGTGAACATGTCCACCCGCGAGCTCATGGACCCCAAGGTGGTCGACACTGTGGCTGCCGCGCTCGGCGACCTCGGGCCGGGACCGGACTCGCCCGTGCTGTGTCTCGAGATCACCGAGACGTCGCTGGTGGAGTGTCCCAAGGCCCTGACGCGGACCCTTGAAGCGCTCAAGGAGCTGGGCGCGAAGCTCGCGGTCGACAACTTCGGCACACGCCACGCGACGCTCGACGTCGTGCGCCGTCTTCCGGTCGACATCCTGAAGATCGACCGCGCGCTGCTGTCGGATGTCGGCAGCGACCAGGGCGGCACGGCGATCGTCCGCGCGCTGCTCACGATCGGCGGGGCGCTGGGCCTGACGGTGGTGGCCGAGGGCGTCGAGACCGCCGAGCAGCTGGCGGCGTTGCGCGAGCTGGGATGCGACATGGCCCAGGGGCATCTCTTCTCCGCGGCGCTGCCTGCTTCGGAGATGCGGCGTCTGATGGCGCGAGATCCACGGTGGTAGCCGCCCTCGCGCCGGCTGTGCCGCCCGCGGCGTTCAGGGTCCTGCGCGGCCGCGTGAACACCGCGGCCAACGTATCTGGCCGCGGCCCGGGCAACCCCTCCGACCGCGCCGACATCGCCCGCCTGCGCCACGAGCTGACCATCCGCGCCGCCGAGCTGGCCCGGTACAACGCCGAGCTGCGCCACTTCGCTTACGCGGTGTCGCACGACCTGTCGGAGCCGTTGCGCTCCATCTCCGGATTCGCCCAGCTGCTGGCGCAGGAGTACAGCGGCAGGCTCGACGAGGAGGCCGACGAGTACATCGCCTTCATCGTCGACGGAACCCGCCGCATGAAGACGCTCATCAACGACCTCCTGGACTACTCGCGCGTCGGCGTACACAGTGCGGATCGGCGCCGGGTGCAGAGCGGCACCGTCATCAACCAGGTGCTCGACGGGCTTGCTGCGCAGATCCTCGAGACGTATGCGATCGTCGACGTGCCCGCGCGGATGCCGACCGTCTCGGTCGACCGAACGCAGTTCAGCCAGCTCATGCAGAACCTGTTCGCCAATGCGCTCAAGTTCCGTCCGCCCGACGGGTCCCCCCACATCATGGTGCGGGCAGCGCGCGACGAGGGAGATGTCTGGCATTTCGTAGTGTCCGACAACGGCATCGGCGTCGAGCCGCGGCATCGGGAGCGCATCTTCGAGATGTTCCAGCGCCTCAACGACCGCGAGAGTTATCCCGGCAGCGGCATCGGTCTCGCCACGTGCAAGCGCATCATCGACAACCACGGCGGGCGCATCTGGGTCGAGGATTCACCGCTCGGCGGCGCCGCGTTTCATTTCACGCTACCTGCACAGGCGCCGGCGGACGGATGAATGCGGGGCCGCGCGCTCAGCCGCCTTCCGTCAACATCCTGGTCGTCGAGGACAACCGGGCCGACGTCCGGCTGACCGAGACCGCGCTGCGCCATGCACAGGTCCCCCACCGCCTGTACGTGGTGGGCGACGGTGACGCCGCGGTGTCGTTCCTGCACCGCCGGCCGCCCTTCGACGGCGCTCCGCGGCCTGCGCTCGTCCTGCTCGACGTGAACCTGCCCCGCAAAGACGGCATGGAGGTGCTCGCTGAGATCAAGGACAGCCGCGCGCTCAGCAGCATTCCCGTGATCGTGCTCAGCACGTCGGCGCGCCCCGCTGACGTGCAGCGCGCCTACGAGCTGCGGGCCAACTGCTACGTCGTGAAGCCGGTTGACTTCAGTGAGTTCACCGAGGTGGTCCGCTCGATCGACCGCTTCTGGCTGCAGGTGGCGCGCCTGCCCGACATCCCCTAGACGTCCCGGCCGCCCGGCTGCTTATGCTGGCGGCATGGCGGATCAGGAACAGGCCATCGCCCTCCTCTCACGATCACTGGACCAGGCTGGTGCGGCAGTCGGCGGCGTGCGCGAGGATCAGCTCGAGCTGCCCACGCCCTGCGCGTCGTGGAACGTGCGAATGCTCGTCAACCACGTGCTGTACGACCTGCAGCAGTTCGCAAAGATGGTCAAGGGAGAGCAGTGGAAGCCGGGCAGCATCGATGTTCCGTACGAGGAGTGGACGGCGACGTTCAGCTCCGGTTCAGCGGAGCTGCTGTCCGCGTGGCGCGACCACGCCGGGGACGCCTCGGCCGCGCAGCGCCCGCCCACGCAGCAGATCGCCGAGTTCGCCGTGCACGGATGGGACGTGGCGCGAGCAACCGGGCAGCACATCGACTTCGACGACGATGCCGCGACGGTTGCGCTCGAATGGGCACGCAGCATGCTGAAGCCGGAGTACCGCGGCTCCGAGGAGAGTGGCAAGGTGTTCGGCCCCGAGGTGCAGATCGCCGGCGATGCCGCCGCGATCGACCGCCTGGCGGCGTTCTTCGGACGCGACCCGTCCTGGTCGCCGTAGGCGGCTCAGCTGGGGAAGTCGCTGAGGATCTCGTCCTCGGTGGGCAGCGTCGCTGAGAGCTGCTCGTCCTTCACCGGCTCGAACTGCATGTCGTGGATGCCGGCGATGTAGACGTCCTGCGCGGCGAACGCCTCGTGGTTCTGCGAGTTGAAACCGCGCGCGTCGCCGTTGGCGCTCTTCACCGTCACCACGTTCATCGCGTCGAGCAACGGCCGGCCGGGATTGGCTGACCCCTGGTGCTGCAGCGCCGCGATGATCACGTGCACCGCGTCGTAGGCGAAGAAGTCGACGTCGTTCGGCTGGCGGATCTCCTGGCCCTCCGAGTCCTTGAAGCCGGCGTCCGTGGGTCCGAGGTGGTCCTGCGCCAGTGCCTTCTCGAATGCCGGGAAATCGGTGGCGTCACCCTCGCTGGTCATGCGCCCGGTCACGAGCTTCATGCCCTCCGTCGCAGCCGCGCCGGCGAGCAGGCGCACCGCGGGCGACTCGCCCTGCTGGCTGGTGTAGATCGGCGTGGAGACGCCCGCAGCGTGAAACGCCGTGACGGCCTTGGCGATGAAGAGGTCGGTGCCGTAGAGGACGATCGCACCCGGAGCTGCCGCCTTGACCTCCTGCACCTGGGCGTCGATCGTCGGCGAGTCAGCGGCGATCTCGATGGGTTGCGAGGGGCTGAGGGTCACTCCGGCGGTCTGGAAGTTGCTCACCATGTTCATGGCGCCGTCGCGGCCGTTGTCGGTGTCGTCGTGCAGCAGCGCCGCGGTCTGCGAATGCGACTGCACGTAGGTCGCGAGCAGCCCCGACGCGGCGTCGTTGGGGATGCCGAGGCGGAACAGGCTCGGGTACGGAATCATCTGCTGGTTCACCAGCAGCGTCGTGTCCCCGTTGGTGATGTCAATCTCGGGAACGCCGGCCGCCTGGCTGTGCGCAGCGCTGATGCGCATGCCGATGCCGTCCTCGACCATGGCGACTGCGCCGTCATGGATCGCACTGTCCACGTTGGCGGCAGCCTGCTGGGGCTGGCCGCCGTCGTCGTACTTCTTGATCAGAAGGCGGTACGTCGTGCCGCCCACCTTCACACCGCCCCGCGCATTCGCCTGGTCCACCGCCAGCTGTGCGCCGCGCGTGATCACGCCCGCAACTGACGGGTCCGCCGAGACCGGGATGTTCAATCCGATGAGGATCGTCCCAGACCCCGAGGAGCCCGATCCCGTGCTCCCACACGCGGCGGCGCCGGTGGCCGCCACGCACGCGAGCGCGAGCGTCAGGTTTCGTGCCTGCTGCAAGTCGGTCTCCTCTCGTTGGTGTCGCCGGCCTTCCCGGGGGGCACGAGATGTCGTGCCCTTCCCGTAAACGCGCGTCCGGGCGGAATTCTTGCGGATTCGCGCATCGGGAGGGCCCCCTGTCGCGGGCCGACAACGATCGCGCTACGAAGCCCTTGCCCCCGCCGCCCCACGGGCCGCGGCCGATTTGATCAGGTCAGCAGCGGGGGCACGGCCGCCCTGTTCCACTGCTGTGTGTAGACGTCCGGACGCGACCAGCGAGACCGCGCGCTCGCAAGGAGATTCGAAGTTGGAGCGGAGTGAGCAGAACCGGTGGTTCGGCGTGGGTTCCAGTCGCGACAACGAGTCGTTCGCCGCGGGCGAGGACGCCGCGCGGGCCGCGGTGAGGGGCGGCGATCCCAAGCTCGCCATCGTCTTCGCGTCCGAGGCTCACGACCTGCACGAGCTGCTCGCCGGCGTGCGCCGCAGCACGGGCGACGCTCCGCTGGTGGGGTGCTCGACCGCGGGCGAGATCGCGACCACGGGACCGGGTGAGTCGGGAGTCGTCGTCGCCGCGCTCGGCGGCAGCGGGTTCGCCTGCGCCACGGCTGCGTCGACCAACGCCTCCGAGCGGCTGCGCGACGCCGGCGCCGAGGCGGGCGCGTGCGTCGCCGAGGTCGACGGCAAGCCGAACCGTGTGTTGCTGCTGTTGAGTGATGGTCTGGCGGGCGACCAGCAGGAGATCGTGCGCGGCGCGTACAGCGTCGCCGGCGCTGCGATACCGCTGGTGGGCGGCTGCGCCGGTGACGACCTGAAGATGCGCCGCACGTACCAGTTTCACAACGGCGACGTGCTCCAGGATTCCGTCGTCGCCGCGGCCATCGCATCGGATGCGCCCTTCGGCATCGGTGTGCAGCACGGATGGCGCAAGGTCGGCGAGCCGATGCTCGTGACCGGCAGCACCGGAAACCGCGTGCACACGCTGGATGACCAGCCCGCGCTCGACGTGTACCTCGAGCGCCTGGGCGCTCCCGAGGGTGTGCGCGGCGACGCGGCGGCATTCACCCGCTACGCGATGACCCACCCGCTCGGCTTGAGCCGGCGCAGCGGCGAGGAGGTCCGGTTCATCGCCGAGGCGGACTTCAGCGATCGCTCGCTGGGCTGCATCGCGGCCGTGCCCCACGGCGGCCTGGTCTGGATCATGGAGGGCGACGCCGACTCCGTCCTCAACGCGACCGACGCCGCGTGCGATGACGCGCTGCAGTCCCTCGAGGGCCAGAAGCCATTGGGACTGCTCGCATTCGACTGCATCGCCCGGCGCGGCGTGCTGGGCGACGAGGGCATCGCTCGCGAGGTGCAGCGCATCAGCGACTACGCCGTCGGCGCACCCGTCGCGGGCTTCTACACATACGGCGAGATCGCGCGCACCCACGGCATCAGCGGATTCCACAACCAGACGCTGGTGGTGCTGGCACTGACGTGACACGGATCGCCGAGGGTTGGATCAGCGCGCAGCTTGCTGAGTTCCTCGGCGCCATCACGTCCGCGGGAGAACGCGGAGCCGCAGCGGACCGCGGTGTCGTTTGGGCGGCGGAGACCCTCGAGGCGGAGCTGGGCGCCGTCATCGAGGGCGGCCATGTCACAGCATCGGTGGGCTTCCCCGGCGGCCGGGTCGACGTGCGCCACCTGATCGCCGCCGTCGCCGCGCGCGCGCAGGAGATCGACGTCAAGGGAGTGGGGCGCTGCCGTCTCACCAGCGCGCCGTTTGAAACCGACGGCGATGGACATCTGGTCGTCGCGCGCCTCGGCGATCAGCCCTTCAGCCGCGAGGAGGCGACGCTCATGCGCGGCATGGCGCGCAGCTTGAGCCTGACACTCGATGTGTTCAGCGCACTGGATCGTGAGCGTTCGCTGCGAGCCACGCTGCAGGAGCGCCAGCTGCTGCTGGAGCGCCTCTCGGCGATCCAGCGCGCCATCACGCGCCGCGCGCCGCTCAGCGACACCCTCGATGCGATCACCGCAGGAGCGCGCGAGCTGCTCGACACCGAGGCTTCTGCCGTGCGCCTGGTGGACCAGGACGACGAGCACACCTCGTCATTGGTCTCGTCGGCCGGCCTTCCGCCTGAAACGGCGGCGGAGGTCGCCCGGGCGCCAGTGGGGGTCGGCGCCAGCGGACACGCGATCGCGGAGGATCGCCTGGTCGTCATGTACGACTACGCGAAGGCCACCAGCGTGCTGCCCCAGCTCGCCGCGCGCGGCTTTGTCGCCGCGATGGCGGCCCCGGTGCGTGAGGCCGGGCGCGTCATCGGGAGCATCTCCGTCGCGTCGACGCAGCTCGGACGCCACTTCGACGAGAACGACCAGGAAATCCTAGCGGCGTTCGCCGAGCACGCCAGCCTTGCCCTGACGGACGCCCGAACGATGGACGAGATGCAGCATCTCGCGTTTCACGACGTGCTCACCGGCCTGCCCAACCGCGCGCTGTTCTTTGAGCGCTTGGACCACGCGCTCGCGCGCGCGCGGCGCGATCACGGCCAGGTGGCCGTGCTGTTCCTGGACCTGGACCGGTTCAAGAACGTGAACGACAGCCTCGGCCACGCTGCCGGCGACCAGCTGCTCATCAATGTCAGTGAGCGTCTGCGCGGCTGCCTGCGCGAGCCCGATACCGCGGCGCGGCTGGGCGGCGACGAGTTCGCCGTGCTGATCGAGGAGGCGTCAGGGCCCGTCGACGCGGCGACTGTGGCCGACCGCATTCTCGAGGCGCTGCGGCCTCCGTTCCTGCTCAGCGGGTCGGAGGTGTCCATCAGCGGCAGCATAGGCATCGCGGTGAGCTCACACGGCCAGGCCGATGCCGGCACGATGCTTCGCGACGCCGACCTGGCGATGTACCGCGCCAAGATGGACGGCTCCGGCAGCAGCTTTCATTTCGAACCCGGAATGCACTCGGCCGCGGTGCAGCGGCTACAGCTCGAAGGCGAGCTGCGACGCGCCCTCGAGCGCAACGAGTTCGTGCTCCACTACCAGCCACTCGTCGACCTGCGCACCGGCGATCTGCACTCGGTGGAGGCGCTTGTGCGGTGGGAGCATCCGACCCTCGGCCTGGTGCCGCCGTCGGACTTCATCCCGCTGGCTGAGGACACGGGCCTCATCGTCCCGATCGGCTACTGGATCCTGCGCGAAGCGCTGCGCCAGGTGCACCGCTGGCAGACGGACTTCCCCGCCGCGTGCATGCTCGGTGTGAGCGTCAACCTCTCGGCGCGGCAGGTGCCGCGCGCGGACCTGGCGGCGCGGGTGCAGGAGATTCTCGCCGACGAGCGGTTCGACCCCAGCCTGCTCACACTCGAGGTGACGGAGACGGCGCTGCTGCGTGACACGGAGGCGGCCGATGTCTGCCTGCAGGAGTTGAAACGCATGGGTGTGCGGCTGGCTCTGGATGACTTCGGCACCGGGTACTCGTCACTCGGCCATGTGCTGCGGTTTCCCATCGACGCCCTGAAGGTGGATCGCTCGTTCGTGACAGGCGTCGCCACCAGCGAGGAGCGCGCCGCGGTCGCGCGCGCCATCATCAGCATGGGGCGCATGCTCAACCTCGAGACCGTTGCCGAGGGCATCGAGACAGACGCTGATCTCGCCTCGCTGCGCGCGTTCGACTGCGACCTGGGTCAGGGGTTCCTGCTGGCGAGACCGATGCCGGCGAGGATGATCGAGCAGCGGCTGCGCGCCGGGCAGCACGCGGACTCCCGCCAATCCACCTTTCGCGTCTCGGCATAGCGCCCGGTCACATCGCCTCCTCGGCGGTGATCGCATGGATGACGTGCTGCTCCCACCGGCCGTTGATGCGCAGGTAGCGTTCCGCAACGCCTTCCCGTCTGAAGCCGGCCTTCTCGACCACGCGGAGTGAGGCACGGTTCCGCGGCATGACCGCCGCTTCCACACGGTGCAGGCCGGCTTCGCTGAAGGCGAAGGTGACCGCCGCCTTCACGGCCGCGGTGGCGTGACCGCGGCCGCGTTCGCTCTCGGCCACCCAGTAGCCGAGGTTTGTGTTGCGCCACACACCGCGCACGACGTTGTTGAGATCGAGGCGCCCGACGGCGCCATCGCCGGCCACGATCTTGAAGTAATACGCAGAACCTTCACCGTGTTGCGCGACTGCAGCCGCAAGACGTTCCCGTTGCTGCTCGAGGCCATACCACTCCTCGTCGCGCGCCGGCGACCACGGCGCGAGGTATTCGCGGTTGCGGACCAGCAGCTCGTGCAGCGCCACCGCGTCATCCACCGCGACGGGGACGAGACGCACAGCGGGAGCGCTCATGCGTCAGCGGTTGCGCGCGCGAAACGCGGCGACGTTCACGCGGCTCGAGCAGGTGGCGCTGCAGTAGCGGCGGGACCGGTTCTTGGAGAGATCGACGACGACGTCATCGCAGTCGTCCGCGCCGCACACACGCAGGCGGTCCATCTCCTTCAGGACGACGACGTCCAGAAACGCCATCGCCGCTTCCACCGCCATGCGGTCAGCGAGCGGCGCGTCGGGCGGCGTCGCGTGCACGTGGTAGTCCCACCCGCCGTGCCTGACCAGCTGCGGCAACGCGCCCGTGTCGCGCAGGATCGCGTTCACCTCGGTCACGATGCCATCCTCGTCGAGCTCCCAGAGACGCCGCAGCCTGGGCCGCAGTGCCCGCACCTGCTCGAGCTCGCTTGCGTCCCGGCGGCGGCTGCCCGTCCAGTTCCACTCCGCCACGAAGCGGTCCAGTCCCGCCATGTCGGCAAGGCGGTCGCCCTCGTCCTCGGCGCTGTTGACCAGCGCGGCCGCCGACTGCAGCGCCAGTTCCGTGTCATGAGTGAACGGCACGTTGACATCTTACCCCCGGCTGGCTAGACTGTAAGCGTCCAAGTCCTGGGTTGGTCATTACCGCACCGGTCCGGGCAGCCTGGGAGGCCCCGTCATGCGCAGGTCGCCGAGCAACGCGGGTCTGGCCCTGGGTGTCCTCTCCGGCACCACCTTCGGCACGGCCGGCGCGTTTGCCTCGAGCCTGATCAGCGCCGGCTGGACCCCCGGCGCCGCGGTCGTCACGCGTGTGGGCATCGCCGCGCTGGTTCTGACGACGCCGGCGCTCGTCCAGCTTCGGCGGCAGCGCCCCGCGTGGGCGTCGATGCGCCTGCTGCTGGTCTACGGCGTGGTGGCCGTGGCCGCGGCGCAGTTCTGCTACTTCAACGCAGTCTCGCGCCTGTCGGTGGGCGTCGCCCTCCTCCTCGAGTACTCGGGCATCCTGCTCGTGGTGGCCTGGGGCTGGATTCGGCAGGGCCGCCGGCCGAGGCTGCTCACCGCCGTCGCGGGAGCGGCGGCCCTCGCGGGTCTGGTGCTCGTGCTCGACCTGGCCGGTGCGCACCGCGTCGACTTCATCGGCGTCCTCTGGGGGCTCGGCGCCGCCGTGGGGCTGGCCGCCTACTTCATCCTGGCCGCGCACGCCGACGACGGCGTGCCGCCGCTCGTGATGGCGTGGGGCGGGCTCGTGGTCGGCGCGGTCACGCTCGCGATCGCCGGCGCCGTTCACGTGCTGCCGCTGCACGCCGCCTTCGTCGATGTGATCCTGCTGGCCAGGCCGGTGTCCTGGCTGGTGCCTGTGCTCGGCCTGTCGCTCGTGGCGGCGGTCGTCGCCTACGTCAGCGGCATCGCCGCGGTGCGGCTGCTGGGCTCGAAGCTGGCCTCCTTCCTCGGCCTGTGTGAGGTCCTGGCCGCGGTCGGCTTCGCCTGGCTGCTGCTCGGGCAGCGGCTGAACCCCGTCCAGCTCGCCGGTGGCGTTTTGGTGGTTGCCGGCATCGCGCTGGTGCGCCTCGACGAGATGGCTGAAGCCGCGCCCCGTTCCCCGGAACCGGTTTTAGCTCCGCTTTAGGTTCCGGAAAGGTCCCACCCGCAGGCTTCAGCCACCGAGGGTCGCCGTCCGGGGTGCGGACGGGACCGCGGGAGGAGACAGGACATGACCCGGACCACCACGAAGCCGTGCGATAACTTCGGCTGGGGATACTCGCGGGATTCGGCGGACAACTTCGGCTGGGGCTACTCGGCGGACAACTTCGGCTGGGGCTACTCTGCGGAGCTCTCGGACAACTTCGGCTGGGGCTGAGCCTCGCCGGAGCTCGCCCGCCGGACGCGGCGCGATGACCTGCGCCGGCGCGCGCCGGCTGCCACGAGGATGACGCCGCCGGCCAGCACCGCGACCGTGGGGCCGCCGGCGCCGAACTCGGGCGTCGAGGTGGTCGGTCCGGTCGCGGCGACGGGAATGTGCACCTGGCTGGTGCCGTCGTTCAACCCTGCGTACATCGTCACCACATTGCCCTGATACGTGGGCAGGCTGTACGGCGATGCGTTGCTGAACGTGAATCGCAGGCGGTGGCCGCTCCGCACCACGTAGTCCGTGTAGGTCGACGGAAAGCTGATCGCGTACTGCGTGTTCGGCGTGAGGAATGACCCGCCCGTCGGATACGAGGCGCCGCGCGGGTGCACCGACGCGCGGTAGAAGGCACGGATGTATCCGTAGGTGAACGCGAACGGATGCGTGTTGGTGGAAACGTCCTCGGTCGCGAAGGTCGTGTCGGTCAGCGCTCCCGGCGGGATGTCATCCACCTCCACCGCGATTGTGGTGTCGGCGCCGGCGGCGGAGATGTTGAGGTCGAACTCGAACTGGCCGGAGATGCGCGTGTCTGAGGTGAACGGCGCGCTGACGAACGACTGGCTCGCAGGTGCGGCCATGCCTGTGGCCTCGTCATCCCACTGCACGGTGCCCGCGCCCGCGGGATTCGCGGATGCCGTGTTGTTGGATGCGTCGAAGTGGAGCACCGTGTCGCTTCCCGGCGCCGGCCACTGCGAGTAGGCGTCCCAGTGCCCCTGCTGCAATGTGTCGCCGGCGTCGTCGTAGTCGCGCTGGATCTCGACCTTGGGCGCCTGCAGTGCGCCGGCGTCGACGCCCTTGAGGTACTGCAGGAACCACTGGTGCACCTCCTGCTCGAACTTCTGCATCCACGTGTACGGCATCAGGTACTCAGCGGTCAGGCCGTTCTGGTTCTCCACCTGCACGCTGGGTGTGTCGGGGTCGGCATGGCCGCCGTTGAACCAGAGGTATCGCAAGGGCGGCGGCGTGGCGCGCGCGTTGAGCGCATCCCACAGCTGGCCGGAGTTCATCGTCTTGACGTTGTTGTCGAAGAGCCCGTGGATGAAGAGCGTTGCCGCCTTCCACGTGGGCGTGTACTGCAGGTAGTCGCGGTTGTTCCAGAAGCTGGTGGTGGCCGCGTCCTGCGTGTCCTGGTACGGCGCCGTGTAGCCCTCGTCGGTGGCCACCTGCGCGAACGCGGGACACGACTTTCGCTGCGCCAGCCCTTGCGCATAGGTCGGATCGCCCGTGGTGGGCCCGTTCGTGGGCCAGTCCTCCGCCGGCAGCTCCGCGGTGAACAGCTCCGGGTCGAGCTCCTGTCCGTTGGCCTCGACTCCGTTGAAGAACTGGTAGTCGTACCAGCGGTCGATGGCGCGGATGGGCACCACCGCAGCCAGCGCGTCCATGCCGTGGCCGTCGACGTTGTGATACTTCCCGGCCAGCGGGTACAGCGCGGCCGCGCCGTTCGCCATCGTGCCGTCGTACGAGCCGCCGATCATGCCCACGCGCTGGTTGGACCAGGTCTGTCCGGCGATCCAGTCCACGGCGGCCACGGCGTCGAGCGCCTCCTGCTTGTCGCCGTACACCTCACAGCCGCTGCTGTTGCGGGTGCCGCGCAGGTCCATCAGCGCCACCGCGTAGCCGCGCGGCACGAAGTAGTGCGCCTCCCACTCCGGGAAGTCCGCGTAGTTCGTGCACGGATTGGCGCCGGCACAGCGCTCGACGCTCACGGGTTCCGGCGCGTTCGGATCGGTGAGCGACTTGAGGATGCCGTCGTAGCCGCGCCCGAGCGTGTTGTAGTACGGCGACGCATCCATGATCGTCGGCACGGTCACGCCCGCCGGGACATTGGGACGGATGTAGTCGATCCATATCGTGTCGACGTTGGGCGCGCCGCCCTGCGGCGGGTTGATGGCGTCGACGATGGTCTGCGGCACCGGCACCTGCACGTGCGACTTGATGGCCGTGGTGTAGCTGTAGTGGGCCTGGTCGTCGGTGGCCTGGCCGGTGTCGGCGCGGCAGGGGTCGAGGCTGTCGAGCGCCGGATCCGGCGTGCACGACGTCTTGGTGGCGTCTGCAGTGGCATGCGTACTCGACACGACGGCCGGAGCGAACGCGCTCGCACCGACGACCGCGGCGAGCAGCAGCGACCGCGCCATTCCCTTCCTGAGCATCGTCATTGCCCTCCCTTCGCCTGCTGCATTGCAGCGCGCCGTCGCGCTCGACGGCGGCGCAGCAGCACGGCGCCTCCCGCGGCGAGTGCTCCGCCCAGCGGCAGCAACAATGCGGCGCCGGCCTCCGGCGTCGACGTCGCCGGCGCCAGCGCCAGCGACCACACACCGCGTCCGAACGTCGAGATGTACAGCGTCGTGTTGCTCTGCACGTAGCGCAGCGCGGTCACCGCGATCGCCGGGAGGTTGTCGCCGATCTCCCGCCAGGTGATGGACGGCGACATGGTGGGATCCTGGGCGGCGTCGCTCGCGTAGATGCCGGTGTCAGTCGCCACCCAGAGGCGGCCGCCGGCCAGGGTGATGTCGTTCACCGTCGCCTCGGGCAGGCCCGAGCTCAGGTCAGTCCACGTGGCCCCGCCGTCGTCGGTGCGCTCGATGTAGGGGTTGTTGTCACCCGCGCGGTAGCCGCTGAACCCGACGTACACGATCTGCGGGTTGTCCGGGTCGACATACACCTTCGACACCCAGCGCGTCGGCAGCGGGGAGTTCGTGACGCCGAGCCCGCTGATCTGGGTCCACGTGGGCATCGTGGGATTCGACGTCGCGTCGCTCGTCATCCACACGTTGCCCGAGTCGGTGCCCACCCACACGATGTCGTGGTTGCTCTTGGACACCGAGATCGTCGTCACCACGCCGTAGTGACCCGCGTACAGCGGGTCCGCCTCGGTGCCCGGAATGGGGCCGCCGAGGTCGGGGCTGATGACGCGCCAGTTCGCGCCATCGTTGTTGGACACGTTGACGATGTCGCCCGACCAGTACACGGTGTCGGGGTTGCTCGGGTCGAACGCCATCGGCGTGAAGTACGCGTTGCGCGCCGACACCGTGCCGTTGGGATCGGGGTTGAGGCTGGTGGGTCCGTTGTCGAACTCCGTGCCGGTGTTGCCCCCGTCGGTTGACACCTGGCAGTTGCCGTACTGCAGGCAGGAGTAGACGATCTTGTTGTTCTGCGGGTCGATCAGGTTCTGCTGCCCGTCACCGCCGTACATCGAGTTCCAGCCGTTCATCGCCACGGCGTTGCCGTTGCTGTCCCAGCTGCGCTGCGACCCGTTGTCCTGCAGGCCGCCGGCGATGTGCGTGGGATCCTGCTCGCTGACGTCGAGGCCGTCGAACTGCGGCCACGGCTCGTACGTCGCGGGCACGAAGGTTCCTGGCGTGCCGTTGTGCGTCGACGTGAAGAACCCGCCGTCGTCACCCAGATACACCTGGTTGGCGACGTTGGGGTCCCACTCCATGCTGTGCTGGTCCGCGTGCACGCTGCAGTCGTCGTTTGGGAAGGTGCTGCCGCCGTCGGTGGACGACCACAGGCACAGCCCCGTCACCCAGACATTCGTCGGAGTCTTCGGATCGACGAACGTTTTGGCGAACCACCAGCCGTACACGTACGACGAGTTGGTCACCGGGATGCGCAGGTCGAGCTGCGCCTGCGCCGGCTTGGAGAACGTCGCGCCACCGTCGGTGGACGTGAACCACGCCTCGAAGGCGCCGAGCGGGTCGTTGGCGTAGTTGACGTAGACGTAGTGGTCATCGGACGGCGCCACCGCGACGCCGATGCGCCCGTTGGCGGTGTTGTCGGCGAGCAGTCCCGATGTCACCGCATTCGCCGCCGACGTCAGCTCCGTCCATGTCGTGCCGCCGTCCGTCGTCTTCCACACGCCGGAGCCGCTGCCCGTGTACGTGCGGTGATCGGGAGTGCGGATGTGGTCCCACATCGCCGCGTAGAGCACATTCGGGTGCTGCTGGCTCATCGCCAGGTCGCTGGCGCCGGTGGCGCTGAGCGTGCCGGTGCCGTTGGAGCCCAGCGGGGGCGCCAGTGACTGTGTCCACACCACGCTGCTCGGGTTGCTCGTCAGCCCGTTGTTGGTGACGTAGACGCCGCGCTGGTGGCCGGGGAGGAACAGGTTGCCCGAGACCGCGACCCACACCTGGTTCGCGTTCGCCGGGTTGACGACGATGCGCGCGATGGTCCACGAGTCGGTCAGCCCGACGTTCGACCACGTGCTGCCGCCGTCCGTGGAGCGATAGATGCCGTCGCCGAAGAAGGTGATGCTGCCCCCGCCGGGGTTGGTCTCACCGGTGCCCGCCCACACGGTGCCGTCAGGACCGACGGTGATGGCGCCCATCGCCTCCGGGAGCGAGACCGGCCACACCGAGGCGAACGTCTTGCCCGCGTCGGTGCTCTTCCACACACCACCGCCGGCGCTCGCCGCGTACACCACCCCGGCGTGCAGCGGGTCGACGGCGAGGTCCGCCACCCGCCCGCCCCCGTCGTTGGCGCCGCCCTGGCCGTGGGGGTTGTCGATGTTGGTCGGGCCGTCGAAGCTCCACTGCGCGGTGGCGTCGGCGGGATCGGCAGAGGCCGTCTGAGCGCGAACGCTGAGCGCCTGCTGGCCAGCCAGGGCGAATGCGTTGTCGGTGAGCGCGCCGCCGACGTTGACCAGGCGCTGGTTGAGGAACTCGTCGCCCGGCGGGGCCTCCTCCTCCAGCTTCTGAGCCGTGTGCCCCGCCGTGGCGGGGGTGGCCGCACCGTGACGGGGCGCGGTGAGAGCGGCGAGCGCGAGGGCTGCAAGCAGCACAAAACACGTGGCAAGGCGAGAACGCCGCACTCAATCCTCCTTCCTGACCCGGCTTCCTGGACCGGTGCGCCGAATGGTAATCGGCGCGGGTTCCCGCGGGCAACCTCGAGCGACGGCCCGGCTCGCGGTGGACAACGCCCGGGGCGCCGTGTACGCTCCCCGGTCGAGGGCTGGACTGCAATCCTTGCGGCTGCCATCCGGCTGAAAAACCACGCTGTGTGAACGCGACCTTTGGGGGGAATCGATGGCACCGACAGGACGCTCCGAGAGAGGCCGCGCCAACGGCGCGCGCCCGCGGCTGATACCCAACGCCCTGGCGATCGGCCTCGCTGCCGCGGGCGGCGGCCTCGTGGTGAGCGCCGCGACAGCTTCCGCGGCGATGGCGCCGGCGGTGGGATCGGGCGCCGCGCCGCTCGCGCCCCTGACGGCCGGGCACGGATACCGGCACGGCGTGGTGCCGTCGCTGTCGTGGGCGCGCACGCACATCGCGGCAGGCTCGGCCATCGCCTCGAGTCCCAACGACATGAACTTCGGCGGCGGCATCAGCGGAGTCGGCGTCACCACCGGGCCGGAGCAGGTGTACCTCGTGTTCTGGGGCTCCCAGTGGGGCGCGCAGAGTACGAACGCGCAGGGCTACTACACGTACTCCGGTGACTCGCAGAACATCGCACCGGACCTCCAGGCGTTCATGCGCGGCCTCGGCACCGGCGGTGAGACCTGGAGCGGCGTCATGACCCAGTACTGCGAGGGAGTTGCCACCGGGTCCCAGACCTGCCCCTCGAACGCTGCGCATGTGGGGTATCCGACCGGTGGTGCGCTCGCCGGCGTCTGGGAGGACGCCTCAGCAGCGGCTCCGTCCACCGCCAGCGGCCATGCGCTCGGCGTCGAGGCGGTCAACGCGGCGACGCATTTCGGCAACACGACGCAGGCGTCGAACCGTAACACGCAGTACGTCGTCATCTCCCCTACCGGGACCAACCCGGACAACTATCAGGGGCAGGGTTTCTGCGCCTGGCACGACTACACGGGCGACTCCACGCTCAGCGGCGGTGGAGTCAGCAGCCCCGACGGGCTCCTCGCCTTCACCAACCTGCCGTATATCCCTGATGCCGGAGCGAACTGTGGCGCTAGCTTCGTGAACCCGGGCAACAACCTGGACGGCGTCACGATTGTCGAGGGCCACGAGTACGCCGAGACGATCACGGACCAGTACCCGGCGGGCGGCTGGACCGACTCGAGCGGCGCCGAGACGGGCGACAAGTGCGCCTGGATCTCCTCGGGTCAGGGCGCGTCGCAGAACATCTCGCTGACCACAGGGACGTTCGCGGTGCAGTCCACGTGGGCCAACGACTTCGGCGGCGGCAGCGGTGGATGCGAGGTGTCGCACCCCATCGTCAGCAACGGCGGCAACACGGTGACCGTGACCAACCCGGGCAACCAGACGTCAACGGTCGGCACAGCCGTGAGCTTGCAAATCCACGCCAGCGACTCCGCCAGCGGCCAGACGCTCACATACAGCGCGTCGAGTCTGCCGACCGGCCTCTCCATCAACAGCTCATCGGGGCTCATCTCGGGCACGCCCACCACGGCCGCGACGTGGTCGGTCACCGTGACCGCCGCGGACACGACCGGCGCAAGCGGCTCCACGTCGTTCACCTGGACGGTCAACCCCGCGGTCAGCAACACGGTCACCGTGACCAACCCGGGCAACCAGAGCTCCACCGTGGGGACAGCCGTCAGCCTGCAGATCCACGCGAGCGACTCCGCCGGCGGCCAGACGCTCACATACAGCGCGTCGGGCCTGCCCGCCGGCCTCTCCATCAACAGCTCTTCGGGTCTCATCTCCGGCACACCGACCACGATCGGGACGTCGTCGGTGACCGTCAGCGCGTCCGACACCACCGGCGCCAGCGGCTCCGCCAGCTTCTCGTGGACCGTGAGCAGCGCGTCGTCGTGCCCGTCGGCACAGCTGCTGGGCAACCCCGGATTCGAGACCGGCTCCGCCAGCCCGTGGTCGGCGACGGCCGGCGTCATCTCGGCGAACGGAAGCGGTGAGATCGCGCACTCCGGCAGCTGGTTCGCATGGCTGGACGGCTACGGGCGCCCGCACACGGACACGCTGGCGCAGACCGTGACGGTCAACGCCAACTGCCACACCGACACGTTCTCCTTCTGGCTCTGGATCGACACATCCGAACGGACGTCGTCGTCTGTGGACACGCTGAAGGTGCAGGTGCTGAGCGGGTCGACCGTGCTCACCACGCTGAAGACCTTCTCCAACCTCAACGCGAACAACAGCTACGTGCAGTACACGTTCAGCTTGTCGAAGTACGCCGGCAAGAAGATCACGCTGAAGTTCACCGGCAGCGAGACCGACAGGGGCGGCGGAACGACGAACTTCGTCGTCGATGACACCGCGCTGACACAGGCGCCATAACCGAGGTGGCGCCGCGCGGCTGCGCGCGGCGCCATCCCGGCCTTCCTGATCCCTAGCCGCGCCGGCCGATCTCGCCCAGCCGTGTCTCCACCAGCCGGCGCACCAACGACGCTGGCAGTGGCTCGTCGTGAGGGAAGTGCAGCGCGCTCTTGGTGCCGCCGTACGCCGCCGTCTCCTTCGCAAGCGCGGGGATGGTCGATCCGCTGAAGGGCAGGTAGCTCAGGTGTGTCTTGAAGACGGCGAAGCCGGCCACCACCTTGCCCTTCATGCGAAACGCGGGCACGCGGTATGAGATGCCCTGCTCGGCATCGGGCACGACGCTGAGGATGTCCTTGCGCAGCCGCTCCAGCGTGGCGCGCGCGGGCTCATCGACGCCGGCGAGATAGGCGTCGACCTCCTCCTTCGACACGGACGCGGATTGTACGGCGCTCGTCGCGGCGTGAAGGCCTCAGTCGACCGCGCGGCGGTAGAAGCCCCGTATCCCCACGGCGACCAACGCCAGGATTGCGGCGGGCAGCACGATGAGCGACACCCACGGCGCGATGTGGGGCACGCTCGGCACCAACGCAGCGCGCATGCCTTCGCTGGCGTACGTCATCGGGTTCATCGCGGTGACGACCTGGAACCAGCGCAGCGCGGCGAGCGACGGCCACGGGTACTGGCTGCAGCCGGTGAACAGCAGCGGCGTGAAGGCGACTGCGAACACGATGTTGATCCGGTTTGGTGTCACCGCGGTGCCCAGCGCCAATCCGATGGCGGCGCCGAGCAGGGATGCGAGAACCAGCATCGCGAAGAGCAAGGGCACACCCGACCACGGCCAGGGAATGCCGCCGAGGATGATGAACCCGACGGGGATCATCACCACGCTGGCCACCACGCCGCGCAATGCGGCGAAGAGCAGCTTCTCGACCGCCACGAGCGCCGTGCTGATCGGCGCCAGCAGCCGGTCCTCGATCTCCTTCGTCCAGCCGAACTCGATCACGAGCGGGAATGCGAGCGCCTGCATCCCGGTGATCACCGCCGTCAGCGCGAGCAACCCGGGGAACAGCAGGTCAGCATATCCGCCGCGCGTGTAACCGAGCGCGCCGAGCACCTTGCCGAACACGAGCAGCAGGAATAGCGGTTGCAGGATCACCTGCGCCAGGAACGTGGGCAGATCGTTCCAGGTGACCAGCAGGTCACGCCGCAGGATGGCCAGGAAGGCGCCGCCCTGCGTCTGCGTCGTCTGCGACAGCGGCACGTGCGCGACGGCGGTCATCGCAGCGTCCGCCCGGTGAGATGGATGAACACGTCCTCGAGGCTCGGGCTGCCCAGCTTGATGTCGCTGATGCTGAGCCCGCGCTCGCCGAGTGCGGCCGCGGCGGGCGCCACCAGCAGCGGCGCGTCGGCGCTCGTGTACAGGCGCATGCGCAGCTCCCCACCCTCGGCCTGCACGGGCTCCAGCGCCTCCACACCCGGCAGCGACTGCAGCACGCCGCGCACCGCCTCGCCGTCCGCGCCGTTCTCCGAGGCGATCGCCAGCTCCAGCGTGGCCCGGCCCGGCAGGGACTGCACCAGCGCCGCCGGGGCGTCGAGCGCGAGCAGCTTGCCCCGGTCGATGATCGCAACACGGTCGGCCAGCGCCGACGCCTCGTGCATGTCGTGCGTGGTCAGCACCAGCGTAACGCCGCGCTCCTTCAGCTCGCGGAGACGGTCCCAGACAAAGAGCCGCGCGGCCGGGTCGAGCCCGGTCGTCGGCTCGTCGAGGAAGAGCACGACCGGCTCGTGCATCAGGGCGCGCGCGATCATGACGCGCTGCGACTGCCCGCCGGAGAACATGTCTGGCTTGCTGCCGGCTCGCTGATGCAACTGGAACTGCTGGAGCAGCGCGCTCGCTCTTGCGTCTCGTTCGTGCGCGGGCACACCGTGGTAGGCGGCATGGAACAGCAGGTTGTCGCGGATCGAGATGGCGCGGTCGAGATTGCTGCGCTGCGGCACCACCGCGAGGCGGGACCGCGCGGCCACCGGGAAGCGGACCACGTCGACGCCGTCCACGAAGGCGGCGCCGCTCGTCGGCCGCACGCGTGTGGTCAGGATGCCGACCGTGGTCGTCTTGCCCGCGCCGTTGGGGCCGAGCAGGCCGAAGACCTCGCCCGCAGACGCTTGGAACGAGATGCCGTCCAGGGCGACCACGCCGCGCTGGTATCGCTTCACGAGGTCGCGGACCTCCACCACGGTGCGCGTCATCTCAGGACGCGGCCACGTGGAATATCACGGGAGGCGTCACGTCGCGCGGGCTGAAGGGGAAGTGATCGGCGGCCACCCATTCCGCATACATCGTATACGTGAAGCCGGGCTGCACAGGAAGGTCCTGGTGCAGCGTGTAGCTCATGTAGACAAGCTGGTTGTCGAAATAGAGGTGCACGTGTCCCACCGTCGGCGAGATGTGCGTCGAGTACGTCGGCGTCACGGTGCCGCCGCTGATGACGACGACGATGTGCACCGTTGAGCCGTGCACGACCTCGCCATTGGTGGGAGTCACCAGCGTGATCTTCACCGATGTCGGCGGGCGGCTCAGCGTTGCCGGCGTCAGGGTCGGCGTGGCGCTGGACGACGGCGTTGCGGTTGCGCCGCAGGCCGCGATGGTCAGAGCGGCAAGCGTTGTGACGATGAGTGCGCGCATCGGCTAGCTACCCGGTGTGATGAGGATGTAGGTGGAGACGGCCTGCCCGGAACGCGTGGTGGCCAGGATATCAAAGCGGGTTTGCCCGCCCGGCACGTGTGCGTCGGCGACGAAATGGCCGACGTCGTCGAGACGGCGGCTGGGCAGAATGGCAGGCGTCCCGGACGGCGGCGTCATACCGATCGTGATGTCCGACATCGGCACCTCGTTGCCGCTGGGCGCCACAAACGTGACGTGGAACTCGTCGGCGCCGGGCTTGTTGGGATCGAGATAGACCTGCGCCTGCACGCCGGCGTTGATCTGGATCGTGTACACGGTGGGAAGGCCCGCGGCGAAGTGGCTCACCTGGATGACGGGTGGTGTGGTGATCGTTGCCAGCTGCAGGTGCACCTCCGTTGATTGCAGTCCGTTCTCCACGAGCACGGCGATCTGCCAGATCCCGGGGAGCGACAGGTTGCCGCCGCGCGCCTGAAATGAGCCGTCCGCCTGTTTGCGAAGCGCCAGCGTGGATGTGGCGATCGCGGGACGGAACGGCTCGGTGAACTGCAGCACAACGTTGCCGGCGCTGACCGCCGCCCCGGTGTCGTAGTCACTCACACGGACGTTGAAGGTGTTGAAGCCCGCGGTGCCGGGCGTCACCGTCATGCGCACGCGCACGGTAGTTGCGTAGTCGCTGCCCGAGACAACGAGGTTAGCGGACGTCTGCGTCGCTGCTGCCGCGGCCGCGTACTCTGCGGGCGGCGCCACATTCACAAGCGCCGCCGTCACCGTGAGCGCGCCGACGGCCACCAGCACCTCGCCCGTGACCACGCGGCGCAGCCGCCGCAGCATGCCCGGCAGGCGAGGGAGATTGCCGTAGCGATTGAGCGCGCCCAAAGCGGCGAGGATCAGGAAGAGTCCGATCTTGAGCAGGACCAGAGCTCCGAATGCGGTGCTCACCAGGCTCTGCCACGTCTGCACCTCGATCACAGCGCGGAAGACGCCCGTGGCGGCGACCGTGACAAGGCCGATCCCGGCGAACGTCGAGAGGCGCCGTGCGGCGCTGATCTGGGTCGCATCCGGCTGCCCCCTGCTGCTCACCAGCAGCGCGGCGAGGCCGCCGATCCAGATGCCCACGGCAACGATGTGCAGCGTCTGCGCCAGCTCGTTGAGCGCCGCCGGCTGCTCGGCCGCGGCGTGGCTGTTGAGCACATCCACGGTCATCGCGACGAGGGCAGCGACAGCGGCGGCCGCCGCGAAGAGCACGCGGCGCTTGTTGAACAGCATCCACAGTGAGGACGCCATGAGCAGGAGCGCGGGGATCGCGCGTGCCAGCAGCGACCGCCCCAGCGATGAGCCGAGCAGCGCAGCGGGACTCACGCCCGCCGCCTGGATCTGCGTCGCGGTCACACCGGCGGTGCCGGCAAAGGCGAGCACCGCGGCCACGGCTATCCCTTTGCGCAGCGCCGGCGGCGGCTCGCCGAATGCAGCGATGCCCAATGTCACTCCGCCGAGCACTGCAACCAGGCCTGCGAACAGCACGAGGCGTGACACGACAGCGATCACACCCGGCGCAGATGCACCGACGACCGCCGCGGTGTGGGGCAGCGTGTTCGCGGGCACGCCGATCCCGAAGGCGAAGGAGCCCGTGGCGAGGTGACCGTCGACCGCCGACACCGTCTTCCACGTGACCGTGTACACACCGTCGGGCAGGTGCGGACGCAGTGCCACCTCGAGGCCGGCCGGCTTCCCTGGAGCCGCGGTGGTGGGGCCCGCGTCGACATCCGTTCCGGCGCTGTTGACGACCGTGATGGATGACAGCCCCACGTCGGGTTGCTCACCGAACACGATGAGCACGCTCGCCGGAGGCGTCTGCACGCTGCTTCCCTCGGCGGGCACGGAGCTCTGTGGCAGCGCATGCGCCGCCACGTGAAGCGGCAGGGCGAGCCAGGCCGCGACCGCGGCGGTCGCGGCCAGGACTGCGCCCCGAATGAGCCGGTTGTGCGTGTCAGCTCCTTCTTCGCCGGAGCACCACCGCAAGGTTCGCCGCGCCGAGCAGCGCAGCAACGATCACGGCGATGATCGCGATGGTCGATGCCCGGTTGGCGGTGTCGGCGGCACTGGCTGCTGACGCAGCGGCGTCGGCAGCGCGGTTTCCCACCTGATCGACCTTGGCCGCAACATCACCCAGCGCCGGTGCGGCGGTGGGAAAGTCAACGGCGCTCTGGTCGGCCACGGTGTCGAACGTCGATGGCCCTGAGGTGGCCGACTTGTCGATCGCCGTCCCGTGAATCGAGCCGAAGATGCGGAAGGTGTAATCACCGACCTTCGTCGGTGTCAGCACCGCGTCGTACTCATCCATCCGGCCGCTGGCCGTGTCGGGGTCGAACGTCGGCATGGGACAGAGCGGGCTGCTCGTCTTGCCGTCAAAGGTCACGGTCACCTGGAAGTCGGGATGGCTGCAGTCGCTGTTCAGGTCGCCGACGGGCGACCCGATGTCGCCCGTGGCGGTGAGGGTGTCGATGAAGACCTGCACGCCGTTGGGCTGGCCGACATAGGTGGAGCTGCCACCTGGCGGCTCGTACTGCCACCCGATGGCAACGTGGTAGCCGCCCACGGTGATGACGGCATGCGCCGACGCCACCACGGGCAGGAGACCTATGGCGCATGCCGCTGCCGCGGCCGCGGCGATGCGCACGCCTCGCGTTGTGTGCACGGATCACTCCTCGTAGCAATGTGGCGGCGCGCACGCGAAGTCCGCCTGCGCACCGGCGGGCTCACGCCCGCTGAATTCGCCTCAGAGAGCGGCGATCAGCGGCGGAGGGCGCTGGAGGAGGTCGTGACCGAAGAGCTGGGACGGGGTCCGCGCTGCGCGCGCGGACGGAATTGCGGATGCGCCTCGCGAACGGCGCACTGCCAGAACGTGGCGCAGGATCGCCTGCACCGCCTCGACGTGCCGCGCACGAATGCGAATGACTCGCAGCGCGACCAGGACGGTCAGCAGGAGTGCGAGCGCAACGACCGCATGCACCAGCGGCGCGAATGCGTGCACGCCGGTGATGGCGCCCAAGCCGGGAGCGGGCATGCCCGCCGCCGCTGCCTCGATGTTCTCCTGGATGACGTAGAGCGCGAGCTGCAGGACTGTCAGCGCCGGCCATGCGATGAGCAGGCGCGACGACAGTGACGGCATCCACGCGCCGGCACGTGGCGGCGCGGGCACCGCGCGGCCGCGCAGGGCGGCGCGCAACATGCGGCGAGCGCTGTCAAGGTGGCGGCCGAGCTGCGTCCACACCGACCAGAGCTGCGCCGCCAGCAGCAGGCCCGCCGCCCCGAGCACGATCGCGAGCGGAATCATGTAGACGTGGACTGACCCGATCAGCTCTGTGGTCAGCCCGCGCGGGCCCCACACGCGGACGTACTCGCCCGTGTGCCCGAGCCAGGTCCCGGCCAGCCCGAGCGTCACCCCTCCCCAGACCACGGCTCGCTTGGGAGCCATCGGAGTCATCGTGCGCACAGCATAGCTACGCGCCCGAGTGACGGACCGTGATCAGCGATTCGCGATTGCGGCCGCCACCGTTGCGATCAGGACCCTTGACCGCCGCCCCATTTGCTGACTAAAGTCAGAGAATGGCGGACCCCATGGTCGCTCAGGTCCGGCGATTCAACCGCGTTGTGACCGAGCGCGTGGGCGCGCTCAGCGACCGGTTCCTCGGGCTGCCGCGGCCGCTGGGTGAAGCGCGTCTGCTCTGGGAGATCGGTTCGGAAGGCTGCGAGGTGCGTCTCCTCCGCGTCCGCCTGGGCCTCGACTCCGGCTACGTGAGCCGCCTCCTTCGCTCCCTCGAATCCGGCGGGCTGGTGAAGGTGGTGATGAGCCGGGGCGACCAGCGGGTGCGGGTGGCCCGCCTGACTGCAGCCGGCCGGCGTGAGCGTGCGCGCCTCGACGACCGGTCCGACCGTCTCGCGGAGTCGCTGCTGGCCCCGCTCAACGCGCGGCAGCGGCAGCAGCTGGTGACGGCCATGGGTGACGTCGAGCGCCTGCTGGTCGCGGCCAGCGTCGAGATCCGGCCGGTCGACCCGGAGGACGCCGACGCGCGCTACTGCCTGGCCGAGTACGTCGCCGAGCTCAACCGCCGTTCAACCCGCGGCTTCGACCCCACGAAGGGAGCGACCGCGCAGCCGCATGAGCTGCGCCCACCGGCGGGGCAGTTCTTCGTCGCGTCCCTTCACGGCGAGGCCATCGGATGCGGCGGCGTCAAGCACCATGCCGGTGCGCCGGCGGAGATCAAGCGCATGTGGATCGCACCACAGGCGCGCGGGCTTGGCTTGGGCCGCCGCCTCCTCGCGACGCTCGAGGCGTGCGCGCGCACTGGGGGAGCACAGGTCGCGCACATCGAGACGAGCGCGGTGTTGCACGAGGCGCTCGGTCTCTACCGCTCCGCCGGGTGGGTGGAGGTGCCGCCTTTCAACGACGAGCCGTTCGCCGACCATTGGTTCGAGAAACGCCTGGCGTAGCCCTCGCCTCGCGTCATCCACGTGCGGCTTCGTCGATCTGCACTGGGTAGCCGGCGCGCAGCACCGCCACCGTCGACGGTGGCGTGATCACGTCTGCGTGTCCGCTGCGGGGCCGGCGAAGGAACGGCGCCGCGTAGCCCTCACGCGTCCAGCGCGCGAGATGGCCGTCGACCGCCACGGCGGGCGACTCATCGACGAGCACGAACGCACCGTCTGTCAGCTCAGCCCACGGCATGCGGTGGATGCGTCGCCGATGTGTGCCGCGCACGATCCGTTCGCCATGCAGCCTGCGATCCATCGCTGCCGCAGTGGCGGCACCCGTCCCGTGCTCACCGTCCCACGCGCCACGAAACGCGTTGTAGCTGTTACGACGGCACTCCGCGCAGGGACGGTGCCCGGCCGCCATCGACACCGCCTCGTCCAGGAAGTAGAGCCACGTGAAATGGTGCGGCCGCCACTGCTCGTGCCAGCGGTCGCGAAACGCGAGCGCGCAGGTGATCCACAGACTGCCGGCGTGGAATCGCACGATCTCGTGGCCGCGATGCAGGATTCCGCGGTTGCCCGTCCAGGCGCCGCGGATCGCGATGGCCTCGATGTCACCCATCGGAGTCACGCGATTCCTTGCCGGCGATGGCGCGCCGGCCGGTCCTCTTGCCACGGGAGTGTTCCCTCCGGTGTGGTCTGAGCGTTTGGAATGCGAATGATGAGTCCGGCCATCGACCTGGGAGCCGCCACGCGCACCACCGAGGCACCGCTGCCGTTCGATCTCCTCTACGCCGCCCACGCTGCAGGCGTCCACCGCTTCTGTGTGTCCCAGCTGGGGGATACAACGGCGGCGGAGGACATCACGCATGACACGTTCGTGCGCGCCTACATGGCATACGAGCGGGCGCGCCCTGAAGCCGCGACGGTTCGGACGTGGCTGCTCTCCATCGCTCGGAACCTGGTCGCCGACGACTATCGGCGCCGCAGCCGGTGGCGGCGATGGCTGGCATGGCAGCGGCAGGAGGCGCCGGCGGCTCCCGATGTCGAGGTCGTCGCCACCAACAGGGCGAGGTTGCGAGAAGTCGCCGCTGCCATGCAGGGGCTTCGCAGGCGGGACCGTGAGCTGATCGGGCTTCGCATCGCCGCGGACCTGTCGCTGCGAGAAGTCGCCCACGTCTTGGGCATGTCCGAGGCCGCCGCCAAGGTCGCCGCACAGAGGGCGCTGCAGCGCTTGCGGCAGCGGCTCGATGCTGACCCGGAAGCACAAGGAGAGAAGTCATGAGCACTGACACCGAGGCCGCGGAGCTCGAGGCCACGCTTCGGGCTTTGTACGAGAGCGTCACGCCACCCGCGGCCAGGCCACATGCTGCGGTGCCGAGCGCGACCGCGTTCAGGAATCTGGGTGATCCGATCACAGCAATCCGCAGGCGACGTCTCGCGAGACGGCTGCTGGCAGCGGCGGTCGCCGTCATGGTTGCGGTTTCAGCCGTGCTTCTCGTGCGCACCCGCGTCGGCACGCACGCATCACCCGCAGCCTCCGCCTCGCTCTCCGTGTACGTCCTCCCGGCCGGCGAACAGCTGAACTGCACGATCGCGCTGTCGGCCCTGAGCGATCCGAGCGCAACTGGATTCGTCAGCTTCGACGCGGGGCACGTCGCCTTTCACCCGGTGACGACCACGGGCAACACATACGTGCCGGGTCTCCACCGCTGGGTGGACACCACGCCGCAGATGGTGTCGCCTGATGGCAATTCCTACGTTACCGGTGGCCTCGACCCGTCTCAACCCGGTATCGCCGTCGTCGATGCCGGCGGAACGCACGCGATTCTCAAGCAGGCCAACGGCTACCTCTCGCCACTGGGGTTCTCCCCGGAGGGCATCGTGCTCCTCGACACCACACCGGCCGCGTCCGGTCCACGCGAGACCATGCCCATCTCACTGCTCGATCCGCATACGGGGACCGTTCGCGCGCTGCCGCTGCCCGTCTACCCGCACGTCTCCGCCATGGAGAGCTCAATGGCCGGCTATCAAGGCGGGACCGATGCGGTCTATCTGCAGGTGTATGACCCGGCCAGCGACGTCAGCGTCGTGAGCCGTTACGACCTGCGCGACGGCGTCACCACAACGTGGTTCGACGGGCGCATCGACGGTGCTGGAGCCGCGCAACCGGTGGGAGAGACCGCCGCGGGCCAGCCCATCATCCAGGTGGCAACCCGCGACATCGAGCACATCGCCCCCGACGCGCGCGGGGGCATTGACGAGCGCACGCTGGTGCTGACATCACCGCACAACAGTGAGATCCTCAACCAGGGGCGCATCGGCGACGTGGGCGTGGCAGACAACCTGTCGCCGCTCTCAGCTATCGACGGCGGCGACGTCTGGCTCGCAGGCGACGACGGGACCCTCTGGCGCTACCAGCCAGGCGAGGGCCTGCGCGCGATGGCGTCCATCCGCACCAGCGCCAGCGGAGCCCCGGGCGTGAGCATCTCCGGCCCCTGCCGCTAGGCGCGCGCGGCAGGTCAAGCCCGGTAGGGTTGCATTTTACCGATCGGTTATATAACCTGTGGGTAATGCCACCGGATGACCCCCTGGACCGAGCGTTCGCCGCCCTGGCCGATCCGACGCGACGGGCAATTCTGCAGCGCCTGGGCGCCGGCGACGCCGGGGTGGTCGAGCTCGCCGGGGGGTCCCCGCTGACGCAGCCGGCCATCACCAAGCATCTGAAGGTCCTGGAACGGGCCGGCCTGATCGCCCGGGGCCGCGACGGCCAGCGGCGCCCAGCGCGCTTGCGGCTCGAGGGCCTCCTCCCCGTCGACGATTGGCTCCGCCGCACGCACGCGGAATGGTCCGACCGTTTCGACCGTCTCGAGACACATCTCGCCAGCCAACCGGAAGCAACAACATCAGAGGAGAACCGCGATGCCTGAAGCCAGTGTCCGAGTGGATGTCCGCTCTGCAACGCCCGTCAAGCAGCTGGTCGTCGAGCGAACCGTCAACGCCTCGCCGGAGCGGGTCTTCGACGCGTTCACAGAACCCGAGCAGCTCGAGAAGTGGTGGTGGCCCAAGGGCTTCTCCTGTCCCGCCGCCGAGGTCGACCTGCGCGTCGGCGGGACGTACCGGCTGGCGATGGAGTGGCCGAGCTCCACTCCGGCGGAGGCGAAGTTCTCGCACTACCTCGGCGGTGAGTACTACGAGATCGACCGTCCACGTCGCCTCGTGATGAGCGGTCGTGCGATCAACGACGAGGAGGGAGAGATCTTCGCAACACTCATCGAGCTCACGTTCCAGGCTCGCGACGGCGGAACGGCGATCACCATGCGGCAGTCGTACTTCGACCCGATGCCGCCGGCTGACGCGATGGCCGGCGCTGAGCAGGGCTGGTCGGAGCAGCTCGACAAGCTCGAGCAGCTGCTCGAGGGCTGACGTGGTGCAAGCAACCGGCGTGGCGACGCACACACTCGAAACTGCTGGGGCGGCGATCGTCTACGACGTCCAGGGCCCCCTCCCAGCCGACGGACGCCCACCGCTCTTCATGATCGGGCAACCGATGGATGCCGGCGGCTTTCGCGCGCTGGCATCGCACTTTCCCGACCGCACGGTGATCACCTATGACCCGCGCGGCCTCGGGCGCAGCGTTCGCACCGACGGCCGCAACGACAGTGTGCCCGCGGTGCAGGCTTCCGATGTGCACGCAGTCATCCAGGCACTCGACGCCGGTCCGGTTGAGATGTTCGCCAGCAGCGGCGGCGCTGTCACCGCACTCGCGCTGGTGACCGCCTATCCCGGCGACGTCACCGCGCTGGTGGCACACGAACCCCCGCTGGTCGGCGTGCTGCCGGATGCTGAGGCTGCCGCGCGCGCCGTGGCTCGCTTTCGCGACGCATATCTGACGCACGGGTGGGGCGCCGGCATGGCGGCGTTCATCGACATGACGTCGTGGCGGGGAGAGTTCACCGATGAGTTCTTCGCGCGGGCCGTACCGAGTCCCGCGCAGTACGGAATGCCGGGTGATGACGACGGCTCACGCGACGACCCGCTGCTCTCCGAGAGATCCTGGCCGGTGAGCAGCTATGAGCCTGACTGGGACGCGCTCGCCGCAGCGCCAACCCGGATCGTCATCGGAGCCGGCGAAGAGTCGGCCGGGACCTTCACCGGGCGCGCATCGGTGGCGGCTGCTCACCGGCTCGGTCAGGAGGCAGCCGTCTTCCCCAGCCATCACGGCGGCTTCGTCGGCGGCGACACCCCGTACGCCGGCAAGCCGGAGGCATTCGCGCACCGGTTGCGCGAGGTCCTCAGCGGGGCCGGTGTCGCTCCACCTCGTCAGCCAGGGCCGCGTCGCCCCGCCGGCGCAGCCCCTGGGTGACACCGTCGATGTCGGCCGCCCGGTTCTGACTGAGCTTCGCGGACGCTTCAACCCTTGTCACCGTGAGTTCGAAACCGACGATCGCGCGCAGCTGCCGTTCGATGTATTCGCCGGGCGCGTCAGCCACGCTCCACGGCGCGGATGACGGGCTCTCAAATCGCTCGGTCAGCCGCTCCACGACGTCGCGAACGAAGCTGACATCGTCGTGGAAGCGCAACGTGCCATGCACGTGCAGCACGACGTAGTCCCATGTGGGGACGACGCGCCCGTGCTCCCTGGTCGCGGCGTACCAGGACGGCGAGATGTATCCATCGGGACCCTGCGCGATTACAAGGGCCTCGCCGGCAACCGGCTGCTCCCATTGCGGATTGGCCCGGGCGACGTGCCCGAGCAGCGCTCCGTGTTCCCCCGCCGCGACGTCATGGATGAATGGCACGAGCGTCGCCAGCAAACCCTGGCGCGTCGCGGTCACCAGGTGGCCGGCGCGCAGTGACCCCAGCAGCGCATGGGTCTCGTCCTGATCGAGAGCGAAGGGGCGCGGAACGTACACGTGAGCAACTGTACCGCCCGGCCGCCGCGCATCAGGGGATGAAGCGCAGCCGGATCCAGCGGTAACCGAAGCCGTTGACCTTCAGCGTCGTCAAGGGCAGAGGCAGGCGTCCGTAGTCGGCGTCGGCGAACGACTCGGAGGGCGCATCGCCTTCGGTCACCGCACTCGCCACGTCCACCGTCTGCTCGGCCTCATCGAGATTGTGGATGAAGAGCATCGCCCCGTGAGGCCCCGCAAAGCGATGAATCAGGATCGGCGCGGCTCCGGAGTCGAACACCTCGCAGGACGTCTCCCCCACCTCCGGGCATTCGCGCAATGTGCGCAGCAGACGCTGCATCCACAGGAGCAATGAGTTCTCGTCGCGTCGCTGGAAGGCGACGTTGACCTTCGTATACGCGAACTCGCCCTCATCGACGACCGGGCGGATCATGCTGTCCGGCTCTGCGGTGGAGAACCCCGCGTTGGACGCGTCCGACCACTGCATCGGCGTACGTATGGCATCACGCTCGTGCAGGGCCAGGTTCTCGCCCATTCCGATCTCCTCGCCGTAGCGGAGGACAGGAGTTCCCGGCAGCGTGAACTGCAGGCTGTAGGCGAGCTCCAGCCAGCGTCTGTCGCCGCCGAGCATCGGCGCGAGCCGGCGACGGATGCCGCGTCCGTAGAGCTGCATCGATTCGTCCGGCGCGAACACCTTGAAGATCTCGCCGCGCTCCTCCTCGCTCAGCTGACTCAGGTCCTCCTCGTCGTGGTTGCGAATGAACGTCGCCCATTGCGCCGTCTCGGGCAGCGCCGGCGCGGTGCGCAGCGCCCAGACGACCGGCTGCGCCTCCCTTCGCGCCAGTGCAAGCGCGATTCGAGCGTTGAGGCGGAAGTTGAAGAGCATGTGCATGCGGTCGTCGTTGCCCGGGGCGCTGCCCACGTACTTGAGGATCTCGTCGTCGGCCACGTTCGCCTCGGCAAGCGCGACCGCATCGCCGCGAGACCAGGAGAACCAGCGGCGCATGTCGCGCAGGCGCTCGTACACGCGCGGCGCCTCGGCCGAATGCGGATCGGGCTGCTCGATGACGAACGGCAGCGCATCGAGACGGAAGCCCGCCACCCCGAGATGCAGCCAGAACGACACCACGCGTCGCATCTCGTTCCACACATCGGGATTGGCATGGTTGAGCGACGGTTCGAAGTCGTAGAAGCGGTGGAAGTACCACGCTTTCGCGCGCCGGTCCCTGGTCCACGTCTCCCGCTGGCTGCCGGGGAACACAATGCCCTCGTCCTTGTGCTCCGGCTCAGAGTCAGACCAGACATACCAGTCGCGAAAGGGCGAATCACGGCTGGAACGAGAAGCCTGGAACCACGGGTGCTGGTCCGAGGTGTGGTTGATCACGAGGTCGATCATCACGCGCAGCCCGCGGTCGGCTGCAGCCTCGATGAGATCCACGAAGTCGCCCAGCGAGCCGATCCGAGGATCGACGCTGAAGTAATCCGTGATGTCATAGCCATCGTCGCGCCCCGGCGTCGGATGGATCGGGTTGAGCCAGAGGCATGTCGCGCCCAGCGAGGCGATGTAGTCGAGCCGGCTGATCAGTCCGGGGAGGTCACCGACGCCATCGCCGTTGCTGTCCTGGAACGCGTCGACGTCGACGCTGTAGATGACGGCCCGCTTGTACCAGACCTCCTGCACGGGTCACTCCACGGTGATCGATGGGTGCACCATGAAGATGGTGAACCCTCGTTCCGCCGGAAGCCAGGGCCCTCTCGAGTGGCTCGTGACCAACGGCCTGGGCGGATTCGCCTCGGCCACCGTCGCGATGACGCTCTCGCGCAGGTATCACGCCCTGCTCGTGGCAGCCGAGGGTGACGACAGGACGGTGGTGCTGAGCCGCCTCGACGACGGGTTCGACGGCGCGGCGCTGCTCGGGTTTCGCTTGGAGCTCGGTCTCCCCGTGTGGACGCTTCGCAAGGGGGACACGACCGTCGAGCGGCGCGTGGTGATGGGCCATCAGGAGAATGCCGTCGCGGTGCACTACCGCGTCCTGGAGCGCGCGACCGCCGTGTCCCTTGGTGTGCGGCCCTGGTTCGACGTGCGCGAGCTCGAGGATGACGTGACCCAGATGCACTCGCCCGCGGCCGTGCAGCACTCGGTTGACGGCGTGGACTGCGTGTTCGAGCGGGAACGCGGCGAGCTGACCGTCCGGTTGCGGGCCGGCGGCGGGCGTTTCGCCGCCGGTGAGGACGGCACGGAGCAGGAGTATCCGATGGAGGCGCAGCGCGGCTATCCCTCCAAGGGTTGGCTGTGGTCGCCGGGACACTTCGACATGGAGGTCGCCCCGGCGGGCGCCGTCTTCACGGCATGCTTGACGTCCGCCGGCCCGATGGAACCGCAGCAGCGGAACCACATCGCGCTTGCGCCCGAACGTGCGCGCCGCGAGCGAATTCTCGCCACTGCCGCCGCCCACAGCGGGGAGCCGCTGCCGCCGCAGCTCGTGCTCGCTGCCGATCAGTTCCTGGTGACGCGCACCCCCGGAGGCGCCGCAGCCCCGGACGGTGTGATCGCGGGGTACCACTGGTTCGGACGGTGGGGGCGCGACACCATGATCGGACTGGAAGGTCTGGCGTTGCGCACAGGACGCTGGGATGCAGCGGCGGCGACCCTGCGGGAGGCGGTGCGTCACGTGCGCCGTGGCCTCATCCCCAACTATTTCCCGGACCACGGCGAGCCCGAGTACCACACGGCAGATGCGACGCTCTGGATGTTTCACGCGCTGCATCGATACGCAGCAACGACCGGCGACGCGGCGATGGTCGCGCAACTGCTCCCCGTGCTGCGCAACGTCGTCGCGTGGCATGTGAAGGGCACCGACTTCAGCATCCGGGTGGATCCGGCGGACGGCCTCCTCAGCCAGGGCGCGGCCGGCGTTCCCCTCACCTGGATGGACGCCAAGGTCGGCGACTGGGTGGTGACGCCGCGTCGCGGCAAGGCGGTGGAGCTGCAGGCACTCTGGTACAACGCGCTGAAGCTGCTCGCGGATTGGGAGCGCACCTTCGGCGACAGGGCAGATTCGCGGGCGCTCGCGGCGCGCGCGGAACTCGCCCGCACGTCATTCAACCGGCGCTTCTGGAATCCAGCCGCACGCTGTCTCCATGATGTGGTCGACGGCGACGAAGGCGACGATTCGAGCTGCCGGCCCAACCAGCTGTTCGCGCTCTCCCTCGAGCATCCCATTCTCGACGAAGCACGATGGGACGGCGTGCTGCACGCGGTCCACAATCATCTGGTCACGCCCGTCGGCCTGCGCACCCTCTCTCCCGCCGATCCGGCGTACAAGCCTCGCTACGACGGCGACCGGCTCGCCCGCGACGCCGCCTACCACCAGGGCACGGTCTGGCCGTGGTTGATCGGACCGTACGTCGACAGTCTGCGCCGAGCGGGAAGGGACCCGTCGCCCGCTCGCGCGATGGCACAGAATCTGATCGGCTCCCTCGACGGTGGGTGCGCGGGGCAACTGAACGAGATCTTCGACGCCGAGCCGCCCTACGCCCCGCGGGGATGCGTTGCGCAGGCATGGAGCATCGCGGAGCTGATTCGCTCCGTGCAGGCGACCGCCGGCAGCTCCTGAGGCCGTAGTAACGCTCGCTTGAGGCAAACGAGCGTTACGCGTAGACTGTGCGACGCAATGCCCCTTGGGCGACATCCACTGCTCGGACTCCGGGCCGGGCGGGCGAGCACTGCAGCGCTGATTGCGCTCGCGAGCGTCTCCCTGGCTCTGGCGTCGTGCGGGCCTGCCGCTGCCGGCAGCAACCTGTCGCCGCATGCAACGGCATCGCTGAGGCTTCCGGGCCCCACACTCAGCGGTCACGTTCGCGTGACGGGGGCATACTCCGTCAGCGGGGCGTTCACGGCGCGACCCGAAATCGTGCTTGGCGGCTCCGCCACTCCGGCTCCGGCGGGGTATTCGTGCGCCGACTACGCTGCGGGGCGGCTGGGTTCGAACGGCGAGTTTGCGCTGCCGGAAGTCGAGACGCACGGCGACCCGAGCGTCTACGTGCACCTCACCGTCACGGCCGGCTACACGGGCGCCGGCACATACGACAGCAGCACGGGGCACAACGTCACGGGCGGCGCTGTGGTCACCGAGGGAAACACATCGAATGGCGGCTTCCTGGACGCGTTCAGAGCTGCGTCGGACACCACGATCAGCGTGACCGTCCATCCCGACGGCTCCGGCGTGGTCAACGCCCTCAATTGGTACAGCAGCGATTCGGACAGCGAGCTCTCGGGCGTCATCACGTGGACGTGCAGCCCGTGAATCGCCTCCCTCCTCAGGTCCGGCCGCGGCGCTGACGGTCTCGGAACTCGCGGATCCGGATCAGGTTGCCACACGGCTGACCGGAGCAGAACCGGCGGGACGCGTTGAGCGTTTCGTCGTGGAACATCCAGCTGCAATCAGGATTCGCGCATGTCTTCACCCGCTCCGGGGGACTGGACGCCATCAGCTCAACCGCCGAGCTCGCGACGGACGCCATCACCCAGCTCCAATCATGCGTCGAGGGTTCGAAGTGCAGCTCGGGCACACCCCCGTCCAGGACAACACGGCGGCGGACTTCCGCGGCCGCTATCGCGTGGTTCATCCGGCGGAGGTCGGCTGCCGTCAGACGGTGCCCGGCGCTCCACTTGTCGAGAACGGCTCGCAGCTCATCGCGGAAGCGGCGCATCTCCTGCAGCGGCATTCGTTCCCCGCGGCCGACCCGCAGGCCATGGCGGCGAAGGAACCATGTCTGCCACGGCTGCATGGGAAGCCGGTCGTGCACGCCGCGGCCGAGGTAGTCGGTGAATCGGCTGTTGACCAGGTCGATGCACGCGTACGAGCTGGGGTGCGTCGGGATTGCCGCGACGTCGGAGAGGCTCATGTGCATCGTGCCGCAGTGTGCGGCACGGGGCTCCAGAGAAGAAGAGGGCGGTCCCAGCGGGGACCGCCCTCGATTGGCTCAGACGAAGTGATGGCTCAGCAGGGGTTGGTGAACGCCCCGCTGTTGAAGTCGTTGTAGTGATTCGCCGAGATGGAGCCGTGGCCACCGTACAGCCAGTAGTTGAGGAACAGTGCCGTGCCGTACTGGTTGACGCTGGGAGGCACGTGGCTGTTCTTGATGCTCTCCGGCAGCTTGTTGCCGATACCCCAGTCGCACGCGGTGCTCTTTCCCTGGCCGCCGGCCTCGACGATCGAGAAGAACGGATAGAAGTTGGCCGGGGTGCCATCATCGGTGACCGGGATCAGCGTGCAGCCGGCGCCGGTCGTGCGCAGGCAGTTCTGCTGCGGATTGCCGGTCTCGATGCGCGGCAGGTCGGTCTCGAGCGCAGCTTGTGGGAACGGATCGGTGTAACCGGATCCTGTCCCGGTCAGCGGGCTGCTGAACAGGACAGAGCTTGCCCGGTCGTCACTGCCGTTCGGCCAATACTTGCTGTGGTACGAGGTCCCGTCGAAGCCGGGGTCGTTCGTGGCCACGCAGTACGCCTGAGGCTGGTTGCTCGGCGGGATGTAGTTCGGGTTCGTGTTCTCCGCCATCGAGAAGCATCCCTGGTCGTCATACGTGCCGTTGCTGACGTCGTTGCTGACGGGCTCCTGGTCTCCGGGTGGCCCCTCCTTGCCGGTGCACGTCGAGGTGTTCGCGTCCACCTGCGTGCAGAAGTCGAAGTGTCCGGTCTCTGCATCGAAGGCGGTGTTGTAGCTATGCGCCGCCCAGAGGACGCGGGTGCTCGGCTGCGACGTGGAGTACATCGGGTGGAACGTGTAGTCCTGCTCGGTGCAGCTGGTGCCACTCGGGTCGTAGAGGATCTGGCCGAAGTGGTTGGACGCGCTCGCGGTCATCGAACCGGTCTGGTGCGTCGTGTTGTCCACCACGGTCGTCTTGAGACCGTTCGCTGTGTCCGTGAGCGACACCGTCAGGTTGTCGTTCCCGTTCATGTAGAAGGTGTCGGGGCTGCTCTTGGGATCACCCGAGCCGATGAACTGGAAGTCCTTCGGGTTCGGCGGTCCGATCGGCGTGCCGCTCATGGTCAGGTAGGCGAAGTTCACGTACTCGATGGATCCGCCGACCTGCCCGACGCACGACGAGTTGAGCATGGTCCCGTTGATCGGGTCCTCGGCCAGGCTGTCGATGGTGAGCGCGGCGCACCACTTGGTGGCGTCGCAGCTGTCATCGGCGAACTGGGAGGCGAAACCCGGCGGGTAGAACTGCAGCTCCATGTACGCCACACCGGGAGCGTTCTTATAGCTGCCCGACACCGTCGGATCGATGATGTTCGTGTCGCTGTCCGGCGTGCACGCGGGGCCGGCGCTGCCGGACACGCCGTGGTTGGTGTTGTGGTTGTTCTGCTCGGGATAGGACTCGCTGGCGCACATCGCCATGCCGAACCAGTATGCCGGTGTGGTCTCGCCCGTGTATCCCTTGTTGTCGTTGAAGGAACCCGCGGGCTGCACCGGCAGTTTCATGTTGTACTGCATGTGATTGCCCGAGCCCGCTTCGGTCGAATAGAACAGCACCGACGGCTCATCGTGGCCGACGTACCAGCCGAACGCCGTTTTGTCGTCCTCGACCTCGGTACAGAGGCGGAGGTTGTTGCCGCAGGAGAGCGGACCCCACCCACCGCTGCTGGCGGTGGCCGTGTGCGTAAAGGCACCGACCGATGCCAGCGCGGCGCCGCCCGTCGCGACAGCTGTCAACACAACTCGTAGTCGTCTCAACCTGATCTACCTCAATCTGACGATCTTCAGTCCGGAGCGTCCGGCCTGACGTTGCTGAGACCCCCCTTGCGGTGTCAGCCGTCTACTCGTGCGCGATACGCACCTCCTCACATTCCTTACCGACGTCGCCTGCCCAGAACGGTACCGAGCGGCTGTCAGGTATACGCTTCGATCGCTCCGACTGTCAACGGTCCTAGGTGCCGAACGTGCGTACGGAGGTCAGCGATCCACCACAAGCACGGTGCCCAGCTTCGGATCGGCCGCGTCCGCCACCTTCATACCGCAGTCGACGCCGGACTTGAGGAAGTCGATGAGGGCTTCCGTCCACACCTCGCCGGGCAGGATCGCGGGGATGCCGGGCGGGTATGGCACCGCCGTTTCGGCGGCGATCGACCCGGCCGCCTCCTGCAGCGAGACAGGTCGTCGGCCGTCAAAGTACGCCTCGCGAGGGCTCATGGCGAGCTCTGTCCGAAGCGCCTGTGGAGCGGGCACGGTCATGCGCTTGGCACCGCGCAGCGCGGCGGCCGCGCGCGGGAGCTCGGCAAGGGCGTCGACGAGCCGCCCAATGCTTCGGTCGTCGTCGGCCACCGTGACCATCGCGACGAGATGCCGGTCATCGGCCATCTCGCACGGCATGCGGTGCTGCTCGAGCAACCAGTCGATGACGGCGAATGCGCTGACGTCGAGGCCACTGACGTCGATGACGACCTTGGTCGGATCGAAGGCGTGCACGCCGGGCCGGCCGACCATCTCGTCGCCGAGGACGCGCAACCCCTCGATGTGGGCGGCGCCGTCGCGCAGCGACATGGCCAGGTCCACGGCGTGTGAGAGCAGCTGCTCGCCGCGGAGCGCGAACTGCCGCCGCGCGCCGTCAACCGCCGCGAGGATGAGCATTGACGTGCTCGAGGACTCCAGCATCGCGACCGCCTGCTGCAGCCTGATCACGTCGACGCGTCCCTTGCGGATGCCGATGATGGAGCCCTGCATCAAGCCTGTCCCCTGCTTGTGCATGCTGGTCACGGCCACATCGGCCCCCGCGGCGAGCGCTGAGACGGGCAGCCGTTCACTGAACGCGAGATGTACGCCCCACGCCTCATCCACGATGAGAGGGATCCCAGCGCGGTGGCACACGCCGGCCAGCCCCTCGATGTCAGCCGTGAATCCATATGACGACGGGCTGACGACGAAGGCGGCGCACGCGTTGGGATTCGCTCGAACGGCGGCCTCGAGCGTCGCCACCGGCACCGGGTGCCAGAGCTGCTGCTCATCGTCGTAGCCCGGGTCGAGGAAGACCGGCGTGGCCCCGCCCAGGATGAGCGCCGACACAGCGCTCTTGTGCATGCCGCGCGTCATCAGGATTGTGTCGCCAGGCCCGGCCATGCCGAGGATTGCTGCCTCCGCGGCGAGCGTGCTTCCGTTGGTGGAGAGCAAGACCTCGTCCGCGGATATAGCATCCGCGATCAATTCTTCGGCGCGCTTGTCGTAGCCATGCGTCGCCAACCGATCGTCGAGCTGACCGTCGAGGGAGACGTCGCAGGCGAAGACTCGCTCGCCGAGGATGCTGCGGACTGCCGGGTCGATCCCCTTGTCCAGCTTGTGCCCGGGAATGCCAAACGGGCTCGGCGGCGACTCGAGCATGCGTCCGAGCGCATCCAGGAGCGGGGCATCGCCGTGCAACGCTGGGTTCATCGTCCTTCCTGTCGCAACGTCCGGTTCAGCCAATGGTGGAGACCCAACAGCACGAGCGTCAGGCCGTCGAGCAGCACCACGAGCCCGCCCATGATCGGCAGCCATCCCGGCCGCGACAGGAGCCAGATTCCAGTGGCAACGAGCGCTGCGTAGGCACCGAGGACGACGTAGTAGATCCACCCTCCTCGAATGCCGAACCACAGGACCAAGGACAGGTATCGCCCGATCAGTTTCACGCTCGCTCCCGCTGCATCTCCCCTCTCCTGCAGGGTACCGGAGGCGGACTCCCGGCCGCGCGGCCCGCATTTCAGCGCGTGTCTACAATGGCGCGTGTCACTCGTTGTGTGCGAGGACGTCGGTCTCGCATTTGGCGCTGTCACGATCTTCTCGGGCGTCGACGTGCGCATCGAAGCACGCGACCGCCTGGCGCTGGTCGGGGCGAACGGGTCCGGTAAGACGTCGCTCCTGAACCTGATCGTCGGCTCCGGCGTTGCGACCACGGGCACCATCGAGCGCGCGCGCGGCCTTCGCATCGGATACCTCCCGCAGGACGCGCCGGCACCGTCGGCCGACACGGTCCTCGAGGAGGTCATGGCGTCGCGCGGCGACCTGGTCGCGATGCACGCCGAGATGACGCACCTCGAGCAGGCGATGAGCGGCGGTGATGCTGAGATCGCCACCGTCATGGAGCGCTACGGCACGCTGCAGCACGCCTATCAGGACGCGGGCGGCTATGAGCTCGAGGTGCGCGCGCGGGAGGCTCTCGGCGGGCTCGACCTCGGCTCGGTGGTCGACCGGCATCCAGCCGCCCTCAGCGGCGGCCAGAAACGGCGGCTTGAGCTGGCCAAGCTCCTGGTGCAGGACGCCGATCTCTTGCTCATCGACGAGCCGACCAACCATCTCGACCTCGCTTCGATTGAGTGGCTGGAAGGCTTCATGCGAGAGGTGACGACTGCCTTCGTGCTCGTCTCGCACGATCGCCGCTTCCTCGACAATGTCTGCACACGCGTCCTCGAGCTCGCTGACGGCAGGGCCGACATCTACCCGGGCTCGTACACGCACTACGTGCGCCTCCGCGTCGAGCGACGGGCACGGCGCCTCCGAGAGTACGAGGCGCAACAGGCCCACATCGCCCACCAGGAGGATTTCATCCGGCGATATCGCGCCGGGCAGAGAGCGCGCGAAGCGCGAGGCCGGCAAACGCAGTTGGACCGGCTCGAGCGGGTGGCGCCGCCGGCGCGAGATCGGCGTCCGCGTCTGCGTTTCGCCGTCGCCCCTCACTCGAACGTCATCCTCAAGGCCGCCCAGCTGGTCGTGGGCCGCGACCGTCCCTTGCTGCAACTGCCCCCGACCACCATCGTGCCCGGGGAGCGCATCGCCGTCGTCGGCGCCAACGGCAGCGGGAAGTCGACGCTGCTGCACACGCTGGCCGGTGACATCGCGCCGCGTGCTGGGCGAGTGGCGCTCGGCCCACGCACGGTCTGCCGTCTCTACAGACAGGATCTGGGCGTCAGCGCCGACCACGGACTCGCGGATGTGCCGGCAAGCGACGCGGCCCGCACCGTGCTCGAAGATCTCATGGCGACACACGAGGTGAGCGCGGAACGCGGACGCAACCTGTTGGGAGCACTGCTGTTCAGCAAGGACGAGGCGTTGAAACGCGTCGGCGACCTGAGCGGTGGCGAGCGGGCGCGACGGATGATGGGAAAGCTCGCGCTCGAGGAGACCAATCTGCTGCTGCTGGACGAGCCCACCAATCACCTGGACATCCCAGCCCAGGAGGTGCTCGAGGCGGCGCTGAAGCGCTACGACGGAGCCATGATCCTCGTGACGCACGATCGCGCCCTCATCGATGCGGTGGCCACGCGCACCTGGGCGCTCGAGCCGGCTCAGGGCGCCGCCCCCGAGGCGCCCGCGTTTACGGTGCGCGAGGTCCTGGGCGGCTACACCGACCTGCTCCATGAGCGCGCACGCGACGTGCGGCGCGCGACGTCGTCTGCCGGCGCCGGTATCGCGAACGGCGACGGATCTTCGAGCGGGGATGCCCGCAGGGCACCGCCGCAGGGCCCGTCCCCGGCTCTGGACACCCCACGGGCGCGCGAGGTCGTCCGCGTGCTGGAGAGGCAGATCGCCGACGCTGAGCAGCAGCTCGCAGGTCTGCGTGCGCAACTGCTCGAGCCGACGACATTTGCGGACCGTGAGCGCGCATCGGCCCTGGGACGCGAGCACGACCGAGTGGAAGGCGCGCTGGCAGAGCTCTACGAGCGGTGGACGGCCCAAGGACGGGATTGAACCGCCGACCTCCGCTCACCAGCAGGCCGGTGGTAGTCGTCATGACGACCGGCCGGGGACGCGCTGGCCGTCAGCCGACGCTCAATTCCCGGGCGCGAGACCGCCAGAACTCCAAGCGCTTCTCATACCGTTGAGCCTGCGCTCGGAGCAAATCCTTGTCAGCATTCCCCTCTCGCGCTACCTCGGGGGATGCCTGCTCCAGAACCTCATCAGCGCTCCCGATGACGTGTCGCTTGAAGCCCAGCAGCTCCTCGTAGACGTGGATCCAGTGAATCGCATCCTCGAGATAGGTGGTCAGCGGGTCTTCACCCGGCAGCGCCTGATCGGCATCGAAGGGAGCTGGCTGCACGCCCCCAGCGTAGTGGCAGAAACGCAAAGACTTCCGCAAAGATCCACCTGGGGAGTTCGCGATGCCGGGGCGCTCCGAGTGGACGCGCCTTCATGATGAGCGCATCGCCTTTGCGGAATCTCTTATGTCGGGTGTGGTTCCCTGCTAGGCATGGCAGCAGACGAAGGGAAGCGGATCGGCTCCGAATCGTTCGAGGTTCTCCTCCGCAGCGTCGACAGAGATGTGCCGCTGAACGGCGAGAACCCCGTAGGAGAGTCCTCGTTGGATGAGGCGCGTCTATGGCGGCGCATATACCGGGAGGTGGTGGAGTTGGAGGAAAGTGTCCTCAACACCATCGTCGAGCACCTGCCCTTGATGTCGAGAGAAGCGCGAACCGAGGCGGAGACGACGAACGTGCCTCTCATCCGCGGACAGCTCGACCGCTTTCGGCATCGTTTGCACCTCTGGGAGGCACGGGCCAGCCAGTTGGAAAACGAATTCAGTCAGTCAGGCTGAGGCAAGAACTCGGAAGTTTTCAGGGCCGATTTGGCTGCGGGCCGAACAGCAGAATGTACCCGCGGCCGCGGCGGTTGATTATCCGTCCGAGCTGAATCTCAGCCAGCTTTCGCCGTAGGCTGCCGATGTACGTGCGTAGCTCCTCGTCAGTCAGAGCCGTGTCGCCCCATGCGCGCACCACAAGCTGTCGGGGCAATACGTAGTGCTCTGGATCAGCAAGGAAGGCCTCGAACAGCTGAAACTCGCGGCGCGTCAGCTTGGCTGTGGCGCCCCGATGTGTCACGACGCGTGTCTCGTCGTCGACCATCACGCCTTCGAGCGTGACGTGCCGTGCATACCAGAATTCCAGCCGGGTTTCGTAGCGATCAAGCTGCTCCTGAATGATGGTCAGGTCTTCGCGCACGACCGGACGGAGGTGGCTTGGCATCCGTTCGAGCTCATCGTGGACCTGCTTCAGGAGCCGGTGTTTGAAGCCAATCAGCTGGTTGTACACGCTGATCCACGTACGCGCGTCGCGCGGATCGGCGGTGAAGGGATCCTCCCCTTGCATGAGGTTTCGGTCGCCGCGAACACCTTTGCTCGTGGCCTGCTGGGCCCGACCAGGCGCATCCCCCTTGCTCCCACCGCGGCTCGATGAAGAAGATTCGGATGGCATCCCTGCACAGCCTCCTCGCCGGCCGACTTCTCGCGGCGCGAGCGATGGAGAGTCTAGTCAGCCAGGAGGGAGGCCGACCCAAGGGACAGCGGCGAGGGTGACCAGCGGTCTGCCGTCAGCTCGGGCCGGCGCCGCTGCCAGGCCGCGGAACGCCGCAAGAAACGCAAGCGGGTCAACGTTGTACTGGTGAACAGCGCTGAGATTCAGGGAGGCCGGGGCGACCGTACGTGATCAGAGCTAATGCCGTGGGCGCTGTTCTGGTACTCGCCGGGCTAGCCGCTTGCGGCAGCAGCGGTGTCGCGCAACACGCCCCTGTCACGATCGCTCCGCAGACGCCGCAGGTCCCCAGTCTCACCACGATACGTACTGAATACGGATGGGCGGTCTCCTATTTGAACTCCGCAGCAACCAGCTTCAAAACGGAACTGGACGATGCAATGCGAACCAAGGACGGACAGGTCCTATATGGCGCATGCCAAGGCCTCGCTGGAGCCTTGTTGTCGTTCGATGTCAGCGCAAGTGCGATCAAGTATCCAATAGCCCTGAAGAATCAGGTCCATTCAATGCTCGCTGCAGATGCGGCGCTCGAGAAGGATCTGCAGGCGATCGGCTCCGCCGCGCTGAATTCCTGGCTTTCGAAGTGGCGATCGGATGTCGTCACAGCGCAGACCATGCACGATGGAGTCACGCACCCACTCGGTCTACCCGACGACAGATTTCTGACCATCATTTAGCGAGCGATTCAAGCAGTGAGCCTCCGGCTATATCTCGCTCCCGCCTGAGACCAACAGGTGACTCGGGCATCATCGGGCGTCACAGTCTTGGTGCCGCGAGTCGTACAACTCTTAGGAGCGCTCTATGGCGAAATTTGTAACGATTGGATACGGCGACCGCGCCGGCTACGAGCGTATCGATTCGGCTCTTCGCGACGCGGCGCATGCGCATGACGCCCGTTTGCGATCGAGAGGCGCCGAAATCGGCGCCGCTGGGACTCCCCGCCAGGTGCGCAATACCGAGGGGCGTGGCGTCGAGACCAAGTCCGGACCCTTCATGACAGCGTCGCTTCCCGTCGCCGGCTTCGCCATCATCGAGGCCGCCGACTTGGAGGAGGCGATCGAACTCGTCTCTCATACCCCGTGCGCAGTGGCCCACGGTGTTGTCGAGGTGTGGCCGCTCGTCGAGAAGGGGCGGTCAGAGCGCTAATGCGAAGGATCTCCGGACGCATCGCCACGGCGACGCCCTCCGAAGCGCGGAGGCCCTGAACCGGGTTCGGACGGGGAGGAACGGGCGCGATCAGAGCTGCTTCCTGAACTCGAAACCTGGGTTATCCACAGGCCGAGCCCAAGGACGGGATTGAACCGTCGACCTACGCCTTACCAATGTGGCTCAGCATTTCGTGCTTCCGATTGCGCTCGTCGACTCTCCATTTTGAATTCGATTGAGGGCCGAAACGTGGTGCAGCGTAAGCGAATGGCGGCTATGTGTCAACGCTTCACGCAACTGAAACGTGCTCGCCCGTAGGCGGACGGACCAGGACGAGCGCAGAAGATGATGTATGTACGAGACCCGTGCGGCCGCCGCTAAGTGGATCGAGGACCGGGCGCGCGCTGGCGCCGCCTATCTGATGACACACCGCTCGTCGTATTTGGCGGACGCCATGGAACGCGATCACGCGCGAGTCGGGTCGCATCTTCACACGGCTGAATCGACATCAACAGTTCTTTTCTTGTGAGGGCGGCGATCCGATCGTAGGCTCCTCCTCGGCTCTGAGGAAACTAGGCGGGAGACTTCGGATGGCTCTGCTTCGGGAAGGCGCTTATCGTGTTGTGCGCGCACTGAAACGCGAATCGTGGCGCATGGCACCGGTGGTTGTCGTTGGTGCCCTGCTGATCGCGGTCCTTGGCGGCGGCGTCCTGCCCCGCACGATGCCCAAGCCGCTCCCAGTGACGCCGGCCTTGGCGTCGTGGAACATCGGACCTCCTGCGGCCACGATCAACTCAAGCGGTCAAGCCTCCGTGTTCTGGGAAGGCAGCGACGGCAACCTGTACGAGGCGCAGGGTCCGGCGAATGGGACGCTTGGAAGCCCGATCAATCTGGGGATGGGCCCGATGGGGTCGGCGCCGGCCGCGGCGACCGATAGCTCGGGAAACGCGTACGTGTACTGGAAGGGCAGCGACGGGAACCTGTGGGAGGCGTATTCGAGCGGCTCTCGGTGGCTGGGCCCGTACAACCGCGGGTTTGGACCACTTGGCTCACAACCCGCCGTCGTCGTAACCGCGTCCGCGACCGCGTACGTGTTCTGGGAGGGAACGAACGGCGACCTGTATGAGGTGCAGGGACCGGCCAACAGCTCGCTGTCCCAACTCACGGATCACGGCATGGGACCACTGGGGTCGGCGCCTGCGGTGGGCATCGACGCCACTGGCGCTACCTACGTGTACTGGGAGGGTGGCAGCGGCAGCAACTACGCGCTGTGGGAGGGCTTCTGGAACGGGGCCGGCTGGGTCGGGCCATACAACCGCGGCATGGCCCCGTTGGGGTCGCAGCCGACGGTGGCGACTACGGGCGGAGCCACGTCCTTTGTCTTCTGGAAGGGCGGGTCGAGCAGTGACCTGTACGAAGCGCAAGGTCCTGCCAACGGGACACTCTCAGGGCCTACCGACCGGGGGATGGGAGCGTTGGGTTCGGCGCCGAGCGCGGCCGTCGATACCGGCGGTTCGACCTACGTGTATTGGCAAGGCACGAACGGCGACCTCTTCGAAGCGTACTGGAACGGCTCGAGCTGGGTGGGTCAGATCGATCGGACCCAGGACCCGCCGACGGCGCCGACGGCGGTCAGCGCCACCGGGGCCGATGCCCGCGCGATCGTCCGTTGGACTGCGCCCACATCACCGACTGCGATCTCGAAGTACGCCGTGACTCCATTCATCGGCAGCGCCGCACAGTCTTCGCTGGCGGTCACCGTCACAGGGACCAACGCCGCTGGTGTGCTCACCTCAACGGCAGTCGCGGGCTTGACCGACGGCACCTCCTACACCTTCGCCGTTACCGCTACGAATGCCTATGCCACCGGCCCAGCTGGGATCTCGCCAGCAGTCGTGCCTACACCGCCCTTCCAGCTCCACAGCGCACCTGCGGTCGTGACCACCCCAAGCGTGAGCTATGACGCCGGGGCGGTGCCGTCAGACATTGCCCTAGCGCAGCTCAATGGCAACCAGTTCAACGACATCGTCACGGCCAACAGCTCAGCCGGCAGCATCTCGACCCTCATCAATCAGGTCAAAGGCGGTGTCTTAGGTGGCACGTTCGCGCAGCCGGCTGTGATCTCGAACGGGGCTGGCAGCCCATCGCACATCGCAGTCGGGGATATCGATGGCGACGGCCACCTCGACGTGGTCTTGGTGAACAACACCGGATCGGTGCAGGTCATGCTGGGCAATGGCGATGGCACCTTCCAGGCACCGCGTGTAGTCGCTAGTTTGTCCAACCAGAATGCCAGCTTGGTCGCGCTTGGCGATCTTAATGGGAACGGTCGGCTCGACATCATTGTGGGCGCGAACGTGACTCAATACCCGAACGGCACAGCCTTCGATGTCCTGATGAATACCGGGGGCGGCAACTTCGCCGCTCCGGTGCAGTACTCCATCGGTGACGTGTGCCTTGGCTGCGGCTACAACGCCGCAGGACTCTCGCTCGCGGACCTGAACGGCGATGGCCGGCCAGACGTCGTTTTCGTCGACGACAACACGTCGGGCGGATCGGACGTCGGCAGTGTCAAATGGATCCTCAACAACGGCGATGGCACCTTTCCAGTCGCCACGCAGCAGAATCCGTATCCCAGCTATTCCATCAACGCCCCGGGCAACCCTGGCGCCACCCAGTCCGTCGCCGTGGCCGATCTCAACGGTGACGGCCGCCCTGACATCGTGGTGATGGACCGCAATCAGAACGGACAGGCGGGTGTCGAAATCCTGGCTGGGACGGCCACCGGGTTCGCGGCGCCGAGCTTCTTCCCCGACGCCAATATCGGCGGCGGTTCGGATGTTGCTCTGGCCCTCGCCGACATGAATGGAGACGGACTCACCGACATCGTCACCGCGGATCAGCTGAGCGGCGGCAATGGGGGCATCTCCGTTTACCTCAATCGAGGCGATGGGACGGTCAACGCTCCGGTGCTCATTCCCGTCAGCGGCTTCGAGCCGCGCGAGGTGGCCGTGGGTCAGCTCAGTGGCTCAGTCGGCGATACCACCAACCACCCTGGTGCCGACATCGCCCTCACGAACTTCCAGTCGGGGCCGGGCAACGTTCGCGTGCTGCGTAACGGTACCGATTTCCCTCCGCTGGGTGGGCCACTTACGCCTGGCGAGATGCACGGTTGTTTCATGTGCCAGGCCCTGCGGGGAGGTGGGACGATCGCGTACAGCGGCGACCCGATCACGCTCAATTCAGGTGAGTTCTCTCAGACGTTCACGGACGTCTCCATCCCGGCTCGTGGCTATCCGCTGGCGGTCACGCAGACGTACAACGACCTGAACGCCGGCACCGACGCCGGCCTCGGCTACGGCTGGTGGTCGCCGCTCTTCATGTCGGTCGCAGCGAACGCCTCTACAGGCGTGACTAGCGTGACCCAGGAGGATGGCGCACTCGCCCAGTTCTGGAGCAGCTCGCTGCAGCCGTTAGCGCCGCGCACCCAAGCGAATTTGACCCATAACGGCGACGGGACCTGGGCGTTCGTGCGCAACAACAGCGACACGTTCAAGTTCAATAGCGCCGGGCACATCACGTCGGCATCGGACCTGACAGGAGACAGTCTCACCTTCGGATACACCGGCGGACAGGTGACGTCCGTCACACACTCGGATGGCCGCTCGCTGGCCATCGCCTGGAGCAGCGGTCACATCAGCTCCATCACCGACAGCAACGTCACAAGCCCAGCTGCGGTCACCCGCACTGTCTCGTTGACCTACAACGGCAGCAACGAGTTGACCGATATCGACTGGCGCGTCAACGGCGCCAACGATCGCAACGAGCACTTCCAGTATGACGAAACAACCTGGGTGCACGGCCTGGCCAGCATGCGAGACCCGCGCGGCATCGTGGTCACACAGACATACGACTCGTCGGGACACACGCTCAGCCAAACCGTGGATCCCAGCGGGCTCAACCGCAGCACCACCTACACGTACACGCTGACGGCTGGAACGGTCTCCCAGGTGAAAGTTGTCGACCCGGTCGGGAACCAGCAGCTCTACGTCTTCGCCTACGGGGAGCTGGTGCAGAAGACACTCGGCTACGGCACGGGAGCGGCGGCCACCACCAGCTACGCGTACGATCGCGCCTCGGCAGGGGCAACCACCACCATCGACGCCGACGGCAACGCAAGCCTGGCGGCCTACGACTCGTACGGCAACCCACTGGCGTCTGCGGATGCCCTGGGACGCGCCAGGTCGTTCACCTACTCCGGCAATGGCGGGGCCGACGCCAGGTTCAACCAGCCGACCACCAGCACCGACGGCAATAGCGTCACCACGACCTATGCGTACGACTCGACGCACCGCACGCTGTCTCAGATTTCGACGCCGCTGGTCGGGTCGAACCCGGCGGTCAACCAGGTCATCCAGTACCAGCACACCAACTCAAGCCATCCCGGTGACGTGACCGCCATGGTCGACGGCGACGGCAAGACCTGGTCCTACGGTTACGACGCCTACGGGGACAGGACATCGACCAGCGATCCGCTGGGCGACAAGGCGTCGAGCACGTTCAACGCCGACGGCTGGACGCTGACCACCATCTCACCCAAGGGAGACCCCACCGTCTGCACCAGCCCTTGCACCCCGGCGCAGTTCACCACGACCTACAGCTACGCGGACGGCTCGGGGAACATCAACTTCTGGGGCCTGCCGACCGTGGTGACCGACCCCTTAGGCCACGCGACGACGCGGGTCTACGACCCGGACAACAACGTGATCCAGTTTACCGACGGCAACGGCAACACCACGACGTATGACTTCGACAACGCCAACGAGCTGACTGTCACTCATCGTGCCGACGCTGGCCACACGACGGTCAAGACCGATTACACGGCGGACGGTGCGATTCAGGACCAGATCGATGGCAACGGCAACACCATCCAGAGCTACACCTACAACAGCCTGGGGCAGCAGGTGACGGTGACGGTGGATCCGGGCTCGAGCCCGCACATCAACCAGGTCACGACCTATGCCTACGACGGCGTCGGCAACGTGCTGAGCAAGCAGGATCCCGGCGGCAGCTGCTCAGGAACCATCTCGCACTGCACGACGTACTCGTATGACGCGGCCAACCAACTCTCCGGGATCACCTACTCCGACGGAGACACGCCCAACGTGTCCGGTCTCCGATACGACGGCAACGGACGGCGTGTCGCAATGAGCGACGGCAGCGGCAACTGGACCTCGACCTACGACTCGCTGGGGCGGCTCACCTCCGTGGTCGAGGGCAACAACGGCACAGTCGGCTACCAGTACAACCTGCGCGATGAGGTGACCAAGATCACCTATCCAGGCTCGATCGGGTCGGTGACCCGTGGTTACGACAACGCGGGCCGCTGGACCACGGTGCAGGACTGGAACGGGGCGCAAACGACCTTCGCCTACGATCCGAACTCCAACCTGCAGACCGAGACGCTGCCCACCACCGGGACCGCGGTGGTGGACACGTTCAGCTTCAACAATGCGGACCAGATGACCGGCATCAGCGACGTTCAGGGAACCACGTCACTCTTCACCGCCACGTACTCGCGCGACGGCAACGGGCAGGTGACGTCGGACAGCTCGGCGATCTCGGGGCAGGGCAGTTACCAGTACTCGCCGCTGAACCAGGTCTGCTACGCCGGCTCCAGCAACACGGGCGCCTGCGCAAGCCCGCCCGGCGGGGCGCAGCAGTTCGCCTATGACGCGGCGGATAACCTGACCACCATGGGCAGCACCACGCAAACCTTCAACGCCGCCGACGAGCTGACGGCCAGCGGCGCGAGCACCTACCAGTACGACACCCGGGGCAACCGAACCAGCTGGTCCAGCGGCTCGTCGACCACGAGGTATGGCTACACCCAGGCCAACCAGCTCTGCTGGGCCGGCTCGACGTCCTCGGGAGCGTCCTGTAACGGAAACGTGCAGACCAGCGACACCCTGTACTGCTACAACGGTGACGGTCTGAGGATGGCAAAGGTAACGAGCGGTAGCTGCGCCGCGCCCGCAGCCAAGGAAGGCTTCGCGTGGGACCTCTCCGGGAGTCTGCCGACGCTTTTGGTCGACGGTTCGACTGACTATGTCTTTGGCCCCGGCGGACTAGCGCTCGAGCAGATCGCCGGCTCATCCACATCGTGGTACGAGCATGATCAGATCGGATCGATGCGCATCGTCCTCAACAGCAGCGGCGCTGTCAGCGGCAGTTATACCTTCGACCCCTACGGGAACATACTTTCATCAACAGGGTCCTTGTCGAATCAGCCGTTCCTTTTTACCGGCGAGTACCGCGATACCGAGACTGGCTTGTACTACCTGCAAGCGCGGTACTACGAGCCGGCCACAGGACAGTTCCTCTCCCGCGATCCACTGGTGGCACAAACGCGCAGCCCGTATGGGTACGCCGTCGGCAATCCGCTTAGCACTATCGACCCAGCTGGATTGGGGGGTGAGCAAGGCGACTTGAATCAACTGGGTCCGGTTGGTGACGAGCCGGGGGTGAATCTCGCCGCGTTGCCGCCGGAGCCATTTCCAGGCGAGGTGCAAATTAACGAGGTTGTCGATACCAGGGAGGCGGTAGGCCAGGGTCGAATACAGGCAGCGGAGACCGAGGAAGAAGGCGCTCAAGCCGCGGCCTATTTTGACGCGACAGCTGCTGAAACCTGTGCTGAGGCGAGTGCGCAAGCGTCAGTCCGCGAGTCAACCGGGCGCATCGATGCCTCGAACCTCCGGGAACAGCTTGCCATGGAGCAAGCGGTAGCAAACCCAGCGGCTGGCAGACAGCTACCCCTCGAGATGTCGGATCCAGAATGGCCGGCCTCGGACGGGTGGGTGAAGATGGCTCAGAACATCAATGGAATCGAGATTCACTACGTGTACAACACAAGTACCGGTGCGGTCGCCGACTTCAAGTTCGCAGGTGCGGGCCAGTGATTGCAATGTGCCGCCACAACCAGGGCGAAGATCTGCAATCGTCCAACATTGGACTATTTTTCACCCGTGACACAGCCTTCGATGTCAGAGTAGGCAAGCAGTACCGCGTGTTCGGAATGGGGGTGTTCCGGAACGGACTGGTAGTCCTGGTTCGCGACGAAACCGGCAAGCCAAATTGGCTGCCTGTCGACTTGTTTGAGATCGCTCCGCAGCCGTTGCCTGCTCATTGGCAGTTTGCGTTATTCGCGCCAGCCGCCGCAGGGGGCTGGCGCGCAAGGTGGGGTTACGACCAGTTATTGAGCGGTGACCACATCGATCGCTTGATCGAGCGGGATCCGGCCGCACTCAACATCTTTGAGCAGGAGGCGAGTCACGTCGACTAGTGCAGCGCGCGTGGTTGGGGCATGACCCTTTCCTCGCCTCAATACGCTGTCAGAATGACAGTCTGTAGGCGGTTCAACCACGGGAATCGACTGAGAGAGGTCGAACCGTCCCGGCGGCGCCGGCCAGGCGCATTGCTGACGGCCACGGCGATGCTGCTGTGCCGGCTCGACCACCACTGTATGGCCGCTCTCCCTTGTCGGTGACGGTGCTCGAACAGCGAGCCATATCGGCGCGCCGCCCCGAGGTTCTGCTGCGAACGCAGAGGAAACTCTACTTAGAGCCACCTTTCCGAGCAGTGAGCCCGGGATGGCCGCAGGTTGAGACTTATGCCTCGCTAGCGTCTTGGACTAGGTTCATAGGCGATGGCCTCGCAAGTTCGGGCGCGCGGCCATGATGCGGCTACCTACGCCGTAGCCACGGCCGCTGCCCGAGTCCGCGCATCAACTCCGTAGTACTTGGCCAAATCCGCCGGCATGATGTGCTCCGGATCGCGATTGAAGATTGCGTTCGTCCGCTCTAGTGACCTGGCGACGAGTCCGGAGCAGATGTATTCGCCCTCATATCCAAAACTCAGTTTCGTGCCAGTGATCAGCGAGCACGCGATACTCACGATCGTTAACCAATCGTATGGCTGACCGACGCACTGCAGAGCGAAGGCTACGGCCTGCTCCCGATCAACCGGATGCGCCGATTCCCCAAGTTCAACAAGGAAGTACTCCTTGGGTTTGTACTTATCAAGCCTGCTCCTGGTAACCCCCGACCCGAGCGCCTCGACGATATGCTCAGCGTCGACGATCATCGCTGCATGATTCCAATACGTGAACTGGCGATCGTCGCCATGAATGCGCAAGCTCTGGCCGGACCGTATGAGCGCGCTAAAGACGCCCTGGCCATGTGTAAGGATGAAGTCGCCGCGCTGCGGCGACGTCACAGCCGTCCCGGGTCCGAAGTAGCGGACTGCTCCGCGCGGAACTGGGGCAAATGGCCGGCGTCTCATCGAGAAGGCCCTCGTCTCGGGTCGCCGCCGCTGTCGCTCACGGAGGGCACACACCGCCAGCGCTGTTCATATGGAAATCCTAGTGTGCGGCCCCCCTTAAATCGGTCCATTCCAAATGTTGTGGGCAGGACTAGTGTCAGGACCGATGGAGGTGATTGATGCCGGGGACGCACCATACGGTGGAGCAGATCGTCGCAAAACTGCGAGAGATCGAGAAGCTCCAGGGACAG
>JAFARE010000044.1 GCA_019245575.1 Candidatus Dormiibacterota bacterium | reverse complement strand
ACGCCGCCACCCTGCCTCGCAGCGCTGGGACAAGCAGCAATCGTGCGTGGGCCGCGGGTGTTGCCGCGTAGCGACGACGTGCCCTTCTGAGGAACGACCGTATGAAGATCGTGCACACCTCGGACTGGCATCTCGGCGCGGAGTTGCGCCATGTGTCCCGCCTCGAGGACCAGATGGAGCGGGTCGAGGAGATCCTCAGCATCTGCGACGAGCGTGACGCCGACGTGCTGCTCATCGCTGGCGACTTTCTCAATGAGACTAGACCGCGGCGCATGGAGACGGTGCTGCGCCGCTTCGCCGCCCTGCTAAAGCCGAGATTGGAGCGCGGGCTGCAAGTGGTGGTGGTCGCCGGCAACCACGATCATGACTGGGTCTTCCAATTGCTGCACACCGCGCGCGAACTCTTTGGTGAGGCAGCCGGCACGCGCATGCGGTTCGTCTGGAAGCCCGAACTCCTGGTCATCGAGAACTCGCGAGGTGAGCGATTCCGGCTCGTCTGCCTGCCATACCCGCGGCAGCCGGCGTATGACTTGGAAGCCATCCAGTTCAAAAACGCAGCCGATCGTAACCACCAACTTGGCGACGCGGTAAAGCAGCGCATTCTCGGTTACGAGACCACGATTCGCGAGGATCCCGAGCAAATGCCCACCGTACTCATGGCCCACCTGCTGATTCAGGGGATGGTGGCGCACGATCACGAACTCAGCGAGGAAGCGGATGTCCCCATCCCGCGCAGCTACCTCCCCAATTTCGCGTACACCGCACTGGGCCATGTGCACCTGCCGACGGAACTCGGATCGGCGGCAACGCGCTACTGCGGATCGATGGAGCGCATGGACTTCGGGGAAATCGGGCAGGAGCGCCAGGTGGTGCTAGTGGAGCTGGACTCGACCGGCCGGGTACGCGACCCCGAGGCGATCGCACTGCATCCGACCGAGTTCATTGAGCTCGAATGGCACGAAGGCGATGACTTAGTTGAGATGGCACGGGCCGTGCCACCTGAGGCCATCTGCCGGCTCATCATCAACGTGCCTCGAGGTGGCAATCCGCAGGCGGTGCAAGCCCAGGCAAAGCAGCTCATCGCGAGGCTGTGCTGGCCGCCAGAGGTGCGCTGGGAGGGCGATACAGCCAGCGACGGTGAGGACCGTAGCAGCCTCGCGCTGGAGCGCGCTGACTGGCAAGGGTCGGTGCGCGCTTATGTCGCGGAGCAAGTGGCGGACGACGATGCACTGCGCGCCCGGTTGCTGGAGGCGGTCGAAGAGTTGATCGCCGCGGAGGCTAACTCATGATTCCGATGGAGATCACGCTCTCCAATTTCCTCAGCTACGACGACAACGATGGCGCCGGCTACACGTTCGATTTTCGGGATCACCGCCTTTGGTCCATCTCCGGCGACAATGGAGCGGGCAAGTCAACGCTCTTCGACGTCATCACCTACACCCTCTTCGGGCAGCACCGCGGTGGCGCGCAGCGCGATGAGGAGCTACTCAACAAGAAGGCGAGCAACTTCTCGTGCTCTTTCACGTTCGGGCACAAGGGCGTGCTGTACAGGGTGACGCGTACGCTGAGCAAGCGCATCAAGCGAAACGGTGAGGCCGCCTACCAGCCCGCCGCTCAGGTCGACTGGTACGACGTCAGTGCGGACGCGTGGCGCCAGAGGCCCGACACCGACACTATGCGCGCGCTCGAGGAATACATCCGCTCCCTCCTCGGCTTCGACTACGAGACGTTTATCTCCTCCGTGCTGCTGCTGCAGGGCGAAAGCGACAAGCTGATCCGAGCGCAGCCGAGCCGACGCTTCCAACATCTTTCGGGCATCCTCGATCTGAGCCGCTTTCGCCATTTGGAAGACCGTGCGAAGCTGCGCGCAGCCGAGGCGAAGTCGCAACGGGACGTGCTCAACCAGCAAGTGTTGGCCCAGGGCATCCCCTCGGAAGAGGACGTGCGCGTGGCGCAGAAGTCATCAGAGGAGGCCCATCAGCGTTACACGTACACCGCCGCGATGCTGGCGGCGGCACGCTCGTTCACGGCGCGGGTTGAGGGCTACTGGCTGCTCGATACCCGGCGCGATGCAGTAGCGGCCAGGGTCACGGCCATGATCGACGCGCAGCAGCATGCTGAGGCGACACGCGCTGACGCGAAACTCAAGCGGGAGCTGCTCGAAGTAATTCCACGGTTGCACGACGCGCATACGTGTCTGTGCGAGGCGGACGAGGCCGACCGCCGCGCTGTGGCCGCCCGCGTGGAGGCGGACACTATCGACGTCGAAGCCGCGACGGCTGCACTCGCGACGCTGTCGGCGGCCCACACCAACGCGGAGCAGGAGTGCTCGGCGCTGAAACAACGCCGACGGAAGCTCAACCAGGAGATGCGCGACCTGCAGCCGGAGCGGAAGCTCGCCCAGGAGCTTGCGGCTGTCGACACTTCTATAGCGGCCGCCGAAGCGAGCATAGCCGACCTCGACAGACGCCTTCTGGAACTGCCGACGGTGGCGGCGCGAGCGGAACGCCTCGAGTCGCTCGTCAATGGCCAGCGCCTCATGACCGCGTACGTCTCGGTGCGCGAACGCCTGGCCAACACTGTCGACGGCCAGGACGCCGCCGGATTGGCGGCTGTGGAGCGCGCCGCCAAGAAGGCGCGTGTGGATGCCGAGACGATGCTGGAGTCGCTGCGGACGTCTTTGAGCGAAGCGCACCTAACCGCGGGATCGGTGCGCGGAGAGCTCGAGGCGGCGAAGAGGGCGCTGGAGGAACGTGAGCAGGCCAGGGGGGAAGGTACATGCTCACGCTGCGGGCAGAAGGTCACCGCGCAGCACATCAAGAAGGAGATCGCGGACTGCCAGGCGGCAGTGCGGGCGCTGGAGGCGAAGCGCGATGAAGCCGACCGGCGCGTATCCGACGAAAAGAACAGCGTTGCCGCGGCGGAGTCCATGCTCCCGAGCCTGCGGCAGGCGGAGCAGAAAGCACGCGAACGCCTGCAGGACTTCGGCCGGCTCACCCTGGAGCTCGAAGAGCTCGACGGTGACGAAGCCATGCTGGCGCTGCCGGGGGATTGCCAGGCGGCCCTGCACGGCCCGCTGGCGGCTCTCGGCGCTGCGGTTAGAGGCTTTACCGCGGAGGCGAAGGAGCGGCCACAGGCTGCGCGCCTGCATCAGGCTCTCCTCACCGCACAGACGGAGCGTGGGCGCGCTGACCGATCTCGCGCTGACGCAGCGGAGCGCCAGGCCCAGATCCTGGCACGCATCAGTCGGGAGCGCGTCGCCGCTGTCGAGGCGCGCGCTGAAACACTCGACCAGGAGTGCCGGGAGGTGGACGAACAGGAGTCGGTGCTGGATGAGCAGCTCGATCAAGCGGCGACTCGGCGGGCAGCGGCGCAAGAGGAACTGGCCGCGTTGAGGGACCGCAAGTCCGCGCTCGAGGAGACCGCCCGCACGGATGCCAACGAAGCGCAGGCGAAGCGCGAGACCGCCGAAAGCCTCTGCAAGCGCATCGATGCCGCGTACCTACCGCCGAGCGCCGAGAACATCACGGTACTTGAGCAACGTCGTGACGGGCTCGGCGATGCTGAAGAGCGGCTGCGTCTGCTGGAGGAGGCAGAGCGTGACCTCGCCACCGCGCGCGGACAACTGGAGGAGATCGAGAGGGCAATCGCCGCGGTGCCGATGGCCGACCGGGTGCCGTTGGACGACGCCAAGGCGGCGGAACTAACGGCAGAGGAGAGCGCACGGGGAGCGGAGGCAGAGCGCACCGAGGCGCATGAGCGCGCGGCCGCGTTGGCGACCAAGCGGGCGGAATTGCTCGAAATGCAAACCCGCGTCGAGCACGCGAGCGAGACGTACCGCGTGTACCACCGGCTGAGCCAGCTGCTCGGCCGCAGCGGTATCCAACTCGCGGTCATGAAGCGCGACCTCGCCGAGATCGAGAAGCTGGCCAACCCGTTGCTGTCGCGTGTCTCCGGTGGCAATCTCCAGTTGCGCATCGAGTGCCTGCCGGGTCGGGGTAATGCAGAGGAGATCACTTTTCGCTGCGTCGACAGCAGCTCAGCGGACGAGCCGCTCGACGTCGCCTTTCTGTCCGGCGGACAGAAGTTCCGCGTCGCCGTGGCGCTTGCAGCGGGTATCGGTCAGTATGCGGGGCTGGGTGGCTCGCTGCCCTCCGTGATCATCGACGAGGGTTTCGGCAGTCTTGACGAGTCCGGGCGCGTCGAGATGCTCGACGCGATCCGCGAGATGGCCGACCATTTCGAGCGCATCATCGTGGTGAGCCACACCGACAGCTTTCACGATCCCTCCCTGTTCCCGGCCCGCTACGAGCTTCGGAAAGATGGTCGGCGCATCAAAGTGACTGCCTCTGTATGACGTGCCGGTTAGGCCGTGTTCGGGTTGCGCGATTACCGACCGCGGTGTGGTCTGTCGTGACTCCACGGCGCGCGGCTGCGTGAATCTCGTGTGCTGCTGACGCAAGTCCCTTGGTACAGCGTTTTTCCCCGTTCGCAGCGGCCCGCATTGATGCAGCAACGGGTGACATGACCCCGATTGGTGCCCACCCTTGATCAATCTGAGCATCGACCGCGCGGATAATCGAAACGACATTGCAGGTGGTCTGCGTGCGGCGTTCCCTACGGTTGCCGGCTCGGGCCGGACGCGCACGCGCGAGTGCTCCGCCGTGTTCGTTGAGGGATAAATGAGGAGGGCGCGAGGCTCCGCCAGATCATTGTCGTTGGACGTTGTCGGCCGGCGGAAGCGTCTTGGAGTTGCATTTCCATACCGCAAGGATGACCGACGGCCTTCGGTTGGTGAGTCACCGCGTGAGTCGCTCCCCTTGGAGGGGGGAGCCGGATTTGTACGAAGGGGAATGACACGTGCGAGCATCCCGCGAATGAAGGCGCAAGGCCCAGAAGCTGCTCGCGCCTTGGATCCCGACTGAGCGATATCCTCCGCTGCTAGTTCACTCCGCACTGCGAGGAACCACAGGAAGAATGGACCCGGCACTGCTCGCTCAACTCTACAACCGGCTCGGACAGTACCCGCCGCCCGCCTCGGTCAGTGATCTGATCATCTATGCGATCTCCGGCCCCGAGGCCCTAGACGCTGCGCTGACGGGTACCCGGCCGCCACAGGCTGCTCCGCCCCCACCTCAACATCAGACGCCGGCCGGCGCTTATCTGGCGGCGGTGACCGTCGAGGGCTTCCGTGGCATCGGCGACCCTGTGACCTTGAGCATCCCGCCTGGGCCAGGGCTCACGGTCGTCATGGGTCGCAACGGCTCGGCCAAGTCGAGCTTTGCAGAGGCGGCCGAGCTGGCGCTCACCGGTGACAACCACCGCTGGCGCGGGCGTAGCAGGGTGTGGTCCGAGGGCTGGCGCAATCTCCATCATGGCAACGTTCGGATCTGCGTCGACGTTGTCGTTGAAGGTGCGAAAGGAGCGACGCGCATCGAGCGCCGATGGGCTGAGGGGGCAGAACTCGACGCCGGGGTTCCGAGCTTGGACGGTAAAGCAACTACCTCCGACCTGGGCAACCTCCACTGGGGGGCACCGCTCGACCTTATGCGCCCCTTCCTGTCACACAACGAGCTCGGCTCGATGCTTGATGAGGGCCCGACGAAGCTCTACGACGCGGTGCATACCATTCTCGGGCTCGGTGACATTACGGTCCTTACTCAGACCTTAGCCAGTGCGCGCCTGACACGCGAGCGAACCATCAAGGAAGTCGCCGGCGAGCTGACTGCGATCACAGCACAGCTCAAGGCCCTGGCGGATGCGGGCGATGACCGTGCCAGTCCCTTGATGGCTGCGCTGCCGAGCTCGCCCAAGAACTGGAGGCTCGATGATGCCGCCCGTCGCATCGAAGCGGCGGAGCGGCCGGAGCCCGAAGGAGAGGGCAGAGCGAGCGTGCTCAACTCGCTGACAACACTCAGCGTGCCGGCGCCTGAGGTGATACGCGCCAACGTGGCCGCTCTGAGGGAAGCAGCGAGCGATGCGGCACTCAGTCGGGGAACTGACGCTGCCCGAGCGCGGATCGCTGCCCGGGTACTTCGGGATGCGATTGAACTCCACCAGCATCACCGTCAAACAGAGTGCCCAGTCTGCCACCGGCATGGTGCACTCGATCCGGCGTGGCTCGCGAGCGCACAGCTTGAGGCCCGGGAACTGGAGGAGAGAGCTCAGAGTGCCGAGAGTGCGCACCTACGCCTGACCGAAACGCTACGGACGGCACGCAGCCTGCTGAACCCGCCGCCGCCGGCTTTGCTGCGCGCGGCCGATGTCGGGCTCGATGCTGCACCGCTTCGAACTGCGTGGGGAGAATGGCTGCGGGCGCCTACTGACGACGATGGCGAAGCCGTCGCGGCCCATATCGAGAGCGCGTACACGGCGCTGGCTGCCGCTGCGAAGAATCTGCGCACGGACGCGCAGCGACATTTGACTGCTTACCAGTCGGCTTGGCTGGACGTGGTCGCGCAGTTGCGAGGGTGGCTTGTTCGAGCGAACCGGGCGATCGCCGGGCAAGAGCATGTGCCAGACCTTAAGGCGGCCGAAGGTTGGGTGCGGGACGCTGGAATGGAGCTACGCGACGAGCGTTTCCAGCCGATTGCTGCCGACGTACACCGCTACTGGGACATGCTGAAACAACGCAGCAGTGTCGTGCTCGACGCCGTCACGCTAGCCGGGAGCGGCAACCGCCGCCGTGTCGACATCGACGTGGACATCGATGGCGTCGAGAGCGCGGCGCTCGCTGTGATGAGCCAGGGCGAACTCAACTGCCTGGCTCTAAGCCTATTCTTGCCGCGAGCCTGTCTTCCGGAGAGCCCCTTCCGCTTCGTCGTCATCGATGACCCGGTGCAGGCGATGGATCCTGCAAAGGTTGATGGATTGGTTCAGGTGCTCAGTGAGACCTCGCGTACGCGACAGGTAATCGTGTTCAGCCACGATGAGCGACTGACGGAGGCTATCCGGCGTTTGCAGGTCAAAGCGGTGGTCTATGCCGTATCGCGTGGAGAGAGATCCATAGTGGTGGTGACAGAGGTCCAGGACCCGGTTAACCAACTGCTCGCCGATGCGCGCGCCGTCGCCCTTACCGAGAAACTGCCCGTGGCGGCGGCCCGAGTTGTGCCGGCATTATGCCGACAGGCGCTCGAGGCTGCCTGCATGGAGGTCGTTACAAGACGCCGGCTGCTTCGTGGCGACAGCTATGCCGATGTCGACGAGCTCCGACGGAGCACCCGCAGGCTCACTCCCTGGCTGGCGCTAGCTCTTTTCGACGACGCATCCCGCGGAGGTGACGTACTCAATTCTCTGGCCAATCGGTACACGGGATACGCTGTCGACGCCGTGCGGTGGTGCCAGTCTGGCGCTCATGAGGCGCGCGACGGCGATTTGATGGCCGCCGTCAGCCGGGTGGACTCCTTGGCGCAACAGCTCGTCCTCCTGAAATGAGCGGTCGTGAACGCAGTTCGGCCGTTGACCTCATCGCCGGCGCCCGTGACTTGCTCCGTTTTGAAGGAGGTGGTTCCGCGGGACTCTGGTCGCGGGCTGCGGCCGTGGTGGGTCGCCAGGCGTTGGAGACGGCTCTCGACCGACTTTGGGACAAGCGATGCCCAGGCCTTGACGTCGCGAGTGCACGATGCCAGCTTGCCTGTCTACCGTTCTTCCTCGAGGATGATGCGCTGGCACGGCGCGCGGCGAGCGCGTGGGCCAGCCTCAGCGACGCAGTGCATTACGATGGCGGGCTTGCGCCGCTCCCTCTCGAGGTGGAGGCTTGGTTGTTGGACGCGTGGGAGATTGCGAACCGGTTCGCCGCCCTGCCGTGACGAGCGACATCACTCACCGTCCATCGTCGGTCGACCGTGCATTGACCACCATGAGGAGGCTAGGTCAGTGAACCATTTGACCAATGTCGATTTCGCCGCCAGCCCGATGGCTTGACGTCTTTCTTGGCCCGCCCTGTCCCTTTTTTCGAATTCAGACGGCCCGATTTGCGATCCATGCGTCCCTTCGTGGAAGCTTTCGACTCCCTTTCCCGGCGCGATTCCCGGATGCACGGCGCGATGGCGATCGGGTTGATGGCCTAGGCGACGGTGGTCCAGCAACGTTCCAGTTGCCTTGCATGCGGAGGGCCATATCCAAAGTAGTGTGCGCCGGGTGCGAACGTCGTCGCCACCTGTGTCAAACGGCGACACGATCGCTGGTATCCCAATGCTAATGTCCCGATCCCGCTTGGCAGCTGCCAACTCACAGAAACCTGCCCTTGTATCGTGCGGCCCATGGCGAATATGCTCGTCAGGGTATCGCCTGATTCCCCAGTAGCCCTACGAAGGTTGCGATCAACGTCGACGTCGACCAACCTCTCGTTTTGACCACAAAAGTCAAGACGCCGATCGAGATCGTGGTAGTCCTCGCGACTCGCACCTCTGGCCGGCTTGAAATGCAGGCGCTCAGCGGGTCCCAGCCTCCGACGACCGTGATAGGCGAAACCAAATGTCTTTTCGATCGTGACGGGGACGCTGAGTTCTTTGCAGGATTGAGTTGCTCGGCATTCTTCGCCGTAGGTGAAGTCGAAGGTAGCGCTTCCGTCGAAGCCGACCCCGCCGATCTTGAACGACGCGCTGTGAGAACGGGTCTTAGTCGCAGTGGTTGTGTACACAGATGAGCAGCCCTCTCGACTCGGGCGGTGCACTCTAACTACGGGGACCCATGCCTCGCCTTCCTCCGGAGCCTTTGACTTATCTTCGACAAACCGCAGGAGTATCTGCCGTAGTAGGTAGCCGCGCTTCGGAACTGTTAGGACATCGGTCGGGATGAGAACTTGACGGGAAAAGAAGCGCCGTTCGGCTTCGGACGTGCTTCTGACCACTGCTGTCGCCCCAGTTGCGCTTTCAAATACGAGTTCGGTTCGTCCACGTTGAGCGATGCGAGACGTTGTCATGGTGGCGATGTCGATCGGCGCATCTTTGACGACTACCTTCTCCCGACTTGGTAGGCTCCGACGGGACCCAGTTTCATATGCGTGGTCGAACCGCACCAGCTTCACGTCCTGAACCGGCGAGAAACGCTCCGACAGCTCAAAGCTAGCGACTAGGTCCGGCGCGACCGGAAGGTAAACCACGACCGAATCTGCAGGTTCTCGAACAGAGCCCCACCGCACGGTCATCTCGAGGCCCACCCCTGAAGTTGCCCGCTGATCAGACGGGCTGCTGGCACCGCCGCTCGGATTCTAGGGCCTGATAACCCAGCGTGGATAGTGGTGGTCTGTCCCACGTGCCGTCGAGGGGCCCACTACTCTGTCGTTCAATCGTGGCGTCCCTGACGTAGCGCAGCGCTGTTGGGCTCGGGCGTATCGCGTTGGTGCTCGCGCTGATCGCCCACTCGCTGCGACAGGCGACGTCTAGCTGAGCCCCACGGCCATCTTGTCCTCGTCCCGGGTCGATGAGCCGAGAAAGAACTACGCGTCGCGATGTGGCGCACAAGTCGAAAGTGCGTCGTCGGGGTCGCCTCGGATCAGCTCAGGATGGCTCCGATCTCCGCCGTGCCTTCCGGTAAGCCCTTATGGCGTACGATTGCGCGTTGCAGCGTATTCTGGTAACGGCTAACGAGCATTGCATCCGGATCGAATACATGCACCGACGCGCGGTCGCTGATGCCTCGCAGCAGACCCACGACACGCTGGTCATACGAAGGCAGGCTATAGCCGACGATTAGTACGGTTCTCGCGGTCGCAAGCGCCTTGAGAGCCGCATCCCACACCGCGCCTAGGTATGCCGGGACACGCTTTTCGACGATTGGTGCGACGATCATGGCATCACCGCGGATAGCGGGTCGGCAGTCGTGGTACCGGACGATCTTGCCTTTACGAATGGACCACGAGACAGACCCGTGGAGCTTGAAGAGCGGCACTGCGCCACGCACGGCTATGCGGTGAATGTGCGCGTATGACGGATAGCCGCCGCCCTCAAGGTACTCGGCACCTAATCCATAATGAAAGCCAGGCCGGTGCATGCGCGGTCTAGGTTGGTTGCGCAAACCTCTTTCGGCGAGGATGTCGAAGTTGGTAGTAATTACCGATACATTCTCAGCTCGCCGGAAAACCGACGTCCAAAAGTCTTCTTGCGCAGCAACGCCCGAAGTCCGGTTGATATTGTGCCGAGTGATAGTCGTCCGCCCGCCGACAGCTTCGACTCTTCCCATGCGTAAGGCGACAATCAAGCCGACGTACCAAACGGCATCTCGCCACTCTCGCCCGGCTGAATGTTCGAGATACGCTAAGTACTGCTCGGGAGAGGCGGCGGTGTCTTGATGCCAGGTCAGCCAACCGCGTCGCACTCGGTTAACGAGTCGTTGCCTGCTGATGCGGTCGACTACTGGTTCGGTGTCGAAGAGCTGACGCGCCAGAGGTACGCCGGCGAGACGTGAAAATCCGGCCCCGAGAAAGACGACCGTTGACATCCGAACTATTCTGAAGGGAATTCGGTTTTCGCACCGTCGATTTCGGTAAGGGTCAGTTCAGGGGCGAAGACGTGCACGGCAAGGTCGTCGAGACTCTGCAACGCTGAAGCGGCTAGCCGCCGGCTGAGACTGGACGCTCAAGCGACCCGATCGGCGCCAACAGAAGGGAGATGGACGCGAGGGGAGGCTGGGAGATATGCTGACGAAGTGTGAGCGATACGATCGTTGACGGAGTCTGGGTAAGGCGAGTGGGCAGCGATACGCGAAAGCGGCGTCACAAGGTCACTCATCGCACATGATCATCGTGCACACCATGTCGGAGTTCGATAGCCGAGGCGAAGCCAACCTTCGTGACCTAGAGTGGCTTCTCGCGCACGGCCATCTACCGCGCGTGCTCGTACAAGGACATGGAACGGAGGAAAGCATTCCCGCCTGGAAAGCGTGGGCGTGGCGGCGTGCCCGTCCCGACGTTGAGGCTGCTATCAGGAATGGGCGACCTTACGAGTTTGACAACAAATGGACGGCCCTGCGAGGCGACATAGAGCTCACGCGTGAAACCGAAGTGGGTAAGGCGTCACCCGACGGCGAGCTAGATGACTTGGGACGAGGACCTCGGTCAGACACGATCTCGTACTGGATACTCGCAGCGAGGTCCGATCGCTACCGGCTTCTAGATTCGGTCCGTCAGTTGGACGAGGATTGGTGGCGAACGGGAGGACGTCGCCTTAGCCGAGGCGATCGCGTGGCCATATGGAAGTACAAGTCTCGCGATGCGGTCCGTGGGATTGTTGGATTTGGCGAGGTCATGACGGACCCAAAGATCAACACAATCGCTGATTCAGATCATCCTTTTTGGGTTCCCAGTGCAAGTCCGATGCCGGCAAAAGCAGAGCGAGTCCTAGTGAGGTACGTCGTACGCCCGGACCCTCCGCTGTGGCTTGAGGAATCGCCGCCCGCCTCTGTCATACGGCGGCTATCGGTGGTAGGAGCTCAAGGCGGCACCGCATTCCATATTTCGCCGGACGAATGGGACCAATTGATGGCCCTCGTCGGCGGCTGGCCGACTGACTCGCTCCAAGCCTTCGTTGTCGCCACCGAAGCTGTCATCGAGGCCGCGTCGCGCGCGACTGGTCAGGGTATAGGCCTTACAGCCTCTGAACGGGCCTGCGTCGAACGGCACGCGATGGCTGTTGTTCGTGCCCACCTAGAAGCGGCGCATTGGGCGGTCATGGATACGTCCAAGAGCCGGCCCTATGACCTGCGGGCGACACGAGGCCGCGAACGGAGACTTGTGGAGGTGAAGGGAACGACAGGACTCGCGGGTGCCGTATTCCTTACGAAGAATGAGGTGCAGTCGGCGAAAGCGACACCCGGAGAAGCGATGTTGGCTGTTGTATCCGAGATCGAGCTGGATCGCGCAGAACGGCCACCTGTTGCTTTTGGAGGCCAGCTGACCATCCTCGAGCCTTGGAACCCTGAAGACGCTTATTTGACTCCGATCGTGTATCGCTACTATCTTCCGGCCGATCTCGCGCTAAGCGCGGATGCGGCGATCTAGTCCGGCTGCGGGCATGGTCTGGGCAGCACCAGCTCGTGAAGCCGGAGGGCTTCCGTCGCCCTTTACGCATCTCTGAGAGTCAGGAGGCTTGCGCGCGGATAGGCTTTCGTCGTCCAACTCGCGCTGAATTCGGTGCGCCTCGTCGAGGGCTTTCGGAGCAGGGGGCCTTAGGGTCACGCGGAGGATCGAGAGAGCGCGTCGTCAGCTTGAGCTGAGGCGGCCACCATGACGTGGGGGGCGGCCAAGTTGCGCCGCGCCGCGGGGTGACGGACTCGCAGCGTTCTTCACCGAGGGCGCGTTCGAACGACGGCTCTCAGCTGACAGAAATGCAAGTCGCGCGAAGTATGCCTTCCTCGCCTGGGCTGCGCGTCGTCTGCGCTCGCCCGGCTCGAGGCTGACCTCAGGATCGACCTCGCGCTCGAAGCGCGCGAGGAATGCTGCTCGTGCATGGGCAGTCAAGTCGCGACTGTCGTGCTGCGAATGCAGGGTATGGGCACCGATGCGGCCCGCGAGTGATCGTCGAGGATCTGTCATGTGATCCTCACGTGGCACGGCACTTGGAGTAACCATCCCGAGGATCATTGCACGGCACCGGCCACGACCGCCCTTGTGCAGAGAAGATTCGGCTCTCTTATCGGCTTATGCAGATCCAGTAGCCACCGTGTGTCGAAGCCAGTCCCAAGCGGCGAGCCCCTGTCGTTCTCACACACGAGACCCACGTCTCGCGAGCGCGTTGGGTCACGGTGCATGCAACGGAGGCTATTACGAGCTGAGCGGGACGCCTCCGCTAAGCAGCTGCAACCTGTGGTCGCTAGAGTTGTGTCGCCGAAGACTGCAACTAGCCGGCAATAACCGAGGGCGAAACCGTCGCACTCGACGCGACCAATTACCTCACCCCCACAGCAGCCGGGATGGTGTATACCGAATTCAGTCCCGGCCGTCCCGCCTAATTGAGCATGAGGCTCTTGGTGCACAGTCGGATCGGACCGACGTGGGACCGCTTTCTGCGGGCGCAAGCCCACGCCCTTCTCGCCACCGCAGCTCGAGAAGGCTGAGCACGCAACACGGTGGTCAGGATGCGCCTCCGTGCGACAATCTCGGCAACTTGTTCTGATCTGTGCCGGGTCAGGGAGCAACTGAGTTGGCGAAGATATCCTTCCTGTCAGCAGCGTATCTGGGTGGGTTGCCCGGAGCGAGTGCGAAGAAGAAGGGCAACCTTATCTTCACGGATGACCGCGTCGGCCTAGGGATCTACAACCCGAAGCACTGCGTCATCATGCTGCTGGCGATCGAGAGTATCGACATCGGTGGCCGGGAAGTTGCCACCTCCAAGTTCGGATCCGAGGTCTTGTTTGGACTTGCGGGAGCGCTGGGCGCGCGAGGCGAGCGAGATGAGACTTGGCTCACCATCCGAACGAGCGATGGAAGCACCGTATTCTTCCTTATCGACGGTAAAGCCCCGATTGAGGTTGCTGGAATGCTCTCGTCGTGGATGACCCAGCATGGCATTCCTTCGTACGCCGCTGCGCAGCAATCGGAGCTAGTCGGCGCGCTCACATCCGCCGGGGGGGTCCCACCGCATGGCGACTTGGGGTTGGCAGACGAATTGGGTAAGTTGGCGAAACTTCGAGATCAGGGAGCCCTTAGTGACGACGAGTTCGCCTTGGCAAAGACGCGACTACTTGGCAAAGGCCAGTAAACCATCGACTACACAACCCTCCGCTAGCGAGCGTCGGAGTGACGGCGGCTTGCGCAGAAACGGTTGGCTGCGCTTGAATTCAGCCTGAATACCACCAGCATCGGATGGCGCTTTTGGAGCCGGAGCCGAGGTCCAGCCATGTGGCCTAGCCTCTGGTCGGTCGTGTGCGCACCTCGTATCAACGTGGAACGCGCAGCGACAGAATACGCGGCCCGAACTCTTGCGACTGAGTACCAGATCGACAGGGGCCGACGAAGTCTGACGATATGGTAGCTCCGCGCTCGGCAAATCCTCGGACACCAGGAGCCTTATGACCGCCTCGGATGAGCCGGCGCTGCCCTTGCAGCTGTATACCAAGGCTCAGGCTGCGCGAATGCTGGGCGTGAGCGAGAGGCAGATAGGCCGCTGGATCGCGAGCGGTGACCTTGTAGTTAGTCGCCTCGGCCCACGAACGATTCGCATCACGCTGCCCCAGCTCGAGCGATTTCTTGAGCAACGCTCGCGTCCCGCGTCATTAGCTTGGCCGTCGGTGCCTCGACGCGGTAGCCGCGCGACCCGCCGCCGCTGATCTAGAGACAGATGTCGATCGAGCCGTTCACGCGGTGTTTTCAACTTGCTTGTGGCGCAGCCTTAGGGCCGTAGCGCAGAATTGCCCACGAGCCTCGGAGGCGTGTTTCGACGCGCGATCGAACTGGGATCAGCTTTGATTTGCCATCTCGCGCAGCTCCTCGGCGTGTACGGCCTTTGACGCCACCCCTCTATCGCGAGCGGCTAACCGCGTAGCGTGCTCCAGCCGCCGTCGCAGTGGATGACCTGTCCAGTGATTCCGCGTCCGCGCTCCGAGCACAGGAAGGCAACGAGCTCGGCAACGTCGTCGGGGGAGGCAGCTCGACCGAACGGCGCCGTGTCGCGTATCCGCGCCTCGGTCGCTGCTGACATCCACCCAGTGTCGATTGGACCCGGGGCGATAGCGTTCACCGTGATCCCGCGTGGGGCTAGGTCAGCGGCAGCAGAAAGCGTGAGCCACTCAAGCGCACCCTTGCTCGCGGCATACGCAAGCTCGCCGCCTAGAGGCGGACTGCTAATGAATGTGAGGATCCGGCCGATTCCAATGTCGTCGCGCCACCGGCGTGCGAACTCTTGGATCAGGAGCAGCGTACCACGGGCGTTAACGGCGACGTGATGATCGAATTCAGCGGGGGTGACCTCGAGTAACCCGCCAGCTAAGGAGCGTGCATGCACGACGACGAGCGCCGCTACGGAGCGTCCGTCGTCATTGATGCTCTCGAAGAGCTCCCGAGCCGCGCTGGGCGACGATAGATCGAGTGGCCGCCAGTCGAACCGGCCGCTCGCCTGCAGTTCCTTCGTAAGAGGCCGCAAGTCATCAAGAGCTTGATCCGTCCAGGGCGCTTGACTGTCGTAGTCGGGCCACCCCGAGGCGCTGACGTGCCAGCCCTCACGCACCAACGCTCGGCACACTGCCGCAGCGATTCCACGCCGACGACCGACACCCGTCACGACGGCGGTGAATATCTCTCCCTGCTCGCGCATGGCCAGATCATGCACTGGATCCCATATGGTGGCCTCTGCTGGGTGAAGCGCCTTGTGGGGCTTACCCAATTTCCGGGGCCGAGGTCTGAGGACGGAGCTTCCGGTCGACCCTGGCAAAGGCGTGGGCAAGGCGGGGCTGAGCTCGCTACATGAGTCAGGAGGCTTGCGCGTGAAGCGAGGCCTGTCGTTGAATTCAGCATGAATACGGCGAGCCTCGACGAGGGCTTCAGAGTCAGGCGATTAGTAGTCGCCCCGACGCGAGAGTGAGGCCTCGGAGGTGGCACCCCGCGGGTCGGCAGAAAAGGATCCGAGACGACAGTAAAGTCGCCATGGTTAAGCTGTGGACGCTGGCGTATTGCGCCCCTTCTTGGCCAGCGCTTCCCGCTGTCTGAGAACGCGCACGAGAATGTCGCGAGATATCAGACCGGCAGAGGCGAGGTCGTCGAGTTCGTCGAATGTTCCCGGTTGCGAAAAGCGACCGTCCCAGTCCTCAACCTGCGGATCGTCGTTCACCGGGGTTGGGACAGCGAAAGGGTATCGCGCAAGAGTGTCGATCAACTGATCGGTGGTGAGCTTTCCTGCGCGATACTGCTGAATGATGTCAGCAATCCGGCTCATATCGGATAGCCCTGCTTCTTCGCGTAGGCGACGATCGTTTGCGGATCAGCTCGCCAGAGACCGCGAGTCTGCAGAAATTGGATTCGGTCGGTGCCGGGCGCAAGAAAGAGCTTCAGCGCATCGAGCTTGCGAAGCGAGTCGGCGGCCGCAAGGTCGGCATCGAGGTTGACCACGTCGTTGTTGTCAGGCATTGGGCGCTGCGTCTCCTGCGGCGATGTGGCCGCTCTCAAGCGAAGCTGCCCAGTGATGAAGCCAATGGGCGGTGTCCATCACCCGTTGCTCCAAAGGCGAAGGGTCGAGCAGGTCGATCACGACACCAGCGAGTACTGCATTCACGTCATCAATACCCTGCTCCACCTCCGCCAGCGACGGCGACTTGTCCATCAGTGTGTCCTCGATGGCCTTGACGTCGTCGGCGATCTGGTGCGTCAGCCTCATCCTGACATCCGATTCTCGCTGAAGCCTGTCCTAGCGGCCCATCCGAAGGCGACTCGAGTAGCTCTCAACTAGCTGCAGAAGACTACCTACGCCGCCATTGGCGTTGAGGTGAACCTCGTCTAGGTAGGCGCCACCCGCATGCGCTGCGTCTTCTGCGTTGATGCGGAAGCCCCGCGCCTGCAGCAGAGCGAATAGACGCTGCTTCTCAGCTTGATCAGTAAACGGCGGATGCGTCGTCATGCGCTTGAAAGGCACCGCCACGAACTGTTCAGGGTTCACTCGAACCCGAAGGATGCATATCCGGGTGCCGTTAGCGCCCTGGACAAAGAGACTTAGATGGGGGTGCGAATATCCTTGGTTACCCGCGACGACCATATCGGGCTGTCGGTGCGCCCAGTCCAAGATCTCAGCGGCCCTTGGGCGCAAGTCGGAGGCTATCTGATCGAGGATTTCCGCCTCCGACCATGGCGTGGGTCGCTCTATCGGGCCGGCGCTGTCGGGTTTGGCTCGAGCACGCTCCGTCTGGCCGACCAATTGCGGACGCAGGAGTTTGCGGTGCCCATCCGCGTACTGCGCGATCTCGATCGCCAGAACGTCGATCGACATTTGCTCGTTGAGAAACTCGACCAGCGTCTTGAGCTCAGACGGTATCTCGTCGGCTACAAAGATGAGACGAACCCTTCGTTCCCGGAGGTTCTCACCGACACGACGCCAGAAGTCGTCGTAGCCTTCCGCGTCGATGTCGGCTGTACCGGTAAGCTCTCCGATGGATCGTGCTGCCGCATCATTGTCGCCCTGGAATTGCTGCTCAAACCACGAGCGCAGATCGTCTAATGGCCAGTACAACGTTCCGTTGGCTGCGTATTCCAGTAGCTGAGCAACCACCTCCCGACGTGCCTCAGGGTTTCCTCCTCGTTTGGCCTCGACGAGGGTGGGTGTTGCGTCCTGATCGACGAAGAGATGGTCGAGTGACCATCGAGCTCGTGCCGTTGCGGAACCGACGGGAGCCTCTCGGCGGATCAGCCGCCACCGACGGGGTCGGTCGCGATCGATCTGGTCTCCCGCTAGCAGGTCGGGATGTGCAGCCACAAGCTCCTGCAACTCCGCCTCAAGCGAATATGGAGTCCGTGGCGCCTCGGAAAGGCCGCCGTCGGCGGTTACGATGTAAATGGCCTCGCGCAATTCAGCTTGTTTCTTACACCATCGGCGGGACGCCTTCAAGGAGGCAAATACGACACTACTGCTGGCGTTTGTGCAACAGGAGGCCAGCTCGAACTCGGAAAGGCCAGGCCCACCGAAGTGCTGGGACGCAGTCTTCGCTCGGAACGGTAAGAGAGGCAATCCGGTGCCGAGTGGATTTGCCCTGCATTTGAGTGCCGGCTCAACGAGAACAGGACCGCCGACTGGCCAACCGCATGAGCTACGCCTCGGTGACGCGTTGTTCTCACCTGGCCGGCCTGCCGCATATCGCTGGACGCTAGGACCGACCAAACAATCCACGTCGGACGAATAGGTCGAGCTGTCGTGGACGTGTCGTAACGCAGGGCTACAGCCTGCAGAAGCCCTGGGCCGCGGAAGCCAAGTCGACCGGGCAGCAGTGGGGGAATGTCTCTTCTTGGTCTCAACAACCGTGACGGAACATATACTGGGTTGCAGTGGCTAGGTCGCTTCGGCAGAGACTTAAGCCATGGGCCACACGGCTAGGCGGCGTGCCGCGGCTTTTCGTGAATGCCGCTACGGGAGCCTTGAGGATCATCGGGGCTCCCAATGCCCGCCCAGATGTGGTTGGTGGTGCCGGACAGTTTGGCGCGCTCCGGAGTCAGGAGGCTTGCGCCCATCACGGCCACTCGGCTTCAATTCGGGCTGAATTCGGCGAATCCCGAACGCAACTTTGGGAGCAGGGGGTCCCCAGTTCGAGCCTGGGCGCCCCGACCACGTCAATCTGACTCGGAATTGTGAATACGACCTGAATGCGCACTGCACAGTCCGGGACGACGATGAGGAATGCGACCGTATCCGTCGTCGCCAACTCACGTCGCTTAGGTGGCTCTGCAGAGCGACGGAGTGCGCCCGACTGCGAGGTAACCGCATGTCCCCAGACGCACGGCTTCGTCATCGAGCGGTTGGGCGTCGGCGACCGCCGCTCCGCTGGGTACCCCCGCCGGTACGGTTGTGCAAGGCTGAGGCTGCAGTTCACAGCAACGGAGGAGATCCCATGGGCGGCAATGAGAAGCAGGGCGAGGGCAAGATAAAAGAGATCGCGGGCAAGGTGACCGGCGACAAGCGGCTCGAGTCGGAAGGGCAGACTCAGAACGCGGCAGGCAAAGTGGAGCAAGCCGCCGACGACGCCGGTGAGAAGGTGAAGGGCGCCCTGGACGCTGCCCGCGACAAGGAGGACTGAATCCGAGGGGTTCGCGAGCCAGGGCCCTCGGACTTCCGGTATGTCTGGCCCTTTTGAGCGCATAGACGTCGACTAGTGGCCGTGCGATGCTCGCGACATGGGAGCCGATGATCGCCTGCTTAAGCGGGCCTGGCTCACACCGCTCCTCCTCACATGGACCATCGCCTGCGGCGCGTCGACACCATCATCACCGTCGCCGTCGCTGGCTCGGCCCTCGGGCCCGACGACCGCGACGTGCTCAAACGCTTCCGTGCTCGAAACCTGGTCGTCGATGCGCTTGGCCGAGCAGGCGATCGCCGTTCCAGTTGATGAGTCAGATGTGCGCGCGGTAACACCGGAGGTGGCCGCCGGTGCAGGCGGAGTCTTGCTCTTCGGCAGCAGCGCGCCGTCGGACCTCGCGTCACAACTGCAGACGGTCACTGCTGCAGCAGCACCAAGTGGCATCCAGCCGCTGACCATGGCGGATGAGGAAGGAGGCGCCGTGCAGCGCATGGCCAACCTCGTCGGCAACGTACCGTCGGCGCGCGCAATGGGGGCGACGATGAACGCAGCCACGATCCAGCAGCTGGCTGAAGGCCTTGGCACGCGCATGCGGGACGCGGGAATGACGATGGACCTCGCGCCGGTGCTCGATCTTGACGGCGGTGACGGCCCAAACAATCGCGATCCTGACGGAACACGTTCCTTCAGCACCGATCCGGTCGTGGCGTCGGCTGACGGGCGGGCGTTCGCAGACGGGTTGCGCGCGGGCGGCGTCGTACCCGTCATGAAGCATTTCCCTGGGCTCGGCAACGCCACGGGCAACACGGACGTCACCCCGGCAGCCACGCTGCCATGGAGTCAGGTGGAGCAGTCGGGCCTGCAGCCCTTCCGCGACGCCGTCGCCGCGCATGTGCCCGCGGTGATGGTGGCCAACGCTTCCATCCCAGGCCTTACGTCGGTGCCGGCGAGTGTCTCGCCGTCAGTGATCACAGGCATCCTGCGCGGCCAGCTCGGCTTCCACGGACTCGTGCTGACCGACTCCCTGTCAGCGACGGCGCTGACGGCAGCAGGGTACTCCGTGCCACAGGCGGCGGTGGCCGCGATCGCGGCCGGCGCGGACATGGTTCTGTTCAGCGCGGACGCGAGTCATGTGGCGTCAACCACCAGCGCGACCGTAGACGCCATCGTGGCGGCGGTCCGCGATGGCGCGCTGTCCCGCCCGCGCCTGGTGGATGCCGTATCGCACGTGCTGGCTGTGAAGAGCGTCACTCTCTGCAACTGAAAGGCGCGCGTATGCGTCAGGCCTGCGTTGCCGCCCCGCAAATGTCGACGAAGCGGGGCCGCGGAGAGCTGCGAGCTCTCCGCGGGCACCCGCCCGTCTCGAGCGTCAGTGAACCGTGATGTTCTTCTGGTACACGGGTCCGGCTCCCGCTCCGGGGAATGCCGATCCCACGCCGCTGAACATGACCTGCGTGACCTTGTACACGCCCGGTGCCGCATAGGTGTGCGTCGGGTTCGCACCCGAACCGGTGGTGCCGTCGCCGAAGTCCCAGAAGTAGGTGAGCACGGGGAGCGCGCTCACGGTCGTCAAGCCGTGGAATGTCACGGTCTTGCCGTGCTTGGGATGCGACGGCGATGTGGTGAAGCCCGGGGTGAACCCGCTGTGTCCGGTGGTGACGATCGCGCCGGTGCCGGCCGACGTACCGTCCACCGCGAAGACCGTCAGTCCGATCGAGTAGGCGCCGACAGATGGGAACGTGTGCGAGATCTGCGGCGTGGACTGCTCAATCGTCTGCGCTCCGAACGCATCGTTGAACTGCCAGACGTAGAGCACGAATCCGGGCGACCCGATCGAGCCCGTGGCGTCGAAGTTCAGCGTGAGCCCTGAGCCCTTCGTGACCTTGAAGGTCGCGAACGGCGTGGTAGTCGGAGGCGTCAGCCGCTGCAGGCAGGCGTGGCCGATGTTGCTCCACTCCTCCTGGTACCAGTAGAAGTGGCCGTTGATCACCTGGTTGTACTTCGCGCCGTGGACGGTGCCCAGCGGGGTACCCGTCTGGCGGTTGCACTGATCGCCGACCTCGGACCCCTGGTTGGCGCCCGCGCCGTTGGTCCATGCGTCGTTCGGGATCGGATCGGTGACCGACTCGTTCTGCTCGTGGCTCAGCCCGCCGGACAGCTCGCCGTCCCAGAAGCCGTTGGGATGGTTGCCGTCATCGCAATGCGGGTTGCCGGGAACGTACGGATCGTCAGCGTAGATCAGGAACTGCGAGAGCGACGTGTTCTCGTGATACGCGCAGAAGGCAGCCAAGCCGTTGAAGGGCACGATGCCCGCCGAGCATCCGCCGAACGCCATCGTGGGATCGTTGCTGAAGCACGTCTCGACGTGGGGAGGCGTGAGCAGGAAGTACTCGTGGCTCAGGTCCGCCGAGAGCCCGTGGCCGGTGACGTAGCTCACCAGCTCGGTCTGGATCTGCGCGTCGGTGAGGCACATCACAACCGGCGCGTTCACCGGGCACTGCGCGGTGGGATACGGATCCGTGTCGAGGAGGACACCGCCGAACGTCGTCGCGTACTTCGCGAACGCGCCCGTGAGGTCACCGTACTGCGCTGACACGGAGTCCGTGTTCTGCACGCCGCCGCTGTCGTGCGCGAGGTCCGTGAACCACTGCGAGACACCGGCGACATAGCCGGCGGGATAGCTCGTGCCGCTGGCCGGCGGGTTCCACAGGACCATGTAATCGGTGTTCGACGGCATCACCGGACCGCCGTTGTAGTCCATGTTGCCGAAGACCTGGTCGAAGGGCGTGGCGTCGCGCAGCGGGACGATCGACGCCGGGTGATGGGCCCGCGCCGCCGAGCTCGATGATGAGCTGGACGCAGCCGACACGCCCGAGACCGTCGCCGATCCCAGGGCGATCGCGCCGGTGGCAGCGGCCACCAAAAAACTCCAACGCTTCTGAATGGCCAAGTGCCTGCCCCCCTCTATTGGACCGTTTGCGTGGATTAGACCAAAAGCAGCGAGCCGCCCGCAAGGCGCCCAAGGCGCCGAGAGAAGGGTACGCGCGGGGGTTACACGCGCCCGAGCGGGTCCTCAGCCCCGGACCACCACCGCCACCGCGAAGGTGCGCTGGCTCGGGCTGCATGCCAGCGCCTCGCCGCACGAAGTGCGCGACGCGGTCAGCTCCGTCCGGCCTCCGGCCACGGCCCGGTAGACGGCGGTCACGGAGCCGCAGCCCGCGCCCGGAACGCATCCCGGCGAGGGCAGTACGGTGGTGCCATCGAGCGGTTGCAGCACCCCCGTGTCGCTGCTGCCGTTCAGATGCCAGTAGGTGCTGTGCAGCTCCAGGCGGATGGCTTCGCCGATCGTCGCCGAGACGGTCGTGCCGTTGGCCGCCTCGGAGAGGACGAGGGTCGATCCCGGGCTCGGAGGGCCGTTCGCCACCGGCGGTTGGGTGGAACCAGCTCCCGGCGGGCCTCCGGCGCCGGTCGCGCTCGGCGCCGTGCCGCCACAGGCGGCGGCAGCCACGAGCAACAGCGTCGCGACCGCGGTGCTGGCTGCGCGGCTGACGACAACGCGCATGGCCGGCGCGACAGTAACCGACTCCACCGCTGTAGTACGCGACCCGATGGCGACGGGTTCCGCCGCAACTCCTGATCACCGCTTCTGGCGCGGATCGAACGCGTCGCGCAGCCCGTCGCCGAAGAAGTTGAACGCCAGCAGCGTCAGCGACAGCGCCAGCGACGGGAACGCCACGATGTGCGTGACGAGGCGAATGGCGGCCACGCCCTCGCTGGCCATGCCGCCCCAGTCCGCCTGCGGCGGAGGAACGCCGAGACCCAGGAAGCTGAGGAATGCCCCGGTGAGAATGGCAACGGGGATGACAAAGGTAGCCTGCACGATGATCGGCCCCATCGCGTTGGGGAAGATGTGGCCGAAGAGGATCTTCCCCGACTTGGCGCCGCTGGCGCGGGCCGCCTCGATGTACTCGCGCTCCCGGAGGCTCAGCGCCTGACCGCGCACGAGCCGCGCCATGTCCATCCAGATCGTCGCCGAGATGGCGATCATGATGTTGAGCAGGCCCTGGCCGAGCAGGACGACCAGCACCAGCGCGACCAGCAGCGCGGGGATGCCATAGAAGATGTTGATGATCAGGCTGATCACGGCGTCGACCGCGCCGCGGAAGTACCCCGCGATCAGGCCGACGGTCACGCCCACGACCAGCACGATGATGGCGGTGCCCAAGCCTTCCGCCAGCGACACCTGCGTGCCCACCATCAGGCGGCTCAGGCTGTCGCGGCCGAGCTCGTCGCAGCCGAACGGATGCGCGCCAGTCGGCGGGGCGTACGTGTCGCAGATGCCGATGGCGTTCGGTTTGTACGGCGTCCAGAAGAATGCCACCACCGCGATCACGGCGAGGACCGCCAGGTAGACCACGGCGACGAGCGCGAGCTTGTTGCGCCGCAGACGGCGCCAGCCGTCGCGCCAGAGCGACACCTGCTCGCGGGCGAGCGTGCCGCCCGCGTACTCGGTGACCGGTTGCGCCGGTGCGGTGATCGTCGTGGCCATCAGTACCGGATCCTCGGGTCGATCACCGTGTACAGGAGGTCCACGCCGAGGTTGGCGATGCCGATGAGCAGCGCGTAGATCGTGAACACGCCGACCGTGACGTTGTAATCGTGCGAAGTGATGCTGCGCACGAACTCCTTGCCCAGGCCGGGGATGCCGAAGATGTTCTCGATGACCACGCTGCCGGCGATGATGCTGACGATCAGCGGACCGAGGATGCTGGTGACAGGCACCATCGCGTTGCGCAGCGCGTGGCGGATGGTGACCACGCGCGAGCGCAGGCCCTTGGCACGCGCCGTGCGGATGAAGTCCTGCTGCACCACGTCGAGCATGGCGGCGCGGGTGATTCGCGTCACCTGCCCCGAGGTGTAGAAACCCAGCGCGATCGCCGGCAGCGAGAGCTGCACGATGTCGCCGTACGTGCCCTGCCAGCGCAGCGGATAGCCGATCGCGGTGCCGAAGAGGGAGAACGTCCAGTCCGGCAGCGCCAGGGCGAACAGCAGGATGCCGAGGCTGGCGAGCACGAAGCTCGGCACGCTGTACCCGATCACCGCAATGGTCGTGAGGACGTAGTCCACCCACGTGTTCTGCCGCATGGCCGCAACCACGCCGAAGAGCATCCCGATGCCGATCGTGATGATCAGCGCGGCGCCGCCCAGCTCCATGCTCACCGAAAGCTCGCGCAGCACCAGCGGGGTGATCGCCTCACCCTGGATGACGAACGAGTTGCCCAGGTCGCCGTGGATTGCGCCCTTGAGGAAGTCCCAGTACTGCACGGGAATCGGCCGGTCGAGGCCGTACTGGTGCAGCACCGCCTGCAGGGCGGCGCCGTGCAGGTGCTCGCTGATGAATGAGTTGCCGGGGAGGCTGTGCACCGCGGCGAAGACGCCGAAGGAGACGACGAGCAGCGTGACGACGATGAGCAGGACGCGCTGCCCGATGTAGATCAGCGTTCCCCGGGTCACGTGCTGCCGGAAGCCTCCTCAGTGGAATGGGAGGGCGCCCGGCACGAACCGGGCGCCCTCAGGAATGTGAGCTCTCAGTGCTGCAGGATCGAGATCTCGTTCCAGTAGAAGTCCGCCTGCGCATTCGAACCGGCGCCCTTGACCCAGGAATGGATCATGAATTCGCCGACCGAGTAGTAGAGCGGGATGTAGGCCACGTCGCTGATGAGCAGCTGCGAAAGCTGGTTGTACAGCGGCAGTGCCTGGTCGATCGGCAGCGTGTCCGCCTTGGCGAGCGTGTTGTCGTACGTGGGATTGGAGTCGGTCGCGCCGTCACCGCACGAGCCGTTGTCGGCGAAGCCGCTGGTGTTGGCGCCGCACGCCGACGTGCCCCAGAGGTTGTCGAACCAGTCCTGCGGGTGGTTGTAGTCGAACTGCCAGCCATCACGTGCCATGACGAACTTGCCGGCGAGGCGATCCTGGAGGAACGCGGACGCATCCGGATGCGGGTCCAGCGCCACGTTCACGCCAAGGTTGGTCTGCCACTGACCCTGGAGGAACGTCGCCACCGGGTCGTTCAGGCCGCCCGCGTTGTACGAGTACTTGAGGTTGGCGGTCTTGGTGCCGTCCGGGTCGTACTGGTGCAGCAGCGACTTGGCCTGGGTGGGATCGAACTTCGCCAGTGGGTCGCTTCCCGCGCCGAGATGACCGATGAGTCCGGTCGTGATCAGCCCGCCGGTTGCGGCGGTGCACGACAGGTTGTGGCACACGGTCGCCGCCAGCGCGTTCTTGTCCACCGCCAGGGCGAAGGCCATGCGCAGACCCTTGGCTGCCGCGCTCTCGCCGACGAACGGGCCGCCGGTGGACGGGTAGCCCACGTTGAAGCTCAGCCAGGTGGTCCGCCCCTTCGGTATGAGCGAGACCTGGCTCTTGAACTGGCCGCTCTGCTCGTAACGGAGGATGTCCGCCTGGGGCTGCTGGCTGTCACCGCCGTAGCCGATGAGGTCATAGCTCCCCTGCTCCCAGGCCGCATCGTTGGTCGTCTGCGTCGACGGGTCCTTGATGTCGATGTCGATCTCAGTCAGGGTCGGCCTCGGGGTGCCCCACCAGTTGGGGACCTGCTTGAAGACGGTCGACTGCTTGGGGGTGTACGAGGTCAGCATGTACGCGCCGGTGCCGACCTGCTCGCCGGGCTTGGACCACCAGTTGACAGGGTCGTTCTTGATGACGTTCTCGTCGAGGATGGCGCCGGTCGTCGACTGCAGGCTCCATGCCGTGAGACACCAGCCGCAGCCGCCCGGCGTGTTGATGACGACGGTGTACGGATCCGGCGCCGTCAGGCCCTTCATCATGAATGCCGGGTCGAGCGCGGCAAGGTGCTGTTCCGCCGAGCTGCGGCAGGTGGCCACGCTCGCGTTCTTCGAGCAGAACGCGGCCGCCGCCTTGCGCACGTCGGAGTAGCCCGCGATGGCGGACATGTTGCTGGCATACGCGCCGCGCAGGATCACGCCGCGGTTCCAGGAATACAGCACGTCCTTGGAGGTCAACGCGTCGCCGTTGGAGAACTTGACGTTGTGCTTGAGGTGCACGGTGTACGTCTGGCCGTCCGCGGAGATGCCACCGTTGGCGATGGTCGGCACGCCGGCCGCGATGTCCGGCACGAGGTTGAGCTTGTCGTCGAAACGCCAGAGGTTGTCGAAGACGTTCTGGATGATCTCGGACTCAACCTCGAGCTGGCTCACGCCCGGATCCCAGGTGCTGGGATCCTGCAGCACGGGGAAGTGCAGCACCTGGCTGCTGGCCAGTGTGTTGCTCTGATTGCCACCGCCGCTTCCGCCGCCGCATGCCGCCAGCACCAGGAGCGGCGTCACGCCGAGCAGCGTCGCGGCCGCTCTGAACTTGTTAGCTCGCAAACTGATTTCCTCCCGGCACTACCGTGCCAATCCGGGCGCGCCGAGACGAGCCAAATGGCATCTGTGGCAACAGAGGCGCAGTGCTCGGACGTCGCGATGACAACATCGATCGCGAGGATGCGCACGCGCCGCCTGCTTCGGTAAGTACCGCTTTTCGTCACGGCGGCGGTACCAAGCGCGGTTCGATCGTGTGCGCTCGAAAAATTCACCCCAGTGGGGGATGCCATGTCGCAGCCCGCGACGACTAACAATCGACGCGTCGTCAACGCACGGAGTGTCACGAGCGACTCGTCGCATATGTATACGCAGGGGAGCACTGAGAGACGCACGGTTGGTGGAGGCGTTGTCCCGCGCTCGGGAGGCGGCGCCGGTCCCACCGCACCGTCACCGCGCGCCGTCCAGCGGCGTGACCGTGGCATCGTGCAGGTTGCGCTGGACGAGCTGGACCGAGAGGCTGGCGTGGCGTTGCATCGCCAGCTGTTCGACCGCCTGCGCGACGCGATCATCTCCGGGCGCATCCCGCCGGGCGGCCGTCTTCCCTCGACACGGGCGCTGAATGCCGCGCTGGGCGTCTCTCGCAACACAGCCATAGAGGCGCTGGCGCAGCTGGTGGCGGAGGGCTACGTCACGTCGATCCGCGGGTCGGGGACGTTCGTGTCGCTGACTCCGCCGGCGAGTGTGGGCGTTGCGCCTCGCGCGCCAGCGTGCGTTCAGCGCAGCCGTCCCGCCGGGCCACAGCCGCCGCTGTCCAGCCGCGGAGCCAGCCTTCGCGACGCCGGCGCGGCGCTGCGCGCGCGGTGGCCCGCGATCATGCGCCCGTTCGACCTCGGCCCCGGCGCCTCGCACCTCCCGGTTCGCGTATGGCGCGCCGCCCTTTCCGCGGCGGAGGCTGAGGCCGGCCGCCGGTGGCCGTCCGCGGGTGGCGAACCGGAGCTGCGCCGCGCGCTGGCGCAGCACCTGCGAACCGCGCGCGGGATGAATGTCGCGCGCGACCACGTGTTTGTGGTGCGCGGTGTCGGATCCGCCCTTGACCTGATCGTTCGTCTGGTCACCGATCCCGGTGACACCGTGTGGCTCGAGGACCCAGCCGCGCCGCAGACGCGCGCAGGGCTGGACGCGGGCGGGTTGCGCATGACCCACATCGCAGTGGACATCGACGGCTTCAGCGTCGCGCAAGCCCGCGGCGTGCGCGAACGGCCGAGAGCGATTGTGGTCCGGCCCTCATCCCAGTTCCCGCTCGGCACAACGATGACCATGCGGCGCCGGCGTGAGATCCTCGAGCTCGCGGCCGACCTTGACGCCTGGGTGATCGAGGACGACAGCGACAGCGCGTACCGCTACAGCGGCGCGCCGCTGCCTTCGCTGCAGGCCCTCGACGCTGCCGGCCATGTCATACAGTTCGGCACCCTGCGCGACATCCTCTTCCCCCTGGCCGAGCCGGCTTACGTGGTCGCGCCGGGGACTCTTGTCGAGGGTGCGGCGAGCGCGGTGCGCACGCTCGATCCTCCGGCGCCGGTGGTGGATCAGCTCGCGCTGCAGGAGCTCATCGAGTCGCGTCAGCTGGAACGTCTCATCCGCCGCGTCCGCCACGCGAACAGCGTGCGCAGGGATGCGCTGCTCGCCGGTCTGCATCCCCTGCCGCCCGGTGTGACTGTGCAGGAAGCAGAGACTGGCGGCCACGCGCTGCTGTGGCTGGACGGCGACGACGTCAGCGTCGCCGAGGACGCAGCGCGGAGGGGTGTCAGCGTGTTCCCGCTGTCGCCGTTGTATGCGAACGCCCCGTGCCATGGCCTGTTGCTCGGCTACGCGGCGTTCGCGCCGGAGCACCTGCGCGCGCACGCGGTTGAGCTGCGCGACACATTGGCTCGCGTCCGGTAGCGCTGCATTGGCCTGCTTGTTGCGATGCGGCGACACCACGCCCGGTGGCACCTTCAGCACGCCCAGTATTGGCACTTACGCGACGCGCGACGGTGCGATAGAAATGCGACGCCTGGCTGCCGTCCTCTCCTGGAGCCGCAAGCGAAGGAATGCACATACGCGGCAGCTAGGCTCCGCTCACACAGCACGCTGAGATGAGTGCAGCGCAAACGCAGCTCGCGTGGGACACGATGCTCGACCTGGGCGGCCCGGCGGGGTCGCCGCTGCATCGGCGTCTCGCGGGCGCGCTGCGCGCCGCCATCGAGACAGGGCGGCTTGCTCCCGGCGCAATGCTTCCGCCCACGCGGCTGCTCGCCGAGGAGCTGCACTGCTCGCGCTGGGCCGTGACCGAAGCATACGAACAGCTCACCGCGGAGGGCTTCGTCGAGGCGCGCGTCGGCTCAGGGACTCGGGTGCGTGCCGTACCCCGCGCAGCCACCCTTGCGGAACACGCGCGCGACGCCCGCGCTGCAGCCGGCATCCGCTACGACATCACGCCGGGAATGCCCGACCTCGCCGCGTTTCCTGCGCGCGACTGGATGGCGGCCTTGAGAACAGCGATCACACGCGCCACGGCTGAGGACCTCGGCCAGCCGCGGTGGGGTGGGCATCAACGGCTGCGCGACGTGTTGAGTGGTTACCTGGCGCGCGTCCGCGGGGCGGCGACAAGCGCGGCCTCGTTGCGGATCACGACGGGGATTGCGGACGGCGTCGGCCTCACCGGCGCGATCCTCTACCGGCACGGGTTCCGTGCGGTTGGCGTCGAAGAGCCCTGCTGGCGCCGCCTGCCCCGTGTGCTCGCGGCTTCCGGACTCGAACCGGTGCCAATCGACGTCGACGCCGACGGCCTGGACGTCGATGCGCTTGCCAGCAAGCAGGATGTGCGCGCCGTTCTCATCAGCCCGTGCCATCAGTACCCGACGGGGGTGGCGCTGTCACCGCAGCGCAGGGCGGCTTTGCTGGAGTGGGCACAGCGCGTGGACGGCGTGATCCTGGAGGACGACTACGACAGCGAGTTTCGTTACGACCGTCCTGCGGGTGGGGCGTTGCAGGCGGCCGGCCCCGCGCACGTGTTCCTGTACGGCTCGCTCAGCAAGACGCTCGCGCCCGCGCTGCGCCTCGGGTGGCTCGTCTGTCCGCCACACTGGTCCGGCGAGATGCGCGGCGACGCGCTGGCTCCGTACACACCGCCGACGCTCGACCAGCTTGCGTTCGCCGCGATGATCCAGAGCGGTGCGTACGACCGGCACCTACGCCGTCAGCGCGTCCGTTACCGGCGCCGGCGCCGGCTGCTGCTGGACCTCGTGGGGACGTGCTTGCCCGGAGTTCGCGTCTCCGGCACCGCCGCCGGGTTGCATCTGCTCCTGCATCTGCCGGCGCCGGTCAACACCGCGGCGTTCACGTCGCGTGCGCGGGACGCCGGCGTCAGTGTGATGACTCTCGGTTCGCTCCGGAGCGTCGACGTGGCGTGCGACGACGCGCTCGTCATCGGATACGGGAACGTCGCCGACGCGGACCTTCCAGGGATCGTGCGGACTCTGGCGGACCTGCTGCAGAGCTCTGTCTGAGCCGCGCGTCAGTCGCCGTCGGCGTCGTCTTCGGACGTGCCCTCCAGCGACTCCAACCAGCGCCGGACCCGACGCGACATCTGTCTGACGCCACCGGCCGTCCGCTCGAGGAACTCCTGGAACCGCAGTGTGTAATGGTCGACCGCGGCGCGAAACTCCGCCGTCATGGGCGGCTCCTCACCGCGGCGCACGTACTTTCCGGCGAGGATGCGGTCGTATTCGCCGCTCTTGACCCACTGCGTGAGCTCGTGCACGCGGCGGACTGGGAAGGGATGCGTGGAGCCCAGCTCGAATCCCAAGCGCTGATACCGATCGAAGAGGTCGTCCCACTCCACGTACTCGTCCGCCTGCGCGATGAACGCGTCGAGGTTGAGGTCGCCGGGGCCGCCGCCCGCGATGTTCATCAACACGCGGCACACCACGAGCGGATCACGCATGACGAGCGCGCTGGCGCGGTCGCAGCTGAGCTCGCTGGCCCGGTGCCACGCGAGCAGCGCCATGGTGATCGCCTGCACCGGCAGGCGGCCGAGCATGGGAAGGCGGCTGGGCGTGAAGCGCAGAAGGATCTCGAGCGTCGTGCGATAGCGGACGTGTTCGGCGAGCACGTGGCCCGCCTCGTGGGCCAGCACCGCGCTGAGCTGCGCGCGGCCCACCATGCCGACGATGCTCGACTGCAGCAGCACCGTGGGTCTGTTCGCGCCCAGCGTCACGGCATTGGCGAAGGGCCACTGGATGACGTGCAGCGCCGGCACCTGAGCCACGTCGAGCACGGTGTACGCCGCGCGGTGTTCGCTCCAGATCTCCGGCAGCTGCCGCTCTCCGAGGCGCACGCTGTTGCCGAGCAGGATCTGCATGAGACGGCGCTCGAGCGTGAGCTCGAGCAGCTTCTTCACCAGCGTGTCGAAGAACGGAATGCGGTGCAGGGCAGCGGTCGCCGCCCTGTCCGCGGGATGCTCGAATGCCTTCGCGCTGATCGCGATGAAGGGTGCATGCGCGAGGGCGCCCCCGGGTTCGTCGCCGCTCATCGCATCTGCCGGCCGGTTATCAGCCGCTCGCGGTCGAACAGCCTGGCGACGATGCGCCATGCCGCGATGTCGACGACGGCGAGCACGGACGCGAGGATGATCGCGAGCGTGATGCTGGGCTGCAGCACCTGGAACGACATGAGCGCCACCAGGCCGAGGGCGGGGATGCTGGCGAGCGTCCCCAGCTGTTGCGCGACGCGGACGTCGGACGCTCGCGTGGAGATGGCGATCCCGACCCAGATCGACCATGCCGCGAGCAGGGGCGCGAAGAGCGCCTGGGCCAGGAAGTTCGGCGCCTGCCAGACGGCGTCGACGACGGTGCTGTCCGCCCCGATGCGGACGGCGATGACCACGACTGTGAAGAGACCGTAGCCGACGACAACCGAGGGCACGAACGCGGCCAGCGCCTTGCCCAGGAGCAGCTCCTGGCGGCTCACCGGTGTGGTCAGCACCGGCTCCAGCGTGCCCTGCTCGCGCTCACCGACCACCGCGTAGCCGGCGAGCGTCGCCGGCATGATCACCGGTGCCACCAGCATCAGCAGCAGGCTCGTGCCCACCTGCACCCGGGCGAGCGCAGGCGCGGCGTGGCGAAAGAGGTCGCTGATCGGGACGATGATGAAGAGCAGCGGCAGCACCACGATCGTGCCGAGGATGAAGCGGTTGCGCCGGAACTCGCGAAACTCCTTGTGGAACACCGCGCCCACCCGGCCCAGGCTGAAGCTCATCGAACGCGCGCCTCGACGTCGTCCGAGATGAGCTCCATGTACACGTCCTCGAGCGTGTGCTGCGTCTCGTACACAGCCTGCACGTCCGCGCCCGCGGCGACCAGCGCCCGCGTGAGAGGGGGTGCGACGGCCTTCGCATCGTCGACGGTGAGCACGTAGCGGCCGGTGTCATCCAGCTGCCAGCTCTGCACGCCGCCCACCTCGTCAAACGTGTGGCCAGGCTCCGCAAGTGGCGCAGCGGTGATCACGACGAGTGAGCGGCTGAAGAGCTGCGCGCGCAGCTCGTCGGGCCGCCCCAGCATGCGCAGCGTGGTGTTGAGGATCGCCACCCGGTCGCAGAGGCGCTCCGCCTCCTCGAGGCGATGCGTGGTGAGGAAGACCGTGACCCCGCGGCTGCGCAACCCCACGATCAGGTCGTGCACCTCGCGCGTCGCCACCGGGTCGAGACCGGACGTCGGCTCGTCGAGAAAGAGGATGTCCGGGTCATTGAGCAGCGCGCGAGCCAGACCAACGCGCTGCCGCAGGCCCTTGGACAGGTTGGCGCAGATGTCGTCCGCGCGTGCGGCCATGTTGACCGCATCCAGCGCTTCGCCGATCCGCGTCCGCGCATTGGTCACGTTGAAGAGGCCGGCGAACAGCTCGAGGTTCTCGCGCACGCTGAGTCGCAGATACAGGCCCGGCGACTCCGGCATGATCGAGATGCGCTGTCTGATCTCCTGGCCGTTGCGCTCGGTGAGCTCCAGCCCCACGACGGTTGCCGTGCCCGCCGAGGGCGTGAGCAGCGTGCCCAGCGTGCGCACGGTTGTGGTCTTGCCTGCGCCGTTGGGACCCAGGAATCCGAACACCTCGCCGGCGGCGACGCTGAAGGAGACATCCTCGAAGGCGACGCGTTGCCCGAATCGTTTGGTGAGGTGCTCGACGGCAAGCGCCGGCGCGCGCGTCGCGTCGGACACCGGTTCGGGCCGACGGACGGATGGCACAGCAGGCTGCCGCGGAACCGGGTCGACAGGCGGCGGGGGAGTCAGTGACGGTTCAGCCGGGGCCACGCTGCGCGACAGCGCCGCCGCCGTGATCGAGTAGAGGGCGAGCACCGCCGCGACCACGGCGATCATTGCCGGGGCCTTGGCGATGCGCGCCGTCGCGGCCGCGAACACGACGATCACCGCGGCGACCGCGGTGATGACCCAAGCCTGCCACGTCACCGGCCGCCATCCGAATCCGATCGCGCGGCGGACAAACCAGGGGCGCCTGCTCATGGACTCGTCCACCACGGTAGCACCGGACAGGCCGGCGTTCACAACTCCATTTGCAATCTGAGTGCCATCTGACCGACAATGTGCGGCGTTGCGGCGGGCGCCGAACGCGCGCAATCAGAAGAGAGGGTTGGAGCAAGGATGAGACGCACCAGATCGACACTGTCCGCGCGCGTTGTTGCTGTCGGAGGAGTCGTGCTGGCGGCGGGACTTCCCTTCACCGGGGCGGCGAGCGCAGCGACCACCCACTACCATCAGCAGCTCGAGATCAGCGGTCCCACCGGCAGCGCGTTTGGTTATGCGGTCGCAATTGACGGCCAGACGCGAGCGGTCGAGGAGCCGTACGCGAACGGCGGCGATGGCGCGGTCGAGATCTACACGGGCGCACCGGCGCACTGGACACACCAGGCCGAGCTCACCGCACCCGACGCCGGCACCAACGTGCACGGATTTGGCGAGGTTCTCGCCTTTGTCAGCGACAACACGCTCGCGGTCGGCGCCCCGTACCACAACGGGTACATGGGCGCGATCTACATCTTCACCGGGAGCGGCAGCAGCTGGACGCTGCAGGACGAGATCACCGACCCGCTGAACACCGCGTTCGACTACTTCGGGGCATCCCTCGGGGTGGAGGACCACGGCATCCTCACCGGTGGCGCGGAATCGGCGGGCGGCGCCGTCTACGCCCTCGCCGGCAGCGGTTCGACGTGGACGGTGCAGCAGACGATCGTCCCGGCCGACCGCGGCGCCGCTGACGCCTTCGGGTTCTCACTCGCCGTCGACGGCTCCAAGCTGGTGGTTGGGTCGCCGCAGCACGGTGGCGGCGGCGCCATCTACTTCTACTCGGAGTCGAAGGAGAACTGGACGCAGCGCGGCGAATTCCAGGACCCGGGGACCAGCGCGACCGACGCCCTCGGCACGTCGGTGGCCATCGACGACTCCACGGCGGTCGCCGGCGCGCCGTCGTCTGATTACTCCCAGGTGGGCACGGCCTACGTGTACCGGCAGTCCGACAACGCTTGGGCGATGAAGGCAACGCTGCACCCGAGCGACGGCGTCACAGGCGACGCCTTCGGGTGGCCGGTGGCCATCGATGGCTCGACGATCCTCGCCGCTTCTTCGAACCACAACGGCGGGGCCGGCGTGGCGTACGTGTTCACCAAGGGTCACGGCGACAAGTGGAGCCAGGCGCAGGAGCTGGCGCCGAGCGACCCGCAGCCGGGCGCGTTCTTCGGCTGGCCCACGCTGACGTTCGACGGCTCGGACATCCTGATCAGCGCGCCGTACACCACCGGCGGCACCCTCTACTGGTTCAGCCCGCAGGAGCACTGAGGGCCGCATACTGCGCCCGTTTTGGACGCGGGAACAGCTGAGCTCGTCATCCGGCTCTGGGAACCGCGCGATGCGGAATCGCTGCATCGCGCGGTTCTCGAATCCGTCGACCACCTGCGGCCCTGGGTGCCGTTCGCGTCCAGGGAACCGATCACGCTGAGCCAGCGCCGCACTGCCATGAAGCAGTGGCAGGGCTGGCTCGACGACGGCGGTGACCGCATGTACGGCCTGTTTCTGGGGGACCAGGTGGTGGGTGGTTGCGGGCTGCACCGCCGCATCGGTCCCGGCGGGCTGGAGATCGGCTACTGGGTGCACCCCGGCTTCGTGCGTCGCGGTTATGCGACTGCTGCAGCGCGCACCATGACCGACGAGGCCTTCGCCCTCGACGGGATCGACCGCGTCGAGATCTGGCACCAGGAAGCGAATGTGCCGAGCGGCCGGGTGCCGGCCGCGCTGGGCTTCGCCTACGTCGGGCTGCGGCGGCGCGAGACCTCACCCGACGTGGAATGGATGGTGTGGCGTCAATCGCGCGACGGCTGGCGCGCCGGGCCCGGCTGATCCCAGGGCTACACTGACTGCTCGTTGGTTGACACTGTCCTCGGCGCCGACACCCAGCAGGAGGAGCGCGTGCTCGCGCGTGAGCGCGCCCACGTGTTCCATTCGTGGTCGGCGCAGAACCACATCGCGCCGATGGTCATCGCCGGCGGCCAGGGGTCGTACGTCTGGGACCCGTCTGGCAAGCGGTACCTCGACTTCTCGTCGCAGCTGGTCAACACCAACATCGGGCACCAGCATCCGCGCGTGGTGGCGGCCATCAAGGCGCAGGCCGACATCCTGTGCACGGTGGCGCCACAGCACGCCAACGACCGTCGCGGCGAGGCGGCCGAGCTCATCGCGGAGTTGGCGCCTGCGGGGATGAACAAGGTGTTCTTCACCAATGCCGGCGCCGAGGCGGTCGAGCACGCCTGTCGCATGGCGCGGTTGCACACCGGGCGCCCCAAGCTCCTCGCGGCATATCGCTCGTACCACGGCGCGACGACCACCGCGATCAACCTCACGGGAGATGCGCGCAGGTGGCAGAGCGACACAGGGACCGCCGGCGTCGTCCACTTCTTCGGACCATTCCTGTATCGCTCGGTGTTCAACGCGAGGACCGAGGAGGAGGAGTGCGAGCGCGCATTGGCGCACCTGGCCGACGTCATCGCGTTCGAGGGCCCGGAGACCATCGCCGCGCTGGTGCTCGAGGCGATTCCCGGGACCGCGGGGATCATGCCGCCGCCACAGGGCTATCTGGCCGGTGTGCGTGAACTGTGCTCACGCCACGGCATCGTCTACATCGCTGATGAGGTGATGGCCGGCTTCGGCCGCGCCGGAGCGTGGTTCGCGGTGGACAACTGGGGTGTCGTGCCCGACCTGATCACATTCGCAAAGGGCGTCACGTCGGGATATGTGCCGCTCGGCGGCGTCATCATCTCGGACCCCATCGCCGCGACCTTCGGTGAGCGCGTGTACCCCGGTGGCCTGACGTATTCCGGTCACCCCCTGGCGTGCGCCACCGCGGTCGCGACCATGCGCGCGATGCGGGACGAGGGGATCGTGGAGAACGCGGCGCGGGTCGGGCAGACCGTGCTCGGCCCCGGCCTGCGCGAGCTCGCGGCGCGCCATCCCTCAGTGGGTGACGTGCGCGGCATCGGCGTGTTCTGGTGCGCCGAGCTGGTCAGCGACCGCGCTGCGAAGACACCCGTCGACGGCGCCGTCATGAATGACGTTGTTCGGTCGTGCAAGGCGCTCGGCCTGCTCCCGTTCACCGCGGCCAACCGCGTACACGTCGTGCCGCCATGCATCATCGACGAAGGCCAGGCGCGAGCCGGGCTCGAGATGCTGGATCAGGCGCTGTCGGTGGCGGATCGCGCCGTCAGCCGCTAGACCCGGGCTGGCGCGCGCCCTGCAGACCGACCAGGCCGAGGGTGTGATCCCGCCCAACTCGTAGGGTTTTCCCGCTATCAACTGCGGCGCGTCACGACTACGTTTGCCGCTGTGCACGAGCAGGCTGCGGCGGAGTACCTGGCGGAGTGCTTCTGGCCAGGCGTCAAGGAGTCCGACCTGCGCGCGCTCGACGAGCGCGTGACGGCGAGCGTCGCATCGCTCGCTCAGGACGGCGGCGAGGTGCGGTACCTCGGCTCGCTGCTCATGCGCGAGGACGAGGTGGTGCTCTGCCGGTTCGAGGGGCCCGAGGCGTCGGTGCGCCGCGTCGCCGAGCACGCGGAGATCCCCTTCGAACGGATTCTTGAAGCGTCCAGCTCGCCATGGACCGGCAACCAACGCGAGGAAATCGAGAGGTGACGGTCATGGTCGGATCGTTGAAGGGCACCGTGTACGCGGCGGCGCTCGCCGCGGCACTCGCCGGGTGCAGCGTCGGCGGCAACAGCACTGCGACGCAGTCGTCCGGCGGGTCCTCGAGCAGCAACGGGTCCAACGGCGGCAATGGCGGAGGCGGCGGGTCGAACCCCACGTTCACCGTGCAGGTGAACTTCACCGGCCAGGACTCGCTGCAGGGCTCCTTTCAGGACAGCCAGACGGGCAGCGGCTTCTCGTCCTGCTCCGACTACGCGACGCTCGTGAATGCCAACCGGCCCTTCGAGGTCCCCTCGGGGCAGAACACCATGGTCAACGGAAAGAGCGTCACGTACCTCCTCACCGTCGCGGCGACGAGCTTCCACGGCCCGGGGACGTACACCGCGAGGATGGCGGGCGGTGTCTCGATCGGGAGCGACAGCTTCCTGCCGCAGAACAACTCGACGATCAACGCCACGGTCAAATCAGACGGCTCGGGCAGCGCGTCGTTCGACAGTCTCTATCAGCTGTCGGGGTCGGGCAACGGGAACGAGAGCGGGACCATCACCTGGACGTGCTCCGGGTAAATCAATTGCAACGCGTGACTTTGGAGGACATGACGTGATCAACGGCAAGACAATCCTTGCGATCGGTGTGGCTGCATGTGCCGGCGCGCTGGCGGCGTGCGGCGAATCCTCGTCGGCCACGACGCCGACGGCGGCGCCCACGAGCTCCGCCGCACAGACGCTGCCGCCGACGCAGAGCCTGGCGCCGGCCACGGTGGACCTCTCCGGCACCTGGACCGGGCAGTACAGCGGACCGTTCAACGGCACCTTCACCCTCACCTGGACGCAGAGCAACGGCGCGCTGAACGGAACGATCATGCTGTCGTCGCCGCAGGACAACCTGCACATCAACGGCGGCGTGAGCGGCAGCATGATCAGCTTCGGCGCGGTCGGCGTGGTGACGTACACCGGGACGGTTTCGGGCAACAGCATGTCCGGCTCCTACACGGACGTCGCCAACGGCCAGTCGGGCTCGTGGAGCGCCAACAAGTCCTGACGGCTTTCAGGTCCGGCTACGCTGCGTCGGCGATCCTCAGGACGACGTTTCCCACCTTCTGCTGCGTCTCGACGTACCGCGCCGCCTCGACGACGTCGTCCAGCGGATACTGACGGTCGATCACCGCGCGGTACTCGCCGGCCTCCATCAGCTCGCGAAGGAACACCACATCGGTCCTCGGATAGCGGGGCGGCAGGGCCATGCGCACCCGCTTGTCGCCGAACCGCTTGAGCGCCAGCAGCACGTTGCGAAAGCCATCGGTCGCGAGGAAGCATCCGCCGTGCTCGAGTGAGGCCTTGCAGCGCTTGAAGGAGTGCTTGCCCACCGCGTCGAAGATCACGTTGTAGGTCTCGCCGTTGTGCGTGAAGTCATCGCGCGTGTAGTCGATCACATGCGAGGCGCCCAGCGATTCCACGAGGTCGAGCGCGTTGGGGCCGCACACCGCGGTGACATCGGCGCCGAAGTGGGCGGCCATCTGCACGCCCGCCGTCCCGATCGCTCCAGATGCGCCGTACACGAGCACGCGGCTTCCCTTGCGAATGTCCGCCTGGCGCAGGCACCAGAGGGCATTGAAGGCCCCATCGGTCACCGCTGCGAACTCATCGAAGGACCCGCCGGCAGGCATGGTTCCGACCCGAGCCTGCTCGCTGACGCACATGTACTCCGCGTGGCAGCGGAACCGCAGCCCGGTGTTGCCGAACACCGTGTCGCCGACGCGAAAGCCGATGACCGCGGGACCGACGGCGGCGACCGTGCCGGCGAACTCGGTGCCGAGAATCGGCTGGCGCGGCCGTGGAATGCCCGAGACCGCGCGGCTGAGCAGCGACACCGCGACGCCGTTGCTTCGGTTGGCCTCGCGCGTGTGGCAGTCGAGTCGGTTCACCGTCGAGTAGCGGACCATGACCAGGATCTCGTCGTTGTTCGGTCGCGGCCGGGGCACATCGGCGATGTGCAAGACTTCGGGCGGCCCGTAGCGCTCGTAGACGGCTGCTCTCACGTGCGGACGCGAATATATGCCATGACACTTCCCGACGTTCAAGCGAAGAAGGCAGCGGCGTTCAGCGCCCTGCACAAGGGCAACGCCTTCGTCATCCCCAATCCCTGGGATGCCGGCTCTGCCCGGGTGCTCGCGGGAATGGGATTCTCCGCCCTCGCCACGACCAGCTCCGGGTTCGCATTCACGCTCGGCCGGCGCGACGGACGAACCACGCTGGAGGAGGTCGCGGCGCACATCCAGGCGGTCGACGCGGCCGTCGACCTTCCCGTCTCCGCAGACCTGGAGAACGGCTACGGGGCCGATCCGGAGAGCGCGGCGCGTGCTGTGCTGCGCGCCGCCGAGGCAGGTGCGGTCGGCGGATCCATCGAGGACTTCGACCCCGATGACGGGATCTACGACATTGAGCACGCGGTCGATCGTGTTGCGGCCGCAGTGCAAGCGGCACACAGCCTGGGATTCCCGTTCATGCTGACCGCACGCGCCGAGAACCACATCCGCGGCCGCGACGACGTGCGCGACACGATCAGGCGCCTGCAAGCATTCCAGGACGCGGGCGCCGACGTGCTGTATGCGCCGGGGCTGCGCAACCTCGACGACATTCGCGAGGTGTGCGCGTCGACCGCACGTCCCGTCAACGTGCTGGCGCTGCCCGGCATGCGCATGCGCGATCTGGCCGATGCAGGCGTGCGCCGTGTGAGCCTGGGCGGGTCGCTGACGTGGGTCGCGGTGACGGCGGTGATGTCGGCGCTCAGCGCGATACGCGACGACGGCGACTTCTCGCGACTGACCGGCAGGCCGCCGGTGGACGGCTGGCTGGGCTAGCGATCGAGCGCCGCGAAATTTGAAGAACGGCCCGCCGGCACACCGCCGGCGGACCGCTCGTCGCGGGGCTGCGGCCGTCGGGGGACGGCCGCAGAGCCTTGGAGTCAGGCCGCGCGTCCGACCTGAGTATGCACTGTGTCAACAGCGACCACGCGCTCGGCGATGCTCGACCGCCGCCAGCGGTACAGCTCAAAGAGCAGTGCCAGCAACACGGCCGCCGAAGCCACGGTCATGCCGATCCCGGCGTAGATCGCCACCGACCCAACTGTCCACCAGCCGTACGCGTTGAGCAGGAGGCCGCGGAGCGTCTCACCGCGGAACAGCGTCTGCACTTCGCCCGCGAGCTTGGTGTTGGCCGGCTGCGCCATGGCCAGCGCGCTCACCTGGGAATAGGTCAGGCCGCCTGCCACCTCACCCAGGTGCACCTTGATGAAGTGATCCGCATAGACCTCCGCCTGCGGCCCGGTCGTCAGCTGCTGCCCGGCATACGCCGTCATCGCAGCCGCGTCGGCAGCCGGCAGCGAGGTGATGGCCGGGGTGTTGGCAGCCGGGCACGTGATCTTCTGGGCGGTGAGCTGCGACTGGATCGTGCTCTGGCTGAAGCTGCCTCCCCAGAAGAGCATTCCTGCAGCAAATGCGAAGATGCCGATGAGCCCCACCTGCAGGACCAGGACTCGCCACCGCAATCCCTTTGTCATTGCCGTTCTCCCAGTTCTTTTGTTGGATTCGATGTTCACCGTGTGGTGCCGACACCATGTTCTGGCGCGCGCCGCCGAGGCGATAGGGTCGGCAGGCGCAATCCCGTAGGGACTAACGGCCCTGGCATCGCTTTGACGGGCCAAGAACACTGGTCCGGATGACAGGGATGAGGCAGGCGGCGGAGACCGGCGCGGCAGAGGCGCGCGGGCGTGGCTGCCCGTTCTCGCAGGAGACGGTCGCTGCGTGCCGCTTCTACAGGCCGCTCTCGGAGCACTCCGACGCGCCCGGCGCGGAGCGCTGCCGCTACGCGGACGCGGTCGCCGTCACGAACCGCGTGCGACGGTGGATCTGCTACCGAGAAGCAACGGGCGGCAGCGAGGGGTGAGCCGGGTCAGTCGCCCCAGTTCTGCGCGTCGGACCCACGACGCTGCCTGGCCATGAACGCGGCCACCTGGGCGCGGCGGGCCAGCCCCAGCTTCATCAGCAGGTTGCTCACGTAGTTCTTCACCGTCTTTTCGGCGAGATGCATGCGCTCGCCGATCTGGCGGTTGGTCAGCCCTTCGGCGACGAGGTCGACGATCCGGTGCTCCTGCGGCGTCAGGTCGGCGATGCCGCCGGCCTCGGCGGCCTCGGCGCCGCCGCGAATGCGCGCCATGACCCTCGACGTCATGGACGGGTCGAGCAGCGACTGTCCTGCCGCGACCTTGTGGATGCCGTCGAGCAGCTCATTGCCCTTGATCTGCTTGAGCACGTATCCGGACGCGCCGGCCATGATCGCACCGAACAGCGCCTCGTCATCGGCGAAGGAGGTGAGGATGAGGACGCGCGTGTCCGCGCGCTGCGCCCGAATGTCGCGGCATGCTTCGATGCCCGACCTGCCAGGCATCCGCACGTCCATGACGACAATATCGGGCTGCAGCTTGCCTGCGGCCCGCACAGCCTGGTCAGCGGTCGCAGCCTCGCCGACGACATCGATCGTGAGGTCCGACTGAAGCAGCCCACGCAATCCGCGTCGCACGAGCTCATGGTCGTCGCACAGGAGGACGCGGATCCGATGCGTTGTCATCTGACTGGACGATACGCCTCGCGCTGCGGCACATCGGGAAGTGTGCCGACCCAGCCTGCACACCAAACAGGGGCGTTGGTCCCACGGCGTCGTGTCCTTCCGCCCTGGCCTCCGCACCCCGTCAGGCGCACGATCTCGCGCTGTGCTGATCCATGACTTCGTGCAGGTGGCGCGTCCATACGGCGAGATCGTCGCGGCGATCCTCGCTAATCCGAAGGCGCTCTTCGGCCCGAGCGCGGATGCGGCCTATCGCGAGGGCGAACGGCTGTCGATGCGTCTGACACCACTGCCGGCTCACCCCTCGTTGGGAAAGCGGATCGAGGTCGATGTGGGGTCGGCGTACCGGCGGAGCGACCGCCTGGTGCTGCCCATCAATTGGTGGGCCACCGGTGCAACGGTGCTCTTCCCCCGGCTTGACGCGGACCTGGAGATCGCGCCGATGGGCGACGATGCGACCCAGATCACACTCATGGGGCGGTACGACCCGCCCTTTTCTGTCCTCGGCGACGCGGCCGATCGCCTGCTGCTCCATCGCGTCGCCGAGGCGAGCGTGCGAGCCTTCTTGACCGGGGTAGCCGCGATGCTCAGCGGCGCAGGATCGCTTGTCTTGAGCGCGGTGTAAGGCTCCGCCCGCTGCCGATCAGTCCGAGGCCTCCACTGCGTCGCGCGGAACGCGCAGCGACGCAACCGTGCCGCCATGCTTCCCAGCGGAGACAGCAAACGTCCCGCCGAGCGCTCGAGCACGCCGATGCAGATTGCGAACGCCATGCCCCGGCGCATCCCGCGGCTCAAACCCGACCCCGTCGTCCGTCACCGTCAAGGAGATGTCCGCACCGACGCGGAGATGTACGTCCACCGCGCTCGCCCGAGCATGTCTTGCCACGTTGGTCAACAGCTCGCGCAGCGAGGCGATCAGATGCTCGCCCAGCTTCGCCCCAATCACGGCATCCACGGGGCCGTCGAAATGCACGCGCGGCTCGAGGCCGAGGGTCGGCGCCATCTCCCCGGCCAGCATCAGCACCGCGACCCGCACGCTCTGCTCGCCTCGCTCGTGCGCCTGCAGCGCGAAGATGACCCCACGAATGTCGCGAATCGTGTCGTCGAGCTCGTCGACTGCGCCCTGAATCCGGTCGCCCACCTGGACGTCATCGGTCAGCCGAGCCATGCCCTGCAAGGACATGCCCGTGGCGAAGAGACGTTGAATGACGGTGTCATGCAGGTCGCGGGCAATGCGCTCGCGGTCCTGGAGCACCGCAAGTTCGCTGACGCGTTGGTGCAGGCGCGCATTCTCAACGGCCACGGCCGCCGCGCCGGCGAGGCCGACGACCATTTCCTCGTCGCGAGGGCTGAAGTCACGGCCCCCTTCCTTCTCGGTGAGATACAGGTTGCCGAAGACCTGCTCGCGAATGCGAATGGGCACGCCGAGGAAGGTGCGCATCGCTGGATGCCCGCCCGGGAAGCCGTATGAGCGCGGGTGAACAGTCAGGTCGTGCAGGCGGAGGGCCTGAGGCTCGCTGATCAGCAGCCCGAGGATCCCTCGCCCGTGTGGGCATTGACCGATTCGCGCCATGGTGGCCTGGTCGAGACCTTCCGAGACGAACTCTGCAAATTGGATCCCGCCTTCGGTTGATGAAGGGGCCAGAACGCCGAGCGCGGCGTAGCGAGCGCCGGAGAGCTTGGCCGCCGCTCGGACGATGCGACGCAGGACCGCTTCCAGGTTGAGGTCCGACGAAATGGCGACCACGGCATCGAGCACACGGCGGACATCCTCCACCGGCCGAATCGTACTCGCGACCGCAGGCGCACTCGGGCGGCTCGGGTCAGCCTCGAGCGTTGAAGGTCGTGTCGCTGGGCACCGCCAGTGCGGACGCCAAGGTCACGGGGCAGAGCGTGGCTCGTCCAGGGACCGTGTAGGGCAGCGCATCCGGGGCCGCTGCGATGAGCACGTGCCCAGCGCAGGGGAGAAGATGGCCGATTGCGACGCGCGGACACGACCCGTCCGTGGCTGGGCCCGCGCATCGCTGAAGTTCAGAGCCGCCGGCCTCGTCGAGTGTGATGAGCGGTGTTGCGTTCATGTCCGGACTCTGCGTCCTTTCATGTGGTGCCGCCAGGGTCCAACGTCACAGCGCGGACGCCCTTCCGAGTGACCAACGCCCCTACACCCGTGGCCTTCGCGAGCGGCAGGCTTGCAAGCACAACGTCACTGACAAGGAGGGCCGCCACGATGACACCGGGCGCCGACACCATGTTCCTCATCGTCGATCCGCTGTGGCAGACGGCGACCGAAACGTGCTCCGGCCCGGATGGCAGCGGACGGTGCCCGCGAGCTCCCGGCGGCGGGCGCGTTCCCTGCGCCGGTCGCGAGCTGTTGCTGCTGAAGAGCGACCTCAGCCCGCGCTGGTCGCGGTCGGTGAGCGCAGGAGAAGACGAGTGCCCGGTGCCCGTCATGTGCGCCGGGGGCGCGTGACTGATGGGGATTGCGGCAACCGAGAGCATCAGACGTCAGAACGACAGGCTGCACGCCGGCATCGACGCCGTCGGCGCGTTCCGCGACCGGCTGCCGGAGATGCAGCCTCAGCAGGTACGAAAGGAGCTGGACGACGCGCTTGTCTTCCTGCGCCACGAGGTCGCGCCACACGCGGGAGCGGAGGAGCGCGTCTTCTATCGCGAGGTGGCGCGCGTGCTCGGCGTGGAGCTCGGCGAACGAATGGCGGGGGAGCATCGCTACATCGACGGGCTCGTGCAAGACCTGACCGAGCTCAGGCACCGCGTCACCGCGGAGCGAGCTGTGCCGCCGGAGCTGAGCGGCGTGCTCGGACGCCTGGTCGACATCGTCAAGGCGCATCTGCGTCTCGAGGAGGAGGTGCTCCAGCGCCTGTCGGAGCGGCTGACCGACTCGGAGATCTGCTTTCTCTATGAGCGCATGGAGCGCGCGGAGTTCGAAGCAGCCGTGACCAGCGAGGGCAGCGCCGAGACCACGGGATTCCAGGAGGAGCACTGAATGGACCAGCCAGCGCCGTACGTCCACTGGGGATTCATCCTCATCTCGCTGCCCAACCTCGTGCTGATCGGCGTGATGCTCGTGCTCTTCGCGCTGGCACTGGTGGTCCCGCTGCCGGGCCACCGCAAGGCGCGAGTCGTGGAGCACTCGGCGGACCCGGCTGTTCAGCCGGTTGCAGTGCCGGCCACAGCAACACCCGACGATCCGGCCGGCGGCTGGACCAACGCAGTACGGCGCACCATCGACCGCCGCTTACCGCTGCTCGAGCTCTTGCCCACACGGCAGCCGTACTACGTCGGCTCCTGGGTCTACGTGTTCGGCGTCGTCACCATCGCCGCGCTCGTGTGGGTGGTGTTGAGCGGCCTGGTCTTGGCGTTCGAGGGTCCGCAGTGGTGGCACGTCTCACCCCAGGGCCACTTCGTCAACAGCCTGCACTTCTGGTCGGTGCAGATGTTCTTCATCTTCATGGTGCTGCACCTCTGGGGCCAGTATTGGGGGGCCGGATGGCGTGACGGCCGCGCGCAGACGTGGATGATCGGTGTCGTCATCTTCGCTGTCAGCATCGTCACGGCCTTCACCGGCTACCTGGCGCAGCAGAACTTCGACTCGCAGTGGATCGCGGTGAACGCGAAGGACGCGATCAACGCCAGCGGGTCCGGTGTGTTCTTCAATCCGCTGAACTTCGGCCAGATGCTCGGCATCCATGTGATGCTGCTGCCGATCCTGGTCACCATCCTCGTCGTGGTGCACGTGGTGCAGGTGCGCATGCGCGGCGTCGTGCGTCCGCTCGGCGCACCGCCGGTCACGGCCGACCCGGCGCCGGGAGTGGCGCAATGAGGCGCCGGCGCTACGACAAGGCGGCGTACTACCGCGATGTCCGCATGGTGCCGTACGACCTGGTGAAGGAGCTCGCGCTCGCGATGGCCGGGACCCTCATCGTCATCCTCATCCTCTCGGCGGTGCTCTCATCGCCGGATGTCCCGGCGGTCACGATCCAGAGCTGGTCGCGCAGCGATCCAGTCGACTTCGTCACAACGGCCGCCGCGGAGCTGTCCGGGAACAGCGTCAGCTCGGGCTATGGGCCGCCGTACAACAGCAACAACGGGTCGACGCAGACGTGGGGCTTCTTCCAGCCGGAGGTGTGGGCCGGGGTGCACCAACCGGTGGATTCGGCGGGTGAATTCGTCATGACGCCGCTGCAACTCTCCTCGGGCAAAAACGCCGCGCTCAACACCGCCCTCAGCACGTACCAGTCCGCGAGCGGTGACCAGCGGGCCAAGTGGCTCACCGCGTACACAAATGCGCTGGGCAACGCGACGGCCAATGCGAACGGCACCGTCACCATCGCCTCCGGCGACTACGGTCCGGTGCCCGTCCTGATGGACGACCTCTTGAACCTGGCGCAGAACGGCGCGCTGGATGGCTTGCTGCTCGCCAGCGCGCACTTCTACCAGACGGATTACACGGCGCCGCTCCTGTTCATGGGCGACGGCGGATACCTGTCCGGCCTTGCCCAGGACCAGGCGCTCACGGGGACGCAGTGGGGGATGATGAACGAGACGGGGCGCTATCCCGGACAGGCGTGGCTGTGGCTGTACACGATGTGGTACCAGGTGGCGCCGTTCAACCGGGATGCGTCGCACGGCTTCGTCGGCGTGAGCTCGAGCAATGCTGACCTGGGCGTCATCGTCGTCATGGGGGTGCTCACCCTGCTGCTCGTGCTGGTGCCGTTCATTCCCGGCCTTCGCGACCTGCCGCGGTGGATACCGATCCACCGGCTCATCTGGCGCCGCTACTACGATGAGAAACGCTCAAGCCGGACGTGACCGATCCCTGCGAAGAGAGTTCGGACTGAGCGACGTATCGCAGCGTGTAACGCGTCTGCAATCAGTGACGTATTTGCGCGGCCGCGGTATTTACATTTCTCGTTTGAGGTCGCGCCGGCGCTGACGTAGAGTTGCGCGCAACACCTGACCCGCACGGGGGCTCTGCGTTAGGTCGTGTCGTCCATTGCGATCGCTCACACAGCGTCGGCGCGCATTCGGGGATAACCCTCCACGCAATCGCTGACCACGTCCCCGCCTCCCAAACCAGCAATGCATCAGATCGTCGATTGGCGCCGGTATCGCAGGCGCCGCCCCAATCGCGCTGCTGCGCTGGCAATCACTGCGACTGCGGTCGCGCTCGTCGTGGGCGCCGCGTTCACGGTGCGCACAGCGGCGGGAAGCGGCTTCATCCAGGCGAGCGGCACGCAGCTCACGCTCAACGGCGCGCCCTTCCGCTTCACCGGCTTCAACGACTACCTGCTGCCGTCGACGACCGCCGGCTTCCAGTGCGGCGGCGCGCAGACCGATGCGTACCGCGACCACGTCATGCAGGAGGCGCACGACCAGGTGGGCAGCACGGTCATGCGCACCTGGTTCTTCCAGTCCTACCAGAACGGCGATCCCAACAACTTCTCGCAGTACGACGCAGTGCTCAGCGCGGCCGCTGCGCACGGCATCATGGTCATCCCGGTGCTGGGCAACGAGTGGGGCTCGTGTGAGTACAACCGTCCGCAGCACCCGCTGACCTGGTACCAGAGTGGGTACCTCGCGCCTGACCCAGGCTACCCGCTGTCCTACAGGGACTTCGCGGTGCGGATGGCCACGCACTACGCCGGTGACCCGCGCATCGCGTTCTGGCAGCTGATCAACGAAGCCGAGACCACCGCGCCCGACGGCACGTGCGACAACACCGCGGGCGAGAATGCGCTGCGGTCCTTCGCCGACGACGTCACCGGCGCCATCAAGCAGGTCGATCCGGATCACCTGGTCAGCCTCGGCACGATGGGCGGCGGGCAGTGCGGCACGCAGGGCGCCGCCTATCAGTACGTGCACGCCGGCGCCGTCGACCTCTGCGAGGTGCACGACTACTGGGGGCCCGACAACGAGGGCGATCAGTGGAACGGCTTCGCGGTGCGGCAGCAGCAGTGCGCGGCACTGAACAAGCCGCTGTTCGTGGGTGAGGGCGCTCTGAACGACAGCGGCCTCCAGCGCGCTTCGGAGTTCGACACGAAGCTCGGCTTCGCCTTCAACGGCGGCGCCGCCGGTTTCCTCATCTGGCACAAGGGGAGCACCGGGCCGTATGACGTGCAGGACGGCGACCCGACCGAGGCGGTGATGCTCCGCTGGGCGCTGCAGGTTGCGCCGCCCACGCCCACGCCGACGCCGACCCCCACGCCGACGCCGACACCGACACCGACGCCCACGCCGACTCCGCTGCCGGTGACGTCAACCGCACTGGCGGCATCATCGAACCCGGCAACCGTGGGCGACACGGTCACGCTGACCGCCACGGTGAGCGCGGGGGGCGCCGGCACGCCGGATGGCTCGGTGAGCTTCGCTGACGGGGCTACGAGCCTGGGCAGCGTGACGCTCGACAGCACGGGTGCGGCCAGCATCACCACGCCCGCGCTGAGCGTGGGAGCCCACGCGTTCAGCGCCACATATGCGGGCAGCGCCGCCTACGCAGGATCGACGGCGCAGCTGACCGAGCAGGTTACGCAGGCGACGAGCAGCACCGGTGTCACAGCATCGCCAACCATGCCGCTGCGCGGACAACCGGTGGTGTACAGCGCAACGGTGGCGGCCGGTTCCAGCACGGCGGGCACCCCCACGGGCACGGTCGCGTTCAGCGACGACGGCGTCGTCATCAGCGCCTGCTCGGCGCAGCCGCTCAGCAGTGGGCTGACCGCCTCTTGCACGTACGCGCAACCGGCAGCCGGCACGCACACAATCGCGGCCGCGTACTCCGGCGACGCCGATTTCGTGTCCTCGGTTGGGGCGGTGTCGCAGGCGGTGGGCATGGACGCCACCACCACAGCCGCGAGCGCGACGGTGAACCCCGTGGCGTCAAACCAGCCGGTGACGTATGCCGCCGCGGTGGTGGTCAACGCACCGGGCGCCGGCACGCCCACCGGGACCCTGGCCTTCGCCGATTCCGGCCACGTGATCAGCGCGTGCGCTGCGGTGCCTCTCAGCGCCACGGCCACAGCGACGTGCACCGTGACGTATACGACACGCGGCTCGCACAGCATCGTGGCGACCTACGCCGGCGATGCGAACGACGCGAGCTCCGTGTCCGGGACGCTGAGCGAGCTGACCCTCGGCCCGGTGAACACCGGTGCGCAGCCCATGGCCTTCTGGATGGGAGATTCGGGTCAGGGCATCGTCAGCGGTGGGTCGTCGAGCGGCGGCGTATGCAAGTCGGGCGCCTGGCTGCGCACCTTCCGGCCGTTCCAGGATCTGCGCTCGTCAGCGTCGTGCAGCAGTGTCGCGTCGTACGTGGGCGCCGTCGTGCGCGCCGCGACGGCGTCGAACCACACGACGAACCTGCTGCTGAAGGGGGAGATGCTGTCCGCTGCGCTCGACGTCTATTTCGGCGGCGGCAGCGGTGGCACCAAGTTCAGCACGCCGCACGGGGCGATTGGAAACGTCAACGTCGACGTGACGCACGTGTGCGCGATGCTCGACGGGAGCGGCGGCACGAGCACGTGCGGGGGAACGTTCGGCAACTCGAGCACGGCGTTCGGCGGCGCCACCTGCATGACGATCAGCAAGCTGCTGAGCTACGAGAACGGCGTGTCGAACAGCGGCGGCAGCACCTGGTACGCGCAGAACGCCGTACTGCAGGGCATGGCCAAGGACATGTTCGACAGCATCGCCGGGCAAACAGCGTTCATCTGCTGATCACGCCGAAACGAATAAAGAAATGAGCGCCGGGCGCCGGCTGCCTTGCGGCAGCCGCGGCGCCCGACCCGGTCGCGATCTCGCAAGCCCGCGAGACCCCTGGCCGTCCAGACAGTGGGGGCATCCACCGCTCTAGAGCCACGGTCAAGTGTACGCCGCTCAGCGGACGTCTGCAGGGAGGTCGCGACTCTCGCCACGTGCCCGGCGCAGCGCGATCGCGGCCGCACCGCCCACCGCCGCCGCGCCCGCCAGCAGCGGGGTCAGCGGCGCCTCGGGCGCGCCGCTCGAGGGGATCGGGTCGCTGCCGTTCTGTTCGCACGCGATCGAATCCGCCTCGGTGCGCAGTGGCGCCGTGGCGAGCGCCGGCGGTGTGGCGAACGGCGCCGGTCCGCTGCTCACCAGGCAGTCGTCCAGCGGATTCGCGTTGGCATCGCGGAGCGTGAGCGCGGGCAGGTTGAACTTGCGCTCGATGGTCGCCAGCCACGACGTGTGGTCGTACACCGTGTGCGACGTGAATCCGCTCCGTGCCCACGGCGACACGATCACAGTGGGCACGCGAAACCCGTAGCGCGTGTAGTCGTCGCCGTAGGTCGTGGCGATGTTGGGATGCGACCCGTCACCGGGGTTGAGCGCTGCCGGCGGGGACACGTGGTCGTAGTAGCCGCCGTGCTCGTCGTACGTGAAGATCAGCAGCGACGTCGCCCATGCAGGTGAGCTCATCAGCGCGTTGACCACGCCGGCAACGAATGTCTGCCCGACCTGGATGTTCTGCGGGTTCTCCTCACTGCCCCACTGGTAATCCGTCTCGACCATCACGACGGGTGGCAGCGTGCCGCCGTTGCACGCGGCCGCGAACGCGGCGATGGTCGCCTCCGGGCTGCCGAACGGCCCGAACAGGTGCGTGCCCTGCTGCGACGCGGCCCACGCCGCGCCGAACAAACCTGGCGACGGCAGCTCGCTGTAGTAGTCGGCCCAGCCGATCCCGTGGGCGGTGAGCACGTCGAAGATGTGGCCGTTGGCGGGCGTGACCGTGGGTGGCGGCGTGTCCGTGCTCACCAGGCCGGCCGCGGTCGCGGCCATGGAGAACACGCGATTCGGATACGTCTGGCAGAGGGTGGAGCAGAAGTAGCGGTCGCACACCGGGAAGCTCGATGCCAGCGAGTAGTAGAACGGCAGCAGTGTCTCGTCCCAGTAGCCGATGGCGTCGGTGGAGCTCTCCCGCAGGAACCCGTCCATCAGGCCGCCGTCGTACGCGCGGTGGCTGGAGCTCCAGCTCTGGCTGACGCCGTGCGGCTGGCATCCGTCCGGCATCGGATGCGCGCGCTGCGTCACGCCGTTGTTGTCCACCTGCGTCGCGGTGGGCACGCCATTTGCATCGAGCTGCGGCCACCCGTCCACCTGGCCGGCGAGCGCCGGCACGTGATACGGCAGCAGACCGAAGTAGTTGTCGAAGGAGTGGTTCTCCATCATCACCATGATGATGTGGTCGATGTTGGCCAATTCGGGCGCGAGGTCCGGCTGCGGCACACCGGCCGGCCTGGAAGGGAAGGGGAGGCTTCCGGGTTGCCGCAGTGTTCCCGCGGCAAGCGCGCGACGCACGTCCACCACTCCCGCGGGTGCCAGGCTCGCGGCCGCGAGCGCCGCCGAGACCTTGAGGAAGCCGCGCCTGCCGAAGCGCCGTTCGAAGAGGGGCGTGCTCATGCCCGGCGCGTGCGGCGGCGCGCGGCCATCAGCGCTGCGCCGCCGACCATGGGAATCGCGACGACAAGCGGAACCTCGGGCGCATTGGTGCCCGGCTGCGTGAAGAGGTCGGCCATCGGTGTCGCGGTGGCGGCGTTGCCCAGGTACGTGCTGATGCCGAGCGCATCCTCGACCGTGCGCAGCAGCGATGCGTGGTCGTAGCTGTGGTGCGTCACCGTCCCGGTGGCCACGCCCGCGCCGAGCGCCAGCAGACCGACGCGTCCGCCGAAGCCCGCGGCGCCCCCTGGCCCGCCGGTGCAGCATCCGCTCGTGTCACTGGTTGCGCCCTCGTCGAACGTGATCAGCAGCACGCCGTTGTGCGCCGTGAGGTAGGTGACGATCGAGGGGAGGCTGGCCGCCAGCCAGCAGTCGGCCGAGACCAGGCCGCCGGCCGCAGCGTTGCGCGCGCCGCACGATGGCACGGGGCTCCCGGCGGCGCAGGGCGAGTCGTGGCCGTCGTGACACGTGTCCGGCGTGATGAAGAAGAAGTTGGGCAGCGTATTGCCACCGATGTCGGTCGTGAGTTGCGTGTACGGCACCACGTGCGCGTCGCAGCGCGTCTGGTTGCTCAGGATGTCGCTGTAGTAGACGAAGGGATCGTGCCGGTCCGCGTAGTTCCCCGCGGGTGCTGCCGCGCTGTCGCCCTGGTACGGGTCGGGCGGTGTGGCCGTGGCTGACGCGTCGCCGTGGAAGCACGTGCTCGGCGCCGAGTCCATGTAGCCCTTCCACGTGCCGGAGGCGCCCTCGACCTGGTCGGCGATGTTGGTGCTGCTCGGGGTCGACACGATCTGCGAGCACTGGAACAGGTTCTGGCTTGCGCAGTCGCTGCCCGTCGACGGCTGCCATCCCTGTCCGCTGGTCATGGCGATGTAGTTGTCGAGGCTCACATGACCGGTCCCGTAGTACATGTCGGCGAAGGCGCCGCCGGGCACCAGCGAGTTGAGGTACGTCGCCGGGCTGGATGCGCCCCACGTCGAGCTGAAGGATTCGTTCTCCAGCACGAGCACTCCAATGTGGTCGAGGTGCGGCACGCCCTCGAGGCCCTGGGCCGCTGAAGCGTGGACCGTCGCACCGAGGCAGAGCGCGGCAGCGACGAGCGCGCCGCGCGCGAGCAGTCCAGATTGCATCGTTCGCCTCACTGATGTGGATGCCTTCCACAGAGCAAGACGGCCGGCGCGGCCGGTTCCTTTCGGTGCTTTGCCGACCCTTAACCCCGACGCCGGCGCTGGGCGAGGCGGCGGTGCACGGCCACGTAGGGCTCGCCGCGGCTGCGGCTGCCGGGCCGCGGGCGCGTCGGCGGCAGGCCGGTGCCCCACCAGAGCAGCACGCCGATGCCCACCGCGGCGACGAGGAGCACGATCAGCCCGAGCACGCAGCCAGTGTAGGCAAGCCGCCAAGATGCCCCGGTGCTGCTGGCGCTCAAGCTGACCGTCACGCCGCTCGCCATCGCTCTGCTCACGCTCGCGACGCGGCGGTGGGGCGCGACTCGGGGGGCCTGGCTTGCGGCGATTCCCTATACCTCCGCGCCGGTGGTCGCCTTCCTCGCCGCGGACCGGGGCACGCGGTTCGCCGCCACCACCGCGGTCGGCGTGCTGGCGGGCACCGCGTCGCAGGCCGCCTTCGCGCTCGCCTATGCGTGGGTTGCGGTGCGCCTGCGCTGGCTCGCGGCGCCGGCCGCGGGTGGCATCGCCTTCGTGATCGCCACGGCCGGGTTGAACACGCTCAATCTCACGGTGCTGCCCGCGCTGGCAATCGTGACCGGCGCGGTTGTGCTCGCATTGACACTGCTGCCGCCCCGGGAGATTGCGGCGCAGCCGCCGCGACTGCGCACCCTGCCGGCAGTCTGGGACGTCGTGCTGCGAGGGGCGATCGCGACCGCGGTCGTGGTGGTGATCACGGCGATGGCGCCCGCGGTGGGCCCGGCGCTGGCCGGTCTGATCTCGCCGATGCCGCTGTTCGGCGCCATCTTCATCGTGTTTCCGCACCGGCTGGAGGGGGCCGGCGCGGCCGTGGAGGCGGCGCGTGGCTTCCTGTGGGGGCTCTTTGCCTGCGCCGGGTTCTTCGCGGTGCTGGCGCCGCTGCTCGAGCCGGCCCCGCTGCCGGTCGCGTACCTCGCCGCCGCCGCGTGCGCCGCGGTCGTGCAGGCGATCACGCTGGGCGTGCTGCGGCGCTGGCCTGCGGCCGGCGCCGGAGCGACGCCTGCGGAGGACGCCCATGGCTGAGCTGCTGCTGGCGCACGGCGCCTCGGGGACGGCCGCGAGCATGCGGCCGCACGTCGACGGTCTGCGGCTGCGGGGGATCGGCGCCCGCGCGATCACGCTGCCCAAGGGCAATGCGGAGCGAGCGGTGCCCGTGTTCGCGCGGCTGCTGGCGGCCGCCCCGCCGGGCTCCTCGACCGGTGGCCACTCGTACGGTGGACGCGTGGCGAGCATGCTGGCAGCGTCGGGAGACGCTCCCACTCCCGCCGCGCTGGTGCTGCTCAGCTATCCCCTGCACAGGCCGGGGCATCCCGATGACCTGCGCACGGAGCACTGGAGCCGCATCACGTGCCCCACGCTGCTGCTCTCAGGCGACGCCGATCCATTCGCTCGCGCCGCGCTGCTGCGCGATGCGGCGCGACTCATCCCGCGCGCGGAGCTGCACACATATCCCCGCGTGGGCCATGGACTTGCGCCCGTTCTCGACGACGCGCTGGACCGTATCGCGCGCTTTCTGCGCGACGCCGCGCCGTGATCTCAGGTGGCCGCGTCGTGACAGAAGTGAACGCGGTCCGGGGTTAACGCGCGCAGCCGCTGCAGCGACGACTGCCATGAGTCCAGGTCCGCGGCCTGCAGCGGCGGCAGGTTGTGCGGCGTGGGTGAGTCCCACACCGACCGCCGCATGGCCGCGTCTCCCACGAACAGGTCGCTGCCGTGCGGCGTCGATGCGATCACGCACTGATGCCCGCTGGTGTGTCCCGGCGTGGCCACGATGCGCAGGCCGTCGGCCAGCTCCACATCGCCGTCGACCAATTCGAACTTCACGCCCGCGGTGGTGAGCCACTCCTCGATGTCGGGTTCGTCACGCTGCACACGCTCGCGTTCGCGGCGCTGCACCAGCATGCGCGCGTGGGGGAACGCCGGGTTCTGCCCGCAGTGGTCGAAGTGCAGGTGGGTGTTGACCACGAGGCGCACGTCAGCCGGGCTCAGTGAGTGCGCCGCGAGCGCATCCGCCACGCGGCGGTTCACCACGCGGTACTGACGCAGCAGCCCATCGGGCCCGCCGCAGCCGGTGTCCACAAGAACGGGCCCGAGCGACTCGTGCAGCACGACGAAGCCGTGCACCGGCCACGGGTCGTCGACGACGTTGATCGTGCCGAGGTCGAGCCGGAGGATGTCCACGCTTCAGCTGACGCGGCGGTAGGCGCGCACGGCGAGCGGGCCGAACACGATCAGGATGCCGGCGAGCCACACGATCGCTTCCCAGAGGTTGGGATTCAGCGGTGGCGCGCCGGGCTGGTTGCCCAGGGCGAGCGCGCGCATCGCGTTGATCACGAGCGTGATCGGCTGGTTGTTCGCGAACGCCTGCATCCAGTCGGGCATCGACTGGATGGGCACGAATGCCGAGCTCACAAATGTCAACGGGAAGAGCCAGATCAGTCCGAAGGCCTGCACCGCCTCCTGGTCCTTGATCACCAGGCCGATGAAGCACGCGACGCAGCAGATGGTGACGCCAAACGCTTCGGCGAGCACGACCATGCCGATGGCCGGCAGCACGCCGTTCTGGAAGCGAAACCCCACCGCGTAGCCGACCGCCAGGATCACGAGGATGGTGATCAGCATCCGCACGCCGTCCGCCATCAGCCGGCCGAGGAGCACGGCAGAGCGCGCCATGGGCAGGGAACGCAGGCGATCGATGACGCCTGCCTGCGCCTCCACCGCGAGGGCAATCGCCGTCGCGAAGCATGCGAAGGCCGCCGTCTGCCCGATTATCCCTGGCATCAGGTAGCTGACATAGCCGCCAGGGGTTGCAACCCGAATGGCGCCGCCGAAGACGTAGCGGAACAGCAGCACGAAGATCACCGGCTGCACGATGGTGAACACGATGTACGCGGGCACGCGCAGCCACACGAGCAGGTTGCGACGCGTGATGACGAACGCGTCGCTCAACGCCCAGCGCAGCAGCTGCGCGGCATCGGGCGTGACGTCTGCGGCGGCGAGCGTCGCCATGCTCACATCCTCCTGCGGCCGCGACCGCGTGACGGGGGCTGCTCGCCGTCGGCCTCGGCGGCATGGCCCGTGACCGCGAGGAACACGTCGTCGAGCGACGGACGGCGCAGCGCAAGCCCTGCCGTCTCGGTGTGCACCGTGTCCAGCGCGCGCACCGCCTGCACGAGCGCCTGCGAGCCGCGATGGCCCACGCGCAGCGCGACCCGGCCCGTCTCAGCGTCGACGATCGCGTCTGTGTCGCTGAGGCCTGCCACCGCGCGCACGGCGTCGTCGACACGCGACTTGTCGACGACCGTGAATTCGAGCACGTCGCCGCCGACCCGGTCCTTGAGCTCATCGGACGTCCCCTGTGCGATGACCTGGCCGCGCTCGATGACGATGATCGTGTTGGCCAGCTCGTCGGCTTCGTCCAGGTACTGCGTGGTGAGCAGGATCGTCGTGCCGTGCTGCGCGAGCTCGCGGATGATCGACCACATCTGCAGGCGGCCGTGGGGATCGAGCCCGGTGGTCGGCTCGTCGAGAAACAGCACCGCCGGATCCCCCAACAGGCTCGCGGCAAGGTCGAGACGGCGCTGCATGCCGCCCGAATAGGTCTTCGCGGGCCGGTCTGCCGCCTCGAGCAGGTCGAAGCGGTCCAGCAGCTCCTGACCGCGCGTGCGCACGTCGCTCCAACTCAGATGGCGCAGCCGTCCCATGATCTCGAGGTTCTCGCGCCCCGTCAGCTCGATCTGGATCGCCGTCGCCTGGCCCGCGAGTCCGATGAGCCGCCGCACCGCGGCGGCCTCGCGCACGACGTCGTGACCCTCGATGCTCGCTGTGCCGGAGTCCGGCAGCAACAGCGTCGTGAGCACGCGCACGGCGGTTGTCTTGCCCGCGCCGTTGGGGCCGAGCACCCCCATCACCGTGCCCCGCGGCACCGTGAAATCGATGCCTCGAAGCGCGTGCACCTTGCCGAACGATTTGTGCAGCTGCTGCACGCTGATCGCGGCAGCCGCGCGCTCATTCACGTGACGTCGTCCTCTCTCATTGGTTCCTGGTCAGCCGGCCCGGAGCAGCCCGGCCGCGCGTGACAGGTCGTGACTCTGCCACGCCGCCGTGCCGGCGCGTCGGATTCACAGGCCATTCACAGCGCCGGCAGGGCTGACGTTCAGCCTGCGCCGCGAGGCTGTGCGCATGCAAACAAGGCCGGCGCCGCTCGCGGAGGGCAGACCGATGTAGCCAAACCCCTGACATCAACCGGTGTGCATGCGCACGCAATCAGCTCGCATCGCCAACCAATCGACAACCACAAGAAAAGGAGTGACAACCAATGGCACCCGACGACAGCGTCGCGCAGACGCCGCGCCGGTGGATCGCCCGCCGCAGCGCGACGGCGGCCATCGCCGTGGGGCTGGCAACCGGCGCTTTCGCCGGTGGCTTCCTCATCTCACACGCCGCCACCAGCACCGCCAGCCCGAGTGCATCCGCAGGCTCGGGGTCGGCCAGTTCGGGCTCGGGCAGCGCCGCCCCGGCGCCGGCGCACTTCGTGCCCAACGAGAACCCCACCCACGAGGCGGGGGAGAGCGCCGCCCGTGAGGCGCAGGAGAACGCCGGACAGGTCCCGACGGTTCCCTGATCCAGGCGGAGCCGCAAGCTCAGAGGGCCGGCGGCGCGCCGGCCCTCACCTGCCGGGTCGCGGCGGGGCATGTGCTACCACTCGGTGGTGCTTCCGCCCGCTGACGGCGCGCGCGTGTTCCGCGCCCGGCGCCGCATCCGCCTCTCCGACGCCGACGCCGCCGGCCGCCTGCGGCTCGACGCCGCGGCGCGCTACATCCAGGACGTCGCCACCGACGACGTGGCCGACGCGCGCCTCGACGACGGGGACAACGTCTGGATTGTGCGGCGCACGGAGATCGAGGTCCGCGCGCCGTTCCAGGGCGACCAGTTCGTGGAGCTGGCCACGTGGTCGGGCGGGTTCGGGCCGCGCTGGGCGGCGCGGCGCACCCGGATCGACGGTGACCGCGCCGGGCGCCTCGAGGCGGAGACGACGTGGGTGCTGGTCAACGGCAGGACGATGCGCCCCGCCCTGGTGCCGGAGACCTACCGGCATGTCTACGGCGACGGCGCCGGACGGCGTGTGTCCGTGAAGCTGCAGCTCGCCCCGGATGCGCCGGCCGGCGCGAGCCGGGCGCCATGGCCGGTCCGCGCCAGCGACGTGGACATCCTGGGCCATGTGAACAACGCGGTCTACTGGCAGGCGGTGGAGGAGGCGCTGGGAGCTGAGACGGGCGGGTTTGCCGGCCGCGCCGTGCTGGAGCACCGCCGGCCGGTCGACCGCGGCGACCAGGTGGAGCTGTGTGCCGAGCTGACGGGCCGCGAGCTCCGGGTGTGGCTCCTGACCGACGGTGCGGCGGCCGCTGTCGCCGAGCTGGTCTCGGACCCTGGCGCGTCGCTTGGGATTGCGCGGCCGGTGGTATGACCTCCCCGTGACCGACAAGACCCCGGAGCTGCTGCCCGTCCTGCCCCTCGACGACGTGGTGGTGCTGCCGCACATGACCGTGACGTTGAGCGTCGAGGGCGACGAGCAGCGTGCCGCGATGGAAGCGGCGCGCAAGGGCAATCACCTGGTGCTGCTGGCCCCGCGTATCGAGGGCACCTTCACCGGCGTCGGGACCGTGGCCAGCCTGCAGGACTCCGGCCAGCTGCCCAATGGAGCGGAGGTCACGATCGTGCGCGGCGAGTACCGCGCCCGCATGGGCGGCGGCCAGGCCGACGTGGGCGGTGCGCTCTGGGTGCAGATCGAGCCGCTGCGCGACGGCGAGCCGACGGAGAAGGCGCAGCAGCTGGCGCGCGAGTACCGCGCGATGCTTGAGAACCTGCTCGAGGCGCGCGGCGCGTCGGGCGTCATCCAGTTCGTGCGCGCCGCTCGCACGCCGGGCCACCTGTCGGACCTGGCCGGTTACTCCCCCGACCTCAGCATCGAGCAGAAGGTGAAGGTGCTGGAGACGGTCGACGTCGAAGAGCGCCTGACCATGCTCATCGAATGGACCCGGGGCATCCTCGCCGAAGCGTCGCTGAAGGAGCAGATCCGCAACGAGGTCAACGAGGGGATGGAGAAGGCGCAGCGTGAGTTCCTGCTGCGCCAGCAGATGGAGGCGATCAGGAAGCAGCTCGGCGAGGGCGGCGACGACGTCGCGTCCTCGTACCGCGCGCGCATCGCCGACGCGGGCATGCCCGACGCGGTGCGCACCGAGGTCGAGCGCGAGCTCGACCGGCTGGAGCGCACCAGCGAGCAGAACCCGGAGCACGGCTGGATCCGCACCTACCTCGACTGGATGCTCGACATCCCGTGGAACGTGCGCTCCGAGGACAACTACGACCTCGCCGCGGCACGGCGCATTCTCGACGAGGACCACACGGGGCTCGACGACGTGAAGGACCGCATCATCGAGTTCCTCGCGGTGCGCAAGCTGCGCCACGAGCGAGGGCTCGGCATCCTCGACGGACGTGGCTCGGGTGCCATCGTCACGCTGGTGGGACCGCCCGGCGTGGGCAAGACGTCGCTCGGCGCGTCGGTTGCGCGCGCGCTGGGACGCAAGTTCGCACGCGTGTCACTGGGCGGCATCCACGACGAGGCCGAGATCCGCGGCCACCGCCGCACCTATGTCGGCGCGCTGCCCGGACGCATCGTGCGCGCGCTCAAGGAAGCGGGGACCAAGAACCCCGTGATCATGCTCGATGAAATTGACAAAGTTGGCAGCGACTGGCGGGGCGACCCGTCCGCCGCGCTGCTCGAGGTGCTCGACCCGGCGCAGAACAACACGTTCCGCGACCACTACCTGGAGGTCGACCTCGACCTCTCCGACGTGCTCTTCATTCCCACCGCCAACGTGTGGGAGACGATCCCGGGGCCGCTGCTCGACCGCATGGAGCTGATCAAGCTCGACGGCTACACGGCCGACGAGAAGCTCGCCATCGCGCGCGACCACCTGCTGCCCCGCCAGGTGCAGCACGCCGGGCTGAGGCCCGAGGAGATCAGCGTGCGCGAGGACGCCATCCACGACGTCATCGCCGGCTACACGCGTGAGGCGGGCGTGCGCAACCTCGAGCGCGAGCTGGGCAAGCTGGCGCGCAAGGTGGCGACGAAGTTCGCCACCGGCGAGCTGACGCCGCCGGTGGAGATCACCGCGGCCGACGTGCGCCCGTACCTGGGCAAGCCCAAGGTGCACAACGAGGTTGCGGCGCGCACCGCCGTGCCCGGTGTGGCCACCGGCCTCGCGGTGACGGGCACCGGCGGTGACGTGCTGTTCGTGGAGGCGACCGCCGCGGGCGAGAACGGTAGCCTCACGCTGACCGGCCAGCTGGGCGACGTGATGAAGGAGTCGGCGCAGATCGCGCTCTCGTTCGTGCGCTCCCACGCCGAGACGCTGGGGATTGACGCAGATGCGGTGCAGCGGGGATTCCACATCCACGTGCCCGAGGGAGCGGTGCCGAAGGACGGGCCGTCCGCCGGCGTCACCATGACCACCGCCATCGTCAGCCTGCTGACGGCGCGCCCGGTGCGGAGCACGGTGGGCATGACCGGCGAGGTGACGCTGCAGGGCTTGGTGCTGCCCATCGGCGGCGTGAAGCAGAAGGTGCTCGCGGCTCACCGCATGGGCCTGCGCGAGGTGATCCTGCCCAAGCGCAACGGCGACGACCTCGACGACGTACCCGAGACGGTGCGTGATGAGATGACATTCCACCTGGCGGAACGCATCGAGGAAGTGCTCGCGGCGGCGCTGGAGCCGCCCGCCGCCGAGGAGGCCTCGCAACCCGCGGCGTAACGCGGGCGTGACACTCGTCGGAATCCGCGCCGCCGTCCGAAACGACTTGATGGAACCGCCGCAACGACGTCCACGCCCGAGTGTGGGTGCGGCCGGCCGCGCCTAGCATGAGCGGCGCACCAATGACGCTTCTCGAGCCAGGCAGCGCCGACCGCGCGGCCGCCCTGGTCGACGCCCCGGTGGGGGTTGCGCTGCAGCCCGTCCAGGACATCGTCGACCGGGTCGCCATCGGGTACGAGGCGCTGCCGCGCCCGGCCGGCGCGGGCGACGAGGACGCGCTCATCGACGCGGCGGTGTGCATGGCGCAGCACGCCGGCCCGGCGGTGGTGTTCGTGCCGCTCAGCGGCGCGCTGCTCTCGTCGCCGGCATTCGACCCGATGGCCCGCGTGCGCGCGTGCGGCGCCATCCCTGGCGAGATCGCGTGGCTTGTGCACGAGCTTGAGGCGAGCCGGCTCGACGACACGGGCATGTCCCGGCTGGAGCACCTGCGCGACGCCGGCTTCCACGTCGCGCTCGACACCGCATCGCTGGCGCTCCTGGGCCACACGCTGGTCGCGGCGGTGCGGCCGGGCTTCGTGTTCCTCGACCCGCGCATCTCGGGCCGCCTGCACGATGAGGTGGCCAAGGCCGAGCTGGCCGCCACCGTGACGTTCGTGTCGCGCCTGGGCGGCCGCCTGATCGCGCGCGGCATCGTCGAGGGCGCGCAGGCGCTGGCCGTCGCCGGTCTCGGCGTGCAGTACGGGGTGGGCCCGCACCTGGCCCGTCCTGTGGTGTTGCGCGCGGACCTCGCCGAAGACGGCGACGACGCGGTCACCGACACGTGGTTTCGTGGCCGCGACATCCGCGTGCTGGAGGAGCGCGGCGCCGCGCTGAACGCCCCGCTCCTGCTGACGTCGCTGCCGGTGGACAACGACTCGACCGTCGACGAGCGCACCTTCTCCCGCCTCATCGGCGAGGCTGCCCGCGGGCTGCAGGCAGAGCACGACTCGGACCGCATCCTGCGCATCGCGGCCGAGCTCGTGATCCAGGTGACGCCGGCCGACCGCCTGGCGATCTTCGAAGCCGACTGGCACCGCCATCGCCTCGTGCCCCGCGTCGCCGCGGGCACTGGCATGGAGGGGCTCGCCGAGATGGACAACTCGATGAACGAGGGCATCACCGGCTGGGCGTTCGCCCAGGCCGTGCCGTATCGCTGCGCCGACACCGACACCCATCCGGCCGCCACCACCATTCCCGGCACGGAGCGCATGGAGGAGTCGCTGCTCGCGGTCCCGCTCATCGCCGGTGACCATCGCCTCGGCATCCTCGACCTCTGGCGCGACGGACTCGACCGCTTCAGCGAGGAGGACCTCGAGCGCTGCGCGCTGATCGGGTACATCGCCGCCGCCGCGTGGCGCAACGCCGAGCTGTACGCGGAGCTGGAGCGACGCGCATTCACCGACAGCCTCACCGGGTTGCTCAACATCCGCTGGTGGAACGAGATCGCGCCGCGCGAAGCCGCGCAGAGCGCGCGAGCCGGCAGCCAGATCGCGGTGCTCCTGGTGGACCTCGACGCCTTCAAGCGCATCAACGACGTGGCGGGACATGCGGCCGGTGACACAGCGTTGCGCGCCACTGCACGCGCGCTGCGCGCGGTGATGCGCCAGGGGGACGCGGTGGTTCGCTACGGCGGTGAGGAGTTCCTGCTGATGCTGCCGAACAGCGGCATGGAGGGCGCGCTCCGCGTCGCCGAGGCGGTGCGCGCGTCGCTGGCGGAGCTGCCGCCGCCCGCGGAGGGGTTGCCCGTTGTGACCGGGTCGATCGGGCTCGCGCTGTTCCCCGAGCACGGGCGCACCCTCGACGAGGTGGCGCGCGCGGCCGACGTCGCCATGTACCAGGCGAAGCGCGCCGGCGGCGACGCCGTCGTCGTGGCGCCGCGCACGACCGCCGCGTAGCGCTCGGCTACACTCCTGCGGCCGTGGCCGCGGACGAGTCGACGCTGGACCGTTTGCGCGCGCTGATCGTCGACGTGCCGGACTTCCCGCGCGCGGGCATCATGTTCAGAGACATCACCGCGCTGCTTGGCGATGCGGCGGCGCTGCATGACACCGCGATGTTGATGGCGGCGCCGTACCGCGAGACCGGCGTCGCTGTCGTGGCCGGCATCGAGTCGCGCGGCTTCATCCTCGGTGGCATCGTCGCCGACATTCTCGGCGCCGGATTCGTGCCGGTGCGCAAGAGTGGCCGCCTCCCGCGCGCAACGCTGTCCGTTTCGTACGAGCTGGAGTACGGCGAAGCGGTGCTCGAAGTGCACGCGGACGCGATGGCGCGCGGGCAGCGCACGCTGATCGTCGACGACCTGCTGGCGACGGGTGGAACCGCGGCCGCCGCTGCGGCGTTGGTGGAGCGGGCCGGCGGCGCTGTCGTGGGGCTCAGCTTTCTCATCGAGCTCGCCGGTTTGCACGGCGCCGCGCGACTCCGCTCACCGCACTCCGCGCTGCTCGTGATGTGAGTCAAAGAGAAGAGGGCCCCGAAACTGGGGCCCTCTCTGAGGGGGGCTGGGTTCACCGCTTCCGCAGGAGCGGCTGTTGGTCAGGGCAGGTCCGTGCCGGCGCCCGCGCAGTAGCCCGCGCCACCGGCCGCGTCATTGCTCCACAGGGCCTGCACCGGGAAGGTCTGGCCCGGATGTCCGTTGGCGTTGCCCACCATGGTGCCGAGCTCACCCGGCACACCCGGCACCGGCTCGGGACCGCTGCCGGTGGACAGCCACACCGGGTCAGCGCCGACCCAGGCGCACTTGTCGCCGTTCTCGTACTGGTTGACGTCGTACCAGCCGCCGAGATTCTGGCCGTTCACCACGTCCTCGGCGCCCGGGTCAGTCACAGTCTCCTCGATCTCGTGACCGAGCACGATCGACTGGCCGTCGAGCTTGCCGGCCGCGCCGGCGTTCAGGCTGTTCTCACCGCAGCTCGTGCCCTGGTTCAGCACGTATGGCATGTTGGTGAATGAGATGCCCGCCTTCACGGTGTTGTAGATGCCGTTCTCGATACCGGGCTGCGTGTAGTCGTGCCACGCGCAGTAGCCGGCCGACGCTGCCTCGGGATCCGAGAAGTTCTGCGGCTGGATGATGAGGAACTGGCTGTTGAGCAGGTCGCTGACGCGGAAGTGCGAGACCGCGCGCTGCGCCTCCTGCGCGAGCTTGGTGTACGTGTGTCCCGGAGCCGTCGGCGCCGTGTCCTTGGGGTCGATGGGCGCCGTGCTGTTGTCGATCCAGATTCCCTTCAGCTGATTGGCCGGATTGCCGATGTGCAGGTTGTACGTGTTGCCGTTCTGGTTGACCGTCTCGTAGTACTGCGTCTGGGTGCCGGCCCACGTCGTGCCGCCGAGCTGCGACACGAAGTTGATCATGCGCTGGCCGGCGCCGTCGGGATCGCAGGTGACTGGGTCACCCTTGGGACGCGTGCATGTGCTGAACGCACCCTTCTCGCCCCAGCCGTAGAAGACCATGTAGATCTTCGGGCTGAGCTGCACGTGGCCACCGAAGTACGCCATGTTGCCGGGCCACGGCTCGCCGGCGGGAGGCGCCGGGGGAACGCACCCGGGCACGGGAGACGGCGGTGTCACCGGCAGGCACGCGAGCACGGGCGGCGGCTGGATCGCCGGCTTGACGACCGTCGTGTTGCCGTTGATCGCCGCGGTGTTCTGGATGTTGAACATGATCGCCGGCTGGTGATAGGGGGTCGACGCCGACGCGCCCGCCACAGCCTGGCCGGCTGTCGCCGCGAACACTCCGGCGGCGGCCACTGCTGGGACCGCGAGCATACGTTTCAAGGGAATTGCCTCCTCCTGCTTTCCTGACTCGCGCCGTTTGTTGCAGCCTTTGGCGCGTCTAGAGCCCTTAACGCCGGCTCCGGCGCAAACCTTGCGCGGGCCTAAGGCGTCAGGTCGCCGACGTGAGGTGCACCAGCTGCTGGTCCAGCTCGGGGTCGCCCATGACGTCGAGGCCTCCGTACACGCGGTCCGTGACCCGGCCGCGTTTGTCGATGAAGACGAGCGCCGGCGCCGCCGAGATGAGAAAGCCGGCTGCCACTGACGCGTGCTTGTCGACCACGCTCTCGTATGGGACGTGCAGCTGCTGCGCATACGCGCGGGCCGCGTTCTGGTCATCGAGCATGTCGACGCCCACGAAGCGGACCCCTTTCGGCGCCCAATGCGCGTACACCGCGTTGAGCCGCGCCTGGTCGGCGCGGCAGGGCGCGCTGTAGGAGCCCCAGAACACCACCACGACCACGTGGCCCGACAGGTCGGCGGTGTTGAGCTGTGAGCCGTTCAGTGTGGTGCCGCCCAGCGACGCGTCGGGGGAGAACAGGGCAGGGCCACTCGACGAGCCGCACGCGGCCAGGGCCAGCGCTGCCGCCGCCGGCAGCAGGCACGCCGCCGGCCGTCTCACTCCCACGGCCGGATGCTACCCGGGTCTACCGGGGCACCCCGACCAGGCGCGCTGGGTCGAACGCGGCCACGTCCCGGCGCGTGCTCCCGTCGACGGCGAGGTCGGCCGCGACGTCGCCGAGGATCGCCGAGAACTTGAAGCTGTGTCCGCTGCACCCGCCGACCACGGTGAGCCCGGGCCGGCCGGGCAGGGCGCCGAGCATGAACCGCTCGTCCGGAGTGTTCGTGTACATGCAGACCGACGAGCGGGCGATCTCGGGGCGGACCCCGCGCAGCGCCGTGCGGGCGAACTCGACGACGGGCCCGAGGTCCGACGGGCCGGCCTCCCGAAGGAGCGCGTCCGGCGCGGTGCGTGCCCCCTCGTGGTGCACCGCCACCTTGATCGTGGCCCCGTCCAGGCTGGGGATGCCGTAGCGGTACCGGCCGTCGGGCAGCTGGCGGAGGAAGACGGGGAACCGCTCCGGGCCGAACATCGCCGGGTCGTCGACCGGAAGCCATGCCACCACCTGGCGCTCCACCTCGAGCGATGCGGAGAGCTCGGGGAGCAGCGCTCCGGTCCACGGACCGGCAGCGACCACGCAGTGGCGGCAGGTGAGCGTGTCCCCGCCGTCCAGGCCCACCATGACCTCGCGATCGCCGCACTCGATCCCGGCGACGCGGCGCCCGGTGAGCACCCCGGCGCCACGGGCCCGGGCCGCATCCAGGGCGGCGCCCACGGCGGCCTCGGGCAGCAGCGCGCCGGCGCGCGGCTCGAAGAGGGCGACCTCGTTGCCGCCGAGCACGTGCTGCGGCCAGCGCGCGCGAGCCGCGCCTGCCTCGAACAGCTCGTGGGCGAGCCCGTGGCTGCGCGCGCTCTCCAGCGCTCCGCGCACCACGTCGCTGTCGGGGCCGCCGATCATCAGCGCCCCGCTGGGGTGGATCAGCCGGGTGCCCGACGCCCGCTCCAGCTCGTCCCAGAGGGTCCACGCCTCCTGCAGCAGCGGCACGTAGAACGCGCCCTCGGAGTACGCGGTGCGAATGATCCGGGACCCGCCGTGCGAGGAGCCGCGGTCGTGCGGCGGCGCGAAACGGTCGACGCCAAGGGCAGCCACACCCCGCGCGGCGAGCCGCCAGAGCGTCAACGCTCCCATCGCGCCGAGCCCCACCACGACGACCTCTGGGTTCTGCATGGCGTGGCACAATTGAATCGCTTTTCAAGGTCTTTCGCCGATGCGACGGGATGGAGCCAGCAACCTGAAACCCACCGACACGGCGGACCCGACCTACTTTCACCGGGTCGTGGACTGCCAGTGGGCGTGCCCCGCTCACACCAATGTCCCGGAATACATTCGGCTCATCGCGCAGGGTCGGTACGCCGACGCCTACATGCTCAACCGCGAGTCGAATGTGTTCCCCGCGATCCTGGGCCGCACCTGCGACCGTCCCTGCGAGCCGGCCTGCCGGCGCACGCGCGTCGACGGCACACCGGTCGCCATCTGCCGGCTCAAGCGCGTGGCCGCCGATCTGCGCGGCGATGTGAGCGCGCGGATGCCGCGGATCCCCTCCGCCAAGAACGGCAAGCGCATCGCGTGCATCGGCGCCGGCCCCGCCTCACTGGCCGTGGCCAACGACCTGCTGCCACTGGGCTACGAGGTCGTGATGTACGAGCAGCTGGACAAGCCCGGCGGCCTGATGCGCACCAACATTCCCGCATTTCGTCTCCCCGCCGAGGTGCTCGACGAGGAGATCGACGTCATCCTCGGGATGGGCGTGGACATCCGGTACAACACGCCGGTCACGAGTCTGCGCGCGCTGATGGGCGAGGGATACGACGCCATCTTCGTGGGCAGCGGCGCACCTCGCGGCAAGGACCTCGAGCTGCCCGGGAGGCGCGATACAGACCGCATCCACATCGGCATCGACTGGCTTTCATCCATCGCCTTTGAGCACGTCGAGTCGATCGGCGAGCACGTCCTGATCATCGGCGTGGGCAACACGGCGATGGACTGCTGCCGCTCCTCGCTTCGCCTCGGCGGCACGGACATCAAGGTGATGGCGCGGCGGCCGCGCCCGTACTTCAAGGCGTCGCCCTGGGAGCTCGACGACGCCGAGGAAGAGGGCGTGCACATCGTGGTCAACCATTCACCCACGCGGTTCGTCGTGGAGGATGGCCGGCTCACGGGCATGGAGTTCGAGCGCCTCGAGTGGGACGAGGGCGCGCGCCACTCGAAGGTGCTGGAAACGGTGTTCTTCCCCTGCGACGACGTGATCCTCGCCATCGGCCAGGAGAACGCGTTCCCCTGGATCGAGCGCGACCTGGGCATGGAGGCGGGGGAGTGGGACATGCCGGTGGTGGACCCCGTGACCATGCAGTCGTCGCTGCCCGGCGTGTTCTTCGGCGGCGACTCCGCGTGGGGCCCCAAGAACATCATCTGGGCGGTGGAGCACGCGCACCAGGCTGCGATCTCCATCAACAACCACTGCAGCGGGATGCCGCTGACGGAGCGCCCGCCGCAGCATATGAACCTGGTGAGCCAGAAGATGGGGCTCACCGAGTGGAGCTACCACAACGACTACAACCCGTCGCCGCGGCAGCAGATGACGCACGTCGAGCTGACGCGGCGATTCCAGAAGCTGAACATCGAGGTCGAGCTGGGGTTCTCCGCCGAGCAGACGGCGCGCGAGGTGCAGCGCTGCCTCAACTGCGACGTGCAGACGGTGTTCAACGCGCCGCTCTGCATCGAGTGCGACGCGTGCATCGACATCTGCCCCGTGCAGTGCCTCACCATCACCACGGGGGGTGAGGAGGACGATCTCCGCACCCGCCTCTCCGCGCCCGCGGCCAACCCCGAGCAGGCCCTGTTCGTGTCGGCGGCGCTGCCCCAAACCGGCCGCGTTATGGTCAAGGACGAGGACGTGTGCGTGCACTGTGGGCTCTGCGCGGAGCGCTGCCCCACGGCTGCGTGGGACATGCAGAAGTTCGAGCTCACGTTGCCGATCACGCTCATGACCGCAGAGCCGGCGGGGGTGGCCTGATGGCGGTCACGCTGCCGGGGACGGAGGCCGGGGGCGCGGCGGACGGTGTCGCACCGCGTGTCAACGACTTCGCCGTCAAGCTCGCCAACGTCAACGGGACCGGCTCGTCCAGCGCCAACAACCTGCTGATGCGGGCCATGTTCCGCATGGGTGTTCCCGTCTCCGGCAAGAACCTGTTTCCCTCCAACATCCAGGGCCTGCCGACGTGGTACGAGATCCGGGTCAACAAGACGGGGTTCGTGGCCCGCGCGCGAGAGTACGACGTGATGGTCGCGATGAACGCGCAGACGTATGCGGCGGACATCCGCGAGGTGCGCTCCGGCGGCTTCCTGCTGTACGACTCGAGCTGGCCGCTCGACCAGCTGCTGGTGCGCAACGACGTCACCTACCTCGGCGTGCCCCTGGCACGCATGGTCAACGAGGCGTTCCGGGGAGCGCGCGAGCGCATCCTGATGAAGAACATCGCCTATGCGGGAGCGCTCGTCGCGGTCCTCGGCATCGACATGGAGATCATCAGCGACCTGCTCACCGAGCGCTTCGCGGGCAAGGAGAAGCTGCGCGAGTCGAATCAGCGCGCGCTGCGACTGGGCTACGACTATGCGCTGGAGCATTTCGAGTGCCCCATCGACTGCCACGTCGAGCGCATGGAGAAGTACGACGACCTCATGCTGATCGACGGCAACACCGCGGCTGCGCTGGGCTGCGTGTACGCAGGCGCCACCGTCGCGGCGTGGTACCCGATCACACCGTCGACCTCGCTGATGGATGCGTTCACGCGATTCTGCGAACGCTACCGGCGCGACCCCGAAACAGGGCGCAACGACTATCTCGTTGTGCAGGCGGAGGACGAGCTGGCGTCCATCGGGATCGTGCTCGGGGCCTCCTGGGCGGGAGCGCGCGCGTTCACGTCGACGTCGGGCCCGGGCATATCGCTGATGAACGAGCTGCTCGGCATGGGCTACTACGCCGAGATCCCGGCGGTGATCGTCGACGTGCAGCGCGTGGGTCCGTCCACCGGCATGCCGACGCGCACGCAGCAGGGCGACATCCTTGCCTGCGCGTACGCGTCGCACGGTGACACCAAGCACATCCTCCTGTTCCCGTGCAACCCGACGGAGTGCTTCGAGCTCGCCGTCAAGGCGTTCGACCTGGCGGAGCGGTTCCAGACCCCGGTGATCATGCTGTCCGACCTCGACATCGGCATGAACGACTGGGTTACCCCGACCCTCACCTGGGACGACTCGTACCGGCCGGACCGCGGCCGGGTGCTGGGCGCGGATGAGCTGGAGGACATCAGCGTCTTCCACCGCTACGACAACGAGGACGCGGACTTCGTGACGCCGCGCACACTCCCCGGCGTGAGCGAGAAGGGCGCGTACTTCACGCGTGGCTCGGGGCACACGCGCGAGGGCGCGTACACGGAGACGCCGGACGAGTACCAGGCGGTGGTCGATCGCCTGGCGCACAAGCACCGCTCCGCTGCGCGCGCAATGCCCGAGCCGGCGATCGAGCTGCGCGAGGGGGCGCGCGCCGGGGTCGTCACCGTGGGCGGCTGCGACCTCGCCGTGCGTGAGGCGCTGCAGATCCTCGAGCAGCGCGGCATCGCGCTCGACTTTCTGCGGGTGCGCGGCTTCCCGTTCGGCCCCGCCGTCGAGGATTTCCTCGACAAGCACGACCTGCTGTTCGTTGTGGAGCAGAACCGCGACGCGCAGCTCCGCTCACTGCTGGTCCTGGAGACGCCGGTGCCGAAGGACAGGCTGCGCTCCGTGCTCGTGTACGGCGGCTATCCGCTCAGCGCCGCCGACGTCGTCGACAGCATCACGGCGCAGCTGGGAGCCTGACGTGCCATCGATCGTGAAGCCCTCCGTGACCCACCCCGCGGCCGCGCAGAACAGCCGGGGCCTGACGCAGCGCGACTACGAGGGCGCGATGTCCACGCTCTGCGCCGGCTGCGGCCACGACTCCATCACCGCCGCGCTGGTCCACGCGCTGTGGGAGCTGGCGATCCCACCGCACATGATCGCCAAGCTGAGCGGCATCGGCTGCTCGGGCAAGACCACCGCGTACTTCGCGCGCGGCGCGCACGGGTTCAACTCCGCGCACGGTCGCATGCCGCCGATCGCCACGGGTGCCAGCGCGGCCAACCGCGACCTGACGGTCATCGGCATCTCCGGCGACGGGGACTCGCTGTCCATCGGGCTGGGGCATCTCGGCCACCTGATGCGGCGCAACCTGCGCATGCTGTACGTGCTGGAGAACAACGGCGTCTATGGCCTCACCAAGGGCCAGTTCTCAGCCTCGGCAGACGTGGGTTCGACGGCGAAGGGTGGCGCCAGCAACCGGCTGGCGCCCATCGACGCGATGCTGCTGGGGCTGAGCGCGGGCGCGACCTTCCTGGCGCGCAGCTTCTCCGGAGACAAGGAGCAGCTGGTGCCGATTCTCAAGTCCGCGCTCGCGCACCGCGGTCTCGCGGTGGTGGACGTCATCTCTCCGTGCGTGACGTTCAACGACCACGAGGGATCCACCAAGAGCTACCTCTTCACCCGGCAGCACGAGGTCAGGGTCACGGAGACTGACTTCGTGCCGCCCGAGCCGGCGATCGAGGCAACGATCCCGGAGAACGGCGCCGCGTGGGTGGTGATGCACGACGGCGCGACGGTTCGCTTCCGCTCCGTGCCGGCGGGATACGACCCCACAGACCGCGCCGCGGTGACCGCCTACCTGCAGGAGGCGCTGGCGCGGGGCGAGGTGCTCACCGGGCTGCTCTACGTCGACGAGGCCCCGCCCGACCTGCACGAGACCGCCAACTCCTCGCGCGAACCGCTCGTCTCGATTCCGTACGAACGGCTCTGTCCCGGCGCGGCCGAGCTGTCGCGCGTCGGCGCGCGCTGACGACGTCGCAGCGAGCACAGCCGTGAAGGACGTCGTCAGCACCATCGGCCTCGACCTCGTGTCGGGTGCGGACCCGCACGAGGTGATGCTTCGACTGGTGGCGGTCGCGTGCCAGCACACGGGCGCCGACCGCTGCACGCTGACGAGCCTTGACCAGGACGTGCTGCGCGTCGAGGCGAGCTATCAGCCGGGCGGGGCGCCGGCATTCATCGGGCGCGAGTTTCCCATGACGTACCTCGACGACCAGCCGCTGCTGCGCAGCGCGGTGGAGACGAGACGCATCGTCACCGGCGGCAGCCTCGCCGAGGGCGGCCGCATCGATCCGCAGCTGCAGGCGTCGTTGGAGGAGATGCATCACACCGCCATCGTCCCGCTGCCGCTGGGCACCCGCGTGGGCGGCGTGCTCATCTTCAGCCGCAGGGCCGACCAGCGGTTCGAGATGACGGAGCTCGACGAGATGCAGCAGCTCGGCATCCTCGCCGTGCTCGCGCTGCGCAACGCGCGGCTCGTGGAGGACGTGCGCCGGGCGCAGGCGCGAGGGCTGGAGACGCTGCTGCTGATGACGCAGTTCGTGGCCACCAGCGAGGACGCCGCTGATTTCTTCGGCAAGATGAGCGAGACGGTCGCAGGCCTGGTCGAGGCCCACCGCGCCGTGTTCTGGCACATCGCCGACGGCAGGCTCGAACCGCATCCGCGGGCATTCGGCTTCACCCAGGTGGCGCTGGCGAAGATGCGGCTGCGCGTGCCCGCTCCGGGCGACGACGCGCTGGCCGAGCTCGTGTACGCGGGAGCCGCGCTGCGTCACACGGTCGCCGAGGGCGGGGCGGGTCCGGTGATGGACGGTCTGCTGCGGGAGCTCGGGCTGCGCGACCAGCTGGCCGTGCCCTGGCGCACCGCGGCAGGGCCCATCGGCGTGCTGGCCGCGTACGACTCACGCCGCGGGTTCACCACGCAGGACGAGTGGATCATGCGGCTGGCGGCGCGCGCGTCGGCGCTGGTGTGGCAGGGGTTTGAAGCGCAGCAGCGCGTGCGCCGCCTGGAGTCGGATGAGCGCACGCGGCTGCAGGCGCACGCGAGCCGCATGGCCGACCTGGAGCGGCAGAAGTCGGAGTTCCTGCAGCTCGCATCACACGAGTTGCGCACGCCGATCACCCTGGTGACGGGATATCTGTCGATGCTCGAGGACCAGACCCTGGGGGAGCTGCCTGCCGCGGCGGCGAACATCGTGCCGCTGCTGTCGTCGCGCATGACCCAGATGAACGACCTGGTGGACCGGCTGCTCACCGCCAGCCGCATGGAGGATGCGTCGCCTCCGCCTGACCTCGCCGAGGTGCGCGTGGATCAGCTTGTGGCGGATGTGGTGCATTCGGTCGACGGCACCGGCCCGCGTCCGCGGCGCGTGATCATGGGCGCGACCGGGGAGGTGATGGTGCGGGCAGACGCCGAGAAGGTGGAGACGATCGTGGGCAACCTGGTGTCCAACGCCATCAAGTACTCGCCCGACGGCGGCGATGTGCGTGTGCAGGTGAGCGAGGAGCCCGGCTGGGTCGCGATCGCGGTCACCGACGAGGGTGTTGGCATCGCCGAATCCGACCTGACGAAGCTGTTCCAGCCGTTCAGCCGCATCGACACCGGCGCTGCGTCCGAGGTGATGGGAACCGGGTTGGGCCTGTACCTCTCGCGCAACCTCGCGCTGCTGCAGGGTGGCGACATCTTCGTGGAGTCCCGCCCGGGTGAGGGGAGCACGTTCACACTGCGGCTGCCGCGCAGCCTGAGGGAGGCGGCCGGTGGCAACCGCTGAGGTGACGGGCACCCTCCGCGTGCTGCTGGTCGACGACGACGACCAGCTCACCGACATGTACCGCATCTATCTCATCGCGCACGGCTACAGCGTCATCACCGCGCGCTGCGGCGAGGACGCGTTGGCGCTGGCGCTGGAGGAGTCGCCGGACGTCATCTTCTTGGACCTCGGCCTGCCCGGCATCGGTGGCCTCGAGGTGCTGGAGCGGCTGCGCGCGCACGCCGCTACCGCGGCGATTCCCGTTGTGGTGCTGTCCAACTACAGCGAGCCGCAGCTGGTGGCGCAGAGCCTTCGCCTGGGGGCGCGCGAGTTCCTGGTGAAGGCGCACACAACGCCGGCGGACCTGACCGCGACGACCCTGCGCCTGATCAGCGAGGAACTGCCCGCCTAGATTCAGCGGCCGTGGCGCTTGAACGCCTGCTCGAGCGCGCGTTCCGCCGCCGTGCGGCCTCGCCATCCGCGCACCCGGCTGAAGCTGCCGGGGTCAAGGTCCTTGTACACCTCGAAGAAGTGCTCGATCTCCTCGCGCGTGGTGCGGGGGATGTCGCGCACGCCGTCCCAGGGCCGGGCGCGGTCCCAGGTTGGCACGGCCAGAATCTTGTCGTCACCGCCCGCCTGGTCCTCCATGTGCAGCATCGCGACGGCGCGGCAGCGCACATGGCAGCCGGGGAACGCCGGCTCGTCGAGGATGACCAGTGCGTCCATCGGATCGCCGTCCTGGCCGAGTGTCCCGGGGATGAAGCCGTAGTCGATGGGATACCGGCTCGCCGTCCACATCGTGCGCTCCAACATGACGGCGCCGGTCGCATGGTCGACCGTGTACTTGTTGCGGCTGCCGCGCGGGATCTCGATGACGACGTCGAAGTCCATCACACGGCATTATCTCCGGCGTGCTGATCCAGGCCTGCCTCAACGGCGCGCGGTCTCGAGCCGAGCACGCCGGCGTGCCGGTCACGGCCGCGGCGATCGCCGACGACGCCCTCGCATGCGTGCGCGCCGGCGCCGCGAGTGTGCACGTGCACCCACGCGACGCGAGCGCGCGAGAGACACTTGCGGCCGCGGACGTGGGTCGCGCAGTCGAGGCGATACGCGCCGCGTGCCCCGGTGTGCAGATCGGGGTGACGACGGCGGCGTGGATCGTGCCCGACGCGGAGCTGCGCCTGGCAGCGGTGCGCGCCTGGACCGCGCTGCCCGACGTGGCATCGGTCAACCTCGGTGAGGAGGGCGCGCTGCAGATGATCGAGCTGCTCAATGCGCGCGGGGTCGGTGTCGAAGCCGGCGTGTGGTCGCTGGCCGATGCGCGCCTGCTCGTCGACGAGGGCATCGACACCGCGTGCGTTCGCGTGTTGGTCGAGGTGGAGTCGGCGCAGAGCCCGGCGGAAGCGCTGCAGCTCGCGGGTGCGATCGATGCCATCCTGGACGATGGCTTGGCCGAGACGCCGCGCCTGCACCACGGGGGAGACATCACCGCGTGGACCGTGATCGTCGCAGCCATGGAGCGCGGCCACGACGTGCGCGTCGGTTTCGAGGACACGCTGGTCATGCCCGACGGGAGCATCGCTGCGAGCAACGCGACGCTGGTTGCGGCGGCCGCGGAGCTGGCGCGCCGTGCAGGCCGCGCGCTGGACGCCTCCGCCCGCCTCGCGGGGCGCGATTGACGCCCTGAACCCGCGCCTATAATGGCGCGCGGCCGGTCGCGCGAGCCCCCGGACCGCACCGTACGTGAGGTGGAGCGGGGGACGTGAGCGTCGAACAGGCGGATCTGGCGGCGGCGCCGCCACGCACCGCAGCGTCCGCCATGGAGCCCGATTCGGCCGTGGTGGACCGAGAGGCGTCGGCGCTCCGGTTCGTGCAGCCGTTCACCTTCGACGGCCGAACCTTCGCGGAGCGCGCGGCCGCGGTCGAGGGATCTGTCTGGACGGGCCGGCGCCCGCTGAGCGTGTGGCGGCAGCAGCAGTTCCCCACCACCGACCTGCTCGCGCATGTCGCCGAGTTTCTGCAGCCCACGGACGGAACTCCCCGCGCCGCCGCGCTGTGGCGGATGGACGAGGATGCGCTGCGGTCGCCGGCCGGGCTCGGCGGAGGACGGGCGCATGGTGGGGCGGCATGGACGCTGCACACGCCCCACAGCGACATCGCGTTCGCGCTGCACGGCGTCGAGCTCGCCCTGTTCCGGCACGGCGTGGGCTTCCTGGCGGTGCGAGCGCAGCCGCTCTCGGACTCACCGCGAGACTGGTTCGACTTCATCCACCACTTCCGCTTCGCCGCCGGCGAGCGGGCTCCGAGCCTGCGCGCGGAGCGGCGCGTGCAGCCCGACGGCGACGGTCACGCCGCCGCGGCTGCGTACTTCCCGCCCGTCGCCGGGGCCGCCGCCGCGCCCGGGGCGGCGAGATATCTCGGCGAGATCCTCGGTGGCTTGCTCGAACAGGCAGCGAGCGGCGAGCAGCCGTCACGGTGGTGGCGGGAGATCTTCGTGCCGGGTGTGCTGCTGCCCTACCCGTCGGTCTACATCGACGGCGGCGACGCGACCGACGGCGCGCGCACGCTGTACCGCTTGCGCAACTTCTTCCACGCCGACCAGGACGCGCGCCCCGGCGACCAGCCCGGCACGGCAGTGATGGAGTACGCGGAACGTCAATGGTTCTTCTTCTCGCTCAACGGGGGAGGGTTCCTGGCGCGCGACGCCCCCGCCGATCCGTTCTTTCGCGGCACGCTGCCGGCGCACATCGAGCGCCAGTACTTCCTGCTCTTCCTGCTCGCGCTGCAGCAGCGGTTCGTGCTGATGAAGCTCTCCCAGGACGTGTCGCGCCACTGGGTGAGCGGCGCCACCGCCGCGGCCCGGGCGACGGCTTTTGCCCGCATCCATGACGCGCTCCTCGCCTTCACCGCGCAGGGGTATTTCCCGCAGACGATGCAGGAGGAGCACCACCATCGCTACTACGAGCACTGGCTGCGCACATTCCAGATCACGCAGCTCTACGAGCAGGTGAGCGCCGAGGTTCGCGAGATGCACACCGACCTCGAGCTGCGTGAGCGCGAACGCGCCGGTGCCGCCGCCGAGCGGCGCGAGGCCCGGATGAAGGCGACGGAGCGGCGCTTCAACCGCATCGGGTTCCTCGTGGGAGTCCCCGTCTGGCTGTTCATCCTGGTGAACTCCGCCGTCAACGTCGCCGTGGTGCGCAACGCAGTGGCGCATGCCGGGCCCGCCGGCATCCAGTGGTACGACATGGTGCTCAGCCTCGCCGTGGGCGTGACGGGCTTCGGGCTCGGCGTGCTGCTCTACCGGGTGCTCAGCAGGAGCTTGCGGACGTGATCGCGGGCGACGAGCTGGAGCGCGTCGACCAGGAGATCTGCGACCGCTATCCGTACCCGCTGGTGGCCACATACGACCGCGCCCAGTTCCAGGCGCCGGATCCGGTGGAGGCGCACGAGTACCTGCTCGACCTGTTCGAGGTAACCCTGAAGTACTGCGCGACGATCGCGCTGGCGCAGTACTTTCACGACCACACCGGCGACGCGCGCATCAACGCCGAGCTCGCCGAGATCCAGCGGCCCAGCCTGGGACACTGGAACGGCTGGCTGCGCGACATCCTGGGTCTGTACCGGCGCAGCGGGCGCGCGATGGCGATTCCGGAGCTCGACTCCTTCTATCGCATGCGCCACCAGGGGGCCGTGCTCGCGGCGACGCAGAGCCTGTCCAGCGCGATGGCCGCCATGGGATACCGCGCCGGCGCGGGTGATGCAACGAGTGTGACCACGCAGCAGTTCTTCGACCTGCTCATCGGCTATCGCAACCGGCTGGCGCACGGTGCGAGGCCGAGTCCACACGACCGCGCCATTGCCGCCGGCCTGCTCGCGCCGGCGCTGCGCGAGCTGTATCTGCACATGAGCGCGCTCGCCGAGTACCGCCTGGTGTACGTGCGCAGCGTGACCCTCGAGTTCGACCCGCAGGGCGCGCACCGCTACCGTCACGTGGTCACGCATCTCACCGGTCAGAGCCCGCGCGCGGCGCCGAACCCGGTGCTGCTGGCGGACGCGTATCCGGACAAGCAGCTGTACCTGCTCGACAGGGCTAGCGAGTTCCGGCCGCTGCTGAGCGTGCACCCCTTCCTCATCTTCGCGCACTGCGGCAGCTGCAACCGCGAGCAGACGTTCCTGCTCAACATGTCCGACGCCAACTCGCAGGACTACATCGGCTATCAGTGCACGCATCACTTCAGCCCCACCGAGTACCTCGACTACATGCAGCGCCTGCTCACCGAGCTCGGTGTTCCGCTCGCCACGGCGCCGCTGCAGGTCTCCGAATCCGCGCAGCGGAACGGCGGCTCCGCAAGCCTCGATGTGGAAGCGGCGCCGCTGCCGCCTCCGCCACCGCCACCCGAGCCTGTCCTCGCGCCCGAGCCGAGATCCGCTCGCTCACCCGCACCGCCGCCGGCGCCGTCGCCGGGTGCCGCGTCACGGCGCACGCGCTGGGCATGGCTCGTCGCCGTCGCGGCCGGGCTGGTTGTGCTGGTCGTCGTCGTCGCCGTCCTGCTGGGCAGATCACCGTCGCCCGGCCCGGCGCAGCCGTCGCACGCACCGTCACTCGCACCCGTGGCCGCCGACCTCAGTGGCTTGCGGCAGCAGTACCGCCAGGCGGCGGGCCGGCGCAACGCGGCCACGAGCGTGTGGGTGTCGCAGGTGGATTCGCTGCTGCAGCAGGGCGCGGACACGCCGAGCAACGAGTCGGGCTACGATAGCACGTACGCCGAGGCCATCCAGGCGTTTGACAACGCGCTGCTGACGATGCCGTTTCCCGGGGCGATGTCCTCGGACGTGCACGGCCTGACCAATGCTGACGCGGCGCTGATCGGCGACCTGCGCAGCGCGGGTCAGGGCCTGACCACGAGCCAGTTCACCGGCGACGAGGCGCGCGCGCAGAGTGCGATCAACAACCTGCAGAACGACCTGGGTCTGGCGCCGAGCACTCCCTTCGTGCAGCCGACCTGACGGTTCGCGCAGCTACCAGCTGTCGGGCACGCCCGACTCCAGCTCCTGCAGCCATGCGGCAGCGGACGCATCGCTGGGCGCGCGCCAGTCACCCCGGGGCGAGAGGGAGCCGCCGGAGCCGACCTTGGGGCCGTTGGGCAGCGCCGAGCGCTTGAACTGGCTGTACTCGAAGAAGCGCTGCACGAACACGCGCAGCCAGTGCTTGATGTCGGCGAGCGAATACTGGTGGCGGCGCTGCGGCGGAATCAGGTCGGGCCACGCGCCTCTGCCGCACTCGCTCCACGCGTGATGCGCGAGGTACGCGACCTTGCTCGGGGCGAACCCGAAGCGCAGCACGTGGTAGAGGAAGAAGTCCTGCAGCTCATACGGCCCGACGACATCCTCGCTGTGCTGCCCCGGCTCGTCGCCCGCGCCGGGCACGAGCTCGGGTGAGATGACCGTGTCCGCGATGGCGCGCAGCACCGCGCTGGCGTCATCGCCCAGCTCGTTGGTGTCCGCGACCCACCGCACCAGGAACTGGATCAGCGTCTTGGGCACCGAGGCGTTGACGTTGTAGTGCGACATCTGGTCGCCCACGCCGTACGTGGACCACCCCAGAGCGAGCTCGCTGAGGTCGCCCGTGCCGACCACGAGCGCGCCATGCCGGTTGGCCAGGCGGAAGAGCAGCGAGGTGCGCTGCCCCGCCTGCACGTTCTCGTACGGGACGTCATATTCGGCCGCGCCGTCTGCGGCTGGATGGCCGATGTCACGCAGCATCTGCTCCGCCCCGGGCCTGATGTCGATCTCGCTTTCTGTGACGCCGAGCGCGCGCATCAGCTTGTGCGCGTTCTCCAGTGTGGCGCGGCTGGTGGCGAATCCGGGCAGCGCATAGGCCAGGACGTTGGCGCGTGGGTGGCCCAGCACGTCCATGGTGCGCGCCGCCACGATCAGCGCCTGCGTCGAGTCGAGCCCGCCGGAGACACCGACCACCACCTTCTCGATGCGGGTGCTGCGCAGCCGTGTGGCCAGCCCGTGCACCTGGATGCGGTAGACCTCGCCGCAGCGGTCCGCGCGCGTGGCCGGGTCCTGGGGCACGTACGGAAAGCGTTCGACGGCGCGTTCCAGCACGGGCGCACCGGCCGGCAGCTCGGCGTCGATCCTGATCCGCCGCAGGTGCCGGAGCCGCTCATGGTGGTCTCGCGCGTTGTCCACGTAGCTGGTCATTCGCATGCGGTCGGCCACCAGCCGGTCCAGGTCGACGTCGGCGGTGATCAGCTGCTCCTCGCCGGCGAAGCGCTCGCTCTCGGCGAGGAGGTTCCCGTTCTCGCAGATCAGCGCCTGCCCGTCCCAGGCCAGGTCGGTGGTGGACTCGCCGTCGCCGGCCGCGGTGTAGATGTAGGCGGCGACGGTGCGCGCTGAATGGGACTCGCAGAGCAGGCGCCGGTAGTCCGCTTTGGCGATGGTGACATTGCTGGCAGAAAGGTTGGCGAGCACGGTCGCGCCCCCCAGCGCCGCGTACGCGCTGGGTGAGATGGGGACCCACACGTCCTCGCAGACCTCGGCGTGGAGCACGAAGCCGGGGATGGCCTCGCACTCGAAGAGCAGGTCGTTGCCGAACGGGGCGGTCTGCCCGGCGACGTGCACCGTGGCCTCGAGCGCGTCGCGCGCAGCGACGAAGTACCGCTTCTCGTAGAACTCGCGATAGCTCGGCAGGTAGCTCTTCGGCGCCACCCCGAGCAGCGCGCCGCGGTGCACCACCAGGGCGCAGTTGAACAGCGCGTGCCCGCTGCGCACCGGGGCCCCCACAAGAAGGATGCTCGCGATGTCGCGGCTGGCGGCGAGCAGGCCGGCGACGCTGGCCTCGACGGCGTCGAGGAGCGCCTGCTGATGGAAGAGGTCGTCGTCCGTGTAGGCGGAGATTCCCAGCTCCGGAAACACGGTGAGCAGGGCGCCTCGCTCCGCGGCGCGGCGCGCCAGGGCCAGCGTGCGCTCCGTGTTGAACACGGGGTCGGCCACGCGCACCCGCGGCACGGCGGCGGCGACGCGCACGAAGCCGTGCGCATACAGTGAGCGAAACCCCTCCCGCGCTGCCTTGGGGCTCGCGTCCCGTTCCGATTGCGGAGTCACCGACTCCAGTCTACGGCTGTGTCGCGCAGGCGCGACGACGGCCTACTGCGCTTCGCCGCGCGCGATCGCCCAGCCCCAGTGGTTCGGGTTGTACGGATTCGCGATCGGCCCCTGGCCGTTGATCCACCACGGGTGCAGCCCGCCGTACGAGTCGAGCACGTAGCCGCCGTTGAGCGCGGCGCTGTACGTCACGGTGCGCGCGATGTCCTGGCCGCTGAAGTACGCGGATGCCGTGAGCGCGCCGGCGCCACCGAATGGATGCACCCCGCCGTAGCCGTCGAGCACGTATCCGGATCCGGCCGACGTGATGACGATGCCGCGCGCGATGTCCCAGTGCGCCCACCACGCCGACACGGCCGGCGTTGCGATCGGCGCCGCGCCGTGCGTCTGGAACGGGTGCAGCCCACCCCAGCCGTCGAGCACGTAGCCGCTGGTGGGGCTGCTCGAGCACGGGTTGAGGACGATGCCACGGGCGATGTCCCAGTCCTCGCGCCACATCGAGATGTCGACCGCCGGAGCGGTGCCGAACGCGTGCACGCCGCCCCATCCGTCGAGCACGTAGCCGCTGCCGCCCGATGTGTCGCCGTCGCACGTGTCGATGACCACGCCGCGCGCGATGTCCCAGCCCTGCCAGTACGGTCCATTGGTGATCGCGGGTGCGGCGCCGTCGGCATGCAGGCCGCCCCAGCCGTCGAGCGTGTACCCGCTCACCCGGTCGGGACGGAGCGCGAGACCGCGCGCGATGTCCCAGTTGGGCCAGTACGCGCTCGCGGCGATGCTGGGCGCCCCGCCATACGGATGGACGCCGCCCAGGCCGTCGAGCGTGTAGCCCGCGGTGGGCGGAGGGCCTCCGCTGTTCATGCTGGGCAGGCCGAACGCGTACAGGTTGCCGTCGACAGAGCCGGCGAACATCTCGCCGTTGGCCACGCTCGGCGCGCCGTAGAACACCTTGGCTGCGGTGAAGCTGAAGAGCCTGCTGCCGGTGCTCGCGCTCAGCACCTCGAGGGTCGCGCCGGCGCCGTCAATGACGAGTCCGTTGTCGTACGCCAGCGCCGGGATGACGACGCCGGCTGCTGCGTGCTGCCAGACGATGTTTCCTGTGGCGGGGTCGAACGCGCGCACCGATCCCTTTGCCGCGGCGCCGTTGATCGTCGTGTTGCCGCCGGCGAGGTACAGCGCGCCGCCGCCGAACGCGCCCGACGAGACGCTGCCGTTGCCGCACTGCGGGCACTCGCCACCCACGGCGATCTGGGTCTGCCACACGGGCCCGGCGGCGAGGTTGCCCCGGTTCCACACGTAGGCGATGCCGTTTTTGTTGATCGCGGCGACCAGCGGGTTGCCGTTCTCATCGGTGAACAGCGTGGGCGTCGTGCCCCAGTCGGAGTCGGTCGTGCGCGCGGACGGCGGCACCTGCCACGCGTCGAGTGGCGTCCCGCACGCGGGATCCGCGCTGCACACATTGCTCGCGTCCAGCGCGAGGATCGCCTCGGAATGCTGCTGCGCAGACGCGGTGTCGGAGCCGGCGATGGTCCCGGTGGTGACGTACACCCGGTTCGTGGCCGGGTCGGCCGCGGGCGAGGTCCAGATGCCGCCGCCGATGTGCCCGTCGGGCACCACCTTGAAGGTGTGCACCACCGCGTGCGTGTTGACGTCGACCTGGATCAACTGGCCCTGCACGAGCGGGCTGTCGCAGTCGCTGGAGACGCCGATGTAGGCGTAGGTGTTGCGGTCGGCGGCGGTGAGGATCAGCGGGCTGGACCAGTTGTAGTGGCCACCAGATGCGGAGTTGTCGCCGGTGGGCACCGACCACAGGATGGCGCCGGTGTTCGCGTCCAGCGCGTACCAGTTGGAGCCGCCGCCGCCCACGTACACGACGCCGTTCTGCACGGTCGCCGACGAGGTGATGCCCATGACCGGCGGGTTGCACGGCGGGACGTTTGTGACGCCGAGGTAGGTCTTCCAGCGCATCGCACCGGTGACTGCGTCGAGCGCGTACTCATAGCCGTCCCAGGAGCCGACGTAGGCCACACCGCCGACCACGGCGGGCGTGGTGGCGATCGGGCCGTCGGTCTTGAAGCTCCAGAGCGTGGTCAGCTGCGACGCGTTCGCCGGGGAGATGCTGGTGTCCGCGGCCGCGCCGTCGCGCTGGCCGTCACCCAGATATGACGGCCAGTCCGCACCGGCGAGCACCATCACGGTGCCCACCAGCAGCAGCGCTTCGAGCGCGCGAACAAACCCCGGCCCCCTGGGCCCCCCCATCTGCCCCATCGACCACGAGGGTCGGTGACAAAACGGGGATTGGCAAGCTCCGGATTGGGAACGCCGCTGTTACTGCGCGGTAACGCTGTCCATGGTGACGGTGCTCAGTGCGTTCCACTGGTGCGACGTCACGGCGAGGCCCTCGTACATCGCACCGGTCACCGTCGTGCTTGTGACCACCGAGCCGGCCATCGGCGTCCAGTTGATGCCGTCGGTGGAGGTGAATGCGCTGAATGTCGAGACGTTGTTGCTGTCCACCGTTCGCGTGATCTTGAGCCAGGCGGGGGCGACCCCGGTTGCGATGGTCGCGATGCGCGCCGTCGTCGCGCCCTGAGCGGCACGCCACTCGACGATGATGCCGTGGCTCGGCGTCACCATCATGGAGTACTGCGGCGAGCCTGCGCCGTTGGTTGGATCGGTGTTCAGCCGGAACATGATGCCCGCCTTGGCCCAAGCGTTCGTCACGGTCTGAGTGTCGAGGTGGGCGACCATGGTCTCGTTGCTTCCCAGGTTCGGCTGCTGCCACACGTAGTGGAACTGGTCTGAGGTCCCGAAGATATCGCCGCCGGAGCCGGTGATGTTCCAGGCACCCGCGCTCAGCGACTCACTGCCGGCCGGATCGGGAGGGAACACCCCTCCGATGTCAGCGCAGTTCCAGCTGGTGGGGCAACCGGGTGGGGGCGGCGGCGCGCCTCCGGTGCTCTGCACGGTGACGCTGTCGACGCCGAGCGTCGCTGCGACGCCCTGCTGGTGCGATGTCAGCGCCACACCACCGGTGATCGACGTGCCCAGAGGCAGCGTGATGGTCGAACCGGCGATGGCTGTCCATGTGACGCCGTCGGGCGACGTGTACGCGGTGAGCGAGTCCGCTGTGTCCGCGACCTCGAGGTAGGTCGGGATGGTGCCGGCCTGCGCGGGCGGCATCACTGCTGTGCCGCCCTGTGCGGTGCGGTACTGCACAGCGATGCCGTTGCCCGGCGTGACGTACGCAGCGTAATACGGCGATCCCGGATCGGTCGTGGTGCGCAGCATCACGCCGGCCTTGGCCCAGGTGCTGAGATTGGTGCCGGTAAGCGAGGCAATGTGCGCGCTGACGCTGTTGTTGTTGGTCATCGAGCGCCAGACGTAGTGGAACTGGTCGCTCGTGCCCCAGATGTCAGCACCCCCTCCGGTGACCGTCCAGGAGTTGCCGCTGCTCGACTGAGTACCCGCGGGCAGCGCGCCGCCGATGTCGTTGCAGTTCCACCCCGTGGGACATGTGGGCGGTGGCGGCGGGCTGCCGCCGGGGATGCCGAAGGCGTACTCGTTCTTGTTGGTCGAGCCGATGAAGATCTCACCGTCCCCAAAGCTGGGTGCGCCGTAGAACGTGCCCGACCCAGGATTCGTGCTGTACAGCGCCGCTCCGGTCGACGAGTTGAGAACGCTGAAGGTCGCACCTGCGCCGACCGCGACGACGCCGTTGTCGTACGCGAGCGCCGGGATGACGGGATTCGACATCCCGTGCTCCCAGATGAAGCTGCCCGTGGCCGGGTCGAGGGCCCTCACGAAGCCGTTGACCGCCGTGCCGTTGATGGTTGTATGGCCGCCTGACAGGAAGAGCATGTGGTTGATGGAGTCGTACGCGCCTGAGGAGACGCTCCCGTCACCGCACGTGGGGCACACGCCGCCGGTGTCGACCTGCTTCTTCCACACCCACGACTGCGTGCCGGCCGCGTTGAGCGTTTGGCGGTTCCACGCGTACGCGAAGCCGTTCTTGTTGATGGCGGCGACCATCTGGTTGCCGTTCTCGTCGGTGTAGACCGTTGGTGTGGTGCCCCAGTCGGAGTCGTTCACGCGGTCGCCCGGCGGGAGCTGCCAGAACTTGGCTGCGCTCGTGCCGGCCGTGGCCCCGCACGTCGCGGCAGTCGGCGTTGACGAGTTGGCGCAGATGTTGCTCGCGTTGAGCGCGACGATGGCCTCCTCATACTGGAATGTGGTGCCACTTCCCGCGATCGTGCCGGTGGTGACCCAGACCTCGTTGTTCTGCGCGTCATACGCGGGTGACGTCCAGATGCCGCCGCCAACGTGGCCGTTGGCCACGGCGTCCCAGGTGTGCACGATGGCGTGCGCGTCCAGGTCCACCTGCAGCAGCTGACCCTGCACCAGCGGGCAGTCACCGAAGCTGGAGATGCCGACGTATGCGTAGTGCTTGCCGTTCGGATCCGTGACGATCAGGGGGCTGGCCCAGTTGTAATGGCCGCCACTCGTGCTGTCGTTGCCGGTGGGAACGGACCAGAGGATGCTGCCGGTGGTTGCGTCCAGCGCGAACCACTGGGAATTGGTGCCGCCACTGGGATCGCTCCCGCCCACGTAGACGACCCCGTTGAAGATGGCCGCCGCCGAGCTGATGCCGGCGCTGGGCGGCGCCTTGCAGGTCGTGCTCGACGTGATTCCGAGGTATGTCTTCCAGATGAGCGCGCCGGTGTTCGCGTTGAGCGCGTACTCGTTGCCGTCCCAGGAGCCGACGTACGCGACTGGTGTGGACGTGCCGTTGATGGTCTCGGTGGCCACACTGGCCGACGGTGCGACGACGCCACCCGTGGTGTAGTTCCACAGTTTGCTCAGCTGTGGCGCATTCGTCACCGAGAGCGTCGTGTCCTGTCCGGCGCCGTCCTTGGACGGGTCGCCGAGGAACTGCGGCCAGTCGGCCGCCGTCATCATGACCACGGTGGACAGCGCTGCGCTGACGCATGCCAGCCGCGCGAGTGTTCCCGAACCCCTCACGTTCAGCCCCCAACCTCTCCCCGGTTCCGACGGACAGCACGAGGCGCGGCACCACTGCCGGATCTACCCCTGGGCGATTATCGGGGGTGCCTCTGGCGTTCGCGTGATGCGTCTGCATCAGGAGGGATCGACGCCGGCGCGGCGCACGACCCCGGCCACCACCGCGCTCTTGGCGTCCGCATAGTCCTGCATGTAGCGCCAGGTGCGCGCCGCGAGGTCCCGCTTCGCGCTCTCGTAGAGCGCCCGATCTGCCTCGCTGGCGCGGAGCCGGTCGCGGAGGGCGAGCATCCTTGCGACCTCCGGGCAGCCCGACGAGAACACGTGCACGTTGGCGGCAGGCGCCGTGCCGCGCAGCAGACGGTGCTCGTACCAGCCGGGCTCGCGGATGCGAAGCGTGTAGCCGGCCGCCTCGAGCGCCGGGACGTACGCTGCCTCATCGCGTGAGTCCGCCACGGAGAGCACGATATCGATGACCGGCTTGGCGGCCAGACCGGGAACCGCGGTTGACCCCGCGTGCTCGACGGCGAGGGCGCGCGCGCCGAGCGCTTCACGGATGCGTTCCGCGTGGGCCAGGAACTGCGCGGGCCAGGCGGGGTCGTACTCGGCGAGGTGCACCGGCCCGTCGAGCCGCTCCGGCTCGCCGCCGATCGTGGCGGCGCGGAGCTCCCCCTCGCGTGCGTCGTGGTCGGTCAGCGGCACACGCGCATGGTGCCGCGTCTCGAGGTCAGCGCCTCGTCTTGCCGCCCGGCATCAAGTCGCGCCAGCTCTTCTCCGACACCTCGACGTCGAACTGGCGCGCCGCCGCCAGGATCCGCTTCCAGGCGCGATCGCGCTCGGCGTCACTCACATCCTCGACCTGGTCGAAGCGGGCGATCGCGTTGCGCACATGGCTCGCGTCGCTGAGCGGCTCCTTGCGCTGCTCGGGAAAGGCGAAGGCGGATTCCGGCATCCGGTTTCTCTGCTTGGTGGTTGCCATCTCCACACCTCCGTTATCGCCAATATTGATACCGAGGCTATCACTTTCGCGCGGGTGACGAGCGCCTAGAGTGGTGCGCGATGACCGCGCAGCAAGCGCACACCGACGGCGGCCCGCACGTCTGGGAGCTGCGGGAGACGACCGCCGCGAGCATGGGGCTCGAGTTCGCTCGGGGCAAGCTGGCGCCGGCCGACGTGGTGGTGGCCCATGCGCTGCCCGAGCGCGTCTCGGTGGAGGTCCGCACGGCGGACGGGGCGTTGGTGGCGCGGGGCGACGACCTGCGCGCCCAGCGCTCGCTGCCGATGGCACGCCTGGTGATACGCAACGGCGCCGTCAGCCGTGAGGACGTGTGGCCGGACGAAACCGACCTGGGGCGGCCCGTGATCCTGCCGGGGGGCGAGGTGGGGCTGCTGCGCGCCTGGTGGAACGCGGACGACGGCAGCGAGTGGCGCTGGACCGTCGAGTTTCACAACCGCCGCTAGGCGGCTGTCGATTTCGCTTGGGCTCGTTCGTCGTCACTATCGAGGCACGCCATGAAGACGTTGGAGGTGCAGCCCGATGAAGTACGCGCTCATGTTCATTCGCGAGGACGAGGAGGGATTCCTGTCCAGGCCCGACCACGGTGACGTCTACCAGTCGATCAACCGGTTCTTCATGGACCTCGGATCGAACGGGAAGATCGCGAACCCGGGCGCCGAGCTGCAGCCGATGACCACCGCGACGACCGTGCGCTGGGCCGAGGGCAAGCCGCTCGTGACCGACGGGCCCTTCATGGAGACGAAGGAGGGCATCGGCGGGTTCACCATCATCGAGGCTGAGGATCTCGATGAGGCGATCGCGATCGCGCAGCGCTGGCCGGCGCACGACCATGCAGTGGAGATCCGCCCCATCGTCGAGCACGGCGAGATGGGGATGTGAGCGGGGGGCCGATGTCGATCGATGTCACGGCCGGTGGCGGCGGCGCAGCCGATGCCATCAGCGCCGTCTTCCGCGAGGAGGCGGGTGCGATCTGCGCCGAGCTCACGCGGCAGCTGGGCGACCTCGACCTCGCCGAGGACCTGGTGCAGGACGCCATCGAGGCGGCGCTGCGCACGTGGCCCCGCGACGGCCTGCCCGACCGGCCCGGCGCGTGGCTGCTGCAGGCGGCCCGGCGCCGCGGCATCGACCGATTGCGGCGCGAGACCCGCTACCGGGAGAAGCTGGAGCTGCTGATGTCGATGGCGTCAGGCTCGAGCGAGGGCGAGCCGGACGACCGCCTGCGCCTCGTGTTCACGTGCTGCCACCCGGCGATCGCGCGTGAGGCGCAGGTTGCGCTGACGCTGCGCGCGGTGATGGGGATGACGACGGCCGAGATCGCGCGCGCATTCCTTGTGAGCGAAGCGACGATGGCGCAGCGCATCGTGCGAGCCAAGCGCAAGATCGTCGAGGCGCACATTCCGTATCGCGTGCCGAATGCGGAGATGCTGCCCGAGCGGCTCACGCAGGTGCTGGCGATGCTGTATCTCGTCTACAACGAGGGCTACCTGAGCAGCGGGCCGGAGCGCAGCACCGCCCGGGACCTGTGCGCGGATGCGCTGTGGCTCTGTCGGCTCGTCGACCGGCTGCTGCCGGATGAGCCCGAGGTGATGTCGCTGCTCGCGCTCATGCAGCTGCACGAGGCACGCCGGGCGGCGCGGTTCGACGCCGGCGGCGCACTCGTGCTGCTGCGCGACCAGGACCGCGCGCTGTGGGACGGCGACACCATCGCGTCCGCGGCGGCGCTGCTGGAACGGGCGCGACGTCTCGGTTCACCGGGGCCGTACTGGCTGCAGGCGGCGATCGCCGCGACGCACGCAGAAGCGCCGTCGTACGAGGCGACCGACTGGCCGGAGATCCTCGCGTTGTACGGGGCGCTGCTGCGCTTCGCTCCGGGGCCGGTGGTGCGCTTGAATCGTGCCATCGCCCTGTGGCACGTGGGCGGAGCTGCGGCCGCAATGGAGGAGGTGGAGGCGCTGGCGCCGGCGCTGGATCGGTATCACCTCTACCACGCGACGCGTGCGGAGCTGCTGCGCGCGTTCGGACGTCATGACGAAGCGCGCGAGGCGGACGCGCGGGCGCTGGAGCTGACGCAGAACCCAGCCGAGCGCGAGCTCATCCGTCGCCGTGTGGAGAGCGGTGGCGAGGGCGCGGAACTGAGCGACGCCGGCATGTCCGGCCGGCGCGCGCTCGGTGAGGTGTAACCAGCGGACGTCATTCATGTGGATCCCGGGAGTCGACCCAATCAACCAACGGCAACATGAAAGGAGTGTGGTGACCATGGCCAAGTACCTTCTGGCGTATCACGGCGGCCGGATGGCCGAGACCGACGAGGAGCGCAACGCGGTGCTGGCTGCCTGGGGCGAGTGGTTCCAGAAGGCCGGCGGCGCGATCAAGGACCCGGGCAATCCCGTGGGGCAGAGCCGCACCATCAGCAACGGCTCGGTGGTGCAGGGCGGAGGCGCCAACCCGCTCAGCGGATACAGCATCGTCGAGGCTGAGAGCATCGACGGCGCCGTCGAGCTCGCTCGGGGATGCCCCGTGCTCCAGAACGGCGGCAGCATCGAGGTGGCGGAGACGTTCGACGTCATGTGACTGCGTGGGGCCGGCCGCAGCGCGTGGCCGGCCCTTCGCACCGTTGCATGCGTCGATACAATGGGCGGCCGCAGGAAGTCGAGTGACGGCGACATGAGACGTGAGGTGGTGATTGGCGATGTCCACGACTGCGAAGGCATTGAGCGCGACTGAGCTGTGGCCGTTGATCCACGAGCACCGCGAGAAGGTCGGCGCGATGCTCGGGACGCTGACGGAGGAGGAGTGGAACACGGCATCGTTGTGCGGCGGGTGGCGCGTGCGCGACGTGGCCGGTCACTGCGTGGAGACGCACACGATCACGCCGGGACAGTTCTTCGGGCGCTTTCTCAGCAGCGGTTTTCGTTTCGACGCCTTCAACCAGAAGGGCGTTGATCGCCACGCTGGGCAGAGCACGGCCGAGGTGCTGCGCCAGTACCGCGACACCATGAACCGCACGACGTCACCCCCTGGCCCGAAGAGCACGTGGCTGGCGGAGGCGGTGATCCACGGAGAGGACATGGCGCGTCCGCTCGGTAAGCACGTCGAGACCGCGCCGGGAACGCTCCTCGCGGTCGTGGACTTCGCGCGCCAGACCTCACCGCTGTTGCATGGCAAGCAGCGCAGCGCCGGTCTGAAGCTGCACGCGACCGACATCGACTGGAGCGCAGGTGACGGACCCGAAGTGAGTGGCTCTGCAGCATCACTCATCCTCGCAATCACCGGGCGCAAAGCCGCGCTCGGCGACCTCAGCGGGGAAGGCCTGGAGACTCTGCGCAGCCGCGTCTGACTACGCCGCGGCGCCGTCGGGCGCCCGGGCCGTCGGCTGCCGGTCGGGCGCCGGCGGCAGCTTGATCACCGTGCCGTCCTGCGTCCGCGCGAGCTGCCAGCCGCCCTCGTGCACCATCCAGTGATGCCGGTGGCAGATCAGCACCAAATTGTTGAGCTCCGTCTTGCCGCCGTGCGCCCAATGCACGATGTGATGCGCTGAGGTCCACGACACCGGGCGCTCGCAACCAGGCCACACACAGCCGCGATCGCGTGCCTGGAGTGCGCGGCGCGTCGACACGCCGGGGAGGCGGCGCTCGCGGCTCACATCCAGCGGTGCCTGTTTCGCGTCCAGCAGCACGCGAGTGATCCCCGCATCGCAGGCCAGGCGCTGCACGGTGGCTGCGGGAATCGGTCCAGCGTGCTCCAGCCCACCGGCCGGCGCGCCGGGCGTTCCCGCGAGGGTCTCAGCGCATGCGGTGAGCTGCAGATGCGTGCGGACGCTGTGGGTCGAGGGGATGGCGCCTGTGTCCAATGCATGCGCCGACAGTTCAACCAATGCGTCGGCGAGCCGCCTGCTGCGGCTGCGCGTGTCGTCCGCGCCGCTGAACCGAGCCAGCGGCTCAAGGGCGGTGCGCAGCGTCGCTCCTCCAACGGAATCGAGAAAGCCGCGCAGGAACCACGCGCCACCCTCGCCGGATCGCAGCTCCAGATAGCGCGCCTCCACGTCCGCGACGTGCTCGGCCAAGACTCCCTTTGCGTCGGCGGCATGGCGGGCGTGCGCGCAGTCGTGCCTGAACCGCCCGACACTGTGCGCGATCGCCTGACGGAGCAGGGGTGCCTCGTCGAAGGGCTGACCGCTGGGCGAGTCGGCCAGCGCACGAGCCGTGCGTGCCATCAACACGAAATGCCCGAAGCCGATGTCGCCACGGTCGACAGCCCGCTCGCTGAGGTGCAGGTTGGCGGCTTGCTGACCCGCGCAAACAGCCGCGTCAGCTGCGGTTGCCGACATTCGACATTCATGACGGATCCAGTCCTGCACGGTGGCAGACCCTTCGCGCTCGGCCTGGTCGGTCGCGGCGTACTCCGCCGCACGCCGCGAGAAGTCGAGCTCGAGCAGATCCTGCAGGTGACGCAGTTGTCGCAGGTCCTCGCCGACCTCGACGGGGTGCCTCGCGGACCGCGTGTTCGCAAGATATGTGTGCACGGCTCGGCCGAGCTCGGCGATCTCCGGCGCGGCGCGCACGGCCCTCATCGAGCCATCAATCCATGCGTACTGCATCTTTGCCTCGCGCATGTAGACGATGATACCGAACACCTGTTCGCCCCGACGCGGACAATGACCGAACCACGTACACCACGCAGCGTGCACACCGCGCGCCGTCAGACCGAAGCCGCCGTGCCCTCCACCGGCAGTGATGCGCGCAACACTGTGCCCTTTCCCGGCGCGCTCTCCACCTGCAGGGAGCCGCCCAGCGCGTCGATGCGATCCTCCATGTTCGTCAGCCCTGCTCCGCGGCGCACCGACCCGGTGTCGAACCCCGCGCCGTCGTCCTCAACCTCCGCCTGCAGCGCGGCACCGTCCGCGCGCAGCCGGATCACCACCTGCGACGCCTTCGCGTACTTCTGCACGTTCTGCAGCGCCTCGAGGCAGCAGAAGTACATCGCCGCCTCGACATCCTGCGGATAGCGGCCGACGCCGTCCGCGTCGATGCTCACCGGCAGCGTCGCCTTCCGCGCCTGTGCCTGCAGCGCAGCCGGCAGTCCCTTGTCGGCCAGCAACGGCGGATAGATGCCGCGGGCCAGGTCGCGCAGCGTCTCGAGAGCCTCGTCCGCATCCGCCTGCAGCTGCTCGATCGCAGCACTGGCCTTCTCCGGATCCTTGCGTGCCGTCATGCCCGCCAGTCCCAGCTTCACCTTCAACGCCACGAGGTGCTGCTGCGCGCCGTCGTGCAGGTTGCGCTCCAACCGACGCCGCTCATCGTCCTGCGCGGTGACCAATCGCTGCCGCGAGGCGCGCAGGTCCTCCAGCCGCGCCTCGAGCTCCGCAGTCAGGCCCACGTTGCGCAGCACCAGCCCGGCCTGGTGCGCCAGGTCGTCGACGAGCTTGCGCTCGACCACGCTCAGCTCCTCGCTTCTGCGCTTCGTCACCGTCAGCGCCCCCAGCAGCTCCTCGTTGTGCTGCACGGGCACGACGACAGCCGCGCCTTCGATGTGCAACACCGCCGACCCGTTCAGCGCGACGACGTCGCGTGGGGCCGCGCTCAGCGGGTACACGGCGTCGCGGCGCAGGTGATCGCCGGTGCGCAGCCAGACCTCGGCGGCGTCCGCGCCCGTCGCCTCGCCCAGCAGCGTGGCCATGCGCTGCAGGAGCTCGTGCCCCGCATAGGCTTCGGACACGCGGCTGGAGAATGCAGACAGCACCTCGTACGGTGTCGCGCGTTTGCCGTACACCAAGCGGTTGGCCACACGCTGCAGACGCGCCCGCAAGGGCTGGAATCCCACCGACACGATCGCCGTTGCCAGAATCGAGAGCCCCAGGTTGGGCTTGCCGCCGCTCCCCACCAGCGCGCCGAATCCCACCGCGATGCCCACGTACACCGCCGTGATGACGACGGCCAGCGCGCCGTACACCAGGGCGCGGTTGATGATGATGTCGAAGTCGTACAGGCGGTACTTGAACACCGCCACGCCGATCGACACTGGCAGCAGGATGCCGTACCCGAGGCCGATGGGAATGAGCCAGACCAGCGGGCTCTGCAGGGGCTGGGGAAAGACGAGCGTGGCGATGGTGACGACGATGACGACGGCCGTCGTCACGACGATCGTGAACGCGATCAACTTGAGCTGCGCGCGCTCGTCGCCGCGCGCGCCGCATTCTGACCAGTGGCGCTGACGCGCATATGAGCGCGACAACGAGGCCGCCAATGTAGATGACTGCGCTCGCCGGGTTGCTGTTGGAGGTCAAGAAGCCCAGCGCGTCGACACCAACCGGGTTGGCGAGAGACGGCAGGGCGGTGTTGCCCGTGGACATTGGCCCGGGACCGAGGATGCTGGGCACCAGCAGAACCGCGATGAAGAAGAGGTCGACCGCGACGACAGGACGCCAGCGCCGCGATGGCAGCTGCCCGGTGGGGATCACCAGGAATGCAAGGGCAGCGAACCCGTTGGGATAGGTGAGGCCGGCGCCCCAGCTGTACAGCCACATCGCCCACTGCGCTGCAGGGCCCGATCCGGGATGCGTCACGAGGGCGAGCAGGCTGTACTGCGCCGCGACGCCGGAGATGCCCTGGTTGAGCGCGATGGCAAGGAACAGCCATCCGGTTGCGTTGCGTGGCAGACGCGTGGCGATGATGCCGCCGACGATGGAGAACGTGAGGGTGATGATCAGCTCGACCACGTTGGCCTGGTCGGGGCCGTGAATCGAGCGTGCGTTGACGGCGTCGAGCGCGATGATGGTCGCCCCGAGCAGCAGCGCGAAACCCGAGCAGCCCCATGCGAGCGCGCGCGACAACGGCAACCTGGACGGCATCGGCCTCAGCCGTGCTCGCGGCGGTGACCCACGGCGAGCTCATGCAGGAATGACGGGTCGATGGCGTCGCCCTCGACCTCGGCAACCCTGCACTGCGTCACCGCGCGCAGTGACGCCGTGCGCGCGCCGCTCTCCAGCAGCGCGCGCTCGCCCAGCACCGCACCCGGCCCCACCTGTGCCAGCGGTTCGCCGCTCACCTCAACCGAGAGCACGCCGTCGAGCACGAGGTAGAGCTGCGTGCCCACGTCGCCCTGCTCCACGAGCATCGCGCCGGCCTTCACCTCGCGGATGCGCGGCCTGCGCTCGCCGCGCATGATGTGCGTCGACAGCTCACGCTCCAGTGCTGTCTCCACCTGCGTGACCAGCGCGGGCGAATCCTCGCCGCCCCACGGCGTGCGGCTGCCAAACGCCTTGCCGAACCAGTCGCTCCAGTCCACCAGCCCGGTCTTGGCGACGAGCTTCCCGCCGTCGTCGTAGATCCAGTGGCGCGGAAATGCGCTCGCGCCGGCGACCGCGTGCTCGGCGCGCCCGTCTGCGTGGATGGTCAGCGACAGTGTCGTCCATGCAATCGGCGCGCTGATCTGCACGAACGGCGGATAGCGCACCGGCCGCGGCGCGGGCAGCCCGGTGCGGCCGCCGGCGGTCTGCGTGAAGCGCGCCCACGTGCCGCCCACGTCGGGCGTTTCCTGCTTGTCCGGCAGAGGGACGGCGGCGAACGTGATCGCCTTGGGTCCCAGCCGCACCGTCGTTGCGCCGATCATTCCGCCACCGGTGTAGCCGCTGTCGACGATGCGGTCGCCGTCCACGTCGATCCACGCCGTGAGCTGGTTCGCGAAACGGAACCGGTCCGCCGCGCGCAGCGCCTCGAGATCCTCGATGACGTCGGGTGGCGGGTCGTCGTAGTGCGAGAAACCGCTTGTGAAGGCCGCCTTTGTCATCCCCTCGACGGCCTCCGACGGAATCCAGGAGATGGATGTCACCGACCGTTCGATCCGTTCTGTCATGGCCGCCATGATGGGGCGCTCCGGAAGACGTGTCCATCGTGCGGGCGCCCCTCCGCGCCAGGGGTGGCAGCATCCCCCTGCACCGGCATGAAGCCGCCCTTGCCGGAACGAGGCGGTGCCCGGGTCACAATCTGCAGCCATGGCCCGCGCGGCGATCACCGTATTCCTGGCCGACGACAACCTCATCGTTCGTGAGGGCGTCCGCGCCCTGCTCGGACTGGCCGATGACATCGAGGTTGTCGGCGTCGCCGCCGACTACGACGGGCTGATCGACGGCGCGGCGACCGCGGCGCCACAGGTCGTGGTGACCGACATCCGCATGCCACCGACATTCACCGACGAGGGAATCAAGGGCGCGAAGGAGGTGCGCAAGCGGCTGCCCGGCACCGGCGTGGTCATCCTCTCGCAGTACGACGAGCCGGAGTACGCGATCTCCCTGCTCAGCGAGGACGCGGCGGGCTACGCGTACCTGCTCAAGGACCGCGTGGCGGACGGCGACCAGCTGGTGCGCGCCATCCAGACGGTGTCCACGGGTGGATCGATGCTCGACCCACGCATCGTCGAGGCGATGATGCGCCCCGTCACCGAGCGTGGCGCGCTGTCAGCGCGTGAGGAGTCGCTGCTGCGGCAGATCGCCGAGGGCAAGCCGGTGAAGGCGATCGCGGCCGCGTCACGCACCACGCAGGCGGCGGTGGACGACGACATCGGCAAGCTCTTTCTCAAGCTGGCGCAGCAGGCGAGCAGCGGCACCAGCGCCGCGCTGGAGAAGCTGAAGATGTTGCACAGCGCCATCGTGCAGCGTGAGGAGCAGGGCGACACGTTGAGCCGTCTGCTGCCTGGCGGCGTGGCGGAGAAGGTGCTTCGCGAAGGCCGCGCCACAGGACGCACCGAGGAGCTCACGGTCACGGTGCTGATGTCGGACATCCGCGGCTACTCGACGATCGCGGAGGACGCCGACCCGACCGTCTTGGCGCGCCAGCTGAACGAGCACCGCGCGCGGATGAACCGAGCCATCCTCGACGAGGGCGGAACGGTCATGCAGTTCGTGGGCGACGCGGTGATGGCGGTCTTCGGTGCGCCGCTCCCCCAGGATGACCACGCCGACCGCGCGCTGCGCGGCGCGCGCACCATGCATGCAGCGCAGAACGCGCTCAACGACGAATGGTCACGTGAGGCCCTGCCGCCGTTCCAGCTCGGCATCGGCGTCTCCACCGGGACCGTCGCGGCGGCACTGCTCGGCTCGGACGAGCGGCTGGAGTACACGGTCGTCGGCGACGCCGTGAACCTTGCGCAGCGCGTGCAGCAGTGGGCCTCGGGCGGTGAGATCGTGTTGACGGAGCCCGCATTTCGCGCCCTGCACGACACCGTCGACGCGGAGCAGCTGCCGCCGCAGCCGGTGAAGGGGCGCCACGCGCCCGTGGTGGCGTACCGGATCAGCGCTGCGTAGCGGCCAGGTACGTCAGCGTCGCCTTGACGCGGCGATGGATCGCCGTCTCCTCGGACAGCCCGAGCTTGGAGAAGATCGAGTTGATGTGCTTCTCCACCGCGCGCTCCGTCAGCGACATCGACTCGGCGATGGCAGCGTTGTTCTTCCCCTCGGCCATGTGCTGCAGCACCTCACGCTCCCGCGGCGTGAGCTCCTCCAGCGGTGATCCGCGCGCGCGGCTCCGCGCGGCGACGAGCACCTCCACCACGGCCGGGTCGATGACCGATCCGCCGCCGGCCACCTCGCGCAGCGCGTTGAGCAGCTGGCCCACGTCGGACACGCGGTCCTTCAGCAGGTACGCGCGCCCGGCCGCGCCCTTCTCCAGCAGCGCGAGCGCGTACTCCGGCTCCGCGTACTGGCTCAACACCACCACGCCCACACCGGGGTGCGTGTCGCGCAGGCGCTCCGCGGCGCGGAGCCCTTCGTCGCGCAGGCTCGGCGGCATGCGGATGTCGGTCATCACGACGTCTGGGGCGTGCTCCTCCACGGCGCGTTCCAGCGAGGGCAGGTCCTCGCAGACCGCCACCACGTCGATCCCGTCCTGTGCCTCGAGGAGCTGCCGCACCCCTTCGCGCACCAGGTAGTTGTCCTCCGCGAGCACCAAGCGCAGCGCCATGGTCGCCAGCATGCCGGAAGCTGTGGTGCAGGCACCCATGACGCGACCGCGCGGGCGGCATATCGTGGAGGCGTCATGACGGTGTCGGTGCTGATCGTCGACGATCAGGCGCCCTTCAGGCTGGCGGCACGAGCGGTGGTGGAGGCCACCAGCGGCTTCGACGTGGTGGGGGAGGTGGAGACCGGCGAGGCGTCGCTCGACGCCGCGCGGGAGCTGCAGCCGGACCTCGTGTTGATGGACGTGAACCTGCCCGGCATCAGCGGGCTGGAGGCCACGCAGCGGATCCTGGCCGCGGGCGACGGCACGGCGCCGGTCGTGATCGTGCTGTCGACGTACGAGGCGGCCGAGTACCAGCCGCGCGCCGAGGAGGTGGGCGCGTCCGGCTACATCACCAAGTCCGAGTTCAGCCCCGCCCGTCTCGAGGAGGTGTGGGCCGCCGCCACCCGCGGCACCGCGGCCTGAGCGGCTACGAGCCGAAGTTCGCGATCACGCCGTCCAGGTAGAGCACCGATCCCTGGGCGCTCGTCAGGCTCGATCCCGGGGCCAGGACGAGGCCGCGGGCCACGTCGTTGCCGGTCCACACGGGCGCTCCGCGCACCGCTGGGGCGCCGCCGAAGGGATGCACGCCGCCCTCCTTGTCGAGCACGTAGCCGGCGCTGTCCGTCAGCAGCGTCACGGCGCGCGCCGTGTCCACGGACCACGTCGGCGGGCCGAGAAGTGCCGGCGCGCCGCCGAACGGCCAGAGGCCGCCGAACTTGTCGAGCACGTAGCCGCTGACGCCGTCCGAGCGAAGCACCAGCGCCCGCGCCGTGTCGTCCGTCCAGGTCACGCTCGGGGTCACGGTCGGGGCGCCGCCAAACGCCCACACGTTGCCGAAGCGGTCGAGCACGTAGCCGCTGGCGCCGTCGGCGCGCAGCGCGAATCCACGGACCATGTCGGAGCCGTTCCAGTACCTCGGCGCGGCGATCGCCGGCGCGCCGCCGAACTCGTGGAACCCGCCGTAGGCGTCAACCACGTAGCCGCTGACCCCGTCGGCGCGCAGCCCGAAGGCGCGGGTGATGTCCCAGTTCTTCCAGAAGCCGGTCACGTTGTTCACCGACGGCGCGCCGCCGAATGCGGTGACCGCCCCCCAGCCGTCGAGCGCGTAGCCACCGCCGGCGGGCCGGGCGACGAGCGCGCGCGCCGGGCCGGTTGCGGCGAAGGTGGCCGGGGAGAACGCGCCGGTCGCCACCACGCCGGTGCCGATCAGCGGCGCATACGCGATGCCGCGAGCGATGTCGTGCGCCGGCAGGTACGGGTCGTTGGCGAACGACACCACCGGCGCACCGCCGTAGGGGTGCACGCCGCCCCAGCCGTCCACCACCCAGCCACTGTTTGCCGGGAGGTTGGGGTTGGTGCCGTCACCGCCCAGCGTGATGGCGCGGGCGATGTCCCAGCCGGTCCAGTAGGAGAACCCGCTCACCGCCGGCGCGCCGCCGAAGGGATGGATGCCGCCCCAGCCGTCGAGCACGTAGCCGCTCACCTGGTCCGGCCGCAGCACGATGCTGCGCGCGATGTCCCACCTGTACCAATAGCCCGTGCCCTGCACGGGGGGCGCGCCCCCGAAGGCGTGGATGCCCCCCCAGCCGTCGAGCACGTAGCCGCTGACGCCGTCACGCCGCAGCACCAGCCCGCGCGCGATGTCCCAGCCCCAGTAGACGCCCGTCTGCAACGCCGGCGCGCCGCCGAATGAATGCAGCGCTCCGTAGCCGTCGAGGGTGTAGCCACTCTGCTGGTCCGGTCGCAGCGCCAGCCCGCGCGCGATGTCCCAGTTGGCCCAGTAGCCGGTGATGGTCACCGGCGGCGCGGAGCCGAAGCCGTGCACGCCTCCCCAGCCGTCGAGGGTGTAGCCCGACGTGCCGTCGGAGCGGAGCACGACGCCGCGCGCCGGCCTCGGTGCGTCCAACCAGCCGCGCAGGGGAAGGCCGAAGCTCGACGTCGGATCGAGCGTCGTGCCGCTGTAGGGGATGCCGTACTCGGCGTAGTAGCTGTTCTGGCTGACGAACCACACCACCTGGTTCACCTTGTCCACCCGCTCGACCACGGCCACGTGGCCGGTAGGGTCGCCCGGGGTGGCGCCCCAGACCAGCAGGGCGCCGGGGCTGGGCAGCAGGCCCGACCCGTTGGCCACCGGGGTCAGCGGCCGGGGCAGGCTCTGGGCGACGTCGAACATGTTGTAGGCGTTGCCGTTCCAGCCGGCGCTGTACCAGGCGCTCTGATCGCCCTCACCCCACTCGACGTCGGCGGCGCGCACCGCCAGCTGGGTGCACTGAAAGTCGAGTCCCCAGCGGTCGCTCGTGTCCGTGCTGTCCGGGCCGCGCACGCACGAGATGCCGTCCCAGTTGCTCTCCACATCGAGGGTCGCCCCGTCCTGGGCCTGGGTGAAGCCCAGCCCGGCGGCCCACTGGGTGCCGGGGATGATCGTCGAGCCGTAGGGGTAGTTGGGGCAGGCGCTCTGGCCGACGATCGCTTTGGCCAGCAGGCCGTGCAACGCGTCAGGCGTGTGGCCAACCGGCTCCTGCGCGGCCTGCGCCGCGTGCGCGCCCATCGCCAGTCCGGCCGCCATGACCGCGCTCAGGAGAGTGACTCTCCCGGAAACAACTCGCACGAATGACCTGTCCTTGGGGCTGATGTGGCTGGCCTGCCGGCGAGGGGTTCCGGGCTCGTCCGCGGCCTGCCCTCGATGCTGCCCAACGTCAGCCCCCTGTCGATCGCGACCCTGCAACAGCGTTGTCGAGACTGTTCGGACCTGTGCGGCCGCACAGCGCCGCCGCCTCAGTCGGGCCCCAGGCGTTTCCCAGCAATTTCCCAGGCTTCGGGGCGAACATTGCCCGCATGAGCGATCTCACGCGGGTGCTCGTGGTGGATGACGAGCGCTCCATCACCGACCTGGTCGCCATGGCGCTCAAGTACGAGGGCTTCGCCGTGCAGACGGCCCCGACGGCGCGCGAGGCCCGCCGCGCCGTCATGGACTTCCGCCCCGAGCTGATCGTCCTCGACGTGGGGCTCCCCGACGACGACGGCTTCACCTTCGTGCAGAAGCTTGTCGGCGACGGCCTCAAGGTCCCGGTCATCTTCCTGACGGCGCGCGACGCAACCGAGGACAAGGTGCACGGGCTCACCGTCGGCGGCGACGACTACGTGACCAAGCCGTTCAGCATCGAGGAGCTGGTGGCGCGCATCCGCGTCGTGCTGCGCCGGCAGCAGAACGGCGCGGTGACCAGCGCGCGCCTGACGCTCTCGGACCTCGAGCTCAACGAGGAGACGCACGAGGTGCTGCGCGCGGGCCGGCCGGTGGAGCTCACGCGCACGGAGTTCCGGCTGCTGCGCTACCTGCTCATCAATGCGGGGCGCGTGCTCTCGCGCACGCAGATCCTCGACCATGTGTGGAACTACGACTTCGGCGGCGACGCCAGCGTGCTGGAGACGTACATCAGCTATCTGCGCCGCAAGGTGGACACCGTCGACCCGCCGCTCATCCACACGGTGCGCGGCGTCGGCTATGTCCTGCGCGTGCCGCGTCACGCCTAGATGTCGCTGCGACTGCGGCTGCTGATCGCGCTGGCGCCGCTGTTCATCATCGGGCTGGCGGTGGCCGACATCGCCACGTACAGCGCGCTGCGCTCCTCGCTGCTCAGTGGCGTGGACACGCAGATCCAGGCCTCCATGGGACCGGTCGAGCGACTGCTCGAGGGAAGCGCGTTCGGCGGCCCCGGCGGGCCGGACACCAATCCCTTCCCGCAGGACACGTACGGCGCCCTCTACGACCCGTCTGGCCGGCTCCTCAGCGCGCACACCTTTTCGTTCTACGCGACTAGTGCCAGGCCGATGCTGCCGTCGGCGCTCACGCTGAACAAGTTCAGCGATGTTTCGGGCACGGGTGGCATAAACAGCTATCGCATGTATGTCGGGCCGGCGGTGGACGGCAGCGGCAACGTGCTGCTGGTGGCGGTGCCCGTCGACAGCATCAACGCGACGCTGAACAACCTGCTGCTGCTGGAGCTGGGCATCTCCGGCGCCATCACGGTGATCGTCGTGCTGGCGACGTGGCTGCTGGTGCGGCGCGGCCTGCGCCCGCTCGAGCGCATGGCGTCGACGGCGCGCACCATCGTCGCCTCGGACCTGGGCAGGCGCGTGGAGCCGTCATCCGAGACCACCGAGGTAGGGCGGCTGGGGCTGGCGTTGAACACCATGCTGAGCCAGCTGGAGGCCGCGTTCTCCGAGCGCCAGCGCAACGAGCAGCGCCTGCGCCACTTCATCTCCGACGCGTCGCACGAGCTGCGCACCCCGCTGACCTCGATGCAGGGCTACGCCGAGCTGCTGCAGCGCGCGCCGGACATGGACCGCGGCGACATGCTCCTCGCCATGCGCCGGATGGAGGAGGAGACCAAGCGCATGAGCGTCCTGGTGGACGACCTGCTGCTCCTGGCGCGTCTCGACCAGGGCCGTCCGCTCGAGCGCACGTCGGTGGACCTCGAGGCACTGGTGCGTGACGCCGTTGCCGACGCGCACGTGATCGCCCCCGACCGGCCGATCACGGCGCGGGTGAGCGCGCCGCTGGTCGTCACCGGCGACGACATGCGCCTGCGCCAGGTGCTGGGCAACCTGATGCGCAACGCGCTGGTGCACACGCCCGCAGGGTCGCCGATCGAGATAGAGCTGCTCACGGAAGGTGATCGCGCCGTCATCGACGTCATCGACCACGGGCCCGGCGTGCCGCCCGAGCAGGCGGAGCGCATCTTCGAGCGCTTCCACCGCGTGGAGGTGGACCGCGCCGGCGACCGCGGCGGCAGCGGACTGGGGCTGAGCATCGTCGCGGCGGTGGTGGCGGCGCACCACGGCAAGGTGGGTGTGGCTCCCACGCCGGGCGGCGGAGCGACCTTCCGCGTGCAGCTGCCGCTGGCCGCGAAATCGCTTGCGGCGGTTGGGCCGGCGCCCGCCATAGTCGCCGAAACCTCAAGTAATTCCTAGGTTTTTCCCAGTTTCTCGTAACGCTGTCGAAAGGTGCGCGGCGCTAGCGTCGCCACCGTCCGGATCCACACGGAGGTGACCACCGCATGGAGCACGACACGTTCACGTGGGCTCCGCCACCGCCCCCGCCGCCTGAGCAAGCACCGCCTCCACCGCCACGCCGCGTGGGCCGCGGCCGCACCCTGATCATCGTTTCCGCGCTGACCGTCGCCGCCGGCGCGGGCGGATTCGTCATCGCCCAGGCCGCAACCAGCGCGGTGACGGCCGCGAGCAACAACGGCGGTGGCGCGGGCGCGCTGCAGGCGGCGAGCGCGCCGTCGGCCGCGGCCACACCGGCGCCTTCGGCGCATCCCTGTCCCAACATGAGCGGCTCGCACAGCTCGTCCACGTCGACCACCGCCTTCGGCATGTAGTCCCAGGAATCTCTCGGCGAACGCCCAGGAGGCCGGGAGGCGCCGGCGCGATCGTTGCGGACATGAACGACACGATCCTCTGGTACACGACGCGCGCATCGGGTCTGGTGAGCCTCCTGCTGCTCAGCGGCGTGGCCATGCTCGGCCTGCTGGCGCGGCTGCGCTACGAGCGCCCGGGATGGCCGCGGTTCCTCACCACCGCGCTGCACCGCAATCTCTCGCTGCTGGCGGTGGTCTTCCTGGCGTTGCACGTCGTCACCGCCGCGGTGGACCCCTTCACGCGCCTGGGGCTGACGTCGATTGCGGTGCCGTTCGGCTCGTACTACCGCACCTTCTGGCTGGGCCTGGGAGCGATCTCACTCGAGCTGTTGGCGGCGCTGGTGGCGACGAGCCTCCTGCGCCGGGTGATCGGCGCCGGCCTGTGGCGGTTCGTGCACTGGGCCGCGTACGCCGCGTGGCCGATGGCCGTGCTGCACTCGCTCGGCACGGGCACCGACGCCTTCTCGCTCCTCGGGCTTGGGGCGACCGGCGTGAGCGTGGCGGCCGTGGCCGCGGCGCTGATGGCGCGGCTGCGCGGCGCGCCCGCCGACCCCCTGGCGCAGTGGAAGCGCCGGGCCACCGCGCTTCAGCTCGGGAGGCAGCCGCGATGACCCGGCAGCTGCTCGCCGGGCCTCCGGTCGGCGCGGGACCCGAAAACCTCGCGCAGCACACAGCGCGCCTGGGTGCCCTGCCCCACGTGCCCGGGCTGATCACGATGCTGGAGCGCGCCGAGGTGCGCGGCCGGGGCGGCGCGGCCTTCCCCACAGCGACCAAGTGGCGGGCCGTCGCGCAGCGCTCGCACGGACGCGCGGTGGTGCTGGCCAACGGCGCCGAGGGCGAGCCGCTCAGCTGGAAGGACCGCGTGCTCATGGAATCGCGGCCGCACCTGGTGCTCGACGGCGCGGCGCTCGCCGCGCAGGCCGTGCGCGCGTCGGAGGTCGTGCTCTACGTCGGTGGCGCGCATGCCGCGGCGCTTGTCTCAGTGCGCGCCGCGCTGGCGGAGCGTCCCCAGTCCGAGGCATGCCGCATGCGCCTGGTCGAGGCTCCCGACGGCTACGTCTCGGGCGAGGAGAGCGCGGCGGTCCGCTTCATCGACAGCGGCACGGCCCTGCCCACGTCGACACCGCCTCGGCCCTTCGAGCGCGGCGTGGGTGGGAGGCCGACGCTGGTGCAGAACGTGGAGACGCTGGCCACGGCGGCGCTGCTCGCGCGCGGGGCCGCCGAGGCCTCGCAGCTGGTCACCGTCGCCGGCGCGGTGCGGCAGCCCGGTGTCGTGGAGGTCACCACTGCGGCCACCGTCGGCGACGCCGTCAGCATGGCCGGCGGCTCCGCCGCTAGGGCCCAGGCGGTCCTGCTGGGTGGCTACTTCGGCGGCTGGGTCGGCGCTGCGGACGCATGGGGCCTTCCCCTCGACGCGGCGGCGCTGCGCGGCCGTGGCCTGACGCTGGGCTGCGGCGTCATCGCGGTGCTCCCGGATCACCGCTGCGGGGTGGCCGAGACCGCCCACATCGTCCGGTACCTCGCCGGGGAGAGCGCGCGCCAGTGCGGCCCGTGCGTCTTCGGCCTCGGCGCGGTGGCGGTGGCGCTCGAGCGCGTCGCCGAGTGCCGGCCCCAGTTCGGGGAGATGCCGCGGCTCCGGCGCTGGACCTCCCAGCTCGCCGGCCGCGGCGCGTGCCACCATCCCGACGGCGCCGCCGGGCTCATCGCCTCGGCGCTGGGCGCCTTCGCCGCGGAGTTCGCGTCCCACGAAGCCGGCTGGTGCGCGGCGCTCAGCGGGCGGGCCGCGGCATGAGCGACCCGATCGTGGCCGGTGATGTGCCCCAGGGGCTCATGGGCCACGCGCGGCGTGCGGTCGACGCCTGCCCGTTGCTGGCGCTGAAGCTCGTCCCTCGCGCCTGACGCCCGTACCCTATCGCCCGATGCGCTTCTGGATCGGGCACCGCCTCCCCGGCGGGTTCTGGGCGGGCATGTCGACGTACGGCCGCCGTCCCCACCGCGCCGTTCGCAGCGCGGCGCGCACCACCGGGACGGTCGGCTGCGTCGGCTGGCTGGCGCTGATCGTTGTGATCGTGCTCGTGTTCGAGTACTGGTACATCAGCCTCCCCGTGCTCGCGCTGACCGCGCTGGCGGTCGGCATCACGGTGCACCGCTACCACGTGCATCGGCGCGCGGCGCCGCCGCCGGTCCAGCCGCCGCCGCCGGGCTAGGCCTCGTCCTTGCCCGCGTCCTCCTTGGCGCGGCGGGAGATCTCGTCGACGACGGTCGCGTCCGCCAGCGTGGTGGTGTCGCCCAGGGGACGGTTCTCCGCCACGTCGCGGAGCAGGCGGCGCATGATCTTGCCCGAGCGAGTTTTGGGCAATTCCGGCGTGAACACGATGTTTGCGGGAGAAGCGATCTTGCCGATGCGCGTGCCCACATGGTTGCGCAGCTCCTTCGCCATCTCCGGTGACCCCGGGTCGCCGCCCTTCAGCGTGACGAACGCGACGATGGCCTGACCGGTCTGCGGATCGCTGCGGCCGCACACTGCCGCCTCCGCGACCTTGGGATGGTCCACCAGCGCGCTCTCCACCTCGATGGTGGAGATGCGGTGCGCGGACACGTTCATCACGTCGTCGACCCGGCCCAGCAGCCAGAAGTCACCGTCCTCGTCGATGCGGGCGCCGTCGCCCACGAAGTACACGTCCTTGTACTTGCTCCAGTACGTCTGCACGTAGCGCTCGTGGTCGCCGTAGATGCCGCGCAGCATCGCCGGCCACGGCTTGCGCAGCACCAGGTAGCCACCCTGCCCGGGTCCGACCTCGTTGCCGGCCTCGTCGTACACCGCCGGATCGACGCCGGGGAACGGCCGGGTCGCGGAACCCGGCTTCAGCGTGGTGATGCCGGGCAGCGGCGTGATCAGGATCATCCCGGTCTCGGTCTGCCACCACGTGTCGACCACGGGTGTGCGCCCGCCGCCGATGTTGTCGCGGTACCACACCCACGCTTCGGGGTTGATCGGCTCACCGACCGTCCCCAGCAGACGCAGCGAGCTCAGGTCGTGCTTCTGCGCGTACTCCGGACCCCACTTCATGTGCGTGCGGATGGCGGTCGGCGCCGTGTACAGCACGTCGACCTTGTACCGCTCGATGATGCCCCACCAGCGGTCCTTGTCGGGGTAGTCCGGCGTGCCCTCGTACATCACGCCGGTCGTGCCGTTGCACAGCGGCCCGAAGACGATGTAGCTGTGGCCGGTCACCCAGCCGATGTCGGCCGCGCACCAATACACTGAATCCGGTTTGATGTCGAAGATGTAGTGGTGCGTGGTGGCGACGCCGGTGAGGTAGCCGGCGGTGGTGTGCACGATCCCCTTGGGCTTCGCCGTGGTCCCGCTCGTGTACAGCAGGTAGAGGAGGCTCTCCGCATCCATCTCCTCGCACGGACACGAGCCCGGGTCGGTGGACGCGTCCTGGGCGAGGTCGTGGTACCAGACGTCGCGCCCCTCCTTCATGGCCACGTCGCCACCGGTGCGGCGCACCACCAGGCACTGCTTCACCGTGGGCGACTTGTCCATCGCCGCGTCGCAGTTGGCCTTCAGCGGGACGCGCGAGCCGCGCCGCCAACCCTCGTCCTGCGTGATCAGGAATTCGCATTCCATGTCGTTCATGCGGCCGGACAGTGAGTCGGCGCTGAAGCCGCCGAAGACCACGGTGAAGGGCGCGCCGATGCGCGCGCACGCGAGCATCGCCGTCGGCAGCTCGGGCACCATGCCCATGTAGATGCCGACGTGCGTGTCGCGCTTCACGCCCATCTTCTTGAGCACGTTGGCGAAGCGCACCACGTCCGCCTGCAGGTCGGCGAACGTGATCGTGCGCGTGTCGTTCTCCGGCTCGCCCTCCCAGTGGAACGCGACCTTGCTGCCGTGGCCCTGCTCGACGTGCCGGTCGACGCAGTTGTAGGCGACGTTCAGCTTGCCGCCGATGAACCACTTGGCATAGGGCGGTTCCCATTCCAGGACCTTGTCGAATGGCTGGTACCAGCTGATCCGGTTGCGAGCTTCGCCGGCCCAGAAGTCCTCGAGGCTCTGGTTGTAGATCTCAGGCTTGGCGTTGGCCTGGGACGCGAAGTCGGGAGGCGGCGGATAGCGGCGCTGCTCCAGAAACAGCGTGTCGATGTTCTGCGCTGTCACATCCGTCGCCATCGCCGGTCCTCCCGATTCGCAATCTCTCCTTGACTCTAGTGCTTCGTCACCGCCACATCGGCCGGCCGACGGGCAGGATGGTCCGCCCCGCATGACCGTTCACGACACCGGCTGCGGACGCGTACCACGCGGTGGCCGCGGTCAGGATGCCCAGGAGGCCGCCGAGGTTCACCCACGTGAACCCAGCCGTCGCCGGCGGGATCGGCCCCTGGTGCTGGAAGCCACCGATGAACAGCACGATCTCGGTGATCTCCAGGGTCAGGAAGACCATGAAGACCGCCACGCTCACCCGCGTGCTCCAGAACAGCATGTAGGTGTTGAAGATCGCGAAGGCAAGCAGGAACCAGCCGACACCGTCATCCACGCCGTTGCCCGTCGACCCGGAGGCCGCCTTCAACAGCGCCGGGATGGCGAAGATCAGGACGACGTAGATCCCCAGGCTGAGCCAGAACCCGCCGTACGTCGAGAAGGCCGTGGCCCCGAAGACGTTGCGGTTCCTGAACTCCTGCAGGCCGGCAAGCAGCTGCACGAGCCCGCCGTAGAACAGGGCGAGTCCCACCCAGATGACGTCGGGCGCCCAGCCGGCGTTGTGCACGCTCAGCACGAATGTCGTCAGCGCGAAGGCCGCGAGTCCGAGTGGAGCTGGGTCCGCCACCGATCCCGCCGGCGGTGTCGCCGGAGGTGCCGAGTCAGCCATGTCAACCCTCCAATTCCGTTGAGCGCGCTGCAGCGACCGGTGCGCAGCGCGTGGTCAAAACGCCTTGTGTGTGCTCAGCCGCGGACGGGCGGAGGGCGGACCATGTTGCGCGCGGGCGACGCCCCCAGGAAGGGCACCGTCGGTGAAACGGGTGTACCTGTCACGTCAAACCTCGCGGTGTGTGCATGATGGCCGATCAGAAGCGACTTGTGGGAAAGTCCCTAGTGACAGCGGTCCTATCACCGAAGCGGGTATCATGACTGTCACGTATGGCCACCAGCGCCGCCGTCGAGGCTGACGGCCACAGGACCGCCCGCGAGGCGGGGCTGCGCTGGGTGGACGACTCGGCGCCGGGCCTCAGACGTCTGGGTGCCGCGCCTCGCTTCCACTACGCCGACGCCGCGGGCCGGCGGATCAGCGACCCGAAGACGCTGCAGCGCATCCGCGACATCGCCATCCCGCCGGCGTGGACCGACGTGTGGATCTGCCCCTCGCCGAATGGGCACATCCAGGCCACGGGACGGGACGCGCGGCGGCGAAAGCAGTACCGCTACCACGCGCGCTGGCGCGAGGTCCGCGACGAGCGCAAGTACGACCGCATGATCGCGTTCGGCCGCGCCCTGCCCGGGATCCGCGGCCGGGTCGCCGCCGACCTGGCGCGTCCCGGCCTGCCTCGCGAGCGGGTGCTGGCCGCGGTGGTGCGGCTGCTCGACGTCACGTTGATCCGCGTGGGCAACGAGGAGTACGCGGCGGAGAACCGGTCGTTCGGGCTGACCACCCTGCGCGCGCGCCACGTCGAGGTGGAGGGGTCGCGGCTGCGCTTTCGCTTCCGGGGCAAGTCCGGCGTGCGTCACGTGGTGGCGGTGCAGGATCGTCATCTGGCGCAGATCCTCGCCCGCTGCCAGGACCTGCCCGGCGAGGAGCTGTTCGAGTGGCTCGACGAGGACGGCCAGGCCCACGGCATCGACTCGGACGCTGTCAACGGGTACATCCGCGAGGCGGGCGGCGACGGCTTCACATCGAAGGACTTCCGCACCTGGGCCGGGACCGTGCTGGCGCTGACGGCGCTCCGCGACCTCGGGGCCAGCGGCTCCCGCACCGAGGCAAAGCGGCAGGTGGTGCGGGCCGTGGCGGAGGTCAGCCGGCGGCTGGGCAACACCCCGGCGGTGTGCCGCCGCTGCTACGTCCATCCCGAGGTCATCGAGGCCCACACCGACGGGCGCCTGCTCAAGCTGCGCCTCAGCGGCCGGGCTCCCTCGGACGCGGCCGGGCTGCGCTCGGAGGAGCGCGCCGTGCTCCGCCTGCTGGAGCGGGCGGGGCGCGCCACGCCACGGGCGGCGTCGCGCGCAGCCTGACCTCAGTCGGGGATCAGCGCGGCCGGGTGCGAGGCGAGCCGCCGGGGGCGGGTGAGCGCGGCCGCCGCGATGAGCAGGAAGGCGGCGGCCACCACGCACAGGACGGTTGCCTGCCAGCCGAACGGCTGCACCAGCACCGCGACGGCGACGGCGCCGACGAGCATGCCCGTGTACATCGCCGAGCGTACCGCGGCGTTGACCCGGCCGAGGAGGTCGACCGGCACGCGCTGCTGCAGCCCGATCGAGCCATTCACCTGCCAGAGCACCCCGCCCATCGAGCTGATGAACAGCAGCGCCGCGGCGACGGCCAGGTTGGGCGCGACGACGAAGACCGCCAGCGGGCCCAGCTCGATGACGCTGGCCACCAGGATCGCCCGCCGTCCCACCTGTGACGGCGTCGGGCGCAGGAACGAGAGGCTGCCGATCAGACCGCCGGCGCCCACAGCGGCGTAGAGCCAGCCGACGTAGCTGTCGTGGCCGAAGCGCTGGGACGCGGCGATCACGAGCACCGCCTGAAGGGCCGTGATCACCGCGGGGTTGGCCGCGTACGCGGCCGCGACCAGGCGAAGCACCCGGTCCCGGGACACGATCCGGAAGCCGGCCGCGGCGCCGCGCGGCGAGGCTGAGGGTACCGGCGGCGCCACGCCGTCGAGGGTGAGCAGCAGCAGGGCGGCCACGAGGAAGGTGGCCGCGTCGGCGGCGATCAGCCACTCGGGCGATACGTGGGGCAGGAGCAGCGCCCCCAGGGCGGGGCTGACCAGGATGCTCGAGGAGAAGAGCCCGCTGTAGATGCCGTTGACGCGACCCAGCCGGTGCGCCGGCGTGACCCTGGGCAGCAGCGCTCCAAGAGCCGGCTGCGACAGGGCGTTGAGGAACTGCGCAGCGGCCACCAGCAGGTAGATGCCCCAGACGGCACGGCTCGCGGCCAGCAGGACGATCATGCCCGTGAGGCAGCCCTGGGCCAGCGCGCAGAGCGTCGCCACCCGCACCGGGCCGACCCTATCCGTCAGGGTGCCGCCGAACAGCGGCCCCGCCACCCGCGGCGCCACCCGGGCGAGGATGTACAGCGCGGGCGCGGCGGCCGTCCCGGTGACGCGGTACAGCAGCACCACCAGGGCGACGGTGGTGAGCCAGTCGCCGTAGCAGGACACGCCGACCGCGGCCAGGAACCGCGCCGAGCCGCCGGCGGCAGCCCTACTAAATCCGGTTCGGGCTACCGTCGATGCAGCAGACACGACCCATCCCGCAGCGGCGCCTCATCGCCTGGCGCATGTTAGGCGCAGGCGGACGTGCGCGGACCACGTGTGCGGTGTTCATCACCAGAGCGGGAGACAGTGATGGTGATCGCGAGCGTTACCAACTCGCGACCACACCACCGGACGTTTCGTCACAACCCCCGACGTATCGTCGAGGGGGGTCGTTCGACCGGGATCAGCCCCAGCCGAAGTTGTCCCAGCTCGCCATCTCTGGCACCTCCTGTATTCCGGCTGCCGGGGCCTGTCCGTAGCGCCCGCCAGCCCCGCCATTGGTTACGTCTTAAGACCATGAGGCAGGAGGCCGGACGATGCACCTCCCTGGCGCGGCAATGCTCACATTTCTTTACACATCCGCGACAAAACCGTTGCAGGCCGTCCTGACAATCCTGTCACGACCCGCCACCGGCCTTTTGGCCTGCGCATAGCATCGGTCCAAAGTGGCGCAGCAAGCAGCTTCGGCCACCTCTGAAGCGCCGCAGTCGCTGGCGGGGCTGGTCGGTTCGCTCCGATCGGTGAGGCGGTTCCGCATCGTGCAGCCGGGTCCGGCGATGGGCCCGGTCCACTACACGCCGCTCCTCGTCGCCTACGTGGCGACAGCGACCGCGGCCGCGGTGGTGCTGGCGGGCTTGCTGGTGCGCGCGCCCTCGGACTGGGCGACGCTGGCCGCGGGGGCGCTGGCCACGTTCTTCATGTCGCGCTTCGCGGTGCGTTCGATCCCGGTGAACCTGGTGTGGTCGCCCAGCGTCTTCCTCAACCTCGGCCTGTCCGTCGTGCTCGGTCCCGCGGGCGCCGTGGCGGCCGCGGTGGCAGAGGCGGCCGGCATCGGTCTTCGCAGCCGCAACGGCTGGTTCCGCACCGCTTTCAACTTCGCCATGTTCATGCTCGCGGACCTGGCCGCGTGGGCCTCGTTCTCCGGCATGGTCAACCTGTCAGCAGCACCCGCGGTCCAGGTGGCTGGCGGTCTCGTGGCGGGCATCGCGCAGTGGGCGGTCAACGCCGCGCTCGTGGTGGTGATCATCAAGATCGCCAACCCCGCGATGCAGTTCAGCGCGATCCGCGGCGAGACGCTGACGGGACTTCCGTACAGCGTCGGCTACGGCCTCGCCGCGTTCACGTTCGTGGTGATGCACGAGGAGGCGGGCGCGCTCGGCTTCAGCGCGCTGCTCGTTCCGGTGATCCTGCTGCAGGGGTTCCTCATCGTCTTCGCGCGTCGTGTGCACGCGTATGAGGAGCAGCGCGCGGCGCACCAGCGCGAGCGCGAGGAGTTGCTGCAGAAGGCGGTCGACGCATCGGAGTCGGAACGCCGGCGCATCGCGCGCGACCTGCACGACGGCGTGGTGCAGAACCTCGCCGGCATGGCCTTCAGCCTGATGGCCACGGCGACGCAGCTCAAGGAGCGCGCCGACCTCAACGGCGAGGCGGATGTGCTGGAGGTGCTCGAGCGCTCCGCCGAGGAGACGCGCCTCGCCATGAAGGACCTGCGCACGCTGATCATCGAGATCGCACCGCCCACGCTGCGGCGCGAAGGGCTGCACGCGGCGCTGCTGGAGGTGCTGCGCACGCTGAAGACGGCGGGCACGAAGACGCGTCTCGAGCTGCCCAGCAACATGCGCCTGCGCCCCGACCGCGCGAGCCTCATCTTCCGTGTGGCCCAGGAGGTGCTGCGCAACGTGGCGGCGCACGCGGAGGCGAAGCACGTCAGCGTCGTGCTGAAGGAGGATGGCGGCAAGGCGGTGCTGCGCATCGCCGACGACGGCAAGGGCTTCTCGGCGGAGGATGTCGCCCGGCGCCGCGCGGAAGGCCACGTGGGGACGAACGCCATCGTCGAGCTCGCCGAGGAGGTCGGCGGCTCGCTCGACATCGACTCCACGCCGGGAAAGGGAACGCGCGTCACGCTCGTCGTGCCGACCGAGTAGATTGGCGAGCGGCGGATGAGCGAGTCGGGTGTGACGGTCCTCGTGGTCGACGACCATCCTGTGGTGCGCAGGGGGTTGTCCACCTTCCTCGCCAACGAACCCGACATGCACGTGATCGGGTCCGCCGCCAGCGGCGAGGAGGCGCTGACGATGGCCGAGACGATGCACCCGGCCCTCGTGCTGATGGACCTGTCCATGCCCGGCATCGGCGGCATCGAGGCGACGCGCCGGCTGGTGGCGATGGACCCCGCGGTGCGCGTGGTGATGCTGACGTCGTTCGGCGGCCACGAGCGCATGGTGGAGGCGCTGAAGGCCGGCGCCATGGGCTACGTGGTGAAGGACACCGCGCCCGCCGACATGCTGCGCGCGCTGCGGCAGGTGATGAGCGGGTCAGGCGAGGTCAGCATCGAACACTCAGGGTCATAACGCAGCCGCCCCCTCCGGACACCGGAAGAACGACACGCGTCACAATGAGTGGCGTGACTGACAACGCGCTGACAACCGCAGAGACGGACTCGCTGCAGACGCGCAAGTTCGACGCCGCCATCTTCGATCTCGGCGGCGTCATGACCGAGCCGCTGTTCCGCAACCGCCACGACATCGACCCGCAGTACATGAACCTTGTCGCATTCTTCCTCAACGATTTCCGCGATCACTACCACCTCCCAACCGGGGCGCACGACCTGCACCTGCTGGAGACGGGGCACCTGTCCGACGAGGAGTTCTTCGACAGGATGTGCAAGCGCTATGCGGATGCGGGCAACGAGCCGGTCGACGCGCGCGTGGCGCAGAAGATCATCTTCGGCCGCGGCATGGTTGCCAGCAGCGCGATGGCCGACGCGGTGCGTCAGGTGCGCGGCGGTGGGTACAAGACGGCGCTGCTCACCAACATCTCGCGCGACGGCGACTCGATGTGGCGCGCGCTGATCCCCGTGGACGACCTCTTCGACGTCGTCGTCGACTCGTCGCGCGTGGGGCTGCGCAAGCCGGATCCGCGCATCTACCAGCTCACGTGCGAGCGGCTCGGTGTTGCCCCGGAGCGATGCCTGTTCGTCGACGACCTGGCGTGCAACGTCGAGGCGGCGGCGCAGCTGGGCATGCACGTGATCCAGTGCCTTGACCCGGTCAGCGTCGCCGACGACGTGGTCCGGCTCCTGCTGGGCCATCCGGCGGCGCAGGAGGTGTGACGGCGGCCCAGCTGGAGGTCGCGGGCTCGACCGACCGCGGCACCGTGCGGACCGAGAACCAGGACTGCTGGGACACCGGCGCCTTCAGCGGGGGAGGCGTGTACCTCGTGCTCGCCGACGGCATGGGCGGGCATCCGGGTGGCGGCGATGCGGCCGACGCGGCGGTGCGCGCCGCGGCCGGCGCGCTGGCCGGGGCCGCGAACGGGGGGCGCGACGCGCTGGCGACGGCGGTGGCCGCCGCCAATCGAGCCGTTGCCCAGGTGCGTGAGCGGATGGGCGGGGACCCGGGAACGACCCTTGTGATCGCGTCGGTGAACCCGGAGGGCGCGGCAACGGTCGCCAACGTCGGTGACAGCCGCGGGTACCTGGTCCGCGGCGAGACGGCCACGCCGCTCACGAGCGATCACTCGTGGGTCGGCGAGCAGGTGCGCCTCGGCGCCCTCGAGGCAGGAGAGGCGCGGCGTCATCCCCGGCGCAACATCATCACCCGCGCCGTGATGGGCGACCCCGTGGAGGCGGACGTGTTCGAGGAGCAGCTCCAGGCGGATGACGTGCTGCTGCTCTGCTCCGACGGCGTGTGGGAGCCGCTGAGCGACGCCGCCATCGCCGGTGCTGCGCGCGTCCGCCCCCTGCAGGCGGCCGTCGACAGCGTGTGCCGGCTGGCGCTCGACGAGGGCAGCCGCGACAACGTCACGTGCGTCGCGGCTCGTCTCGCAAGCTGAACTGCTACGGTTCCGGGCCGTCATGGCGCGCCGCTTCGCACAGCTCGCAGCAGTGGTGTTCCTCGTCGCCGGCGTGGCCGGCTTCTTCACCGGTGACGCGAGTCACCTCGACGGCGGGCAGGCCGGCGGCAACTTCGACGGCGTCGCGCTGCACCTGACGTATCTGCGCGACATCGTCAACCTCGTCGTCGGCGGAGCGTTCGCGTACGCGGGCTGGTATCCGCGGCCTCGCGGTGCGCGCATCCTCGTGCTCGCGCTCGGCGCGCTGCTGCTCGTGCTGGCAATCCTGGGGTTCGCCCTGAGTGACGACGACGCCGGCACGCGCAGCTTCATCACGCTGCACTTCCCGATCGCGATGAACATCCTCGACCTGACGGCCGGGGTGCTCGCGGTGCTCTGCGCGCTCGGCGATGCCGCCGAGCCGGCGGAGGCGCGAGCCTAGGCGCTCAGCCCGGCCGGCCCGCCCCCAGAGAGCCGTTGCCGTGGACGGTGGCGGTGCTGCTCTCGGACCGGTGCCGCACCCGCTCGACCGCCTGCACGGCGGTGTTCGCCACGGGAGCCACCCGGCTGAGGGCGCGCGCCGTGACCTCCGCGCCCTCGCGCACCGCCTTCATGCCCTCGCGGAGCTGGGCCCGCGTCCGGTCGCCTGTCTGGGGGGCTGCGCACAGCCCGATGACGGTGCCGGCCACTGCGCCATGCACGAAACCACGCACGTATCCCATGGGGCTACCTCCTGATGGATCGTGCGTTCACGGTACTACGCAGGCACTCGAGACGCGACCCGTCACGTCAGCGTGGTGGACGACCACGGGCCGTCGGGCACGATGCGCAGACGCTCCACCGGGCGGCCGCCGACGAGGTGCTCGTCGATGATCTCGTCGACATCGCCGGCGTCGAGCCGCCCGTACCACACGCCGTCGGGATACACGATCATCACCGGACCCTGATGGTGCTGCTGGTTGCAGCCCATGCGCGTGGTGCGCACCCAATGCAGGTCGCGCCGCTCGACCTCGTCGCGCAGGCGCTGCAGGACGCGCTCTGCGCCCAGCCCCGCGCAGTGATGCCGGCCCACCGTGGTGCACACGAACACGTGCAGGTTGCGCCGCGCAACCTGGTCGCCGGCGGTCACGGCCTGCTCGTGCATCACCGCAATGGTGGCAAGCTAGCCCGTCGTGCAGCTTTCCTTCGCCCTCTTTGCCGACAGCGCGGTGGTGCCGCCGGACGGCAAGGCGTACGTGCTGGGCGGCGGCTTCAGCACCCTGGCGCTGGCGCAGCTGCCCGGCCGCGCCGCGTTCGCGGTGGTGGCCGGCTTCCGCTTCGGGCCGCTCGATGTCGGCCAGACCCAGCAGGTGGAGCTTCGCTTCGTCGACGGCGACGGCAAGATGGTGCTGCCGCCGGCGAACCTGCAGTTCCAGTCGCAGGGCGCGCGGCTGGAGCCGGGCCAGGAGGTGAGCATCTCCACCGTCACCTTCCTGCAGCCGATGTTCGGCGAGCCGGGCACGTACACGGCGGAGTTCTGGCACGAGGCGGTTCGCCTGGCCGGCATCGACCTCCACGTGATGGAGCGGCCGCAGCAGCCGGCGCCGACACAGCCCGCGAGCTGAATCCTCAGGCGGCCGGCGGACGCTCGTACTCGTAGAAGCCGCGCCCACTCTTGCGGCCGAGGTAGCCCGCGGCGACCATGCGCCGCAGCAGCGGCGGCGGCGCGTAGTCGGCGTTTGCGTACTCGTCGTAGAGCGAGTCGCACACGAACAGCGCCGTGTCGAGACCGATGTAGTCGAGTAGCTCCAGCGGGCCCATGGGATGGCCGCAGCCGAGGCGCATTCCCTCGTCGATGTCCTCACGCGTGGCGAAGCCCGACTCGTAGAGACGGACCGCATGCGTGAGGAAGGGGATGAGCAGGAGGTTCACGATGAAGCCGCCGCGGTCCTGCGCGACGATGATGCGCTTGCCCAGACGCTCGCCGAACTCGCGCGTCTCGTGCAGCGTCTCGGGGCTCGTCGCGATGCTGCGCACCACCTCGAGCAGGCGCATCACCGGCGGCGGGTTGAAGAAGTGCGTGCCGATGACGCGCTCCGGGCGCGACGTCACGCGCGCGATCTCGATGATGGGCAACGACGACGTGTTGGTGGCGAGGATCGCGCGCTCCGGCGCGATGGAGTCGAGACGCTGGAACACCGACGTCTTCAGCGGCAGGTGCTCGGGCACAGCCTCGATGCAGATGTCGCACTCCGCGAACTCGTCCAGGTCCGTCGTGAAATGGATCTCCTCGAGTACCTGCTCCACCTCGCCGGCGCTCAGCTTGCCGCGCTCACGCGCGCGGTGCAGCGAACCGGCGATGCGCTGCCGTCCCGTCTTCAACGGCTCGTCCCCGGAATCTGCGATGAGCGTGCGCAGCCCCTGCCGCGCGCAGATCTCGGCGATGCCGGAGCCCATGAGCCCTGCGCCCACGATGCCCACCGTGCTGATCTCCATCGCCGCCGCTCCTCCACATGAGATCGGGCGAGCGCGGGTCCGCCTGATTGCCCGCACCTCGCGCACCTATGATGAATCCTGTGACGACGCCTCGGACAGTCGCCCTCGTGAGCGACGACCTGATGTTCGCCAGCCAGCTGCAGGCGGCCATGGCGCGTTCGGGCGGGCGCTGTGACCTCGTGGTGGGCGATGCCGTGCCTCCCGCCGACGCCGTCTTTGTCGACCTCAACAGCCGCGTCGAGCAGCGCATCTCGCTGATCGCGCGCCTGCGCGCGCAGCAGCCCGGTCTGACGATCGCGGGCTTCTGCCATCACGCTGAGCGCGAGCTCCGCCGCCGCGCGCTGGCCGCGGGTGCGACCCGCGTCGTCAACAACGGCGCTCTGCAGGCCGTCGCGCTGCGCGTCGACGGCCGCATTCCGTGAGCGACGCGGCGAGCGGCCTCGAACCGCGCATCGGCGCAGAGGTGGAGCGCGTGCGCGACGAGGTGGTGTCGGTGCGCCGCGACCTGCATCGCCACCCCGAGCTCTCGCACGAGGAGCGGCGCACGGCGGACCTGGCAGCAAGCCGCTGCGACGCCGCGGGCTTCGACGTGCGCACCGGGCTCGGCGGAACCGGTGTTGTCGCCGACCTCGACGGCAGCGGGGAAGGTCCGACGCTGATGATCCGCGCCGACATGGACGCCCTTCCCGTGCAGGAGCGCGACGATGGACGCGCCGTGCGCTCCGAGGTCGACGGCGTGATGCACGCGTGCGGCCACGACGGCCACGTGGCCATGGCGCTGGGTGCGGGCGCCGTGCTCACGGCGCTGCGCGACCGGTGGAGTGGGCGGCTGCGTCTCTGCTTCCAGCCCGCTGAGGAGCGCGCCGAGGGCGCCGTGCCGATGATCGACGCGGGCGCGGCAGAGGGCGTCGACCGCGTGCTCGGCATCCATCTCTGGACGCCGCTGCAGGCGGGACACGTCGCGGTCACACCCGGGGTGCTGTTCGGCAGCGCCGACAGCTTCACCATCACGGTGCGCGGCCGCGGCGGCCATGGGGGCATGCCGCACAGCGCGATCGATCCCGTGGTCGCGGCCGCGCAGGTGATCCTCGCGCTGCAGACGATCGTGAGCCGGGAGACGTCGCCGTTCTCGCCCGCGGTCGTCACACTGGGCAAGGTCAGCGGAGGCAGCGCGTTCAACGTGATCGCCGACAGCGTGCTGATCGAGGGCACGGTGCGCGCCCTGGAGCAGAGCGAGCGCGAGCGGTTGCTCACGCGCGTCGGCGAGGTGGCGCGCGATGTCGCGCGCGCGGAGCGCGCCGAGGCGGTGTTCGAGCGCGGCTCAGGGTGCCCGCCGGTGGTGAGCGACGCGGCTGTCGCGCGCACCGTGCACGCGGCCGCCGCGGCGACGGTCGGCGACGACAGGGTGCACACCGCGAGCCCCATCACGGTGGGCGACGACGTGGCCTGCTTCCTCGAGCGCGCGCCGGGCTGCTACTTCCTGGTGGGCGCGGGACATCCGGAGCGCGGACCGGTGGCGCCGCACCACAGCGCCGACTTCGACATCGACGAGGCAAGCCTTCCCGTGGGCGTGGAGACGCTGGTGCGCGCGTCGCTGGCATTGCTCGGCTGATGGACCAATTCATCCGCTTCCGCGAGGACCGCGACCGTCAGTACGACGATCCCGACCTGACGCCGCGCCGCGCGTCGGAGTCACGCACCACGATCTGCGTGGTGATGGAGATCGAGCACGCCAACAACGCGGGCTACGTGCACGGCGGCACCATCATGCGGATGGTCGACAACGCCGCGGGCATCGCCGCCGCGCGCCACTCGCGCCGCCGCGTCGTCACCGCCGCGATGGACGACATGAGCTTCCTCTCGCCGGTGTACATCGGCGACCTGGTGACGGTGAACGCGATGGTCAACGACGCGCACCGCTCGTCGATGGAGGTGGGCGTGCGCGTCACCGTCGAGAGCGTGCCCACGGGCGAGCGCCGTCACGTCGCCAGCGCGCACCTCGTGTACGTCGGCCTCGACGCCGACGGCAAGCCGGCGCCCGTGCCGCCGGTCGTCGCCGAGTCGGACGAGGAGAAACGCCGCCAAGCGCAGGCGCGCGTGCGCCGCGAGCAGCGCCTGCTGCGCAAGCGCGCGCTGCAGGAGGCTGCGACGCGCCGGCCATTGCCGACAGATCCGCCGCCGGCATGACGAGTCGCGCGTGGGCTGGACGGGTGGGCACACACATCTGCTTGCTCAAACACCCCTCCGCGCTCGGCCTCGCGCCTCGCCTCCGGCCAGTCTGGCGCTCGGCCTCACCGCTACGGGAACTCGCCGCAGACGTGTGTGCCCACCCGTCCGAAACGCTATCGCCTGAGCGGCGGTAGGATTGTCGGCGATGGTCGACACTGCGCAGTTCACCGCGCGCGATGCGACAGCGCAGCCGCGCAGCGCACGCCAGCACATTCGCTTCGCGTTCTACCGGCTTCGCCCCGAGTGGCGGCTCCGGCCACCGGCGGAGCGCGCCGCCGACCGCGAGGACATCGCGGCGCTGGTGCGCGAAATCGGCGCGCGTGACGGCGTGCTCGTCCGCGCGTACTCCCTCGTCGGCACGCGCGGCGACGCCGACTTCATGCTGTGGTCGGTCAGCGAGCGCGTCGACGACCTGCACGAGTTCGCCGCGCGGCTCAACCATCTTCGCGTCGCCGCGTACCTCGAGACCCCGTACAGCTACTTCTCGATGACGAAGAAGAGCATGTACGTCGACAAGCACGAGCACCCCAACCAGGAGGGGCGCAGCAACCGCCTGGTGATCTCGCCGACGGGCCGCAGATATCTTTTCGTGTACCCCTTCGTGAAGACGCGCGCGTGGTACCGGCTGAGCAAGGAGGAGCGGCAGCGGCAGATGGGCGAGCACATCGCCATGGGCCACCGCTATCCCGGCGTGAAGATCAACACGACGTACTCGTTCGGCCTCGACGACCAGGAGTTCGTGGTCGCCTTTGAGAGCGACTCGGTCGCCGACTTTCTCGACCTGGTGCAGGAGATGCGCGAGAGTGAGGCGTCGACGCACACGGTGCGCGACGTGCCGTCGTTCACCTGCATCGCCATGGACATCGACGAGGTCCTCGCCGCGCTCGGCTGATCGACCCGAACGCTCCACAGGTCATCCGGCGGCGGCGTACAGTCCGTAGCGCTGCTGGAATCAACCAGCCGTGTCCTGGAGGTGGTGGGTATGCCCAAATCCGCAATGGTGTTTCCCGTGCAGCCGGGCAAGGATCCCCGGGCCGGAGCGGACCTGTTCAACGAGAGGCCGGAGGAGTACCGGGAGTCGCGCAAGCGCCTCGGCGTCACGATGGAGCGGGCCTACGAGATGGCCACGCCGATGGGCGCGTTCGTCATCGCGTACGTCGAAGGGGACCGCCCACTCACCGACACCTTCGGCCTGCTGTCTCAATCCGACCTGGACATCGACCGCGAGTTCCTGCGGCACATCCAGGACGTCCACGGGGTCGACATGACGCAGCCGCCGCAGAGTGATCCGCCCGAGGTGCTCGGCGACTGGGTCGACGAGTCCGCGGGCAGCGCCCGCAAGCGGGGCCTGGCGTTCTGCGCGCCCGTGATGCCCGGCGCGGAGGATCGCGGCCGGGCGTTCGCCAAGGAGGCGTGGGGGGCGCGCAAGGATGAGCTGGCGGAGTCGCGCCGCGAGAAGGGCCTGACGCGCGAGTTCGTGATGCTCAACCACACGCCGAACGGCGACGTGGTGTGCGTGTACCTCGAGGGCGACGATCCGGTCGAGGGCAACCGGAAGTTCGCCGAATCCTCGAGCGAATTCGACCGGTGGTTCAGGAACGAGTGCAAGTCGATCTTCCCGCCGGAGGTCAACTTCGACGAGCCGCTGCCCCCGATCACGCAGATCTTCGATTCGCAGGAGGCGCTGGTCGCCAGCTGAGCCTCAGGCCGACACGGTCACAACGCACGCCGTCGACGCGGGCACGTCGATGACCACGCGGGCGGCTGCGGCGTCCCATGCAACGGGTGCGCCGCAGCCGGCTCGCGCGTGCGGCTCGCCCAGCACGTAGCCGGGCCACGTCACCTCGATCGCGCCCGCACCGTGGCGCGCGGCCACCTGCACCGTCAGCGACGTGTGCGGCGCGTCCAGCTGCGCGCTGACCCCCGCAGGCGCGAATGCGACATATGGCCGCGCCAGCAGCCGCAGCAGCGCCATGTCGAGGCTGCGCCCGTCAGCGCTGCGCACACCCCAGCCGCTGGTCTCACGCCACTGCCACCACGCCCAGCCGGCGCCGTGCGCGTCGAAGTCGGCGAGGATCGCGTTGATCCACTGCGCCGCGAATCGATGGTCGATGTTGATGCTGAACTCGCCGAACCACAGCGCCGCGGGGACGCTCGCGCCCTCGCGTGCCAGCTCCTCGACGTGCGCGTCGAGGTTGTGCGTGTCGCCGTCGAAGTCGGGCGGGATCAGCGCGCCGGTGTACATGTGCGGCGCGTACACGAGGTTGCGCGCCTGCAGCGGCACCACGCTGGTGGGCAGGTCACCCGCCATGTCGTTGTCGAGGAAGAAGAGATGGTTGGGGTCGGCCGCGCCCACCCGTGCCACCGCCCGCGCGTAGAAGGGAAAGAGCTGGTCCTTGTCGAAGCGCAGCGGCGGCAGCGGGAACGAATGGGGCTCGTTGAAGAGGTCGTACCCGGCCACGCCGCTGTCCTCACGGAATCGCTGGGCCACGAAGCGCCAGGTGGCGATGAGCTCGTCCTGCCAGCCCGACGTCAGCCAGAAGTACGCGGTGGACACGTTGATCGCGGGCGAGATCAGCCGCTGCAGCGACGGCATCGGCCCCCACACCGGGTCCGGCACACCGCCCACCGTGGCCCAGGCGGGCGCCCCTGACCCGCCGTACACCGGGCTCCACCCCAGCGAGTGCATGTCCAGCACCACGTACATGCCGTGCGCGTTCACCAGGTCGACGGCTTGCGCGATGAGCTCCAGGTACGACCAGTCGAACCGGCCGCGCTGCGGCTCGAGCAGCGACCATGCGATGGGCAGGCGCACCAGGTCGAACCCCGACGCCTGCATCAGCGTGACGTCGGTCGTGTCCAGCGGCGCCGGATGCATGGTCGGCTCCAGCAGCGCGTCGTCGTTGAATCCGCGCAGCAGCACGGCGCGCCCCGCTGCGTCCGTGATGCGCCCGCCGGACGTTGACAGCCATGGCAGCCCGGGCAGGGCATCGCCCCGATCTGAGGCGGGCACCGCTGCGCTCAGGCCCGGGACCGGGGCGAACAGCCAGGCGCCGAACGCGCCCACGAACGCCACCAGGAGGAAGCGCGCGCGCGGACCGGCGCCCGCCTGGCCGGCCAGGCGACTGCGAGAGGTGAGGCTCAGGCCCTAATGATGCGGCGGCGGTGAGCGACGCCGGCCGCGGCGATGAGCAGGCCGAGCGTCGCGAGCCCAAGGCCCAGCAGCGACGTCCCCGCGCCGGTGGGCGGCGTGCTCGGCGTGAATGCCACCGTGTCGCTGGCGCTCACCGAGGTCGCGTCGGGTGCGCTGATCGTCGCGGTGTTCGTGAGCGACCCGGATGCGCTGCCGCTGACGTTCACCGGCACGGTGATCGCCGGCAGCGCGGTGCCTGCCGCGATCGGCGACGCGAAGCTCGCCGGGCGAGTGCAGCTGAAGGTTGTCGCGCCGGCGGCTCCGGAGCACGTCCAGCCGCTGCCTGTCGGCGCCGCGGACAGCGTGAGGCCGCTCGGCAGCGTGTCGCTCACCGTGACGGTGTTCTGCTCGGGTCCGCCCGCCGCGCTCACGCCCGGCGTCAGCGTGAACGTGCCGGTGCCGCCCCCAGCGAAGCTGCCGGAGTGGCTCTTGGTGAGCGTGAGCTGGGGCGGGCCGGGCGAGCTCACCACGAGGTTAGCCACCTCGTGGATCGCGGTGAGCGCGCCGTCTGCGGACGTGAAGCCCAGCTGGTACGTCGCCGGGGCGCCCGACGGCAGCGGCGCCGAGACGAGCTGCTGCAGGCCGGAGCCGAAGTTGACCGACACGGTCACGGTCGCGCCCGAGGCCGAGGGCGAGCTGATGACGATGTGCGCGTGACGCAGCGCGGGCGCCCGCGTGGTGGCGGCGACGTTGTCGATGGGGGAGGGGAGCGCGCCGCTGGTCGCCAGGAAGCAGTACCCGGCCGTGCCGCTGCCCGGGCCGCGCAGGCCGACCTGCGGGATGACCGCCGGCGCGGTGCGTGATGGACAGCCGGTGCCGTCGCTCGCCGTCTGCTCGAAGTTGCCCACCTCGTCGAATCCGACGCCCAGGTAGGCGCCGGCGACACCGGCGGTGCCGCCGTTGCGCGTGTACCCGAGCGCCCCGCCGTCGCCGCCGGGCGTCGTGATCGAGGTGGCGCCGTTGGCGATGAAGAAGGTCAGGCCGTCGCCGCCCGACGTGTTGGCCGACGGTTTGTCGTACATGTAGAAGTCGAAGTCCACCGTGAGGTTGGCGTTGAAGGCGCGGGCCTCGTGATCGACTGCGACCGCGGACTCCAGCGCCGTCTGATCGGTGAGCCGCAGGGCGCCGCTGCCGGGCGTGTCGCCGCCGGCCGGGATCGCGGGCTGTCCGGTGGGGCATCCGTGCACGGGCGTCTGCGCCACATTGGTGCTCGCCGTCAGGCAGGGCAGGATCGTCATCGGAGCGCCGCCGACGGTGCCGCCGGTGACCCAGTGCGTGTTGGTGACGGCAGCCCCGGTGAAGGATTCCGAGATGATCGTCGCGGCGCTCGCCGTGAGCGGCCATGCCGCAAGTGCGACCGCCACCACGCCGAAACCGGCCGCCCGCGGCCACCGGCCGTAGATCCCTCGTCCCGTCGACCCGTACCGACGCATCAGGTTTCCTCCTCGGTGCCCGCCGCGGGCGGCTGAAGTCTAGGCCACGTCTGTCTGCAACGGACGATCGCCTGATTCGGTGTCAACGGACTGTTGCATCAGAGCCGGCGGCGCAGGATCACAGCCGGCGTCAGCACGACGACGAGGCCGCCGCCGATGACGAGGATGATCAGCCACAGCGGCAGCCCGGTGTCGAGGCTCACCGTGTCGCTGGCGCGCACCGGGCCCACCGCGTCGGGCGAGGAGGCGGTCGCGGTGTTCTGCACCGACCCGGTCGCGTCGGCGGCGATGGTGACCGGCACCGTGATCGTCGGCAGCACCGATCCGGCGGTCACCGGGGACGTGGGCGTCAGGCGGCAGCTGACCTTGGCGGTGCCGACGGCTGACGCGCTGCAGTCCCACCCCTGACCGCTCGGCAGCGACGCGAGCGTGAGACCTGCCGGCAGGTCGTCGGTGACGGTGACCGGCTGCGTCTCGCCCAGGCCGTTGCTCATCAGCCCCACCGACAGCGTGTACGAGCCGGACCCTCCCGGCTTGAACGAGCCCTGGTGCGACTTCAGCATGGTGAGGACCGGCTGCACCACCTCCGCGACGCTGAGGTTGGACAACTCGTGGATGGCGTTGTTCACGCCGGTGCCGGAGCCGATGCCCACCTGGAATGTCGCCGGCGGGCTCGGCGGCAGCGGAGCCGCGAGCACCTGGGCGAGGCCGGAGCCGAAGTCGATGCTCACGGTCACGTGCGGCGTCGGAGCCGCCGGGTTGTCGACGACGATGTGCACGTGCCGCCTGACGGCGGGGCTTCGCGTCGTCTGCGCGGGCGAGTCGAGGGGGCCGGGCAGGACGCCACTGCTGCCCAGCAGGCAGTAGCCGGTCGTCCCATTGCCGGGACCGCGGGCGCCGACGCGCGGCGACGGCAGCGGCAGCGATGGCGGCGGCGGGCACCCGCTGCCGTCGGTGAGGGACTGCTCGAAGTTCCCCAGCTCGTCGATCCCGACGCCGAGATACGCGCCAGGGATGCCATGGATGCCGCCGATCGGCGCGTAGCCGAGGCCGCCGCCGTAGGCGCCCGGCGTGCTGACGGATGCGCTGCCGTCGAGGATGAAGAAGGACACGCCGTCGGCCGCGGCATTGGTCGCGCCCTTCGAGTACATGTACATGTCGAAGTCGGCGATCAGTCCGACGTCGTACGGCTGCGGCGCGTGGTCGACGGCGATGGACGCCTCGTAGTTCTGGTTGTCGGTGAGGCGCAGCACGCCGGCGCCGGGCACATCGCCGGCGGGCGGCAGGCCGGGCGACCCTGCAGCGCAGCCGCGCAGCGGCGTGAGCAGGACGTCGGTCGACGCCGTCAGGCACGGCAGCGCCGTAGTGCGCTTGCTCAGCGCGCCCGCAGTGGCGGCAGCCACCCACGCATTGGGCGGCGCGGCGGTTGAGAAGGCCTCGGTCGCCAGCGGCCGCTGGTCGGCGCGCACCGGCGCGGTGACGCCCGCGGTGGCGAGGGCCAGCAGCGCGACGAATCCTCCGGCCGCCCACCGGTGCGAAAGGGCGTGGCCAGGAGGAGGCATTCGACTCAGAAGCCGGGCGGGCTCACTCCGGTATCACCGCGCGGCGCCGCTGCGCGACCGTCATCGACTCGTCGAGCAGCTCCATCACGTGCATCACGCGCACGCCGGGCGCATGGCGCGCGGCACCGGCGCGCAGCTGCACCAGGCACGAGATGTTCTCCGTGACGACGACCTCGGCGCCGGAGGCGCGGATGTTGTCGAACTTGCGCTCCAGGATGGCCTCGCTGCGCTCGGGCATGCGGGCGAAGTACGTGCCCGCGCCGCCGCAGCACATCGCGGCCTCGTGCAGGTCGAGGACGCGCAGCCGCGGCACCTGGCTCAGCAGGCGGCGCATCGCGCCGCGCCGCGGACCGTCGACGGGCAGCGAGCAGGGCTCGTCGACGACGACGTTCCAGCGCAGTGGCCCCAGCTCGGCGCGAATGCCGTTGCGGTCAAGAAAGTCGCTGGTCAGCGCGGTGCGCAGCGCGACGTCTCGCGCGGCGTCACCCACGAGCCGGTCGTCGCCCGCGATCGCGCCGTACTCGTGGAAGTGACCCACACAGGACGCGACGTCACCGACGTATGCATCGACGTCGAGCCCGCGCAGCGCATCCGAGTTGCGCACGGCCATGTCGACCATCGCGTCGCGGTCCCCGAGCGTGCGTGCGGGCAGGCCGCTGCAGCCGATGACCGGCACCGTCACGTCGTAGCCGTTGGCGAGGAGGACGCGCATGGCGGCCTCGGTGGACTGCGGCGCCGCGAGGTTCTCGTAGCAGCACACGAGGAAGCCGACGCGTCCGCGAACCGGCGGTGTCACCGCGGGGAGGGAGCGCGCGCGCTGGTATGCGGTGCGCCGCTCCAGCGGCCCGGCATAGTCGGCGAGCCGGCCCAGGCCGCCGAAGAGCTGCAGCAGCCCGCCGCGCCGCGCCAGCGCGTACAGCCCGGTGACCTGCGTGAACCGCGCCAGGCCGTGGACGAAGCGCAGGGCTCCGGGGTGGGGGAGGATGTTGCGCAGCGCGAAGCTCTGCTTCCAGGGATGCCCCTCCTGCTCGTGGAGCTCCTGGCGGGCGCGGCTGACGATGTGGCCGGTGGGCACTCGCGGCGCGCAGGCGGCGACGCAGTTGTCGCAGGTGAGGCAGGTGGACAGCGGACCGTCCGCGATGTCACGCAGCTCGAGGCGGCCCTCGATGGCGTCGCGGATCAGCGAGACGCGGCCCCGGGCGGTCTCCCATTCGACCGGGTTGGTGACGTATGCCGGGCACGTCGCCTGGCACAGGGAGCACTTGTTGCACTCGCTGGCCGCCTGGTAGACGTCCGCGAGGAAGCGGGGGTTCAGCTCGGCGGCCAGGGCCATTGGCGGGGAATTGTACGGGCCGTGCGACCGCTCGCCGGGCTCAGCCTCGGCGCCGCGACTGCGTAGAGTTCGAGCGAATGGCGGGCCAGTACTTCGCGGAGGCGTTCACCCCGGAGGAGCGGGACGTTCTCTCCCGGTACGTGACCGATGTGGAGGGGCCGGTGTTCGCGCTCATCGGGCTGCCGCAGGTGACGTGCGCCGCGCTCTTCGCGCGCTACAGCCGCAGCGCCAAGAGCCTCCGCCGCCTGCTGCTCGACGAGTTCATCACCGACGCGGGGGTGTCGCGCGACGTCAACGGCGATGCGGGCAGGACGCGCGCATCCGATCTCTTCGGCCGTGTGCTCGCCGACTACGGCGACGACTCCGTCGCGCAGCTGGGCGGCGTGCACCTCGCGTGCGAGCAGGTGTCGCAACCGCTTGCCAAGGCAATCGAGTGGGGCCGGCTGGGCGCGTATCTCGAGCAGTCCACCCGCTACATCCCGTACACCGACAGACGCGATGGCGCGTATCGCTACCACCGCGACACGGAGCTCCTGAGCTCGAGCCACGCGGAGCGATACGTCGGAGCGATGGACGGGCTGTTCGACACCTACGTCGCGCTGCTCGGCCCGCTGCGCGAGCATCTCGATGCGACGCTGCCGGCGGAGGAGGATGCAGCGGCGCGGCGCCGCGCCATCCGCGCGCTGTCGCTGGACATCATGCGCGGCCTGCTGCCGGCGGGCACGGTGAGCAATGTGGGCATGTTCGCGTCGCCCCAGGCGTACGAGCAGCTGGTGATGCGACTGCGCGCGCATCCACTGCCGGAGGCACGTGATTATGCGGAGCGCATCAACGCGCAGCTGCAGCAGGTGATCCCGGAGTTCATCACGCGGCTGGACCGCCCGGAACGCGGGGGCGTGTGGGTGGAGTACCTGCGCGAGACAGCCGTCGCGCTGGAGCAGGAGGCATCGGCGCTGTCCCCTGAGCACGAATGGGGGCCCTACGGCGTGACCCTTGTCGACTGGGATCACGACGGCGAGGACCGCATCCTCGCCGCCGCACTGTTCGAGCACTCGCACGCGTCGGAGGAGCGACTCCTCGCGGCGGTGCGCCCGCTCTCCGACGAGCGGCGGGCCGCGCTGTTCGCCGCTGCGGTGGGGGAGCGGCGCAACCGGCGCCACCGCCCCGGACGTGGTTTCGAGCACTGCACGTACACGTTCGAGGTCGTCTCCGACTACGGCGCGTTCCGCGACCTGCAGCGGCACCGCATGCTCACGGTCGAATGGCAACGCCTCGGCATCGCCTTGGGCTACGACCTGCCCGGCATCGTGGCCGAGGCCGGGATCGGGCAGGAGTACGACGACGCGATGGGCCGGGTCGAGGACCTGTACCGCACCCTGGCCGGCGACTTCCCCGAGCAGGCCGCCTATGTCGTGGCGCTGGCGCACCGCATCCGTTACGTCATGCAGTTCAACGCCCGAGAGGCCATGCACCTCATCGAGCTCCGTTCCGGCGCGCAAGGCC
>JAFARE010000026.1 GCA_019245575.1 Candidatus Dormiibacterota bacterium | reverse complement strand
CTCGACCTTCGGGTGCAGGGCTACGACGTCGTCCTCTACGAGCGGGAAGCAAAGGTCGGCGGACTGCTGAGCACGTCGATCCCACCGTTTCGCTTCGACCACCGCCAGTTGCAGTGGGAGCTGGACATGATCCTCGCCACGGGGATCGACCTGCGCTTGAACAGCAACATCGGCGGCGGGGAGCACGACATCAAGGTGCAGGACCTGGTGGATGAATACGACGCTGTGTTCCTGAGCATCGGCATGATGAAGGGACGCATCCTGCCGATTCCCGGCAGCGACCTCCCCCAGGTCAACGATGCCATGAGCTTTCTGCGCGAGATCTCATACGACCAGATCCCCAAGGACTTCCCCGTCGGCGGCCGAGTGGTGGTGGTGGGCGGTGGTGCGGTGGCCACCGACGCGTGCCAGTCGTCGATCAAGCTCGGCGCCACGGAGGTCTGGATGGTGGCGATCGAGCCCGAGGATCGTCTGCCCGCGTTCGGCAACGAGCTGCACGAGGCAAAGGAGATCGGGCTTCGCATCAAGTGCGGGGTCATCGTCAAGGAGATCCACGGCGACAACCGCGGCAACGTCAGCGCGGTGTCCTTCGCGCCGCTGCAGGAGCTCGAGTTCGACCCGCTCTCCGGAAAGCTCATCTTCTCTTCGGTGAAGGAGCTTGAAGGCGTCGAGCGCTGGACTGTCGGCGCTGACTACGTGATCTTCGCCTCGGGTCAGATCATGGAGCGGCCCGACGAGACCGTGCCGGTGACGCAGCGCGGACTCATTGCCGCGGATCGCGGCGGTCACACGTCGGTGCCCAAGCTGTTCGCCGGCGGCGACTGCGTGCAGGGTCCGTCGTTCATCGTCGATGCCGAGGGCTGGGGCCACCGCGTGGCCCGCTCCATCCGCGAGTTCCTTGGCGAGGACATGGAGGCGGACAACGGCCGCCTGTACCAGACGGTCATCGAGCGCACCGACGACCACCGTCAGTCCGAGTACTTCGCGCGCACCGAGCCCGGCATCCTCGAGGCGGCCAAGCGCTACGACATGACCGAGGTGGAGCAGCCGTGGAGCGACCGCGAGGCGATCGTGCAGGCAATCCGCTGCTTCCAGTGCGACTCGGTGCACCACTACGACGAGTCGGTGTGCGTGCTCTGCGGCGCGTGCGACGACGTCTGCCCCGAGAAGGCGATCGACGTCGTGGTGTTCGGCGAGGACCGCGAGCGCTCCTCGGGCGGCGAGAACCTGGTGTGCAAGACGAACGTGGGCGACCCCGAGGGTGGCGGCGTCGAGGGTGAGATCTACATCAACTACGACCGCTGCACCAACTGCCGCATCTGCGAGGACCACTGCCCGGTGAACTGCATCACCTTCGAGCGCGTGCGGTTCATCGACGACACGATGCGCGTGATCGAGCGGCCCGACCTGAAGGTGGACCTGCCGCTCGTCGTCGCCGGCGCCTAGCGGAGCGTCGCCGCGACCGACCTCAGCGGGGACGGGCTCATGCGACGTGCGCTGGGCCTCGCGCGGGCGGCGGGCCGTCGCGGCGAGGTGCCGGTCGGCGCGATCGCCGTCTACGACGGACACGTGATCGCCGTCGCGTCGAACCGCATCGAGCGCAGCGGCGACGCCACCGCGCACGCCGAGATGCTCGTGCTGCGCCGCGCCGCGCGCGTGCTCGGCGGCTGGCGGCTGACCGGGGTGACGCTGTACGTCACGCTCGAGCCGTGCCCCATGTGCGCCGGCGCCATGGTGCAGGCGCGCATCGACCGCTGCGTGTACGGGGCGCGCGATCCCAAGAAGGGCGCCGACGGCAGCGTCTACGAAGTGCTGCGCGACCCGCGCAACAACCACCGTATCGAGGTCACCGACGGCCTGCTGGCCGCGGAATGCGGCGCGGCGCTGTCCGGCTTCTTCGCGCGCCGCAGGAAGGGTTAGCTCGCCGCCTCGGCGCCGGCGTGGACCACCTCGCCGGTGGAGAGCACGTACCCGTCCTCGCATTCGGCTTCAACGCGCCCACCCTGGAACTGCTGCTCGTACAGCCGGGCGTAGATGCCGCCCTGCGCGATGAGCTCGAGGTGCGTGCCCTGCTCCACGAGGTGGCCGCGGTCGATGACGAAGATGACGTCGGCGGCGAGGATGGTCGAGAGGCGGTGCGCGATCGCGATCGTCGTGCGCCCCGCCATCAGCGGCTGCAGTGCCGCCTGCACCAGGCGCTCGCTCGTGGTGTCCAACGCGGAGGTGGCCTCGTCGAGGATGAGCACCCGCGGCGCCTTGAGCACGACGCGGGCGATGGCGAGGCGCTGCTTCTCTCCGCCGGACATGCGGTAGCCGCGCTCCCCGACCACAGTGTCGTAGCCCTGCTCCAGCTCGACGATGCGATCGTGGATGAATGCGGCTCGCGCGGCCGCCTCCAGCTCCTCCTGCGTGGCGTCGGGCTTGGCGTACAGCAGATTGCGCCGCACGGACGCATGGAACAGATACGTCTCCTGCGTCACCATGCTGATCGCGCTCGCCAGCGAGTCGATGCGCACGTCGCGCACGTCGATGCCGTCGAGCAGCACCGAGCCGCGGGTCACGTCGTACAGGCGGGGGATGAGGTACGACATGGTCGTCTTGCCCGCGCCGCTGGGGCCGACGATCGCCGCGAGCTGGCCCGGCTTGACCTGCAGCGTCACGTCTTCGAGCGCCCACGGCCGGGGCGCCTCGTTGGGCACGAGGCCGTCGCCCGCAGCGCCGTCGGCGCCGTTGCTCGCAAGCACCGCGGTCACCGCAGCTCGGGCGGCCTCGCCGTCGGTGTTCATCGGCCCGTACGCGTCGCGCGCGTAGCGGAAGTACACGCGGTCGAACCGCACCTCACCGTGCACCTGCGACGGGTCGAGCACGGTCGCATCGGGCTTGTCCGTGATGTCGTGGGGCATGCGCAGGTAGTCGAAGATGCGCTCGAAGAGCGCGAGCGACGCCTGGATCTCCACGCTCACCTGCAGCAGGCTGCCGATGGGGAAGAACAGCCGGCTTTGCAGCGTCGTGAAGGCCACGATTGTCCCCGCGGTGATACCCGTGTTGACCCCATGCGCCAACACCTCGCCGGCGATCAGGTAGACCAGCGCCGGGGCGCTGCTGAAGAACGCCCCGATGACGGCGAAGAGCGTGCGGCCCACCATCTCCTGACGGATGGCGAGGTTCGCCAGGCGGCGGTTCTCCTGGCGGAAGCGCGCGACCTCCTCGTCACGCCGTCCGAAGACCTTGCTCAGCAGGATGCCCGATACCGAGAGGGTCTCCTCGGTGATCGCGGTCATCTCCGCCTTTGACTCCTGCGCCTGTTTCGTGATGCGCCGGCGCACCAGGCCCGCGCGGTACGTGTACCAGACGAAGAGCGGCGTGATGAACAGCGACAGCGCGGTCAGCTGCCACGACAGCAGCACCATCGCGATCAGCGTGCTGATGAGGATCACGACGTTGGAGAGCAGCGATGACGCGGTGTCGGTGACGACCGACTGGATGCTGCCGACGTCGTTGGTGAGGCGCGACTGGATCTCCCCCGTGCGCGTGCCGGTGAAGAAGCGCAGCGACATGCCCTGCAGGTGCATGTAGAGGCGGTTGCGCAGGTCCTCCATCACGCGCTGACCCACGCGGTTGGTGAGGTACGTCTGCAGGATGCCGACGGCGCCGGTGACGATCGGTATCGCGATCATCACCGAGACCAGCACGTAGAGACGCGGCAGGTTGGGCGGGCAGCGCGCGCCGCAGGGGAACAGCGCCGTGTCGAACACGACCTTGATGAGCAGCGGGTTGGCCACGCCGATCCCCGCCGTGAACAGGACCAGGACGACGATGCCGGCGACGGCCACCCGGTACGGGCGGAAGAGCTGCGCCACGTCGCGGACCAGGCGGCTGCGGGGCACGCGCCCGCTGGGGCGGTCGCCCGGCCCGCCGAGCCGGCCCGCCCAGCGGTGGCCCCCGCCTATCACGCGGGCGCCTCAGAACGGCTGCACGTCATCGCACCGACTGTACCCACGTGCGGCGTGACCGAGACGCCTGGCGCATGCCCGTCCCACGCGGGCAGCGTGTAACCGCGGCGCATTGTGATACCCGAGCTATAATGTTTTGCTTCAGGAACACGCTGCGAATGAGGAGGAAGGCCATGCGCATCGCATGTCTGCTCGACAGCGACTTTGAGGACTCCGAATTCCGCAAACCCTATGACAGGTTCACGTCCGCCGGGCACGAGTTGACGGTGATCGGCCTCGAGGCGGGCAAGGAGCTGAAAGGGAAGAAGGGCCAGGAGACGGCCCGCGCCGAGAAGGGCATCAGCGAGGTCTCAGCCGACGGCTTCGACGCGCTCTTCATCCCCGGCGGGTACTCGCCCGATCACCTGCGCGCCGACCAGCGGATGGTCGACTTCACCCGTGCCTTCTTCCAGCGCGAACGGCCCGTCTTCGCGGTCTGCCACGGGCCCCAGCTGCTCATCACCGCGGAGGTCGTCAAGGGCCGGACCATGACGGCGTGGCAGACGGTGCAGCGGGACCTGGCCATCGCCGGCGCCAAGGTCGTGGATCGCGAGGTCGTGGTGGACCGCAGCCTGGTCACGTCGCGCAAGCCGGACGACCTCGACGCCTTCATCCGCGAGTCGCTCGCCGTCCTGCAGCGGACCGGCGTCGCGGCGCGCTGACCGGCGCCGCGCCGGCACCCGGCAACAAAAAAAGAGGGCCCCGGGCCGGGGCCCTCTTTTCATGCGAAGTCTCGTCCGCCTTACCAGTAGTACCAGGTGCGCCCGCCCGGCCTGAAGGCAAAGCCGATCAGCCAGATCGCGAGGGCAATGATTGCGATCCACCAGAGCGCGTGGAGCGCGGCTCCTGCACCGAACAGGATCGCGATCACGATCAGAGCGAGGATCAGTGCGACCATTCGACCTCCTTCCCCCCTTTGGTCTGGACACAAAGAGCCTAGTCGAATTACGCCCTCGTTGTCAAGAAAGCTGATACCGAGGGTAGAAGGTTTAGCTCACACTCCGGCGCAGCATCGCGGCCGCTGCCACGCCGATCGCGGCGGCGGGGGCCAGCGCCCAGCGGTGCCGTGTCAGCCACGCCTGGAGGCTGAATCGCTTGCTCCGGCTGTCGAAGGCGCCGTGCGTGGCGGCCAGGCCGGGGACCGGGGCGTAGAGGTTGTCGGGCCGGTCCTCGGGAACCGGCCACCCCGGTACCTGCTGCCCCGAATAGCCGGTGCGGGCCAGGTAGCGGTCGCCCAGCCCGGGCGCCAGCGCGTTGCCGGCGATGACGACCACCGTGCTGCCGCCGCAGCGGTACTCGCGCCGCCGGTGGGTCGCGGCGTGGACCACGACCTCGGCGGGCACCTCCGGCTCGTAGATGGGCGGCACCGGCTGCGGGTGGTCGGGGAGGCGGCTGCGGCACCAGCTGAACTGGGGCGTGTTCACCGCCGGCAGCTGCACCATCGTGATCCAGACGCGGCTGCGGCGATGGAGCAGCTCGGTTCGCACCGAGTCGGTGAACCCGCGCACGGCGAACTTCGAGCCACAGTACGCGGACTGCAGCGGGATGGCGCGGTAGGCGAGCGCGGAGCCCACCTGCACCACCGTGCCCCGATCGCGCGGGACCATGCGCCGGAGCGCGGCGCGGGTGCCGTTGACGGTCCCCAGGTACGTGACCTCGGTGGCCCGGCGGTACTCGTCGGGCTCGACGTCGAGGAACTCGGCGAACACGGTCGCCATTGCGTCATTGACCCAGACGTCGATGGGCCCCAGCTCGGCCTCGGCGCGCTCGGCGGCCGCCTCCACCTGGTCCGGGTCGGCCACGTCCGCCGGCAGCACCAGGCCGGCGCCGCCGAGGTCGTCGACCTCGCGGCGGGCCGCCTCGAGGCCGTCCAGCCCCCGCGCGATCAGGCCGACGGCCGCGCCGCGCCGGGCGAACGCGTGGGCCACGGCGCGTCCCACGCCGGCCGAGGCGCCGGTCACCACGACGACCTGACGCTGCGGCGACATCAGGCGGCCGCCACCGCGCGCTGCCGTCCGGACCGCCAGGCGGCGCGCTGAAAGGAGATCGAGCGCGAGCCGAGGCGTTCGGCAAGCCGTGAGGCGAGCGCCATGATCGTCAGCGCGGGATTGGCGCTGCCCTGCGTTGGACAGCAGCTGCCGTCGGCGATGAACAGGTTGCGCACCGCCCACGTCGTGTGGTCGGCGTCGCAGACGCTGTCGTCCGGACCGAAGCCCATGCGGCAGCCGCCGATGAGGTGGGCGTACCGGTCGATGGCGAGCACGTCCTGCGCCTCGGCCTGCAGCCACAGCTGGCGCATCAGCTCGCGGGCGTACGCGATGTTGCGCCGGTCGTTATCGCACTGCGTGTACGCCATGTGCGCAACGGGCATCCCGTATGCGTCCTTCTCGTCGGCCAGCGTGACGCGGTTGTTCGGCAGCGGCAGCAGCTCGCAGAGCACACCCATCACCGCCCAGTGGTTGAAGTCGCGCATGTACTCGCGCAGCGCCTGACCCCAGTGCCCGTCGGCAAGGACGTGCTCAGCCCAGCCGATGGGAAGCCCACCCACCGTCTGCAGCGAGAAGCCCCGGGCGAAGCCGCGCGTCTCGTCGGTCTCGTAGAACTGTTCCGACGACACCTCGGGCGGCGGCCCCTTGTAGGGATGGATCTCGTCCGGAAAACGCCCGGCCACCTGCGGCGCGCCCTGCACCATCACGTATCGGCCCACCTGGTCCTCGTTGTTGCACAGGCCATTGGGAAAGCGGGCGCTCGTGGACAGCAGCAGCAGCCGCGAAGTCTCGATGGAGTAGCCGGCCACCGCCACGCTCGCTGCCCGCTGCATCCGCCGCTCGCCGCTCCGCCGGTCGATGTACACAACCCCTGTGGCGCGGTCGGCGTCGTCGACCTCGACGCGGATGGCGCGGCTCTCGGCGCGGACCTCCACGCCGTGCTCGATCGCGTCGGGGAGGTGCGTGATCAACGGGCTGGCCTTGGCGTCCACCTTGCAGCCCTGCAGACAGAAGCCGCGATAGATGCAGTGCGGCCGGTTGCCCATGACGCCGTTGGTGATGGCGACCGGGCCGACTCGCATCTCGATGCCCATGCGCAGCGCCCCCTTCCACACGCGCGCCGCCATCCCGCTGACCGGGTGCGGCGAGTGCGGGTACGAGTGTGGCTCTCCCCAGGGCCAGTGCTGGCCTGCGACCGGCAGCTCGCGCTCGATCGCCTCGTAATGCTTCTTGAGGTCGCGGTACGAGATGGGCCAGTCGTAGCCCACGCCGTCCTGGCTGCGGGTGCGGAAGTCTGAGGGATGGAAGCGCGGCGCGTACCCGGCGAAATGCACCATCGATCCGCCGACACCGTGGCCGCTGTTGTTTTTGCCAAGCTCGACCGGATCCTGGCCGCCGACGACACGCGTCTCGGTCCAGTACAGCTGGTGCGACCCCGCCTCGTCGCTGACCCAGTCCTCGTCGGGATTCCAGAAGGGACCGGACTCGAGCACGACGATGCGCCAGCCACGCCGCGCCAGGCGCTGCGCCAGCACGCTCCCGCCCGCACCAGCGCCGACGATGCAGAGATCGACCTCGTCGCTGTCGTCGTAGTGGCGCATGCGGTCACGGTTGGGCACGCCGCGCCGCTGCGGGTCGAGCAGCCAGGCGGAGTCGTTGTCGCGCGGACGGCGCGAGCCCTTGAGCAGTCCGGCGAGCGCGGTGCTCATGGCGCGGGCGGCGTGAGCTCGCGCACCGGGTCGTCGTGCACCGCTTCCGGCCGCGCATGCGGCTCGCGCAGGCCCTCGCCCAGGCGCATGTACCCGCGCGGATACGCAGGGCCGCCGAACCCGATCTCGTTCCACGCCCAGGGATGCGAGTAGAACTCGGCGAGGATGGCGCGCGTGACCACGGTCCAGGCGCGCTTGCAGTTCAGCTGATCGAACACACGGCCCTGGAGCACGCCCCGCGAGAACTGTTCGCAGATCGCCTCGCGCGCGTCCTCGGCGCAGCGCGCGAACGGCGCTCCGTATCGCCGCTGCGCCACCTCGTCGAGGCCGCGGAGCACGAGGCGCCACGTCTGGTCGTCATCGGGCATGTCCTCGTAGCGGTAGCCGTCGAATCGGCGGTCCGCGAGCTTCTCGTCGACCATCAGCATCACGGGGATGCGCGGGTCGCGGTCCTGCGCTGTGACGGTGTCGCACAAGGCGCGTGCGGTGTCCGCTTCGTCGTCGCTGAAGAATCGGCGGCCCGGGCGCGGGCGCAAGCGCGCCTCGACCACGCGGCGCGTGGCCGCGTCCCAGGTGTGCGCCGAGTCCATGACGTCGTAATCGGGATAGCGGCCCACCATCTGCGGCGTCGTGCCGCGCCGCTGACGCGGTAGCGTCGCCGCGGGCGGCGCCCTGCGCCCGGCGCGCAGGTTGGGCAGGTGCTCGGCATTGCGATAGCGGTCGCCGCGCGGCATCAGCGCTCCCGGCGCAGGATCGCGGCAAGCAGTCCCATGCCGCCGACCATCGACATGAGCCCCGGCGCCATCAGCGGCGGTCCCATGGGCACGTTGTACGTGGCCGCCGACCATCCGCCGGGCTTCCGTTCGATGCCGCGGGCGTGCAGGTACTGGCCCATCAGCCCGTTGGCGAAGTACAGGCCGGCGGTCACGGGCAGCACCGTCTTGGCCCAGCGCCGGCTGAAGGCGCCGCCGATGCCGGCGACGACGAGTGGTGGTGTCAGCACGATGGGGCTCCACATCCATGGGTCGCCGAAGCTGGCGCGGTAGTGCTCGGAGTAGATCTCTGCGCCCGTGACGAGCGCGCTGACCGCGGTGAGCGCGCTCAACGAGCGCTCGAAGCGTCCCGTGCGCACGTTGCGCACCATGCGGTCGAGCAGATAGGTGGCCTCGTCTGCCGGTTCGCGGCGCGGACGCAACCAGCGCATGCGATCAGCGCCCTGGGACGAACTCGTCCAACTTCTCGCGCATCGCGGTCACCGCGTCTCTGATCCCGTGCGGATCACCCTTCACGATCGACTCGGTGAACTTCTTCGCCTGTTCGACCGTGATGTGCGGCGGCAGCGGCGGCTCCTCCGGGTCCGTCAGCGCGTTGATGATCACCGGACGATCCGCCTGCAGCGCGGTTCGCCATGCGCTCTCCACCTGCTCGACCCGGTCGACCTTGATGCCCGTGAGCCCGATCATCTCCGCCCACTGGTCGAACGCGACGTACGGGATGGCCTGCGACGCCTCGAACTTCGGGTCACCCTCCATCACGCGCTGCTCCCACGTCACCTGGTTGAGATCCTCGTTGTTCAGCACGAGCACGATCAGGCGCGGGTCCTTCCACTCGCGGTAGTACTTCGCGGCGGTGAGCATCTCCGCCATGCCACCCATCTGCATCGCCCCGTCGCCGACGAACGCGATCGCGACCCGGTCCGGGTACGCGAACTTGGCGGCGATGGCGTAGGGGACGCCGGGCAGCATGGTGGCGAGGTTGCCCGACAGCGATGCCTTCATGCCGCGGCGCAGCTTCACATGCCGCGCGTACCAGTTCGCGGCACTGCCCGAGTCGCTGCTGATGATCGCGTTGTCCGGCAGCTGCTCGGAGAGCGTGCTGAACAGTGTCTGCGGGCGGATGCGGCCGTTGCGCTGCTCCGGCTGCGCGCGCGAGTCCATCAGCCGCCACCACTCGGCAACGTCCTGGCTCACCTTCTCCTGCCAGGAGCGGTCCGTCTTGCGCCGCAGGCGCGGTAGCAGCTCCTGCAGCGTCGCCTTCGAGTCGCCGCACAGCAGCACGTCCATCGGGAAGCGCACGCTCAGCATGCGCGGAGAGATGTCGATCTGCACGCCCTTCGCCTTGCCCACCTTGGGCAGGAAGTTGGCGTATGGAAACGCGGAGCCGACCATGAACAGCGTGTCGCACTCCTGCATCATGTTCCAGCTGGCGCGCGTACCCAGAAGTCCGATCGACCCTGTGCAGAAGGGGACGTCGTCGGGGATCACCGCCTTCCCCAGCAGCGCCTTGGCGACGCCGGCGCCGAGCACGTCGGCTGCCGCGAGCACCTCGTCGGTTGCGTCGAGTGCGCCGGCGCCGACCAGCATGGCCACCTTCTCTCCGGCGTTGAGGATGTCGGCGGCACGGTCAAGCTCGGCGTTCTCGGGCAGCACGCGGACCTTGGCGAATCCAATGCCCGTCTGGATCGCTTTGAGGCTGAGCTTCTGCTGCGGGATCGCCTCCATCTCCTGCACGTCGTTGGGCACGATCACCGCGGTGACGGTGCGCTCCGCGTGCGCGATCCGCATTGCGCGGTCGATGACGTGGCGCATCTGCGCGGGCACGCTGACCTGCTGCACATACGCTGCGGCGACGTCCTTGTAGAGGCTGAGCAGGTCGACCTCCTGCTGCTGGTCACCGCCGATTGCCGTGCTCACGGTCTGGCCGACGATCGCGACCACCGGCGTGTGGTCGAGCTTTGCGTCGTACAGGCCATTCAGCAGGTGGATGGCACCCGGCCCCGACGTCGCGGCGCACACGCCGACCTCGCCGGTGAACTTCGCGTGCGCGCACGCCATGAACGCGGCCATCTCCTCGTGCCGTGTCTGGATGAAGCGCAGCTTGTCCTGCCCGCGCTCCAGCGCCCCGAGGAATCCGTTGATGCCGTCGCCGGGGAAGCCGTAGATGTGGGTGATGCCCCACTCGGCAAGGCGCTCGACGAGGAAATCCCCCACGGTCTGGCTCATGGCAGCTTGCCTCCCAGAGCTACATGACACGTACGATGGTCGAGTTCATGATAGCCACCTTGTACACTGCGGCGACCCCACCAGCGGAGGCCCCGCGATGACGGCTGAGACGGTCATCCGCGACCTCGAGGTCAGCGTGTACACGGTGCCGACCGAGGGGCCCGAGGCCGACGGCACGCTGCAGTGGAAGGACACGGTCGTGGTGGTGGTTGAGCCCGTGCTCGAAGGTGGACTGCGCGGGCTCGGCTACGCGTACGGCTCGCCGGCGATGGCGGTGCTCATCCGCGAGCATCTGCGCGACGCCGCGGTGGGGCACGACGTGCACGCCGTCACGGGCGCATGGGAGGCGATGGTGCGCAGCGTGCGCAACCTCGGCCGCCCCGGGCTGTGCTCGATGGCGATCGCTGCGGTGGACATCGCGTTGTGGGACACGAAGGCTCGGACGCTCGCGCTGCCCCTGCACCGCCTGCTCGGCGCGGTGCGCGAAGCCGTCCCCGTCTACGGCAGCGGCGGGCTGACCAGCTACGGCGATGAGGAGCTGGTGGGTCAGCTGCGCGGCTGGGCGGAGCAGGGGATACCGCGCGTGAAGATGAAGGTGGGCATGGACCGGGGCGCGTCCTGGCGCCGCGACCTGGAACGCGTGGCGAAGGTGCGCGATGCCGTCGGTGACGGGTGTGAGCTCTTCGTCGACGCCAACGGCGGCTACGGCCGCACCCAGGCGCTGCGGCTCGGCCGCGAGTACGCCGCCATGGGCGTGACGTGGTTCGAGGAACCGGTGTCGTCGGATGACCTCGAGGGGCTGGCGCAGCTGCGCGACGCGCTGCCGCTGGACGTGACGGCCGGGGAGTACGGGTACCACCTCGACTACTTCCGCACCATGCTCGACGCGCGCGCCGTGGACGTTATGCAGGCGGACGCGGGCCGCTGCGCCGGCATCACGGAATGGCTGCGCGTCGCCGCGCTGTGCGCCGCGCATCAGACGCCGCTCTCGGCCCACTGCGGGCCGGCGCTGCACGCGCACGCGGCGTGTGTGCCGCCGAACCTGCGCCACATCGAGTACTTCCACACGCACGCGCGCGTCGACTCGATGCTGTTCGACGGTGTGCTGACTCCGGAGCGAGGCGAGCTGCGCCCGACCGAGCGTCCGGGCCTGGGGCTGAGCGTCCGGCGCGAGGCAGCGGAGCGCTACCTCACGCCGGGATGAGGCTCACCGTGTCGCGGCGCCGCCGCGGGGTCCTCACGCCGCTCGTACTCGCCGGAGATCTGGCGATCGAGCTCCTGGACAGCGCGCTTGGCCTTCTCGCCCAGGCCCTCGCCCTCGCCTGCCTCCTCCTTGACCTTGCGCATGGCGCCGCCGGGCGTCTGCGGGTCGACCTCGGGATGCGCCTCGTCCGCGAGCGAGCTGGGCATCGCCGTGGTGCCGTGCTCGCCGGCCACCTCTTCCTCCGCCCAGTTGGACGGGTCGTTGGGGTGGCCGCGTTGCGGCTCGTTTCGCACTTTGTCAGCCATGAGCAATGTCCTCCTGTGGCTGGTCAGGCGAATACCGATACAGTCACTATCATAACATGCGCCAGCCTGCCTATCAGGTTTCGACGTGGCATGCGCGGCTAGGCGGCGCGCCGCCGCCTGGCCTGCTGGTCGGCTGCCCGTGTCGCCTCGGTCTCGAGCGGCGACGGCTCCGGCGAGGCGATCAGGCCGTGCGCGCTGGGACGGCCCGCGTGCATCCGGTTGGCCACCGCGCCCAGCAGGATGAACTGGGCGAGGAAGTACAGCCATGCGGCCAGCACGAAGAACAGGGCCAGGGCCACGCCGTAGGTGGAGAAGCCGTGCGACAGCCCCGTGTACAGCGGCCACAGCAGCGTCAGCACCTCCATGAGCGTGCCGGCGATGAGCACGCCGGGCCACATCTCACGCAGCCGGTGCGTGTGATTGGGCACGAGGCGGTACACGGCTGCCATGAACGCGTACCAGACGAGGAGGCCGATGATCGGGCCCACCTCGGCGATCCCGTGCAGCAGTGACAGCGCGCTGTTGACGACAATCGTGGCCACAACGGCGACGACGAAGACGATCGTCATCAGCGCGGTCATCGCCCGCTGGCGCAGGAAGTCGCGCTGCCGGGCCCCGAGCATCCGTCCCAAAGCGAACTCCATGGCGACGAACAGGCTGCTGCCGCTCCAGAACAGACCCACGAGGCCGAGAGCGCCGAGGAGGCCTGAGTGGTGTCGCACTCCGTCCAGCGCTGCTGTGAGCGGCTTGCTCGCGTCGCCCGGAAAGAAGCTCAGCACGGCGCTCAGAAAGTGCTGCTCCGCGTCGCGCGACTGCGTGGCCAGCCCGAGGACTGCCAGCCCGCCGAGGATCAGCGGGAACATGCTGATGAACGCGGTGAAGGCCAGTCCCGACGCGTAGTTGCCCGCCTGGCTGCCGGCGTACGCCTGGATGAGGCGACCCGGATAGCTGTTGAGGAACCCGCCGATGACGGACTTCAGGGCGGACACGCGATTGCCTCCGCGAATCCATCTCGGAGCTTGGCTACCATCTCACATGATAGTGTGGCTGTCAGCTTTGCCGGCCGCGGGCCGGCGCGGGCATGCAGGAGGGCGCTCATCAGGTGATCCTCGAGGCTGTCGCGTATTTCAGCATCGCGCTGGGCTGCACGACCGTGGTCGCGCTGCTCCCCGGTGCGATCCGAGGCCGGTTCGTGTTCACGCTGCCGCTGGCCTTCATCGCGATGGCGGCCGCTGCCCTGCTGGCCACACAGCTGTCCCAGGACTCGCGTGGCGAGATCGCGTTGAGCGCCGTGCTGGTGCTGTTCACGCTGCTCAGCCGGCTCAACCAGCGCCGCTGGAGCTGGCTCGGCGCGCAACTGTTCTCGTGCGTGCTGCTCGCGTCGCTGTTCTATCTGGCATACGCGGCATATCAGACATATGCGCTGCAGCTGAGCGTCGGGATCGTCATCGCGTCAACGGTGCTGCTGGTGGTGGAGCTGGCGGCGCTGGCCCTGTCGGTGTCGTACGCGTTCGAGATCGTCGACGTGCTGTCGCGACGCGACCCTCCGCTGCAGCATCCTCGGTCAGAGCATCAGCCGTGGGTGGCGCTGCAGGTGGCCACGTACAACGAGCCGGTCGACATCGTGCGCCCCACGCTGGAGTCGCTGGCTCGCATCGAGTATCCGCACCTAATCGTGCAGGTGGTGGACAACAACACCAAGGACCCCGAGGTCTGGCAGCCGCTGCAGCGTCTCTGCGAAGAGCTCGGGTCGCGGTTCCAGTTCATGCACCTCGAGCCCTGGCCGGGCTTCAAGGCCGGCGCGTGCAACGAGGCGACGCGGCGCTTGCCCAGCGAGGTCGAGATCATCGGGATCATCGACGCCGACTACGCGGTGCGCCCGGACTTCCTGGAGAAGATGGTCGGACACTTCGAGGACCCGTCGGTGGCGTTCGCGCAGAGCTCGCAGAACTATCGCGACTGGGAGGACAGCAGCTACCTCCGCGGGCTCTTCTACAGCTTCCGCTACTTCTTCGACGTGACCATGCCGAGCCGCGCGCACCGCAACGCGATCATCTTCTGCGGCACGATGGGCTTGATCCGGCGCTCGGCGCTGCAGGACATCGGAGGCTGGAGCGAGACCTGCATCACCGAGGACGCTGAGGCCAGCCTGCGCATGCTGGGCAAGGGATATCGCGGCGTGTACGACCGCGCCGCGTACGGCGCCGGCATGATGCCGCTCGACTTCGACGGCCTCAAGAAGCAGCGCTTCCGCTGGGCGCTGGGCGGCATCCAGATCCTGCGCATGTGGTGGCGCGAGCTGCTGCCCATCGGGCGTCACCGCCTGGAGCTGACCGGGGCGCAGCGCATGCATTACCTGCTCGGCTCCCTGCAGTGGTTCGGCGAGCCGTTCACTGCGATCTTCACGCTCCTGCTGCTGCTCACCTCGCTGGTCACGTCGCTGCACCACCAGCTGCCGGTGCGTCAGCTCACCGCCGCCGTGCTGGTGGTGCCGCTCGCGTTCGCGGTCACAGGGCTGCTGCGTGCCACATGGGCCATGCGTCGCACCACCGGTTGCACCTTCCGCGACAGCGTGCAGGCGCTGCGCGTCTGGTTCGCGCTGAGCTGGGTCGTGACACTGGCCTGTGTGCGCGGCCTGATCAGCAGCCGTGCCGAGTTCCTGCGCACTCCCAAGAAGAAGGAGGGCGGCCGGCTGTGGCATGCCCTCGCGGCCTCGCGGACGGAGAGCCTGATCGCGGTAGCGGCGGTTGCCGGGGCGGTGTTCATGCTGCTGCGCTCGCCGAGCTTCGCCACCCTGATCCTCGGCGTGCTGCTGCTGTTCGAGGCAGCGGTGTACGGCTCAGCGCCGCTCGCCAGCGTGGCCGCGGAGCGCGTCCAGATGACTCCGATGCGCCGCGCCTGGATGCAGTCGCCGCAGAACACGGGTGAGCGTCCCGCCGTGCGGCGCGGCGCGGTCGTCGCCGGCACGTTGGCGGTGGTGGGCGCAGCGGTCGCCGCCATCGCGGCGCTGGTCGCCAACTCGCCGCCCGACACGGCGCCGTTCGGCAAGGGCGGCAACCTGCCCAACATCGGCAGCCTGGGGAATGCGCAGGCGGCGGGTCCGTCGAGCAGCCCCACGCCCTCGCCCAGTGCCGCGACGACAGCGACGCCCAGCACGGTTGCGACGCCGACGCCGACGTCAGCGGCGACCGCCACGCCGCGGGCGACTGCGACGCCGGCTCCCACTCCCACTCCCACGACAGGCCCGGTCTCGCCCTAGGCTGGGCTCACTCCGGTGCGGCTTCGTCGACGTGGCGCAGCAGCATGCGCCAGTGCACGCTGGTGCGGCCGATGAGGTGCTCTCGTCCCGCGCCGCAGGCCGCGCAGCGATCGGGCGAATCCGGGGAGAGGCGCTGGTAGCCGCACAGCTCGCAACGCCACACGAGGTCCACCTCATCCGAGCCGGCCGCCTGCACACCGCTCTCGGGGTCCTCCCAGTCACCGCCGGTCGCCCCGGCGATGTCCTGCGACTGCGCGACCATCGGAAACCTCCTTCGCCCGCCGCCGCAAAGGCGGCAATTGGGTCACGGTATCACAGAACATGACAGGACCACTATCACGGCAGGCTACGCTGCGATTGACAACGATTTAGGCCGCCGCTAAGGTCGGGCAGGTCATGGCGAGGGACGACGAGGTGCGCGTCCTCCTCATCGAGGACGACGAAGCGACGGCGGACATGTACCGGCTGCGCCTGACGACAGACGGCTACGAGGTTCTGACCGCGTCGGACGGGGAGGAGGGGCTGCGCCGCGCTGCCGAGGATCATCCGGACCTGATCTACCTCGACCTCCGCCTGCCCAAGCTCGACGGCTTCGAGGTGCTCGAACGGCTGCGCGCCGATCCCCGCACGGAGACGATCCCGGTGGTGATCCTCAGCAACTACAGCGAGCCTGACCTGCGCGAGCGCGGCTTGCGCCTGGGGGCGCTCGAGTTCCTGGTGAAGTCCGACACGACGCCGGCCGCGCTCTCCGACAGCGCCGGCCGGATATCGGAGCCCCACGCCCTGGCGGTGGACGAGCGACTCGATTGACGCCACTGCTCCGCGTTAATGCTAATCACGGCATCAACTTGCGCGGAGAGGGCGGGATTCGAACCCGCGGTGGCTCATCACCACACCGCTTTTCGAGAGCGGCACCTTCAACCACTCGGACACCTCTCCGGCGCTGGAGTATACGGATGGCTTCGCTGGCGGGATTGCGCCTTGCGGCGCTCACCGCTGGCTGCCTGCTGGCGGCGTGCGGCGGTTCGTCGTCCACCGGCGGTTCCAGCTCTGCAGCGGCAACAAGCACCGCGCACACCCCCGGGGCGAACCTGGATGCCTGCACGGCGCTGACGCAGGCCGCGGCGGCGCAGCTCACCGGGGACTCCGCGGTGGCGAAGATCGGCGGCGGCGCCACGACCGGCACGAACACCTGCGTCTATGGGGACACCTCGAGTACGGGTGGGGGAGGCGCGACGATCACCATCGAGGCGGTGCCCGGAGGCGTCGCCGGCCAGGCGCTGCAGGCCGCGCTGGCGCAGGCGGTGCAGAATGGGAACGGGACGGCGCAGTCGCTCTCAGGCGTGGGCGACCAGGCGCTGAAGGAGGTGGGAGCCAACTCCGCAGGCATCGTCTTCGTCAAGGGCAACACGCTCGTGATCCTGGGTGTCTCCTCGACGACGCAGAGCGGAACCGCAATGGAGCCCGACCTGGAGAACCTCGCGAGGCAGACGGCGGGCAGCCTCTAGGCCACACTTGATATCAATGATATCATGTTTTATGATACCGACATGGAAAGGACGGCGAGGTGCCCGGCCTGCGGCCTGGACCACGATCCGCTGCTTCCGTGCACGATGGTGGTGACGCTGCACGGCGAGCTGAACGCGGCGCGACTGCAGGTGGCGGTGGACGAGGCTGAGCAGCGCGCGATTGATCTGTATCGACGGCGCGGACGTTTCTGGCGCCGCTGACCGCAAGACGAAGCGAATTCTCTGAGCGACGATCCGCGGGCACGTAGACTCACGCGCGGAGCGATCGCCTAGTTGGTCGAGGGCGCCGCACTGGAAATGCGGTAGACGGGGTCAACTCGTCTCGAGGGTTCGAATCCCTCTCGCTCCGCGTTTTTCCTGCCCCGGGCGGCTGGACATCGGAACCCGTCGTGCAACCAGTTGCCCTCGTCCCGCGTTGATCAAACCATGGCTCGGCGTCGCGTGATGCTCATCGGAGTTGCCATCGCTGCCGGCGCGCTACTTGCGCTGGGCGTTGTGGGGATGTTCTGGCTGGGCTTCAGGAGCGGAGTCGGTGGTCTGCACGTGAGTACGGTGTCGCCGGCAATCCTCGCGCAAGCGATGTCAGACGATTCGTTCTATTCCGACTACAACCAGACTACGCTGATCATTCACGCCCCCATCATTGAGGCGAGCTCCGGTGAGGGTGAGACCACCATCGCCTTTTCCGCAGGCGGCACAAGGGTGGTCAGCTGCCAGCTCCCGTCCGGGCCGAGTCTGAAGCAGGGCCAGATCGTCACGGTGGTTGCGGAGGGAGCGACGGCGGTGCGCCATCCCGACGGCGTCATGCTGCCCGGCTGCGCGGTGCTGGCGCCGGCGGAGAGCTAATCGTCCGCGGCGGTTCGCGAGCCCAGCTGGTCGCCTATGTAGAAGACGGCCACCGCAGCGTCCAGGATCAGCGCGAGGACGGGGTTGACGTAGGAGAGGGGAATGCACGCCGCGTACACGAACGTGCCGGCGGCGAAACGCAGGCGCTGCGCAGGCGATGTCGGCGGCACGTGCTCGCGGCGCAGTCGCGCCTCGGTGTCGACGCGCACGTTGATGGCGGTGAAGAAGATGGCCACGAGGAGGAAGTCGGCGTTGTACAGCGCTCCCGCGAGGTCCGCCTGGTCGCCCGTGTGCGCGATGTAGAGCGCGAAGAGCGCCGTGACGAAGGGAATGAGGACCACGCTGAGCAGGAGGCCGAGGTTGAGGAACAGCAGCGTGCGGTCCACGCGCGCGATGCGGTGGAACACGGCGTGATGGTTGACCCAGATGATGCCGATCACGGCGAAGCTCAGCGCGAAGGCGGCGAACTCCGGCCAGCCGTCGGCGAGCGCCGCGAGCAGCGAGCCATGGGTTGATGGAGGGTGCAGGTCGAGCACCAGAAGGGTGATGGCCACCGCGAAGACGCCGTCGCTGAAGGCCTCCACCCGGCTTTTGGGCATTTGCCTACAGTACGGGCGCGATGGAGGGATGGACAGGCGTCGCGGGCAAGCGCGTGCTCGTCACCGGCGCGACGCACGGGATCGGCCTCGCCGCCGCCCGGGAGCTGGCGAAGCGCGGCGCGGAGCTCGCCATCGTCGCCCGCGACGCGGCGCGGGGCGAAGCGGCCGCGTGTCAGATCGCGGCCGCCGGCGGGACGGCTCACGCTGACGTGCTCCACGCAGACCTGACGTCGCAGCGCGACATCCACGAGCTCGCCCGGGAAGCGCTGAGGCGCTATCCGCGAATCGACGTGCTGATCAACAATGCGGGCGCGGTGTTCGGCCGGCGCAGCGTCACCGTCGACGGCATCGAGACGACCTGGGCGCTCAACCACCTGGCGCCCTTCCTGCTCACCGCGCTGCTGCTCGGCCGCCTCAAGGGGAGCGCACCCGCGCGCATCGTGACCACGACCTCAGACGCGCACAAGAACCACACAATCCCGTTTGACGACATCAACGCCGAGCGCGGCTACCGGGCCCGCGGTTTCACGCGCTACGGCGAGACGAAGCTGGCCAACATCCTGTTCACACGCGAGCTCGCGCGTCGCATCCGGGGAACCGGCGTGACCGCCAACTGCGTGCACCCGGGGTTGGTGGCGAGCGGCTTCAACCGCAACAACGGCGCGCTGATGAGCTTCGGCATGCTGCTGGTGCGGCCCTTCGCCCGCAGCCCGCGCAGGGGCGCCGACGGGCTCGTCTGGCTCGCGGACGCGCCGGCGGTAGGCGCGCAGTCAGGCGGCTATTTCGAGGACCGGCGCCTGGCCACCCCGAGCAAGCCCGCGCAGGACGACGAGGCGGCGGCGCGCCTGTGGGGCGTCAGCGAGGAGCAGACGCACCAGCTCGTGAGCGGCTAGGCGCGGCGCAGCAGCCGGCGCCACCAGGATCGCCGCCGGCTGCTCTCAAGCTGCGCTTGTAGCTCGTCGTTCTGGGTCAGCTGGCGGTGCAGCACCGTGACCAGCTCGCGCTGGCGCGCGTAGGCCTCCGAGGCGTCCGTCTTGCGCGCAACCGTCTCGCTGAGCGCGCGCTGGCGCCAGCTGGCGACCTCGGCTTCGAGGATGTGGACCTGCGCCTCGCGTTCCGCGAGCGTCTCGCGCAGCTGCACCAGGTCGATGAGGTTGTCGAGGGCGAGCAGCCGGAGCGCCCGCATGGTCTCCTCGGCGGTCGCTTCCGACTGGCCGTTGCTGGGTGCGAGCTGGGTCCCGGCGCCCTTGATGGCACGGCCGAGCACCTCGACAGCGCCGTCGGCGGGGATGGGGAAGGCGCGCGATGCAGCGGTGTCCTGAGCCTGCTCCTCGCGGAACCCAATCGCTGCCGGCGCCGCTGTGCGTGCGGCCATGCGGGTGACCTCCTGACTGGAACGTGGAGTTGGTGAAGTCCGCGGGCAAATGTACACCGCATGCCGCCTTTGTGGACCACAACCGATCCGTCACATGGCGTCGCGGGCTCGTGCCGGCAGCGCCTTCAAAGGCGTCGCAGAGCCGGCCGTACGGTGCCGCCGTGCGTTTCGCGGCCTACCTCGTCGCCTCGATCATGGGTGCTGTGCTGCTGGGCATCGCCGGCCTCTGTGCCACGGCCGCGGGCCGCAACCACCTCTCGCCGTGGTGGATCCCGGCCTACGTCTCGCTGCTCACCGCTTTCGCACTCATCGCCGAGACCACCGTTTCCGGGCTGGCGCTCTCCTGACGTTTCAGCACGCTCGCGGTCACGATCCTGTAGTGACCCGGGCGGCGAATTCGGCCACTGCGATGATCGGACCATGCCGTGCGGGCGGCTTCGCCATGCGAAGCAATGGAGATTCAGGGGAAGGGAATCGGGCCAGGGACTGGTCGAATTCGCCCTGGTCGGAAGCCTCTTCTTCTTCCTGATCTTCTCCATCGTCAACGCCGGCTTCTTCCTCTTCGGACGCAACGCCGTCCAGCACGCGGCAGACATCGGGGTCGCGGCGATTGCGGCGGAGGGCGACTGCTCCAATGGGTCGAACTGCACCGGCAGCGACGCCGACCAGGTGGGCATCTCGCGCATGGGGTCGGCCGGCCTGAAGACCACGCCGTTGATCAAGGTCACGGAGATCGACGTCTGGCACGAGGTGCAGTCGAGCAGCGGCGTGTTGTCGGACGACAACACGTGTGACACGAACGGCGACGGTCCCGGCACCGGGAGCAGCGCCTGTGAAAACAAGTACGACGTGAACGGCAACATCCTGAACAGTGGCGGCAAGATCCCGTGGCCGCCGAGCGTGCGCAACGTCACGCACACAAGCGCGGACTACGCCAAGTTGGTGATCACATACAAGTACACGCTCCTTGTCGGCACCACCACCTTCACGCTGAGCACCAACAACACGTTCCGGCTGGAGCCGCAGACATGACGCGCCGTTGCCGCATGCGCGGCCAGTCGATGGTGGAGCTGGCGATCGTCCTGCCCGTATTGGTGACCGTCTTCCTCGGCTCGTGGACCGCGGCGGACCTGATCGCGGACAACAACGCCGCGGCACAGGCTACCCGAGCCGGAGCGCGATACGCGGCCGAGATCGGCAACAACGGCTACTCCTCGAGCAGCACCGCCTCCGGGTGCCAGACGAGCGCGAAAGACCCCTGCGCAGTCGACGCCCAGATCATCGATCAGATGTTGCCGATCGTCACGTCGAAGCTCACCAGCGCCGTGGTCACGGAGATCGACATCTACCAGCCGAGCGGATCGGGCAACGGCTGCAACTTCTCGTCGGGGTCGTGCCCGCCCAACAACGGCGACTACTGCTGCGGTGAGCTGCTGGACAAGTACACGATCAGCGGCAGCACCGCGACGTTGAGCGGGTCCGCCAACTACACGCTGGACCAGCGCGTGCAGACGCACCCGACCGAGTCGGAGCTCGGCGTGCGCCTGGTCTTCACCTACACCTCGCCGACCCTGAGGGTGTTCACCCAGACCGACAGCCAGTACAGCGTCATTCGCCTGGCGCCGTCGTGATGAGAGGAGACATGCAGAACCGCCCTACGCGCGCGGCCCGGCGCAGCCACAAGGGCCAGGTGCTGGTCATCTTCGGACTCATGTCGATCGTGCTCTTCGTCATCGCCGGACTGGCGGTGGACGCCGGCATGAGCTACCTCGCCAGCGACCGGGTGGAGCGAGCGGCTGCCGCGGCTGCGCTGGCCGGCGTGGCCTACCTGCCGGGCGACTACACCAGCGCGCAGAACGCCGCCCTGGTGGAATCGGCACGCAACGGCTACACCAACGCGGGGTCCGGAAACGCCTGCACCGGCAACCCGTCGCCCTGCGTGATCACGGCGCAGCCGGCGACGAACCAGTTGCAGGTGACGGTGTCGGTGAGCGTCAACACGACGTTCCTGCGCCTGGTCGGGTTCGGCACGCACACCGTGACCCGCAGCGCCACCGCGGAATACCTGCCGCCCATCCAGCTGGGCCAGCCGGGCTCGCAGCAGGGCTCTGACATGAGCACGAGCTGCGACGGAGTGGGCGGCACGTACTGCACCAATCCGGGGTCCGGGCTTGGGAGCGGCGGCAGCAACTACTACTTCCTCCGCAGCGAGGGATGGGGCAACCCGCGCTCGGAAGGGGATCCATTCACGCCTTCGCCGAACGAGCCGGCCAACAGCTGCGGGCCGTCCAGTGTGTCGTGCGTCGCATCACCGCCGGACGTGCACTTGGTCAGCCCCTGGGACGGCACCGAAAACAGCGATGCCACTCTGAACTACGTGGGCGGTCAGAACTACCTCATTGATGTGCCGGCCGGGCAGAAGGCGGACGTGCAGATCTACAACCCGTCGTTCGCGCCGGACAGCAACGACCAGAACGGTGCCTACTCTTACCACGAGGACGACGGCAGCTTCCCGGACGGGAGCACGACCGACACCGATTATTCCGCCATGGCATACACGGTCTTCACGGCGCCGATTCTCACGTCTCGGCTGTCCGACTCAAAGGTGAGCCAGGAGGTGTTCTACCCGTACAACGCCACGTGCCTCTACAACAGCGGTTCGAGCTGCAACAACAAGCTTTCGTACTACTGGTTCCCGACATCGACCGGCTCGCAGACGACCGTGAAGAACTACACGCCGGCGACCTTCCACAGATGGATATCGGCAATCCAGTACTACCCGAGCAACTCGAACGACAAGAACCTGTACAACCACGCGCTCGACATCGGGTCGGGCACCTACCTGGACAATTCCACGGGAACGGTCGACAAATACTGGCGCCTCGAGGTGGACAACGAGGCCTGGAACGGCCAGGCGACGTGCAAGAGCAACACGTGCACCACGCCGAGCACGCGATCGAGCAGTGACTCCAGCGCGCACAAGGGCTATTCGGTGCGCGTGGTCAACCCTGGAACGAGCACCTGTACCTCGTGCGGCAGCATCTCGGCGATGAGCGACATGACCATCTATACCCCGATAAACTCGGGGAGCTCTCGCCTGCAGTTCTCGATCCCGCTCTTCAAGCTCGACGCGGCGTATGGCGGCCGCACCGTCACCGTGGACGTCTTCGACCCGGGTGACGTCGGAGGCGGCGCCGCCTACCTGGGCATCCAGCTTCCCGCGTCCTCCAACTACGCCACCGCATCGAGCATGGTCAACGTCGGGAACTCGCTGGGGTCTGGCGGCACCAACACGGTTGCATCGCTGGGCACATGGCCGGGGACGAGCACGTCGTGCAGCGCGTGTTTCCAGACGGCAGGCAACAGCGGTGGCGCCATCTACAACGGCCAGTGGATCCAGATGCAGATCTCGGTGCCGAGTAGCTTCAACTCCGGCAGCTACTGGAACCTCGTGTACTCGGTGGCGGCCGGCGTCACCGCAGGTGACACGCTGGCGGTCCAGGCGGGTTACAGCGGCTCACCGGACCACCTCCTGCCCTAGCCGCTACGCTAGCGGGCCGTGCCCGCCGCCGATCTCGACCAGTACTGCGCGCAGAACCAGGAGCGCTTCGTCGCCGAGCTGATCGAGGCGCTGCGCATCCCGAGCATTTCGGCTGATCCGGCGTACGCCGCCGAGGTGCGGCGCAACGCCGAACACTTCCGCGGCGCCGCACTGGACGCTGGTTTCGCGGAGGCGCAGCTGCTCGAGACCGAGGGCCACCCGGCGGTGTATGCGGAGTGCATCGTCGACCCGTCGCTGCCCACCGCGCTGATCTACGGGCACCACGACGTGCAGCCGGTCGACCCGCTCGACGAATGGCTCTCGCCGCCCTTCGAGGCGGAGGTGCGCGACGGCAACCTCTACGGGCGCGGCGCCGTCGACGACAAGGGCCAGGTGTGGATGCAGCTCAAGGCGATGGAGGCGCACGCGCGCGCTCGGGGGAAGCCGCCCCTCAACCTGAAGCTCATCGTGGAGGGGGAGGAGGAGTCCGGCTCGGTCAACTTCGAGGCCCTGATCCAGCGGGAGCAGGAGCGGTTCAAGGCAGACGTCCTCGTGGTGTCGGACACAGGCATCGTGGCGCCCGAACTGCCCTCGCTCAGCACCGGGCTGCGCGGCCTCGCGGGCGTGGAGGTGCGTGTGCAGGGGCCCGCGATGGACCTGCACTCCGGCGTGTTCGGCGGCGCGGTCGCCAATCCCATCGGGGCGCTGGCCGAGATCCTGGCGTCGCTGCACGACCCTGAGACCGGCCGCATCACCGTGCCGGGCTTCTACGACGACGTGCGCGAGCCGAATGACGAGGAGCGAGCCCTCTTCGCGCGCGTCCCCTTCGACGAGGACGAGTTCAAGCGCGAGGCCGGCGGTATCCCCGCCACCGCCGGGGAGCACGGCTGGTCGGTGATGGAGCGGCGCTGGGCGCGGCCGACTCTCGAGTTCAACGGCATCTGGGGCGGGTACTCCGGTCCCGGCTCGAAGACGATCATCCCGGCGAGCGCGTCGGCCAAGATCACATGCCGCCTGGTTCCGGACCAGGACCCGGACGACATCGCGCGCAAGGTCGCTGCCGCGGTCATGGCCGCCGCGCCCGAGGGCGTCACCGTGCAGGCTGCGCCCAAGGCAGGCGGCCGGCCGGTGGTCACGTCCACCGACCACCCCGCCGTGCTCGCGGCTGCACGAGCGATGGCGCACGTGTTCGGCAAGGAGCCGCTGTTCACCCGCGAGGGCGGATCCATCCCGCCGGTCGAGATGTTCAGCCGTATCATGGGAATGCCCGCGGTGATGGTGGGCACCGGGCTTCCCGACGACCGCATCCACTCGCCCAACGAGAAATTCTCGCTCGACATGTACGCCAAGGGCGTGCGCACCATCGCCCACCTCTGGGATGAGCTAGCCTCAGCGCTGTGACCTACATCGAGGAGATCGGCGCCCTCGAGATTCTCGACTCGCGAGGCAATCCCACCATCGAAGCTGTGGTGCGCCTCACCGATGGCGCCGCGGGCGTGGCGCGGGTGCCTAGCGGGGCGAGCACGGGCAGGCACGAGGCCGTGGAGCTGCGCGACGGCGACAGTTCGCGCTTTGGTGGCAAGGGCGTCCGCACGGCGATCGCCAACATCCGCGAGACCATCGCGCCCGAGCTCATCGGGCTGGACGCGCTCGACCAGGTGGCCATCGACGGCCGGCTCTGCGCGCTCGACGGCACGCCCAACAAGGGCAAGCTCGGCGCCAATGCGATCCTCGCCGTCAGCCTGGCCACCGCGCGTGCCGCAGCGGACGCGACGGGGCTCCCGCTCTACCGCTATCTCGGGGGCGTGGGCGCGCAGGTGATGCCGGTGCCGCTGCTCAACGTGCTCAACGGCGGCGCGCACGCCCAGACGCGCGTCGACTTTCAGGAGTACATGTTCGCGCCCATCGGGTTCGGCACCTTCGCCGACGCGATCCGCGCCGGCTCCGAGTGCTTTCACGCGCTGCGGGCGCTGCTGCACGAGCGAGGGCTCAGCACCGGCCAGGGCGACGAGGGCGGCTTCGCCCCCGACCTCGACAACAACGAGGCGGCCGTCGAAGCGCTGATCACCGCCATCGAGCGCGCCGGCTACAGACCGGGAGCCGACGTCGCCATCGCGCTCGATCCCGCCGCGTCAGAGCTCTACGACGACGGCCGCTACATATTGAAAGGGGAGGGGCGCACGCTCGAGCGTGAGGAGCTGGTGGCGCTGTGGGAACACTGGTGCGCCGAGTATCCGATCGTCTCCATCGAGGACGGCATGGCCGAGGACGATTGGGACGGCTGGCGCGAGCTCACCACCCGGTTGGGCGACCGCGTTCAGCTGGTGGGTGACGACATCTTTGTCACCAACACCACGCGGCTGCGCCAGGGGTTCGAGCGCGGGGTGGCCAACGCGCTGCTCGTCAAGCTGAACCAGATCGGCACGCTCACCGAGACGCTGGAGGCGATCGCCCTGGCGGCGGCGCACGGGTACGCGACCGTCATCAGCCACCGCAGCGGCGAGACCGAGGACACGACCATCGCCGACCTCTCGGTGGCGGTGAACGCGGGCCAGATCAAGGCGGGCGCCCCGTCGCGATCGGAGCGCGTCGCCAAGTACAACCGGCTGCTCGCCATCGAGGCGGAGCTGTTCGGCTCGGCGCGCTACGCCGGCGCGTCAGCGTTCCGCACCGTGCCCGCCGCGCGCGAGAAGGCCGCCACGCCGCGGTGACCGACCGCGCGCGGCGGGCGACGCGCGCCGCCCGCGCCGGGCTCGGCCGGCTGCAGGACGTCTCAGGCGAAGGTCTGGTGCCGCCGCTCGAGCTCGCGTCGGTGCGCGCGTACGCCGGCCTGGCGGCGCTGGACCGGGGCATGGAGGGCCGCGACGCCTATCGCCGCTACGGCACCGAGACGGTCGTGCTGCTGGAGGAGGAGATCGCCGCCCTCGAATGCGCGGGCGATGAGCCCCCGCTTGCCCGGGCCACCGCCAGCGGACAGGCCGCCCTGCTGCTCGCCGTCACGCTGCTGCTCGCGCCGCGGCGCCGCCGCGTGATCGTGGTCCGCCCGTGCTACGGCAGCAGCGACGCGCTCATCGCCGGCCCGCTGGGAGCGCTGGGCGTCCAGCTGACAACCGTCGACCTGCCCTCGCCGGCCGAGGGCGACCACGCGCAGCTTGTTGCCAAAGTTCTCGGAGACGACGTCGCCGCGGTGGTCGCCGAGGTGGTGACCAACCCGCTGATGGGGGTGGTGGACATCCCCGCCATCGCGGCTGCGACCCACGCTGCGGGCGCTTCGCTGGTCGTTGACTCGACGCTGGCCACGCCGTTCCTCTTCCAGCCGTTTGCCCACGGGGCCGACGTGGTGTTCCACAGCCTCACCAAGCACCTGTCCGGGCACAGCGACGTGCTCGGCGGCATCGTGCTGGTGCGACCGGATGTGGAGGCGGCGGGCTGGCTCGACGGCTACGCCCGGCTCATGGGCATCGGCCTGGGGCCCTTCGACGCCTGGCTGACCCTGCGCGGGCTGCGCACCGCGGCGCTCCGCATCGAGCGGGGGTCGGAGAATGCGGCAACCCTGGCCCGGCGGCTGGCCGCGGCCCCGGGCGTGCGCGCGGTGCATTACCCCGGATCCCGTGGTGGCGCGGACGAGGAACGGGCCGCCCGCCTCCTGCCCGACGGGCGCGGCCCGATGTTCAGCCTCGAGCTCGACGGCGGCGTCGACGCCGCGTCCGCGTTTGTCCAGCGGCTCGACGGTGTGCGGCTCGCGCCCAGCCTGGGTGACGTCGCCACCACGGTGTCGCATCCCGCCCTCAGCTCGCATCGCTCGCTCAGCCGCGAGCAGCGCGCCGCGCTGGGCATCACCGACGGGCTCGTGCGCGTCAGCACCGGCATCGAGCCGATCGACAGCCTGTGCGCGGAGTTCGCCGCGGCGTTGGGAGGTACGATGTGACGCGCATGGCCATCGTTCGTCTCGCCAACGGCGCCGACGTCAGCATCAAGCTGAGCACCGAAGAGGTGCAGACGGCGCTGGCGCGCACAGCCGACAGCGGCGGTTTCGTCGAGCTTCCCGGCGAGGATGGCCCCGTGCTGGTGCGGCCGCAGGCCGTGATCGCCATCATCGAGGACACGAAGCGGGGCTCCGCGGGCTTCCGCATCGGCACGCTCACCGGCTGACGCTGAGGCCGGGCACGCCCGGCGCCCGGATAATGGCGGCGATGGCAACACCGGCACGAGAGACAGCGCTGCGCATCGCGGCGGCGCCCGACGAGGGCATCTGCGACCGCATCGGCAACACGCCGCTGCTGCGCCTGCGCATGTTCGAGGCCGATGCGCCCGGCGTGCGCGTGTACGCCAAGGCGGAGTTCATGAACCCGGGCGGCTCCGTCAAGGACCGGCCCGCGCTGCGCATGATCGAGGAGGGAGAGCGCAGCGGCGCGCTCACGCGTGACCGCGTGATCCTCGACAGCACCAGCGGCAACACCGGCGTTGCGTACGCGATGGTCGGCGCCGCCAAGAGCTACCGCGTGCGGCTCGTGATGCCCGCCAACGTCAGCACCGAACGCAAGGAGCTGGTGCACGCGTATGGAGCGGACATCGTGTACAGCGATGCGCTCGAGGGCAGCGACGGCGCGATCCGCTTGGTGCGCGAGATGTACGAGGCGGACCCCGGCCGCTACTTCATGCCCGATCAGTACAACAACGACGCCAACTGGCGGGCCCACTACGACACGACCGCGCTCGAGATCTGGGAGCAGACGGGCGGCGCGGTGACGCACTTCGTCGCTGGGCTGGGTACCAGCGGCACGTTTGTCGGCACCACGCGGCGCTTGAAGGAATTGAACCCCGAGGTGCACTGCGTCAGCGTGCAGCCGGCCGAGCCGTGGCATGGGCTCGAGGGTCTCAAGCACATGGCGTCGTCGATCGTTCCCGGCATCTACGACGCATCGCTGGCCGACGAGGACGTGGGCGTGGAGACCGAGCCTGCGTACGAGATTGCGCGGACGCTGGCGCGCGGCGAGGGCATCCTCGCCGGCCACTCCAGCGGCGCCGCGCTATGGGCGGTGCGTGAGGTGGCGCGGCGCATCGGGCAGGGCGTGGTCGTCACCGTGCTCGCCGACGGCGGCGACCGCTACATCTCCACCGGGCTGTATCGCATGCGCAGCGCATGAGCAGCGTGGATGTGGCGTGCCTCATCGAGGCGCACGACGACATGCAGCGCCTGGCAGCGGCCGCGTATCCCAACGAGGGCTGCGGGGTGCTCATCGGGCGTCGTTCCGAGGGCCGCTGGGAGATCTTCGGGGTGACGTCCGCGCGCAACCTCAATGAAGAGCGGTCGCGCGATCGATACCTGATGGATCCGGGTGACATCATGCGCGCGGACCGGGAAGCGCGCGCCAACGGGCTCGACGTCGTCGGCTACTGGCACAGCCATCCGGACCATCCCGCGCGGCCCTCGCAGTACGACACAGACCACGCCTGGGTGGACTACGTCTACGTCATCTGCGCAACGAGCCGCGAGGGCACGGGCGACGTCAACGCGTTCACGCTCAACGATGAGGGTGGCGAGTTCGTGCCGCTCCTCCTGATCATGACGCCGCGCGAGCCCACGCCCGCGCCATGACCGCCGCAGCCGGGGCGCGCCGGCGCACGCAACGGCGGGCGCGGCCGGACGAGACGCTGGAGGCGCCGAGCGGCATCGTCGCCATCGTCGGGCGTCCGAACGTGGGCAAATCGACGCTGTTCAACCGGCTGACGGGCACGCAGCGCGCAATCGTCGATGAGATGGCGGGTCTGACACGCGACCGGCTGTACGGCGTGGTGGAATGGCGCGGCCGCGCATTCACCGTGATCGACACAGCGGGGCTCGACCCGCGGCCCGACCCCGCCGCGCCCCCGGACATCGCAGCGCTGGTGACGGGCACGCAGGCGCAGGCGCGCGCGGCGATCGTGGAGGCCGACGTCATCGCGCTGGTGCTCGACGTGCGCGCCGGCGTCACCGCGCTCGACGAGGACATCGCCACCATCGTGCGGAGCGGCGGGAAGCCGGTGCTGCTGGTGGGCAACAAGGCAGAGAGCGACCGCGACCCGCACTTCGCCCACGAGCTGTACGGGCTGGGGCTTGGCGAGCCCATGCTCGTCAGCGCGCTGCAAGGCAGGGACACCGGCGACCTGCTCGATGCGATGGTGGCCGCGCTGCCGCCGCCGCGCGACCCGCGGCCGGACGGCGCCGCCGCTGAGCTGCGCATCGCGATCATCGGCCGCCCGAACACGGGCAAGTCATCCCTGCTCAACGCGCTGGTGGGGCAGGAGCGCACGTTGGTGTCACCAGTGGCCGGAACGACCCGCGACGTGGTGGACACGGTGCTGGACTTCGAGGGGCGCACCGTGCGGTTGGTGGACACGGCGGGCATCCGCCGCCGCGGCTTGGTGGACAACGACGTGGAGCGATACAGCCTGTTGCGCTCGCTCCGAGCGCTGGAGCGGGCCGATGTGGCTGTGCTTGTGATGGACGCTTCGCAGGGCGTGGTTGCCCAGGACCGCCACGTGGCGGGATACGCGGCGGATGCCGGGACCGGCCTCGTGGTGGTGGCGAACAAGTGGGACCTGGTGCCGCAAGAGTCCCGCGCCAGACCGTCGTTCCTGAAGGAGATCGGCGCGGGGTTCCACTTCGTGCCCGGTGCGCCGGTGCTCACGCTGTCGGCAACCGAGGGCCGCAACGTCGACAAGGTGCTGGCCACGGCGGCTCGCGTGGGTGACGCGCGCGCCGTGCACGCCGGCACCGGAGCCCTCAACACGGTGATCCGCGACGCGGTCGACGAGCATCCGCCCCGGACGCACAAGGGGCGCAAGCTCAGGATCCTCTACGCGACGCAGGCCCGCGGCGCCGTGCCGACGTTCGTGCTGTTTGTCAACGATCCGGCGCTGCTGCACTTCGCGTATTCGCGCTACCTTGAGAACCGCATCCGCGAGGCATTCGGCTTCGACGGCGTGCGGCTCCGCATTGTGACGCGGCGTCGCGACGACGCGGGCGATTGAGGGTGCGCATCGCGGTCGTCGGCGCCGGCTCGTGGGGCATGGCGCTGGCGCAGGCGCTGGCGCGCGACGGTGACCGCGAGGTATCGCTGTGGGCTCGGCATCAGGACCTGGCGGCGGAGATCGCGCGCACGCGGCACAACCCCCGCTACCTGAGCGACATGGAGCTCGACGCGTCGGTCGAGGTGACAGCGGACCCGGCCGCCTGCGTGCATGGGTGCGGCATCGTCGTGCTCGCGGTCCCCACGCACGGCATGCGCGACGTCGCCACGCTCGTAGCGCCGCACCTGCAGCGCGACTGCGTGATCGTCAGCGGCGCCAAGGGGTTCGAGGAGCGCACCTCGCTGACGATGAGTGGCGTGCTGGCCGACGTCCTCGGCAGCGGCTGGGACGGCGCGATCACCGCGCTGAGCGGACCCAACATCGCGGTGGAGGTGGCGCGCGGGCTGCCAGCGGCGTCCGTCGTCGCCGGGGAGTCACATGCCGCCGAGCGCGTCCGTGACGCGTGCAGCAGCAGCTCGTTCCGCGTGTACAGCACGGCGGACCGCGTGGGCGTGGAGTACGGCGGTGCGCTGAAGAACGTGCTCGCCATCGCGGTGGGCGCGTGCGACGGCATGGGCGTGGGCGACAACGGCAAGGCGGCGATCCTCACGCGCGGCATCGCCGAGATCGCCCGTCTGGGCGTGCGCCGCGGCGCCAACGTGATGACGTTCGCGGGCCTGGCGGGGTTGGGCGACTGCGTCGTCACGTGCACCAGCCCGCACTCGCGCAACCGCCAGCTGGGCGAGGCGATTGGGCGCGGGGCGTCGCTCGAAGAGGCGATGCAGCAGGTGCGCATGGTAGTGGAGGGGGTATCTGCAGCGCGGGTGGCAGCACGCCTCGCCGCGAAGCACGGCGTGGACATGCCGATCACGCGGGAGGTCAATGCCGTGTTGTTCGAGGGCAAGCCCGTGGACGAAGCGCTTGCCGACCTGATGAGCCGCGATCCCGCCGAGGAGCTGCGCGGACTGGCGCCGCGTGATGGGCTAGACTGATCCGGCGGATTCCGGGGAGTAGCTCAGGTGGTTAGAGTACTGGTCTGGGGGACCAGGGGTCCGCGGTTCGAGTCCGCGCTCCCCGACTTTCTGCCATAGATGGCTCTTAGTCAGTTTTGGCTGAAACTCCTGCTCGGCCACGACGGGAAGGTGACCGTCGACGTCGTGCTCGGCCCGCTCAAACACTGAACACCGATCAGCAGCTGGCGTGGGCTACGGCGTAGGGCCATCGGCCGCCGACGCCGGAGCCCGAAGGGCGGCTCTGGCGTCGCCCTACGAAAGCGCAGCGGACGGCTCACCGTGGGGTGAACAGAGCTGGGCAGACTGCCTGAGAAGGGGTAACTGAACTACCATCTGCTGTCGCTGATGCAGCGAGGCGGAACTGCTCGTGGTGACTCGCATGGAGGAGCCATTGCAGACTAGCTTTACGAGGCTTGTTGGATGCCGGCACCCACTGCAACAAGCGGCAATGGGTGGGGTTTCGGGTCCGGAGCTTGCCAGCGCGGTGGCGCGCGCCGGTGCGCTCGGCATGCTGTGCGAATTCGACGCGCTGGAGTCAGCTGACGAGCGTATGACTAACGCGCTGGCTGGAGCAGACGGCGGCGCAGTTGGCATGGGCTTCTTCGGACACCGGGTCCAAGATGACCTTGCGACCTTCGAAGCTGCGGCGGCACGACTGCGTGTCGTCGAAGTGTTTTGGACCACGCCGGACCCTTTGCTCGTGTCCCGCGCTCGGTCGGCTGGAGTCGCCCTCGTCGCGTGGCAGGTCGGCTCCCTAGATCATGCGTTGGCGGCGCAGGACGCCGGCTGCGACTTCGTCATCGCCCAGGGAGTCGAGGCCGGTGGGCATGTGCGCGGGACGCAGCCGCTCGAGCAGTTGCTCCGCGAAGTCTCTGAACGCGTCTCTATACCCGTCGTCGCAGCGGGCGGGATCGCCACGGCGGAGAGTGCGGCGTGGGCGGTCGATGCGGGTGCCGCGGCTGTCCGCGTCGGCACGGCGTTCGTTGCGACCCAGGAGTCTCGAGCGCATCCGGTGTACATCGACGCATTGCTGGCTGCCCAGTCGGCGGATGACACCGTGCTAACCACCGGATTCTCTGGAGGCTGGCCGGACGCACCGCACCGAGTGCTGAAGAGCGCTCTGGCCGCGGCGGAGGCCTTCGAGGGGGACGTTGTCGCTGAGGGCGGTCCGCCCGGAGCCCGGCGGCCGATCGCGCGCTTCAGTTCTGCCACGCCCAGTCGTCATGTGGAAGGCAGGATCGACGCCATGGCCCTGTACGCAGGGACGGGTGTCGCGAGCGTGACGTCGGTGCCGCCGGCGTCCGACCTCGTTGCCGCCCTGGTGTCGCGTCTCGGCTGATGTCCCGTGTCGCTCATGACTTACCAACATGTCGACGAGGCGTGCCAGGCCCGGCAGCCATTTCCGCGCGAAGTCCCAGCGGTCTCGTCCTCGTGATAGAAGGACACCGGCCGCAACCGGGTTAGTAATCACGTTAAGACCGTAGCGACGGTCGCGGATCGCGGGCGACCTGTCGGCCTCGAAAGGTTGACGCGGGCGTTGCATGCAACAATGGAAGACCAGCGCAACTGCATCGCGCTCCACGTTCTAGTAGATTCGCGCGCGGTCCAGCAATTCCAACTGTCGGGGTGTACCTCAGGCGCGCCGTGCCGGAGCGCTGCACGGCACGCATCGCGCGGCCCACGGCACGAGGTCGAGCCGCGGCGCGGGAATCCGCTTGCCACATGATGCGCACAGGCCATAGGTCCCAGCGTCCAGGCGCACGAGCGCTTCGTCGATCTCTCGTACCGTCTCGTAGAGAGTGCGCGCCTGGTACGCGCCGGTCATGCGCTCCACGGCGTACGTGGTGCCCTCGCCGATGCGCTTGCCGAAGTTGAGGTTCGACGTCTCCGCGGGGTCGTGAGCGCCGAGTTGCTCCACCTTGGCAAAGAGCTCAGTGCGCTTGTCGATCAGCGCCCGACGGACGCGCTCGTGCCATGCCGCCTGCTGCTCGTGGTCCATCGGACTACGGTACCGTCTGGCGACGGCTCCGATGCGAGCTCGACCCGAGGGCCGAGCGGTGTTTCGCTACCCTCCCCCCATGACGTCGACGCGCATACAGCGTGATCCGCTTGTTGGGTTGACGTGGACGGACGACATCGTGGCCCGTTCAGCCTCCCCCGGCGAGAATGCCCTGCGCTATCTCAGCCTGCTGAGCTCGGGTGGGCTCGTGCCCGTGCTGATCACTCCGAAATCGTCGACGAGGGTCGTTGCGCGTCTTGACGGCCTCGTCATCCCAGGCGGCCCCGACGTTGCGCCGGCACGGTACGGACAGGAGCCGGGACCACGAACTCAGACGTCCATCGAGGATCTGGACGCGCTCGAACTCGACATGGTTGCGGCAGCTCGTGCACGAAACCTTCCGATACTTGGGATATGCCGTGGACAGCAGGTGCTCAACGTTGCGTTGGGCGGAACGCTACACCAGCACGTCGACCATCCCCAATGGGGCGCGAATCCCGCCGCGGCAGTTCACGACGTGCGGATCCTTGAGGGAACCTACCTGCGGCAGGTCCTCCGCACTGACGTCGTGGCGGTGAACAGTGGCCACCACCAGGCCGTCGATCGCCTGGCGCCATACCTGCAACTTGCCGCACTGAGCAGTGACGGCTGCGTTGAAGCTCTTGAGGCTCCAGATCTTCGGCTGCTGGCTGTGCAATGGCACCCGGAAGAGATGGCTGAAGCGGAGAGCTCTTGTCGCCTCGTCGAAGGATTCGCTCAGTTGATCAAGGGCTAAGACGAGGGATGCTGACGAACTCTTGGGATCAGATCGTGGTGGCCGCTCGGATCATGATGCACAAGCAAAATGAAATCGACGACGCAGGCCTCAGTGACGTTGGATGGTCCCGGGTGGAAAGCTAAGGGCGCGTCGGAGAGACCGCACGATTGCCCATCGAGCGCAAAGGCGATGGACCAGGCCACCATCCGCCAATCACCCCTGACGGACGGATTCCTCCGCTAAATCCAGACGGCGGCTACTTGTGTCGCAACGGACGCGGCCTGTGCGAATCCGGCGCGCGCCGCGGCCGGTCGTCTCGTTTCGTCCATCACATTCCTCCCAATCGCTCGCTTCGCGGCTCGATCGGGGCTGACCACTGCTGACCGCACTCCGGGGCCCAATGCGGCCAACTGGACGGAGATGCGCTGTCGCCTTCGGAGCGCGGACGTGATGGGCGCAATCACGACGACTCGGTCGCAGCCGGTCGCCAGGTCGGCGTTGGTGGGCGAGCGGATTCCGCCGTCCATGTAGCGCCGGCCTCCGATCGTGATCGGCGGTGCGAGCGTTGGCCACGCACAGCCAGCGGCCACCGCATTGACCAACGGCACGTCGCCCTGCCGGTCGAACTGCCGAAGTTCGCCGGTCTCCGTGTCGACCGCAGGAACCAGCAGGCGGCTCTCAGGCCACGCAGGTGCTCCAATCCGCTTCTTCACGAAGTCGGCTACCCATTGTGACTCCGGCCCGGCATGTGCTCGCAGCGCCGTTCGGCCGAGCCGGCGTGCTGTCCGCTGCTCGCTTCCAGGGACCATCGAGGCTGCGATGAAGCGGAACAGGAATGAAAGCCCCAGGCGGAGCCCCGTCTCGCCGCTCGCGGGGTCGGCGAGCTGTACGTCATACAACTCCCTGATGGGAGTGTCGCTGAGGATCTGCGCGCCCACCAGCGAGCCTGCCGACGTGCCAACAACCAAGTCGGCGCGCGTGAGGTCGACGCCCGCCACTGACAGCCCGGCGAGGAGACCCGTCTCCCAGGCTACGCCGGTGATCCCGCCGCCACCAAGTACCAGGCCGCGCACGGGCAGAAGGATTGCATGACTCTCTCGGGTGACGTTGGTCGAGACGGCCCCTCGCGAACTCCTGCCGCGGACCCTGCGGACAACCTCAGACCGGGAGCGACGAGACCGCGCTCAGGCAGGCCAGTACCCCGGAATGTACCTAGGGCACGAGCTCCGCGGCCATTCGTAGCGACGTGAAAGCGAGGTAGGCCGCCGACGGGTCCCGCAGAGCGTCCGCGGACGTGAGCCAAGCATCCAGGGCGTCTTCTGCAGCTTCGACTGCTGCCTTCATCTCCGCGAGGTCCCGGGGATCGCCCGCATGAACTAGATGCTCTCGGAGAACGTCGTCGCCGATCCCCCAGTGCCGAGCCAGCGGGATCAGGTGCCGCACTGAGGACGGAACATCACCATCGTCGAACTCGACGGGCGCGTCGACCAGGTCACCGGTGCGGTAGCGGCGCAGCACCTCGCCGCCGGTGACAACCTCGAAGTCGCCGCCGTCGCCTGTCCCGGAGGATTCTGTCCGCTCTCGCGTGGACACGCGTTCAGAGTACGCGGACGCTGATCTGGCAGCATCCGCGAAGCTACGCCTGATGCCGGCCGCAACCCCGCATCGGCGTGACGGTACCCCCCGTAAACTCCGTGGCAGTGAAAAGGCGCAGTCGGAGGGTCTTGCCCCTGCTGCGGATCCGGGAGGCGGGGGCGACCACGGTCGATGAGGATTGGGCCTCGGACATGACGTGCGTGGTATTCACCGTTCCAGACAAGCGTCTCGCGGCTATGGACGTTGCAACTGGACCGTGCGTGCCGCTGGTGAATCGCAAGACGTCGGTGGTCTCTGTGCATCAACAAGAGGGCTTCGAGCGACCTGACCAAACCGCCGCCCTTTTCGACGTCCTCGGCGGCCCAGCGGAGAATCCCCTGGTGCTCATCGAACACCGGGGGCGCGGTTGGCTCTATAGATGCTCGGACGCGTTCATGCACGCAATGGCCGACGCGAACGAGTTGCTTGTGCGTCTGGCCGAGGAAGACAAGGCTCGCGGCGATCGCGAGCTCACCGCCTTCCAGGCGAAATCCGCGGACTTGGATGCCGCGTGGATGCAGAAGGCCAACTGGCATCCCCAAATGAGATCTGCTCGCAACCGACTACTGCGCATTGGGAAGGCCAAGGTTGCGCGCGACAAAGCCCAGTCTCTATACATCTGGTATGGACCGCGTGTGCCGGAATACGTGATCATTGCTGGTTCGGGACCTTACCCAGGAAAGCACCGACGGTCACCCACTTAGCTGACGAGGGCGGTCCGGCACAGGCCAGAGTGCGTCAATGACCCTTGAGGCGGGTGTCCTTCAGCTGCCCGATCTCCGCCCTTACCAGGTCCTGAAGCTCCTCGTACCCAGCCTGGCCGTACTTCACGGGATAGACGACGGCCAGCGCCGACCGAAGGTTCGGATTTCTCTCGGCGGCATCAGCGACGTGTTGGATGGTCGCTGGTTCCGCGTCGAACAAAAGGTCCTCAAGTAGTCCGGCGCCGACGTAGCGCAAAGCCGGCGTGTCATTGGGCAGCCGGTCGACGATCTCGACGATGAGGTCAGCAATCTCAATCGGCTGAGCGTGCGCTCTGAAATCATCGTCGATAGTCTCGAGTACCCACTCGTCCTCCGGCTGATGGGTCGACGCGAAGCGTGCATAACCGGACACCAGCCTCTCTCGCCTGTCAGGCGTCTGCCCAGCACCCATGACGTGAGTGATTGTCGTCGAAGCCGCTACTACCGGACCGGCAGTGGTCGGCCAGGCGAGGCGGGTCTCACTCGGCCGGGCCGCAGCGGCCGGCACTTTCTCCCCAACGCGTTTTGTCATACAATATTGGTCCAGTGTGGACTTGGTTGTTGCTGGGTCAGCCCTCAAGCACGGCGCCGCGAGGGCGCAGATTGAGTACGTCATTGCGCACTGTGGCCTGGTGTTCGACGAGCCGGCGCCGCCAGGAGCGACGATTCCGGACGACCTTTCTGTCTACCTGGGGGACGAGAACGCGGAGTTGCGCTCGAGATCGCGGCAATTGAATTGGACAGTGGTGGTCTGCTGGTCGTCCACGCAATGAAGCTGAGGGCGAAGTACCGCGACCGCTACAACGAGGCGTTGCCGTATCGGAGACCAGCGTGAGGACGCGGTCCGGCAAGGTTCTGAGTGAGCGCGACATTGAGGAGCTCGCACGTGAAGCGGAAGCTGGATACGACCTGACAAAGGCCACACGCCGTCGCGTCGGACGGCCGTCATTGAGTCAGGGAACGTCCCCGCGCGTGCAGTTCCGTATCGAGCCGGACGTTTACGAGCAGGCCAAGCTAAAGGCAGCATCTGAGTCGCGCAGCCTGAGCGACGTCGGGCGCGAGCTATTTAGCGAATATGCGCGTGCGTCAGCACGACCGCGGCGCAAACGGCGACCGGGGCGACGGGCGCACTCGTAGGCCGCCGGTCGTGCGGGGCACCGGACGCCCTATTATCATCTGGCTAGCCATCCCACGTAATTGGCGTTGGTCTGGGGGCCAGGGGTACGCGGTTCGCGTCCGCGCTCCCCGACTTTCAGACAAAAGTGACAGCAAGAGCCGCCTGCGGCTTCCGCACTCATTCACCAGTACCCATGCTTTCGAGAAACTGCGGCGGCGACTGCACAGGAACGCCGGGGAGATCGAGCAAATCGCGATCCCAGCTGACCAGAACCGCATTGGCAGCGGCTGCGAGCGCAAGCAGGTAATCGTCTCGGGGGTCGCGCGAACGCGCCGGCGGAGGAAGAGCGGTGCTCTCCGCTACCAGCGCTTCGCGTTTGAGCAGATCGACGAAGGCTGCGCCGTCGCCTGGCGCTATGCGAGCGAGGAGCTTTGGATACCTCAGAGCCGCCGTCAACTCAGCCAGCAAGTCCGCATTCACGACGAGGTCGAACGCACCGCGAAGCCAGTGCAACAGGATGGCGGCTGAAGAGCCGGCCGGTGCGAGCAGCGCGGAGATCAGAACGTTGACGTCGAGAACGGCGCGCACTCAGCGACGCCGGCGATGCCGACCTGCTCTCTGCGCTTCGAGGGCGAGCCCAACTGCTTCGTCCTCACCCATCTCATTGCGGCGCCAGAGCCCCTCGAGCAGATCTAGTCCAAGGTCACGACGCAGGGACTGCTCGATGACTTCGCTGTCACCCTTGCCAAGCCTGGCGGCGCGCACGCGGACCCAGCGGATGACCTCTTCGTCCAGGGTGACGGTCGTGCGGATTTTGGGCATCTTCGCATCGTAGCATCATGATGCTCAAGGCAAAGGCGAAGAGCGCGATCCCAAATAGCCGAGCCCGCACCCTGAAGTGCTCGAGCTCAGGTCTCGGTGTCTCGGGGGGGTGCCTGAGAAGGCACGCCGGTGTTATCCTTGACGAGTGAGCACTGAGGTAAAGCGGGTTCGGCGACACACACGCATCAGTTCCAAGCACCAGGTGACGATCCCCCTGGATCCGCTCAGGCGGGCGGGACTGCACACCGGCGACAGGCTTGACGTCATCGTCGACCGTCCCGGGGAGGTGAGGCTGGTGCGGCGCGACGATCCGGTGGAGCGTTTCGCCGGAGTGCTCACCGGGGTTTACAAGCCGGGCCGTCTGGAACAACTTCGCAACGAGTGGCGCTGACTGTTCTTGACGCCGGCGTCTTGATCGCTGTGCTCAACGGTCGGGATGTGCACCACATCGCAGCCCGACGAGCGCTGTCGTCTGAGGTTGGAGCCGGCCAAGAGCTCGTTTTGCCCGCCTCGGTCTATGCAGAGATCCTTGTCGAACCGCATCAGAGGGGAGCGACCGCCGTGCGACAGGTCGACGCATTCGTTGCCGCGCTGCCCGCGCGTGTAGAGGCCATCGACACGATGACGGCTCAGACCGCGGCTCGCATCCGTGCGCGGCATCGCACGCTCCGGCTGCCCGACGCGTTCGTCATCGCCACTGCTCACGTGCTGGACGCGGACCACGTCCTGACCACAGATCGGCGCTGGCCGCGGGCGTTGGGCGTCGCCGTACGAGTCGTCGTCGTCGGTTGACCTCGTCGTGACCAACGCGGCCGGGCGGTTCGCGCACGTCACGCGCCTCACCGAGAGGGGCGAAGGTGAGTTCGCAGGCGAGTTGAGTCCGGCGTGGACGATCGGTGACAAGCCCAACGGCGGCTACCTGCTCGCGATCCTGGGACGCGCGGCGACACTCGCCGGCGCGCATCGCCATGTCATCGCCGCGAGCGCGCACTATGTGCGCCCGCCCGAGCCGGGCCCGGTCGACGTCGAGACCTTGGTGCTGCGGGCGGGGCGGAGCGCCAGCCAAGTCCGCACCCGCCTCGTGCAAGACCGTGCGCTGCGCGCCGAAGCGCTCGTCACCACCGCCGACCTCGATCCCGGCAGCGCGCCGTACTGGTCGGCCGGACTCCCTGCGATCAGCGATGTGCCGTACGACGCCTGCATGCGGCTGCCCTCGCCGCCGAGCGGCACGCCCGTGGCGCTGATGGACGAGATCGAGCTGCGCCTCGAACCCGACTCGCTCGGTTTCCTCACCGGATCCCCGAAGGGCCGCGGCGAGCTGCGCGGATGGCTGAGCCTGCTCGACGGCGAGCCCTTCGATCCCATATCGCTGCTGTTCGCCGTGGACGCATTCCCGCCCGGGACGTTCGACATCGAGCTGGCCGGCTGGGTGCCGACGCTCGAGCTGACCGTCTACGTGCGCGCCCTGCCGCGACCCGGTCCGGTGCATGTGCTGCAGCGTGCGCAGCTGATCGACGCGCGGCGGGTCGACGAAGCGTGCTTCATCTGGGACAGCGGCGGGCGCCTGGTAGCGCAGTCAACGCAGCTGGCCGGAATCAGGCTCGGCTAAGCGTCGCAGCCTGACGCTCGCCACGGGGGCGAAGCCCGGTCAGCCGACGCACGTCTCCGCGCGCGCGCACGCCGCGCGCCTCGGCCTGTGCGCGCGTGATGCGTCCCAGCAGGAGACCGACGACGGGCTCGGGCGGGCCTGCGAGTGTCACGTCCGGGGTCGAGGCGGCGCGGGTTGCGATGTGCACGCGACCACCCGCCGCAACGAGCGTCATCGGATCCGCGCCATCGCACCGCAGCTCGACACTGAGATCCCTGCGCAGCGGGTCGTGTCCCTCGAAGCGCGCAATCACCATGTGGCGCAGCCAGCTGCTCTGAAAGGCGTCGCCGCCACGCGGCTGCGCCATGAGGGGGCCGGCCCAGCGGCCGAGCGCGTACACGACCTCATGCAGGCCCTGGCCCCACGGCGTCAAGGCGTAGCGAGCGTCGTCGCGACGCGCGATCACTCCGCCTGCCTCGAGGCTGCGCAGCCGCTCGGCGAGGAGGTTGGTGGCCACGCCGGGCAGGCCGGCGAGGAGCTCGTTGTACCTGCGCGGCCCGTCGAGCAGCTCGCGAACCAGGAGGAGGGACCAGCGCTCGCCGATGACGTCGAGAGCGCGGGCCAGGCCGCAGTACTGGGCGTACGAGCGCATGCGTCAAATCATAGCTTGACTTCAGCAAGTTATAAACTTTAGTATCTCAAGTCACCGCCAGCGTCAACGCAGCTCAGAGGAGGACCCGGTCATGAGCAGGTCAGCGAAGGAGATCGCGCGGGAGTACATCGGAGCCGTCGGCGACAAGCGCTTCGACGACCTGGAACGGCTGCTGCATCCAGACGCCGCATTCGGTGGGACGGTGAAGCAGCAATCCACGGGACGCGAAGCATTCGTGCAGGGATTCCGCCATCTGGCGCCGGTGTACACACGGGTCGACGTGCGCGACATCGTCGGGGATGACAATCGCGCGTTCGTGCTGTACGACTTCGTGACGGACACTCCGGCCGGCTCGGTGCTCTGCGGCGAGCTACTCACCGTCGAAAACGAGGTCGTGCGCTCGAGCACGCTGATCTTCGATTGGCGGCGCTGGCCCGAGGTCATCACGGATCTGCAGCGCCGCGAGCATGCGGCGGCGACGGCACGACCCGTCACCGCCTGATCACGCGCCGGGGCGTCAGCCCCGTCGGTATTTGGCCACCGCGAGCGGGGCGAAGATCGCAATCAGCGCCAGTGACCAGATCAGCGACCGCACCACGAAGTACGAAGCCGGATGTCCGACCAGCGCTTCGGCAGGCGCGCCCTCGGTGAGCGTGCGAACCGCATTCACCATCACCGTGACAGGCTGGTTTTCCGCAAATCCCTGGAGCCAAGCCGGCATGCTCGCCACCGGGACATATGCGGACGAGACGAATGTCAGCGGAAAGATCAGGAGCGCAAAGCCCTGTGATGCCTGCGGGGACCCGGCGATCATCCCCATCAGCAGGAAGAGCCACTCGAACACGATCCCGAACAGCACGATGAGTGCCGCCGCCTCCAACGCGGCCGGCAGCGTGTCGTGCAGGCGAAAGCCCACGGCAAAGCCGATCGCGATGGTGATCACCAGGCCCCACACCTGGATGCCCGTGTCGGCGAGGGCGCGTCCAACCAGCACTGCGCTGCGCGGAATCGGCAGTGAGCGCAGCCGCGCGATGAGCCCGGCTTCGAGGTCCTCCGCCATGCCCACCGCCGAGTACATCGCGTTGAAGAGGACGCCTGTCGCGATGAACCCCGGCACCACGAAGTTGACATAGTCGATGCCCGGCGTCGTGATGGCGCCGCCGAACACGTACCGGAATATCAGCAGGAACATGGCGCCCTGCAGGGTCCCCACCACCACGAGCTGGGGCGAGCGGATGAACTTCAGCAGCACGCGGCGCGCGATCTGCGTGACCGATGTCAGCAGGCCGGCTGCATTGTCCGACGCCTGGTTCACGGGTTGTGCAATGGCTGCGGTGGTCATGCCACATCCTCCTGCGGATTGCCGGTGAGGGTGAGAAACGCTTCGTCGAGCGTCGGTGCGCGCACCGCGACCTCATCGATCACGATGCCGGTGTCGTCGAGTGGCCGCAGCGCGGCGAACACACGGTTGGTGTCGGCGTCGAGGCCGGCGCGCACGCTGCGCGCGGGAACGTCGATGTACGGGTCCGAATCGCTGATGGCGCCGAGGGTCGCGGCCACGCGTTCGAGGTCCGACGCCTCGCGCACGTGCACCTCGACGACCGTGCGTCCCACCAGTCGCTTGAGCTCGCGCGGCGCCCCCGACGCCACCGCTCGGCCGTGGTCGATGATCACGACGTGCGAGGCCAGGTGGTCCGCCTCGTCCAGATACTGCGTGGTCAGCAGGACGTCCGTCCCGCGATGCACCAGCGACCTGATGACGTCCCAGAGCTCGTTGCGGCTTCTCGGATCGAGTCCTGTCGTGGGCTCGTCGAGGAGCAGCAGCCGAGGCCGGCCGACCAGGCTGGCACCAAGGTCGAGGCGCCGTCGCATGCCGCCGGAGTACCCGCGGACGGTGCGGTCCGCCGCTTCCGTCAAGCCGATGTGCTCGAGCACCTCGGCGGCGTTGCGCCGCGCGTCGCGCCGCGACTGCCCGAACAGCCGGGCGACCATCTCGACGTTCTCGCGCCCGGTCATCGCGGGCTCGACGGCTGCGAACTGCCCGGCGAGGGCCACCATGCGGCGCACCGCCGCGGGATCGCGCCGGACGTCGGCGCCGCAGACCCTCAGCGTGCCGGCGTCGGCGCGGAGCAGCGTGGCCAGCAGGTTGACGAACGTCGTCTTCCCGGCCCCGTTGGGCCCGAGCACGGCCGTGACCTGGCCGGGGCGCATGGTGAAGTCGAGCCCGTCCAGGGCCTTGGTGGCGCCGAAGCGCTTGCTGACGCCCATTGCCTCGACGGTCGGGGTAATCTCTAACATCCGTAAGGTCCTCTAGCAAACTGCCAACGATCGGCGCTATAGTGACCTAACGATGTTAGGCATGTCAAGCGACAACCCGAAACAACCCCCGGATGCCTCCCGGCTCAGCCGCGAGGCGGTCATCGACGCGGCCCTCGCCCTGCTCGAAACGGCAGGTGTCGAGGGCCTCTCCATGCGCGCGCTGGCCGACCGGCTGGACATCAAGCCGGCGTCTCTGTACTGGCACCTGCGCGACAAGGGGCAGTTGGTCGAGCTGCTCGCTGGGGCCGTGCTCGACTCCGTCGAGGTACCCGCCGGCCCCAGCTGGCGGGCGCGCATCGCCGCTGCCTGCGACGCGCTGACAGAGCGGCTGGCGACCAGGCCGGCCTCGGCCGACGTGGTACTCGCGTGCCTGCCCGCTGTTCCCCGCAGCCGCTTGAGCCGCGAGATCGCGTCCGTGCTGAGCGCGGCAGGCGCGGAGGCGCCCGAGGCCGCGGCCAACGCGCTGGTCATCGCAGCGGTCGGTGTCGGCCGCCTCGGGCCAGGCCCGAACCCGCCCAGCCCGAAGGAGGCGGTCACCCTGGCCATCGACTCGGGGTCGTGGAAGGTGCAGGTGCGCGCTGCGGCGGCCGGCACCGTCGACCTCGCGACCTCCACGGGAGGTGGCGGCGCGCCGTCTCTGGACGTGCGGCCGGACGGCGAGGTCGTTGTGCGCAATCGCCGCGGCGGGTACCGCGGCGCCGTCGAGCTCAGCCCGGAGCGGACATGGCGCATCAAGGTGCACGGCGGCACCTGGAACACCTCGCTCGACCTGCGCGGCCTGCGCATCAGCGAGATCGAGCTCGACAGCGGCGCGGGCAACGTGTCGTGCACGCTGCCGCCACCGTTCGGCGCCGTGCCCATCAAGGTCAACAGCGGGATCGTCGGGGTGACGCTGCACCGCCCGCGCGGCGCGGCGGCACGCGCGACGGTGTCAACAGGGTCGGTCCGTGTGCGCCTCGACGCGCGGAACATGCGCAGCACCGGGGCGGATGCGCATTGGGAGTCGCCCGGCGCGTCGCGCAGTGAGAACCGCTACGAGCTCAGCGTGTACAGCGGTTGCGTCAAGGTTTCACTGGACGACTCGGCGCCGGAGCATCCCAGGCCGCTGCCGCAGGACGACTCGGCGCCGCGGGATACCGCAGCTCCGCCCGGTGGTCAGGCGGTGAGCCTCATGCTCGACGGGATCGAGCGCCGTCTCGCCGGCTGACAATGCCATTTGGAGTCACGCGAGCGTCGACGCCGCGCACGTCACCGTCGCTGTCGCGCAGCACGGTCACCGACCCGAACCCGTGGCGTCGCAGATGGGGACGCAGTACCTCAGCCTGTTCGCCACCCAGCTCCAGCAGCAGCGCGCCCTTCGGTCTGAGAAAGCGCGCAGCGTCGCGGATCACGCGCCGCAGCAGGCGTGTGCCGTCGCGACCGCCGTCGTAGGCGAGCGGCGTCTCGAAGGTGAAGGTGTCCCGCTGCAGGTAGGGGAGCTCGGCGGACGGCACATACGGCACGACCGCGGTCACAACGTCGACACTGCCGTGCAACGACGACGGCAGACCCTCGAAGAGGTCACCATGACGCGCCTCCACGCCGTTCGCGGTTGCGCATGCGATCGCCACAGGATCGATGTCGGTCGCGATGACGGTCGCGTCTGGGCGCGCACGCATCAGCACCATTGCGACAGCGCCACTCCCCGTGCAGACGTCGATGGCGATCCCGGCGGCCGGCAGGCGAGACGCGGCGCGCCGCGCGATGATCTCGCTCTGCGAGCGCGGCACGAACACGCCCGGCTCCACGCGCACGTGGAGGCCGCAGAAGCGTGCGCTGCCCACGATCCAGGCGAGCGGCTCTCCGGTGAGACGGCGTTGGAGCAGCCGCTCCAGCAGCTCGGCATCGCCCGCCGCACGGCCCGCCAACAGTCGAGCCTCGGCGCGTGCCGCGATGAACCCGGCGGCGGCAAGCCGCTTCGCCACCGCGGCGGTGCTTAGGGGGAGGGCCGGTTTCGATCGGATAGCATTAGCCGCGAATTCGGTGCTTCGAGACGTATGAGCGTGACCACCGGTCGAGCGGCGCCCAGCGGCGCCGCGGGAGAGTCGAGCCGTATCAACGCGACCTGGCAGGAGGTCGCGGCTGACGGCGGCCTTGCTGCGCCTGCGCATCACGATCTCGCATTGGATCACACGCAGTTGCGCAGCCTGTACCGGCTGATGGCGCTGAGCCGGCGCGTCGACCGCCAGGCGATCAATCTGACGCGCCAGGGGGCGCTCGGCGTGTTCGCCTCCAGCCAGGGCCAGGAGGCTGCGCAGGTGGGCGCGGTCTTTGCACTGGACGACGAGGATTGGCTGTTCCCGTCCTATCGGGACAGCGTCGCCACATTTGCGCGCGGCGTCGACATCGTGGAGGTGCTCGCGCTCTTCCAGGGCAGCTGGCACTGCGGCTTCGATCCATATCGATACCGCGTTGCGCCGCAGACGACGCCGGTCGCCACACAGGCGCTGCACGCCACCGGGCTCGCCATGGCCGCGCGCATGCGCGGAGACCCCATCGTCGCGCTCACGCTGTTCGGCGAGGGCGCGGCCAGCGAGGGCGACGCGCACGAGGCCATGAACATGGCCGGCGTGTACCAGGCGCCCGTGGTGTTCCTGGTGCAGAACAACCAGTACGCCATCAGCGTGCCGGTGTCGCGCCAGACGCGCACCGAGTCCATCGCGCTGCGCGCGCCGGGCTGCGGCATGCCGGGCGTGCGGGTCGACGGCAACGACGTGCTCTCGGTGTACGGCGCCGTCCGCGCGGCCGTGGACCGCGCGCGCGCAGGCGGCGGCCCGACCCTGGTGGAGGCGGTGACGTACCGCCTCGAGGCGCACACCACCGCAGATGACGAGACGCGCTACCGCAACGCGGACGAGGTCGCCACGTGGCGCGCCAACGACCCGGTGCAGCGCTTCGCGCAAACGCTGCGCGACCTCGGTGTGCTCGACGACGCGCTCACCGCCGAGGTCGAGGCCGAGGGCGAGGAGCTGGCGGCGCGCATGCGGGATTCACTCTTCGGTGCGCCGGCAGGCGATCCGCGCGAGATGTTCGAGCACGTGTACGCCACGCCCACGCCCGCACTGAACGAGCAGCGCGCGCTGCTGGACGGCGAGCTGTCTGCCGAGGGCGATGCATGACGGTGACCATGGCTGCGGCGCTCAACACCGCGCTGCGCGACGCCATGCGCGAGGACGACAGCGTCGTCATCTACGGCGAGGATGTGGGCACGCTCGGCGGCGTGTTCCGCATCACCGACGGTCTGCAGGCGGAGTTCGGGGCGGAGCGCTGCTTCGACTCACCGGTGTCCGAGTCGGGGATCGTCGGGACGGCCGTGGGCATGGCGCTCTACGGGCTGCGTCCCGTGGTGGAGATGCAGTTCGACGGCTTCTCCTATCCGGCGCTGGACCAGGTGATCAGCCATGTGGCCAAGTACCGCAACCGCACCCGCGGCCGGGTCGGCCTGCCCATGACGATCCGCATGCCGTACGGCGGCGGCATCGGCGCCGTCGAGCACCATTCGGAGAGTCCCGAGGCGTACTACTCGCACACCGCGGGTCTGACGGTCGTCTCACCCGGTACACCGGGCGACGCGTACTCGCTGCTGCGCAGCGCGCTGGCTCATCCGGACCCGGTCGTGTTCCTCGAACCGAAGCGACGCTACTGGATGAAGGAGGAGGTCGAACTGCCTGTCAGCGGCGAGCCGATCGGCAGGGCGCTGGTGCGGCGCGCGGGAGCCACGGCGACGCTCATCGCGTACGGCCCCATGGTCGCGACCGCGCTCGAAGCTGCTGAAGCCGCGGTTGCCGAAGGCTGGGACGTCGAGGTCATCGACGTGCGCACGCTGACGCCGCTGGACCTCGACACCTTGGCGGCAAGCGCCACCAAGACCGGGCGCGCTGTCGTTGTCCACGAGGCGCCGCGATTTGCGGGGTATGGCGCCGAGATCGCCGCGGCGCTCACCGAGCGCGTCTTCGGCCACCTGGCCGCGCCGGTGCTGCGCGTCACCGGCTTCGACCTGCCGTATCCTCCCGCCAAGATCGAGCATCACTTCCTGCCCGGCGTGGATCGCATCCTCGACGCGGTGGCGCGCGCGCTCGAGTACTGAGCGAATGGCCGACGTCCGCGACTTTCTGATGCCCGACCTGGGGGAGGGGTTGACGGAAGGTGAGATTCTCAACTGGCTCGTTGCCGTCGGCGACGAGGTGGCGGTGGACCAGCCCATCGCGGAGATCGGCACGGAGAAGGCCGTCGTGCAGGTGCCCACGCCGTTTGCCGGGCGCGTCGCCGCGCTGCACGGGACGGCCGGCGACATGATCACCGTGGGCCGTCCGCTGATCAGTATCGAGGTGGGGTCGAGCGAAGCGGCGCAGGCCGGCTCGGGCAACGTTCTGGTCGGCTATGGCACGAACGAGTCGGCGTCACCGCCTCGCCGTCGCCGGGTCACGCCGGCGCCCGGCGCCCCCGTGGCGGCCGTTTCGGCTGCAACGCCACCGGCATCGCCGCTGGTCCGGCGGATGGCGGCCGAGCTCGGCGTCGACCTTGCGGCGGTGACCGGCACCGGACCGGGGGGCATGGTCACCCGCGCCGACCTGGAGCAGGCTCGCGCGCACCAGGCCGCGCCGGATACCAACGGCGCCGCGGCAACGGCTGCCGGCGAGGTGCGCAAGCTGACCGGCGCCGACCGCGTCGCGGCTGAGCGGCTCACCGGCTCGCATCGCGACATCCCAACCGCGATCGCATGGGCCGCAGCCGATGCAACGCGCCTGATCGAGCTGCGCGAGCGCGTCCAGGCCGATGGCGGCGCCGAGCATGTGACGCCCTTCGCCGTGCTGCTCCGTCTCTGCGTGCTCGCCCTCGGCCGCTTCCCACGCCTCAACGCGCACTTCGACGCCTCGCGCATGGAGGCGACGAGCTTCGAGGCGGTGCACCTCGGCGTGGCGGTGCAGACCGAGCGCGGGCTCGTGGTCCCGGTGATCCGGGACGCGGAGAAGCTGCCGGTGCGCGGCATCGCCCGCGAGCTGAGCCGGCTCGCCGGCGCGGCGCGCGACGGCAGCATCCACGGCGCGGACCTGCGCGGCAGCACCTTCACCGTGTCGAACTTCGGTGCCTTCGGCGTCGACGGTGGCACCGCGATCATCAACCCGCCCGAGGCGGCGGTGCTCGGCGTGGGGCAGATCGCGCTGCGGGCGTGGGCGGTCGACGGCGCTGTCGTCGCCCGACCGGTCGTCGAGCTGTCGCTCGTGTTCGACCACCGAGTCGCTGATGGCGCCGTGGCGGGAGGGTTCGTGCGCCACCTTGCCAACCTGGTGGAGCAGCCGCCCGAGGACGCCGCCGGTGACTGAGCAGGCGCCGGCCGCGGTGCAGCAGCGGCGAGCCCAGGCGGACTACTGGGTCTACTTCGACGGCGAGCTGCGCCGGTACGGTGATTCGCACCTGGGCCTCCTCACCCATGCGTTGCACTACGGCACCGGCTGTTTCGAGGGCATCCGCGCCTACTGGAGCGAGAGCCAGCGGCGGTTGAACGTGTTCCGCATGCCCGAGCACTTCGAGCGCATGCGCGGCAACGCCCGCATGCTGCACATGGAGGTGCCGCTGCCGGTGGACGAGCTGTGCGCGATCACCGTCGAGCTGCTGCGGCGCAACGCCTTCACCACCGACGTGTACGTGCGGCCGCTGGTGTACAAGGCGAATGAGGAGGTGGGCATCCGCTTCCACGACCTGCGCGACGGGTTCATGATCGTGACCGTCCCGTTCGGCGCGTACGTCGACACCACGGGCGGCATCCGCTGCCAGGTGTCGAGCTGGCGGCGCATCGACGACAACGTCGCACCCGCGCGCTCCAAGTCGTCGGGCATCTACGTCAACAGCGCGCTGGCCAAGACCGAGGCCGTGCTCAACGGTTTCGACGAGGCGATCGTGCTGACCCAGGACGGGCACGTGAGCGAGGGCAGCGCGGAGAACATCTTCCTGCTCCGGCGCGGCTGCCTGGTGACGCCGCCCGTGTCTGAGAACATCGTCGAGGGCATCACCCGGCGCACACTGATGACGTTCGCTCGGGATGAGCTGGGCATCGACGTGGTGGAGCGCGTGGTCGATCGCACCGAGCTGTACATCGCGGACGAGGTGATCCTCTGCGGCACGGGCGCGGAGGTGTCGCCAGTCATCGAGATCGACCGCCGCCGCATCGGTGACGGTGAGCCCGGCCCGGTGACGCGCAGGCTGCAGGACCTGTACTTCCGGGCGTGCAAGGGCGACGACGAGCGGCACGCGGAGTGGCTCACGCCTGTTGGCTGAGGCGCAGCCGCCGGCGCGCGGGGCGCGCCGCGTCCTGGTGATCGGCGCTGGGCTCATCGGCACGTCGGCCGCGCTTGCGCTGCGCCGCGGTGGCCATGCCGTATGGCTCGCAGACGCCGACGCGATGAACTTGCGGCAGGCCGTGTCACTCGGCGCGGGCGATGTCCATGCCGGCGAGGACGTCGACGTCACGGTCGTCGCAGTCCCGCCCCGCAGCACGGCTGGCGTGGTTGCGGAGCGCATTGAAATGGACCCGCGCAGCACCGTGACGGACACCGCGAGCATCAAGGCCGAGGTGGAGCGCGGCGTGCGCGCGGCGCTGAGCGGTGACACGGCGAAGCTCTCCCGGTACGTGGGCGGACACCCGCTGGCCGGCCGCGAGCGCGGCGGCCCGCATCGCGCGCGCGCCGACATGTTCGCCGGGCGCGCCTGGGTGATCACGCCGATGGAGGAGACGTCGGCGCAGGCGCTGCAGGATGCGCGCTGGATCGCTGCTGAGTGCGGCGCGGTGCCCCTCGCCATGCCCGCCGCGGAGCACGACCGCGCGCTTGCCGTCACGAGCCACCTGCCGCAGATGGTCGCATCGGCGCTGGCGGCGCAGCTGGCGCGGCAGCCCGACACGGTGCTCCAGCTCACGGGCCAGGCAATGCGCGACATGACGCGCATCGCCGCGGGTGACCCGCAGCTCTGGGCCGACATCGCAACGGGAAACGCCACCGAGCTCGCGCCGGCGATGCGCGAGCTGTCGGCCTCGCTGCTGCGCGTCGCGGGCGAGCTCGATTCAAGAGAAGGCGGCGCCGCCGTGCGCGACCTGGTCGCGGCGGGCCGCGACGGACTGCGGCGCATTCCCGGCAAGCACGGTGGGGAGACGCGCAGCTTCGGCATCGTGCCGGTGCTGGTGGAGGACAGGCCGGGGGAGATGGCGCGGCTGCTCGGCGACACCGCCGCGGCAGGTGTCAACCTGGAGGACCTGCGCGTGGAGCACGCGCCGGGGTTACCCGTGGGGTTGATCGAGCTGGCGGTGGCGGAGGACGCGGTGCGGCGCCTGCGGACCGCGCTCACAGAGCGCGGATGGACGCTGACGGACGAGCCGTCAGTCTGAAGCGCAATGAGGATCGAAGGAGGACGCGGAGAACATGTCTGAGCTGCTTGCGAGCTACGTGGCCGGCGCGTGGTACACGGCCACCGACGAGGGCCGCGTGGTGGCCGACGCCTCCACGGGAGAGACGGTTGCGCGCGTCTCCAGCAGCGGCTTCGACGCCCGTGCGATGGTCGAGCACGCGCGACGCGTGGGCGGCCCGGCGCTGCGCCGGCTGACATTCCCGGAGCGGGCGGCACTGCTCAAGACGCTTGCGGCGCAGCTGTCGGAGCGCAAGGACGCGTACTACGAGCTGTCCTACGCAACCGGCGCGACGAAGCGTGATTCGGCGGTCGACATCGACGGTGGCATCGGCACGACGTTCGCCTTCGCCGGGATCGGCAGCCGGGAGCTGCCCGAGGGCAAGCTGCTGGTGGACGGCGACCTCGTGCCCATGGGCAAGCAGGGAACGTTTGCCGGACGCCACGTGTACACGCCGCTGCCGGGCGTGGTCCTGCAGATCAACGCGTTCAACTTCCCGGTGTGGGGCATGCTGGAGAAGCTCGCGCCGGCGCTGCTCGCCGGCATGCCCTCCATCGTCAAGCCGGCCACACAGACCGCGTACCTCACAGCCGCGGTGGTGCGCGACATCATCGATGCCGGCGTGCTGCCCGAGGGGTCGCTGCAGATGCTGTGCGGCGACGCGGGCGCGCTGCTGGCAGAGTTGGGCGGCGGCGATGTCATCGCCTTCACCGGCAGCGCAAACACCGCGGCGACACTGCGCGGCCATGACGCCGTGGTGCGTCGCGCGGCGCGCTTCAACGCCGAGACGGACTCGCTGAACTGCTGCATCCTCGGCCCCGACGCCGCCGCCGGCGGCGACGAGTTCGACCTCTTTGTCAAGGAGGTCGCGCGCGAGATGACCGTCAAGGCGGGACAGAAGTGCACCGCGATCCGCCGCGCCCTGGTGCCGCGCCCTGCGGTCGACGCCGTCGTCGACGCGCTGCAGGCGCGTTTGGGCAGGGTCGTGGTGGGCAACCCACGCAGCGACTCGGTGACCATGGGCGCGCTCGTCAGCGTGGGACAGCGCGACGAGGTCCGCGACGCCGTGTCAGCGCTGGCGCAGGCGGGCCAGGTTGTCAGCGGTGACGCGCTGAAGGTCGAGCCGGTCGACGCCGATCCGCAGCGCGGCGCGTTCATTGCGCCGGTGCTGCTGCGCTGCGACGACGCGAGCCGCGCTGAACCGCACACGGTCGAGGCGTTCGGCCCGGTGAGCACCGTGATGCCGTACAGCGACGCAGCCGAGGCCGTCGACATCGCCGCGCGCGGCAGCGGCAGCCTTGTCGGCTCTGTCGTATCTCACGACATGGACTTCGTGCGCGAGGTGGTGACCGGCGCTGCGCCGCACCACGGCCGCGTGCTGGTGCTCGACAGAGACTGTGCCGGCGAGTCCACGGGTCACGGCACGCCGATGCCGCAGCTGGTGCATGGCGGCCCCGGGCGTGCCGGGGGAGGGGAGGAGCTGGGTGGTGTCCGGGCGGTGAAGCACTTCATGCAGCGCACGGCGCTGCAGGGTTCACCCGCGGCGCTGGAGGCCCTGGTCGCCGCTGGCTGAGGCGCGGAAGCCCTCGAAGATGATCGCGTCGATGGCCGCGGCGACGTCGTGGCCGGAGAGCCGGCCGCCCGGCTGATACCACTCGATCACGGAGTTGGACATGCCGAAGATGAGGCGCGTCACCAGCGCTGCGTCGATGTCACTCCGCAGGTCGCCGTCCGCGATCGCCTCGGCGACGAGTCGCTGCACCGCGCGGTCGAAGTCTCGCCGCCGCGACAGCGCCCAGCGCTCGGTGGGCGTGTTGCCGCGCACGCGCAGCAGCACGGTCACCTCCGCGAGCTGGCGCACCATGATGTCGACCGTGCGGCGCACCACGTAGCGCAGGCGGTCGATGGCTCGGCCGCTGACCGCGTCGGGTTCCGCGAGCATGCCGTGCAGCGCGTTGAGCGCGCGCTTCACCGCGTCGTCGAGCAGCTGCTCCTTGCCCGCGATGTGGTGATAGATGCTGCTCTTGTGCACGCCGAGCGCCGCGGCGATGTCGGCCATCGACGTGCCCTCGTAGCCGCGCTCGGTGAACAGCTTGACGGCGGCGTCCACCACCTGGTCGCGGTCGTAGGGGCTGCGTTCGGCGAGGCGGGGACGGCCCATGTGCGCTGGAAATCGTACACTTCGGCCCGCCCAGCCCATCGAGCGGTTGGTTTTGTGACGGGCTCAGAGGTGCGCGATGGATCGGTTCCTCCTGTACCGGACGTACGACGAATTGGAGATCGGGCAGACGCAGCGCACCCGCGGCCGCACCATCACCGAGACCGACATCGTCAACTGGTGCTCGATCACTGGTGACTGGTTCTATCCGCACATCGACGCCGTTGCTGCGGAGCGGTCCATGTTCGGCCAGCGCGTGGCGCCGGGCATCATGGTGTTCGCGCTGGCGACCGGACTGGGCGTGCCCGCGGACGCCACTGCGATCCTGGCCAACATGGGAACCGACAAGCTCCGCTACCTCGCGCCGACGTGGATCGGCGACACGCTCTATCTCGACATCGAGGTGCTGGAGAAGGCCGATCGCGACGGCAAGACAGGCGTCGTGACGTATCGCTGGGACGTGCTCAACCAGAACGGCGTGACCGTCTGCACCAGCCAGCTGAAGATCCTCACGGCGAAGGAGCGCGAGGCGTATGCCGGCATCTAAGGCCATGAGCACGCTGCGGTTCGCGATCGACGCGGGTGTGGCTGAGATCGTGCTCAACCGGCCCGACAAGATGAACGCGATGAACGCCGCGATGGTGCGCGAGCTGATCGCGGCGCTCGAGTCGGTGGAATCGGAAGGTGCGCGCGCCTGCCTGGTGCGCGGTGAGGGCAAGGCATTCTGCAGCGGCCGCGACCTCAGCGATGCCGACCCGCTGCACGAGGACGGCGAGCAGATCCTCCGCGAGGAGTTCAACCCCCTCATGGCCGCGATGGCCGGCGTCGCCGTGCCCACCATCGCGGCCGTGCAGGGCGCGTGCCTCGGCACCGGTCTGGGTCTCGCGATGGCCTGTGACATCGTGTACGCGGCCGACGACGCGCGCGTCGGCTCGCCGTTCGCGCGCATCGGCGCCGTGCTCGACAGTGGCGCGCACCGCGCGCTCGTGAGCCGCATCGGACCGCACCGCACGCTGGAGCTGGTGTACACGGGACGCCTGCTCTCCGGCCGCGAGGCTGCCGCATGGGGGCTGGTGAACCGCAGTGTCGCGGGCGGCGACCTGGCGCGGCGCACGCGCGACCTGGCAGCGTCGATCGCGCGCGGACCGACATCCGCGTTCAAGGAGTCGAAGGCGATCGTGCGGCGCATGCTCGACGCGCCGATGTCGTTCGAGGATGTCCTCGCCGCCGAGGCGGCCGCGCAGGGCCGTGCCTCGCGCACGCACGACTACCAGGTCGGCATCAGCGCCTTCCTGGAGAAGCGCAGGCCCAGCTTCACGGGCAGCTGACGCGCATGGTCGACCTCGCCGCCGAGTTTCCCAGCCTCTCGTTCGATCGGCCCGAGGACGGCATCCTCGTGATCACGCTGCGGGCGCCGGGGCGGCTGAATGCGCTCGACGCCGCGATGCACGGCGACCTCGCCGCCGTGTGGCCCGCCATCGACCGCGACCTTGACACGCGAGCGGTGGTGGTCCGCGGCGCGGGAGGGACGTTCTCGTCCGGCGGCGACCTGGATCTGATCGACGACATCATCGGTGACTTCGAGACGCGCGCTCGCGTGCTGCGCGAAACGCGCGATCTGGTCTACAACGTCATCAACTGCAGCAAGCCCACGGTGTCGGCGATGGACGGGGTCGCCGTCGGCGCGGGACTGGTGGTGGGGCTGCTGGCCGACGTGTCGATCGCGGCGCGTTCCGCCCGGCTGATCGACGGTCACACCAGGATCGGGCTCGCCGCCGGGGACCACGCCGCCATCATCTGGCCGCTGCTGTGCGGCATGGCCAAGGCGCGATACCACCTGCTCACGTGCGAGCCGGTGAGCGGCGAGGAGGCGGAGCGCATCGGGCTCGTGTCGCTCTGCGTGCCCGACGACGAGCTGCACGAGCGCGCACTCGCCGTGGCGCGGCGGCTGGCCGCAGGGTCCGCCACGGCGATCAGCTGGACAAAGTACGCGCTGAACAGCTGGCTGCGCCTCGCGGGCCCGATCTACGACAGCTCCCTGGCGCTGGAGTTCCTCGGCTTCACCGGCCCGGACGTCGTCGAGGGCGTCGCCGCTCGCCGGGAGAAGCGCGCGCCGCGGTTCCCTGCCGGCGGGGCGAACCCAGCGCCGGGCTGATCTACCGCCGGCGTTCAGGAGATCGCCGCCGGGGGCGCAGGCCGCCATGGCGGCGGCACACCGGGCGTCGGCGGGAACGGTGAGCGGCCGAACGCCTGTGACCGCTGCTCGTACATGCGCTGCACCGCAGCGGCGAACGTGGGATCCACATTCCACAGACGCACCCAGCGGCCCCACGGATTGGGCTCCTCCACGAAGCCGCGCAGCGTCGCCGCCGAGTACCACATCATGCACGCGGGGATCGCCGCGAGCGTCGTGATGAATCCGACCACGCTCACGACGGTGGGCACCGTGGCGGAGAAGGGAGCGCTCGCCAGACCGGCGACGATGAAGACCGCCGGCACGGCAAGGAAGACGAGGACCGCGCGGCGCCGCCGGTCATGCAGGCGGCGCATCGCCCGCGGCGACATCGGCACCACCCCGCCGGCCACGCGCTGGGTGAGGAGCCACGCGACGATGAACGGCACGATGCCGAGGAAGATCAGGAGGACGACCCAGCTCGGAGTGGTGCGGAAGCGCACGGGTTGCAGGCCGCTGGTGGCCTCTCCCGTCAGCGCGCAGATCGGCGGCAGGGTGCCCGCGTAGAGATCACCGTCCCAAACCATGACGGCCGCTCCCATGAGCGGAGTATGTGCCTTTCACGGGGCGAGGAATATCCTTCGCCGGCCTTGTCCACTACACGGAGAACGTCATGGCTGCTGAGACGGTCCTTGTTGTCGGCGGCACCGGCATGCTGGGCCGCCAGGTTGCCGAGCAGCTGCAGGCGCGGGGCAAGCAGGTCCGCGCGCTGGTGCGACCGACGTCGAACACCGAGGCGCTGACAGAGCTGCGCGCGGAGCTGGTCACGGCCGACCTGCTCAAAGCGGAGACGCTGCGTGTGGCGCTCGACGGTGTCGATGCCGTCGTCACGACCGCCGCCGGTTACACGCGGCACACAGCGGGCGACACCATCGAGACCGACCACAGCGGCAACCGCAACCTCGCCGATGCCGCGGTCGCCGCCGGCGTGCGCCGCCTCGTGTTCACCAGCATCCTCAACTGCCATCTGGCACGTGACGTGCCCCACTTCTGGGCCAAGAAGCTCGCGGAGGACTACTTCGAGGAGCTGGGTCTGCCCTTCGTGTCGCTGCGCCCCGGCGCGTTCGTCGACTACTTCGGACTCTCCGGTGGCGTCGACGGGTTCACAGCGGGCCGTATCACGGCCATCGGAGACGTGGACGTGCGCTTCACGCGTGTCTACACCCCCGATCTCGCGGCCAACCTCGCCGCCGCCGTCGACGCAGACGTCGCCCCGGGAGAGCGCGTCGACATCGGCTGGGACCTCGCGCCGACCACCCGGGAGCTCACGGAGCTGGCTTCTCAAATACTCGGCCGCGACCTCGAGTTGACGGCCGTGGACCTCGCCCAGATGCGCGCCCCCGACATGCCGGAGGAGGCGTATCGCGACTTCGCCGCGATGTTCGAGTTCTTCCTCTCCGGCCGGTACGTCGCCGACACGACGCGGCAGCGTCAGGTGTTCGGTGCGGTGCCCGGAGCGGAGGAGACCATGCGCCGCCGCCTGGCCGCGCTCGGCCACGTGGCCGCACCCTGACGCGTTACTGGTCGAAATCGAGGGTGACGCGCTCGGCCGTGGGATGCGACTGGCAGGCGAGCACGAAGCCGGCGTCAACCTCCGCCTGCTCCAGCGCGTAGCACTGCTCCATCGTCACCGTGCCCTCGACGAGCTTTGCCCGGCACGTGCCGCACACCCCGCCCTTGCACGCGTACGGCGCGTCGCTGCGAACGCGGAGCGCGGCGTCGAGGATGCGCTCGCCCGTGCGCGGCATGCGGAACGTCGAGCTGCGGCCGTCGAGCACGATCGTCACGTCGGCAACTTCGCCGGACACAGCGTCGGCAGCCGGTGACCTCGTACTGCGCGCCGCCTCGATCGACTCCGTGTGGAACAGCTCGAAGTGCACGTGCGACGCATCCACGCCGCGCTCCGCGAGCAGCTCGCGGGCGGCGTCGATCATGCCGCGCGGTCCGCAGAGGAACCACTCGTCGACGCTGTCGACCGGCACGAGCACGTCGAGGAAGCGCTGCAGCCGTTCGCGGTCGAGGCGGCCATGGAACAGCTCCACCTCCTGCTCCTCGCGCGAGAGCACGTGGAACATGGTGAAGCGCGCCGGGTGGAGGTTCTTCAGGTCCTCCAGGTCCTCGAGGAACATGATGTCGGCCACGGTGCGGTTCCCGTACAGCAGCGTGACCGTGCTGCGTGGCTCGGCGTCGAGGACCGTGGCGAGGATCGAGAGCACCGGGGTGATCCCGCTGCCGGCGGCGATCATCACGTAGGACCGGGAGCGCGTCGGGTCGAGCGGCGTGTTGAAGCGACCCGTGGGCGTGACCACTTCGACGACGTCGCCGGGCCCGAGCCTGTCGCGCGCGTACGCGGAGAACACGCCGTTGGGGAGGCATTTGACGGCGATGCGCAGCCTTCCCGAACCCGCCGCCGAGCAGATCGAGTAGCTGCGCCGCAGGTCGTCACCCGCCGCCTCGCAGCGCAGCGACACGTGCTGCCCCTGCACGAAGGCGAACTGCTCGCGCAGCTCGGGCGGCACCACGAACTCGATCGCCACCGAGTCGCCGGTGACCGGCTCCACCGCGGCAACGCGCAGGGGGTGGATGGTCGCGCGGTGATGGCGCGGGGCCACCGCGGCCGCGTCGGCTGCCACCGGGCTCAGTGTTCCTTGAAGTGCTGGAACGGCTCGCTGCACGACGAGCAGCGCCGCAGTCCCTGGCAGGCTGTTCCCGCGAAGTGCGCCACCTCCTCGGTGCGCGCGGACCCGCACACCGGGCACGCGACGGCGACGGGGAGCGCCATGCGCAGCCCGGCTCGCGGCCGCGGTGGTGCGACGCCGTGCTCGCGCAGCTTGCGCCTCGCATCCTCGGACAGCGCGTCGCTGCTCCACGGTGGCGAGAGCACCACATGCACCCTGACGTCGCCGGCCGCGCTCGCTGCGACGCGCCGCTGGACGTCCTCGCGGATGACGTCGAGGGCGGGGCATCCCGAGTACGTCGGCGTGATGTCGATGTCGATTCCGCCGGATTCGTCGACGCGGACGTCGCGGAGGATGCCCAGCTCGGCGATGGTGAGCACGGGGATCTCCGGGTCGGGCACCTCGCCGGCGACGCGGCGAACGTCCTCGACGGCGATGCTCACCAGCGCGCTCCCGGATGCGCGCGGTGCAGGTGCTGCATCTCCGCCAGCATGTATCCGAACCGCTCGGTGTGCAGGCCGCGGCGTCCCCCGCTGGGCGCCCAGGTGGTCTCGGGCCTCTCGAGCGTGGCCTCCGCCAGCACGGTGCCGATGGAGGCGCTCCACTCCGGCATCAGTGCCGCGGGCGCGGCGGCGACGCCGTCCGCGACCAGCGACGGCGTGACGTCGTCGCTCTCGAACAGCTCGTGCGTGTACGGCCACAGCGCGTCGAGCGCCGTCTGCGTGCGGATGTGACTTTCTGCGGTGCCGTCGCCGAGGCGCACGGTCCACTGGCGCGCGTGGCTCACGTGGTACGTCACCTCGGTGTGCGCCTTGGCCGCGACCGCGGCGAGCGTCGCGTCGGCGCTCTCACGGAGCGCGCCGCACAGGCCCAGCTGGTACGTGGAGAACAGCAGCTCGCGCACGATCGTGGTGGCGAAGTCGCCATTCTCCTGCTCGACCAGCAGGCAGTTGACGAAGTCGCGCTCGTCTCGCATGAAGACGTATTCGTCCTCGCTCCGGCCGGTGCCGTCGAGCCGCGCCGCGTGCTCGTACAGACGACGCGCCTGACCCAGCAGGTCCAGCGCGATGTTGGTCAGCGCCACGTCCTCCTCGAGGGTCGGCGCGCGCGACGACCATTCCGCGAGCCGGTGCGACAGCACGAAGCAGTCGTCGGCCAGGCGCAGCACGTACGCCGCGTGGGGCGGCGCGGCGATGGCGCTCAGAGCTGCTTCACCTCTTTGGGGATGTCGTAGAACGTGGGATGTCGGTACGGCTTGTCGGCGGCCGGCTCGAAGAAGGGATCGCGCTCCTCGGGAGAGCTGGCCGTGATCGCCGCAGAGGGCACGACCCAGATGCTCACGCCCTCCATCCGCCGCGTGAACACGTCGCGCGCGTTCTGCAGCGCCATCTCGGCATCCGCTGCGTGCAGGCTGCCGACGTGGTTGTGCGACAGGCCGCGGCGGCTGCGCACGAACACCTCCCAGAGCGGATCGTCGCGCTCGGTCATGCGGCGGCGCTCGCCGTGGCGGCGTGTTTGCGGGCATGCGCGGCCGCGGCCTCGCGCACCCAGGCGCCCTCCTCGTGCGCTTGCACGTGGTGTGCCAGCCGCTGCCGGTTGCACGGCCCGTCGCCGGCGATCACTCGGCGCAGCTCGTCCCAGTCGCACTCGCCGAAGTCGTAATGGCCACGGTCCTCGTTCCACCGGATCTGCGGGTCCGGCAGCGTCAGACCGAGCATCTCCGCCTGCGGCACGGTCATGTCGACGAAACGCTGGCGCAGCTCGTCGTTGGAGAAGCGCTTGATTCTCCAGGCCATCGACTGCTCGGTGTGCACCGACTCGCCGTCCGGCGGCCCGAACATCATCACCGAGGGCCACCACCAGCGATCCACCGCGTCCTGCGCCATCGCGTGCTGCTCGGGTGTGCCGCGCGACAGCGCGTACAGCAGCTCGAAGCCCTGGCGCTGATGGAACGACTCCTCCTTGCACACGCGCACCATCGCCCGCGCGTACGGCCCGTACGAGCAGCGCGTCAGGGGGATCTGGTTGGTGATGGCGGCGCCGTCGACCAGCCAGCCGATCGCGCCCACGTCGGCCCAGGTCAGCGTGGGGTAGTTGAAGATGCTCGAGTACTTCTGCTTTCCCGCGTTCAGCAGGTCGATCAACTCGGCGCGCTCGACGCCGAGCGTCTCCGCCGCGCAGTAGAGGTACAGGCCGTGGCCGGCCTCGTCCTGCACCTTGGCCATGAGGATGGCCTTGCGCCGCAGCGACGGCGCGCGCGTGATCCAGTTGCCCTCGGGCTGCATGCCGATGATCTCGGAGTGCGCATGCTGTGAGATCTGCCGGACCAGCGTCTTGCGGTACTCGTCCGGCATCCAGTCGCGCGGCTCGATGCGCGAGTCAGCCTCGATCAGTGCCTTGAACTCGCGCTCGAGCGCCGCTCCGTCCACGAGGGTCCTCCGAACTACCAATGACGGCAGAAATCAACCGAAAGGTGGATTTTCATTCTAGCCCGCGTGTTGCTCGGCCTCAAGCGCCTCCAACGTGAGGTGTAAAGGAAGAAGCAGCACGGTAGAATGCTGTCAAGTGAGCCTCAACATCAAGAATCCCGAGACGGAGCGCCTGGCCAGGGAGCTTGCAACTGCCACGGGGGAAACGGTGACCCAGGCGGTCACCATGGCGGTGAGGGAACGTCTGGATCGAGTTCAGCAGGTCGACGACCGCGTCGTTGCCGAGCGCATGCGTGTCATACGCGAGATCGTCGAGGATGTTCGAGACCGCTGGGTGGAGCCCTGGAAGAGCGTCGATCACGGCGACCTCCTCTACGACGAACGTGGCCTCCCGAAGTGATCGTCGATACGTCGGCGCTGATCGCGGTTCTGCGCGACGAGTCCGATGCCGAGGGGTACGCGCGTGCACTTGCGTCATCGCAGTCCGCCCGCATCTCCGCCGCCAACTACCTCGAAGCGGCGATCGTTATCGACGCGAACCGCGATCCGGTGTTCAGCCGCCGCCTGGAGGATGTTCTGCGCACATTCGCTATCAGCGTTGAACCGGTCACGCATGATCATGCCGAGATCGCGCGTCAGGCCTATCGGGACTTTGGCAGGGGA
>JAFARE010000020.1 GCA_019245575.1 Candidatus Dormiibacterota bacterium | reverse complement strand
CAATCGTGGCCTCGGTGCCAGGCAATGGCAGCAGGCCGCTCGTCCCCGCGCTGGAGCGGCGCCCGTCCACACGAACCGCGTGCACGCGCTGCACGCGGCCGCCCGCGCCGCTGAAGCCTGTGACCATCACGCCGAAGTCGCGCGCGCCTCCCTCTTCGTGCGCCGGGTACGTGCGCAGGATCAGCGGCCACTCCGGCCACGGTGTGCTCTCGGGCCGGCGGTCCGGCGGCTGCTCGTAGACGTACAGCTGCTGCACCGAGGCGCACCCTTCGCGGATCACGTTGCCCAGGCAGTCGGCCCCGGTGTCGCCGCCGCCGATGATGACGACGCGCTTGCCGGCAGCCGAGATCACGCCGTCGTCACGCACCGCTTGGCCGCTGACCCGGCGGTTCTGCTGCACCAGGTAGTCCATCGCCATATGCACGCCGCCGAGGTCGCTCCCGTCGCAACGGATGCCGCGCCCGACCTCTGCGCCGATCGCGACGACGACGGCGTCGAAGCGCTCGCTCAGCTGCCCGGCGCTCACGTCCGCACCCACGGTGTAGCCGGTCTCGAAGATGATGCCCTCGGCCTCGAGCAGCGACAGGCGCCGGTCGAGCACCCACTTCTCCATCTTGAAATCGGGGATGCCGTAGCGCAGCAGGCCACCGATGCGGTCGCTCTTCTCGTACACCGTGACGAGATGTCCCGCGTGGTTGAGCTGCTGCGCCGCCGCGAGTCCCGCCGGCCCCGATCCGACCACGGCGATCCGCTTGCCGGTGCGGTGCGCCGGCGGCTCGGGCCGCACCCACCCCTCGTTGAACGCGCGGTCGATGATGGTCTGCTCGATCTGCTTGATGCTGACCGCGTCGTCGTTGATGTCGAGCACGCACGCCGGTTCGCACGGCGCAGGGCAGAGCCGCCCGGTGAACTCGGGGAAGTTGTTGGTGCGGTGCAGGCGCATGATCGCGTCAGCCCATTCGTCGCGCCGCACCAGGTCGTTCCATTCCGGGATGAGGTTGCCCAGCGGGCAGCCGTGGTGGCAGAAGGCCACGCCGCAGTCCATGCACCGTGCCGCCTGCTCGCGAGCCGTCGCAAGCGGCAGCGGCAGGTACACCTCGCGGTAGTCGCGCACGCGCTCGTCGACGGCGCGGCGCGGCGCCAGGCGGCGCGCGTGCTCCAGGAATCCCGTGCGCGCCCGCACCTAGCTCACCAGCTCCAGCCGCTCGTCGCGCAGCGCGCGGCGGTACTCCTCCGGCATCACCTTGACGAACCGCGCCGCGGTCACGCGCCAGTTCCGCAGCAGCCGCCTGGCCTGCGGGCTCCCGGTGAGCTGCTCGTGGCGCTCGAGGAGCCGCTGCACCAGCGCCAGGTCATCGCGCTCGTCGAGCGGCTCGAGATCGAGCGCAGTGGTGTTGCAGCGCTCGGTGAAGCTGTGCTCCTCGTCGAGCACGTACGCGACGCCGCCGCTCATGCCAGCGCCGAAGTTGCGCCCGGTGCGGCCGATGACGACGACGGTGCCGCCGGTCATGTACTCGCAGCCGTGGTCGCCGACACCCTCGACGACGGCCACCGCGCCGCTGTTGCGCACCGCGAACCGCTCGCCGGCGACGCCGCGCACGAACGCTTCGCCACCGGTTGCGCCGTACAGCGCGACGTTGCCGATGATGATGTTGTCCTCGTCGCGGCGGCGCGAGCGCTGCGGTGGCCGGATCACTAGCCGCCCACCCGACAACCCCTTGCCCACGTAGTCGTTGGCCTCGCCGCGCAGCGTCAGGGTGATGCCCGGCGCGAGCCACGCGCCGAATGACTGCCCCGCGCAGCCGTCGAGGTCGATCTGCAGGGTGCCGTCGGCCAGCCCATTCGCTCCGTGACGCCGCGCCACCTCGCCGCTGAGCAGGGCGCCCACCGAGCGGTGCACGTTGCGGATTGATCGGCTCACGCGCACGTTCTCGCCTCGCTCGATCGCGGGCGCGCACCGCGGAAGCAGCTCCGCATCGAGCATGTCGCGCAGTGACGCGTACTGCGGGCGCGAATGACGCTGCTCCTCCGCCGGCCTCGACGGTGCGTGCAGCAGCAGGGAGAGGTCGAGCCCGCGCGCCTTCCAGTGGTCGACCGCCGGCTGCGCGCGCAGCAGGTCGGTGCGGCCCACCAGGTCGTCAAACCGCGTCACGCCCAGCCGCGCCATCCAGCGGCGCACGTCCTCTGCGAGGAACAGCATGAAGTTCATCACGTGCTCGACGCGGCCGGCGAAGCGCTCGCGCAGCACCGGGTCCTGCGTGGCGATGCCCACCGGGCACGTGTTCAGGTGGCAGACGCGCATCAACACGCAGCCTGCGGCGATCAGCGGTGCGGTGGAGAACGCGAACTCCTCAGCCCCGAGCAGCGCGGCGACCACCACGTCGCGGCCGGTCTTCATCTGGCCGTCCGTCTGCAGCGTGACGCGGCTGCGCAATCCATGGCCCACGAGCACCTGCTGCGTCTCGGCCAGGCCGAGCTCCCACGGCACACCGGCGTGCTTGATGGCTGTCAGGGGTGAGGCGCCGGTTCCGCCCTCATATCCCGCGATGACGATGTGCTCGGCGCGCGCCTTGGCCACGCCTGCGGCCACCGTCCCCACGCCGGCTTCCGCGACTAGCTTGACGCTGATGCGCGCCTGCGGGTTGACGGCGCGCAGGTCCCAGATGAGCTGGGCGAGGTCCTCGATGGAATAGATGTCGTGGTGCGGCGGTGGCGAGATCAGGCCCACGCCGGGTGTCGAATGGCGCAGGCGGGCGATCGTCGCATCCACCTTGTTGCCCGGCAGTTGGCCGCCCTCGCCGGGCTTGGCGCCCTGTGCGATCTTGATCTGCAGCTCGTCGGCATTCACCAGGTACTCGGCCGTCACGCCGAACCGTGCCGACGCGACCTGCTTGATCGCGCTCCGCCGCGAGTCGCCGTTCGCGTCGGGCGCGAAACGAGCGCGGTCCTCGCCGCCCTCGCCGGTGTTGGACCGCCCACCGAGACGGTTCATCGCGACCGCGAGCATCTCGTGCATCTCCTGGCTCAGCGAGCCGTGCGACATCGCGCCGGTGGCGAAACGGCGCACGATGCTGCTCCCGGGTTCAACGTCGTCGATGGCCACCGTCGTATCGGCCTCGCGCAGCTCCAGCAGCCCGCGCAAGCTCTTGAGCGTCCGCGAGCTGTCGTCCGCCAGCGCGACGTACTGCCGAAACGCATCCTCGTCGCCGGCCTTCACCGCGTGCTGCAGGCGCGCGATCGTCTCGGGATTCCACTGGTGCGTCTCGCCGCCGCGGCGCCAGCGGTACTCGCCACGGTCCTCGAGCGCGGGGGCCTCGATGCGCGTCTCCGGAAACGCGCGGTCGTGGCGCGCGGTCGCCTCGGCGGCGATGACGTCGAGCCCCACGCCGCCGATGCGCGACGGCGTGCCCGGAAAGTACGCGTCGACGACGGAGCGGTCGATGCCGAGGCATTCGAAGATCTGCGCGCCGCAGTAGGACAGGATTGTGGAGATGCCCATGCGCGCGATGGTCTTGTACAAACCCTTGACCAGCGCGTCGATGTAGATCGTCTCGGCTCGCACGGCGTCGATGTCGGCGGGCAGGAGTCCGCGTCGCTCGAGGTCGCCCAGTGTCTCGAACGCGAGATAGGGGTTGACCGCCTCAGCCCCATACCCGATGAGCAGCGCAAGGTGCATGACCTCGCGCGCCTCGCCGGTCTCCACGACGAGCCCGACCCCGGTGCGCGTCTGCTCGCGCACGAGGTGCTGGTGCACCGCGGCGGTGGCCAGCAGCGAGGGGATGGGCACGTGCGACGCGTCGATGTGCCGGTCGCTGAGCACCACGATCGTCGCCCCGTCGCGCACCTGCTCCGACGCGACGCGGCAGATGCGCTCCAGGCCGTCGGCCAACCCGTCCGCACCCGCGTCGCGGTGGAACACCATCGAGACGGTCGCGGAGGGAAATTCGCGCTGCGTCACGTGGCGGATCGTTTCCAGGTCGGCATTGCTCAGGATGGGATGGGGCAGCTCGAGGCGCTTCGCCTGTGCCGGGCCCTGCTCGAGCAGGTTGCCGCCCGCGCCCAGCGAGGTGACCAGCGACATCACGGCGTGCTCGCGGATCGGATCGATCGGCGGGTTGGTCACCTGTGCGAACAGCTGCTTGAAGTAGTTGAACAAGGGCAGTGGACGCTCGCTCAACACCGCGAGGGGCACGTCGTTGCCCATCGATCCCACCGGCTCCTGGCCGGTGTGCACCATCGACGCGAGCAGCAGCTCGACATCCTCCACGCTGTAGCCGAAGGCCTGCTGGCGAACCAGCAGCGTGCCCGGGTCCGGCGGCGGGATCTGACTCTGTGGCTCGAGCTGTCCCAGGTGCACGGTGCCCTCGCGAATCCACTCCGCGTACGGCTGCGCCGCGGCCAGAATGGCCTTGCACTCGCCGTCGTCGAGCATGCGGCCGGCCTCGGTGTCCACCAGCAGCAGGCGCCCCGGCTCCAACCGCCACTTGCGCGTGATGCGCTCGTCGGGGATGTCGAGCACGCCTGCCTCCGAGGCCATCACCACGAGGCCGTCGTCCGTGACGAGATAGCGCGCCGGGCGCAATCCGTTTCTGTCGAGTGTGGCACCAACCAGGCGCCCGTCGGTGAAGGCGATGGCAGCGGGACCGTCCCACGGCTCCAGGACGGCGGCATGGAACTCATAGAAGGCGCGGCGCTCAGCGTCCATGATCGGGTTCTTGTGCCACGCCTCGGGGATCATCATCATCACCGCGTGCTCGACAGAGCGCCCGCTCATGGCGAGCAGCTCGAGCACGTTGTCGAACTGCGCGGAGTCGGAGCCCGCCTCGTCGACAACCGGTTGCACCTTGCCGATGTCATCGCCGAAGTGGGGGCTGCGGAACCTCGACTGCCGCGCGCGCATCCAGTTGACGTTGCCGCGCAGGGTGTTGATCTCGCCGTTGTGCGCGCTCATGCGGAACGGCTGGGCCAGGTCCCACCGGGGCAGCACATTGGTGGAGAAGCGCGCGTGCACCACCGCGAGGAGCGAGGTCAGGTCAGGCTCGAGCAGGTCGGGATAGAACCGGGCCAGCTGCGCCGCGGTGAGCATGCCCTTGTAGACCAGCGTGCGGCTGCTGAGGCTCGCGACGTGCAGCCGTTCGCGTCCGTAGCCGGCGTCCAGCGCGCGCCGCTCGATGACCCGGCGCAGCACATACAGCCGCCGCTCCAGCGTCTCGCCGGCGAGGCCGATAGTGGCCACGAACAGCTGCCGGATCGCCGGCATCATTGCCCGCGCGCCGGACCCGCAAGCATCGAGGTCGAGCGGCACGTCGCGCCAGCCGAGGATGCGCAGGCCCTCGTCGGCGCAGGCGGCGCCGATCAGGCGCTCGCATTCATTCCGCGCCTCAGGATCGGCGGGAAGGAACAGCGAGCCGGCCCCGTACCCGCCCGCGGGGGGCAGCGCAAAACCGGTGGCCCGGCGCAGGAAGGCGTCGGGAAGCTGCAGCAGGATGCCCGCGCCGTCGCCGCTCTCGGGGTCGGCGCCGGACGCGCCCCGGTGGCCCAGGTTGATCAGCGCCTGCAGGCCGGACTGCACGACGTCGTGCGACGGCCCACCCTTGATGCGCGCGACGAATGCCACGCCGCAGGCGTCGTGCTCGAACCGGGGGTCGTAGAGACCCGCGGCGGGGGCGCTCATTTGTTCGCCTATGCTCGGGTAGCGTGACACGGCGAGGGCCTCGATTTCAAGAACCTGGCGGGGGCCGTTTGGCCGAGCGGCCAACCTTAGCCGAGGCGCCGAAATGGCCGCGATCGAACTCCGGTTCGGCTCCGGCGGTCCATTGAGTACGATCGGTGGACAGGATGGCCACGCAGACCGCGCCCGGCGCCCTGATCACCGAACCCCACGCCGGGGTGGGGCTGCAGGGTCGTCTCCGCACCGCGCCGTGGTGGCTGCTGCCGCTCACCGTGGTGAGCGTCCTCGGCGCCTTCACCGTCTACGCCATCTGGACCGCGTTCTTCAGCGGCGGCGTCAATCAGGCCGGCCCCTATCTCTCTCCCTTCTACTCACCGCTGATCTGGGCCACCGGACCGATCACTCCGGCCCTCTGGGTGCTGTGGTCGCCGCTGCTCTTCCGGGCCACCTGCTACTACTACCGCAAGGCGTACTACCGCTCGTTCTTCTGGGACCCCCCGGCCTGCGCCGTCGGCGAGCTCCGCTACCGCGAGTACCGCGGTGAGGCCCACTTCCCGCTGTTCCTCAACAACCTGCACCGCTTCTTCCTGTACGCGGTGCTCGTGGTCACGGGCTTCCTCTGGTACGACGTGTTCCTGGCGTTCTGGGATCCCAAGACGGGCCACGTGCAGCTCGGGCTCGGCACCTTCATCATGCTGGGCAACGTCACCCTGCTCAGCCTGTACACGTTCGGCTGTCACTCGTTGCGGCACCTGAGCGGGGGCGGCCTGGACTGCTATTCGCAGGGCCGCTTCGGCATGGCGCGGTTCCGCGCCTGGTCTGCAGTCACCGTGCTCAACCTGCGCCACGCGATGTGGGCGTGGCTGTCCATGTTCAGCGTCGTCCTCACGGACATCTACATCCACATGTTGCGCGCGGGCTGGTTCATCGACCCGCACGTGGTCTTCTGACATGACGCCCGAGCCATACGACGTCATCGACAGAGACGTGCTGGTGATCGGCGCAGGCGGCGCCGGCATGCGCGCGGCGATCGCGGCCGCGGAGGCGGGCTGCTCGGTGGCGGTGTTCACCAAGTCGCTGCTGGGCAAGGCGCACACGGTGATGGCCGAGGGCGGCATCGCCGCGGGGTTGGGCAACGTGGACGCCGACGACAGCTGGGAGGTGCACTTCGCCGACACCATGCTCGGCGGCCAGCTGCTGAACAACTGGCGCATGGTCGAGCTGTACGCGCACGAGGTTGTGGACCGCGTGTACGAGCTGGAGCGGTGGGGCGGCCTCTTCGACCGCACGCCGGACGGCCGCATCATGCAGCGCGCCTTCGGCGCGCACTCCTGGAAGCGGCTCGCCCATGTTGGTGACCGCACCGGCCTCGAGCTGATCCGCACGCTGCAGGACCGCATGGTGCACACGCCCGGCGCGGACGTGTTCATGGAGTACACGCTGACGGCGCTGCTGAAGGACGGCGACAGAGTGAGCGGCGCGATCGGCTACAACCGCAATGACGGTCGCTTCGTGGTGGTGCGCTGCGGCGCGGTGGTGCTCGGCAGCGGCGGCTGGGGGCGCATGTATCGCTACACGTCGAACTCCTGGGAGAGCACGGGTGACGGCGCGGCCATCGCGTACGACGCGGGCGCCGACCTGCTCGACATGGAGTTCGTGCAGTTCCATCCGACAGGCATGGTGTGGCCGCCCGGTGCCCGCGGCATCCTGGTCACAGAAGCGGTGCGCGGAGAGGGCGGCCTGCTGTTCAACAGCGAGGGCGCCCGCTTCATGCTCGAGTACGACCCGGTGAAGAAGGAGCTCTCGTCGCGCGACGTGGTCGCGCGCTCGATCTACAAGGAGGTGAAGGCCGGACGCGGCTCACCCCACGGAGGAGCATTCCTCGACGTGCGCCACCTCGGCGCGGAGCGGATCAAGCGAAAGCTGCCCTCGATGTACGAGCAGTTCCACGCGCTGGCATCGATCGACATCACGCGCCAGCCCATGGAGGTTGGCCCGACCATCCACTACACCATGGGTGGCGTGCGCGTGGATGCTGAGACCGGCGCGACCACCGTTGCAGGGCTGTACGCAGGCGGTGAGGTGGCCGGCGGGCTGCACGGCGCCAACCGGCTGGGCGGCAACTCGCTCGGCGACATCCTCGTGTTCGGCCTGCGCGCCGGGGCGGCCGCCGCGGACTTCGCGATGAGCCGCCGGCGTGAGCCGAAGAACATCGATGAGCGCCAGGTGACCCAGGAGCAGCAGGCGCTGCTGCGCCCGCTCGACCAGGGGGAGAACGGGGCATCGCCCGGAGAGAACCCGTACAAGCTGCACGAGGAGCTGCAGGCTGTGATGCAGGACGACGCGGGCATCGGCCGCAGCGAGGAGTCGCTGCAGCGCGCACTTGCTGCGATACAAGAGTTGCGCGCGCGCGCAGCGCACATGCGCGTGAGCGGAGGCCGCGTGCTCAACCCCGGCTGGCACACGTGCCGCGACGTGAGCAACATGCTCACCATTTCGGAAGCGATCGTGCGCTGCGCCCTGGAGCGGCGCGAGAGCCGCGGCTCGCAGTGGCGCTTCGACCACCTGGACCAGAGCGAGGAGCTGGGCCAGGTGAACTTCGTCTCCCGCCGCGACGGTGAGGCGATGCGCGTGGAGGCGGTGCCGCTGGAGCCGCTGCCGGAGCGCCTCCGGCCGCTGCTGGAGCGCAGCCGCTTTTACGACCCGGCCAAGCTGCCCAAGGGCTACATGACGGCTCGCCCGGCGCGCGCCGGGAGGAAGGCGGGATGACCACGGTCGAACGCGTGCGCGAGGAGGCTGCGCACATCGGGGCGCAGCCCGCCGCGGGGCAGGAGAGCGGGCTCACCGGTGACACCGTGGATCTGCGCGTGCTCAAGGGCGTCCCCGGCGGGGCGCCGGAGGAGGTCGCCTACCAGGTGCCGATGGTCACGGGCATGGTCGTCCTCGACGCTGTGCACTACGTGCAGCACAACCTGGACACCGACCTGGCGTGCCGCTGGAACTGCAAGGCGGCCAAATGCGGATCCTGCAGCGCCGAGGTCAACGGACATCCGGTGCTGATGTGCAAGACGCGCATCGACGAGCTGCCTGCCGGGCCGGTGGTGGTGCACCCGCTCAAGACGTTCCCGCTGATCAAGGACCTGGTCACCGACGTCTCGCGCAACTACGAGATCAACCGCGAGATCCCGCAGTTCACGCCGGCCCCGGGCGACGAGGGTCCGTGGCGCATCCAGCAGGTGGACATCGACCGCCTGTATGAGTACCGGCGCTGCATCGAATGCTTCCTCTGCCAGGACGTGTGCCACATCATGCGGTCCCATCACTACGCCGATCGCTTCTACGGCCCGCGTTTCTTCGTGCGCGTGGCATCACTCGAGATGCATCCCAAAGACGTGCTCAACCGGGTGGACCAGACGCGCACCGACGGCGGCCTCGGCTACTGCAACATCACCAAGTGCTGCACCGAGGTGTGCCCTGAGCACATCCACATCACGGACAACGCCATCATCCCGCTCAAGGAGCGCAACGCTGATCGCCATTGGGACCCGGTCCGCTTCGTCGGCCGTTTCCTGAGGGGCGAGCGCCCCGCCGGCGACGGGACGCAGCAGGGACACTGAGGCAGCGCCTCAGCCATGGTCGCCGTGATCGTGATGGCGGCCGTGCTTGCCGTCATGGTTGCGCTCTTCCTGTGGTTCTACTTCTACTCGCGGACGCTCGCCTGGGGCGATTCGGAGACGCGCAACGCGGTGCTGCGAGTGCTCATGGTCGTGGGCCCGATCTTCGGCATGCACTACCGGCCGCCGCGACCCGAGCCGCCAACCATCTCAACCCCCGGCGGAACGCAGGAACCCACAGTTCCGGGCCTCAGCGTGCCGCCGGCGCCCGGCCAGAACGACGCCTCCTGATAGACTCGCGCGCCGTCCCGCCGCCGGGTGAGGGAGCGACATGATCCGTGCGTGCATCTTCGACATGGACGGCGTGCTCATCGACACTGAGCCCGTCTGGCGGCGCGTGGAACGAGAGGTCTTCAGCCGCGTCGGCATCGACCTGAGTGACGAGCAGCTGCGCGAGACGTGGGGAAAGCGCATCGAGGAGGTGGTCGACCACTGGTACCGCGTGCGCCCGTGGGACGGCGTTCGTCCCAGAGCGGTGCAGAAGGAGATCATCCGGCGGATGGTGGACTACGCGCGGAGTGAGGGCATCCCCATCCCCGGCGCGGTGGACGCGGTGCACGCGGCGCGGAACGCGGGACTCCGCGTGGGCATCGCCTCGTCCTCCAGCCGTGACCTCATCGATGCGGTGGTGCAGCGGCTCGACATCGCCCATCTTGTCGACGGCGTGTGCACGGCCGATGACGAGGTGATGGGCAAGCCTGACCCGGGCGTGTACCTCAGCGCAGCCCGCCTGCTGGAGGCCGAGCCGGCGGAGTGCATCGCTGTGGAGGACTCACCCGCGGGCGTGCGTTCCGCGAAGTCGGCCGGCATGGTCTGCATCGCCGTGCGCACCGACACGGTGCACAACGAGGATCTCTCCATGGCGGACCTGACGCTCGACTCGCTGCACGAGTTCACCGCGGACCTGCTGAGCACCTTCGGCGACGATGAGCACGTCAGCGTGACAGGGCGGCGCGGGTCCTGAAGCCGGCCGTGTGGCCGCTGCCACCAGCACGGTCGCTCCGATGAATCCTGGGCCCCTCACGAGTCTCCTCTGCATGACGACACGCCTGAAACGGCCCGGCGCGGCATCAGGCTACGCGGTTGATCCGCGGAGGGCGAAGCGGGGTTATGGTCGATGGTGATGGCGGCAGAGGACACCCTGGTGATCGAGGCCGGCAGCCACGAGGTGTCGATCACCAACCCGGGCAAGGTCTTCTTCAGCGAGCGCGGCGACACCAAGCTCGACCTCGTCCGCTACTACCAGTCCGTCGAGGCGCCGTTGATGCGAGCGCTCGGGGGCCGGCCGCTGCTGCTGCAGCGCTTCCCCAACGGGGCCGGCGGGTCCTCGTTCTTCCAGAAGCGCGTGCCTGAGTCGCGTCCCGACTGGATCGAGACGGCCATCGTCAGCACCCCCAACGGCACCACGTCGCGCGCGCTGGTGGCGGCTGACCTGGGCCACGTCCTCTGGGCGGTGAACATGGGGTGCCTCGGCTTTCATGTGTGGCCCTCGCAGGCGGACGACCAGGAGCACGCCGACGAGCTGCGCATCGACCTCGACCCTACACCGGGCGTGACGTTTCCCATGGTGCAGGAGGCCGCGCATCACGTCCGCGCTCTGCTCGACGAAGTGGGCGTGATCGGCATGCCCAAGACCACCGGCAATCGCGGCATCCACGTGTACGTGCGCCTGCTTCCCGAGTGGACGTCGTACCAGGTGCGGTCGGCCGCAGTCGCGGTGGCTCGCGAGCTCGAGCGGCGCAGGCCCGACCTCATCACCGCGGCATGGTGGAAGGAGGAGCGTGGCCGGCGAGTATTTGTCGACTTCAACCAAAACGCCCCGCACAAGACCATATTCGGCGCATGGTGCGTGCGTGCCAGGCCGGGGGCCCAGGTGTCGACCCCGTTCGAGTGGGACGAGCTGGACGCCATCCACCCCGACGCGCTCACCATCGCCAACGTGCCCCAGCGCGTCGCGGAGCACGGCGATCCCTGGGCGCCGATGAGCGCGCACCCGCAGTCGCTCGAGCCGCTGCTTGCGCTGCACGAGCGTGACAGGGCCGCGGGGTTGGTGGATGCGCCGTGGCCTCCCGTCTATCCCAAGATGCCGGGGGAGCCGCCCCGGGTCGCGCCCAGCCGGGCGCGCAAGGTTCCCGAGCCCGGCTAGCGTCCCGGCGTCGCCAGCGCCGCCACGAGCCGGTCGGCGGTGGCGCCGAGGCCCTGCTGCTGCACGAGCGATTCCAGCCCCGCTGTGTCGGCGGGATACGAATCCCGCCGTCCCGCAGGCAGCGCCACGGGCACGTCACGCACCGGCTGCACCACGCGCAGCGCGCGTTCCAGATAGTCGCGGTCGGTGTCGGCCACGCGTCCGTCACGCAGGAGCCCCGCGACGCCGCCGTGCGCGCGGATGAGGTTTGCAGCAGCCACGGCGCCCACGCCGCGCAGACCGGGAAGCCCGTCGGACGGATCGCCGCGCAGCACGGCGAAGTCCGCGTACGCGCGGCCCGGTATGGCGTAGCGGCGTGTCACCTCCGACTCGTCGATGCGCGCGAGACCCGCCTTCTCCGGATACAGCACGACCACGCGCGGATCCTCGACGAGCGAGAAGAGGTCGCGGTCGCCGCTCACGATCTCCACCGTTTCCGATGTGAGCGCAGTCCATGTGGCCACGACGTCCTCGGCCTCGTACCCGTCGCTGCCGGCGTGGTCCACGCCGATTGCGTCGAGGAACGCGTCGATGACCGGCATCTGTGGAATGAGCTTCGGCGGGATCGGCTCGGCGACACGGTGCGCCTTGTATCCGGGGAGCAGGTCGACGCGCCAGGCGGGACGCCAGTCAGCGTCGGCGGCCACCGCGACGCGATGCGGCGACCGCGACGTGACGAGCCGCGTCAGCGTCTCGAGGAAGCCGCGCACCGCGTTGACCTGCCTGCCGTCCGGCGAGCGCACGCTCGCGGGGACGCCGTAGAAGGCGCGAAAGATCAGGCTGGAGCCGTCAACCAGGAGCCACTCAGGCAAGCTCGGGCAGCGACGACGCGATCTCGTCGCGGCGAGCGTTCATCACGTCGATGATCTGCCGCACCGCGTCGGCCGAGCGATGCAGCTCGGCGCGCTCGGACTCTGTGAGCTCGACATCCACGACCTCGATCAACCCGCCCGTACCCAGGCGGCAGGGCACGCCGGTGAACACACCGCGCACGCCGTACTCGCCCTCCAGGTGGACGGTGCACGGGAGCACCTGCCGTGTGTCGTGCGCGATGGCGTCCACCATCTGCGCGACAGCTGCGCTCGGCGCGTAGTACGCGCTGCCTGTCTTGAGCAGGTTGACGATCTCGGCGCCGCCGTTGCGCGCTCGCTGCACGATTTCCTCGAGGCGCTCCGTGGTGATGAGGTCGGACACGGGAAGCCCCGCCACGGTGGTGAAGCGAGTCAGCGGGATCATCGTGTCACCATGACCGCCGAGCACGTACGCCTGCACGTCGCGCACCGACGCGTCGAGCTCCTGCGCGATGAAGGTGCGGAAGCGCGCGGTGTCGAGCACCCCGCCCATCCCGATGACACGCGTGCGCGGGAACCCGCTCACCGCCATGGCCAGCTGGGCCATCCCGTCGACGGGGTTGCTGACGATGATGAGGATGCATTCCGGCGACTGCGCCACTGCCTCGCGCACAACCGTCGCGACAATCTTCGCGTTGGACATCACCAGGTCGTCGCGCGACATGCCGGGCTTGCGCGGCAGTCCGCTCGTCACCACGACGATGTCGGAGCCGGCGGTCGCGGCGTAATCGTTGGCGCCGGTGACCAGCGAGTCGTAGCCGACGATCGGTCCGGCTTCGAGCATGTCCAGCGCCTTGCCCTGGGGCAGACCCTCGACGATGTCGACGAGCACCACGTCGGCGTAGTCGCGTTCCGCGAGACGCTGCGCGAGCGTTGCGCCGACGTTGCCGGCCCCGACGACGGTGATCTTGGAACGCACTGCAGCCTCCTCGGCCAAGCTGGACCGCGACGGTCCGCGATTCTACGCAGCGCGTCCTCGTAGCATCTCCGGCTCGATGGATGGAACCGGCAGGCCGCTCACCAGGATCGAGCGCGCCGTGGCCTATGGAGCGCTCGGAGTCGCCGGCGAGGTGACCTTCACCGCGCTGCGCGACCTGGCCGGAGCCGGCGTGGGCAACGCGCGGCTCGAGGGGCGCAGCTACGTCTGGATGCTCCCCATCTACGGCGTCGCGGCATACCTCTTCGAGCCGCTCCATGACGCGCTGGCGTCACGCCCGGTGTGGCAGCGGGCCGCCGCCTATGCCGCGGGCATCATGAGCGTCGAGATGGCGACCGGTACCGGCCTCCGCCGCCTGGTGGGCGAGGTGCCCTGGGACTACTCGGGCAGGAGCCGCTGGGTGGTCGGCGGGGGCGCCGTGCGTATCGACTACGCGCCGCTGTGGGCCGCCGTCGGACTCGGCCTGGAGCGCGTGCACGCCCGCCTGCGCACGCTGACGATCACCCCGGGGAACACCTGATGGCGCCGGCCAGGCGGTTGCCGCCGGGCGCGAAGGCGCGCGCCGCCGAGGTGGTGGAGCGGCTCGCACGCGAGTACGATGAGGCGCACACCGAGCTGACCCATGTGGACCCCTTCCAGCTGCTGGTCGCGGTGATCCTCAGTGCGCAGACCACAGACGAACGGGTCAACCTCGTGACCCCTACACTCTTCGCCCGCTTTCCCACGCCGGAGGCGATGGCCGCAGTGGCCCAGGAGGAGCTGGAAGCCCTGATCCGGCCCACCGGCTTTTTTCGCAGCAAGGCACGGGCGCTCCGCGAGATGAGCCAGGACGTCGTCGTCAGGTTTGGCGGCGCCGTGCCGCAGCAGATGGAGGAGTTGGTCCTGCTCCGCGGCGTCGGCCGCAAGACGGCGAACGTCGTGCTCGGCGTGGCGTTCGGTGAGGCTGGATTCCCGGTGGACACACACGTCAAGCGGCTGACGCACCGCCTGCGGCTGACGTACCAGACGGACCCGGTCAAGATCGAGCAGGACGTGTGCCGAATCGTGCCCCGGGAGGAGTGGACGGACCTCAGCCTGCGATTGATCCTGCACGGCCGCCGCGTGTGCCAGGCGCGCCAGCCGCGCTGCGGCGCGTGCGTGCTCGCCGACATCTGTCCGTCGGCATACCTTGGTGACGGCGCGAAGCCAGCGCGGCGAACGGCCAAAACGCGCAGACGATAGAGTTGCGCCGATGCCGACGGCACAAAGGCTCAGCCCGCTGGACGCGTCGTTCCTCCACCTCGAGCGCCGGCACACGCACATGCACATCGGCGGCGCGGCGATCTTCGAGCCGAGTCCGCGCGGCAGCGGCGAGGAGCTGTACGAGGCGATCGTGCGCACTATCGAGCCGCGGCTCGACCTCATGCCCCGCTACCGCCAGCGCGTCGCGTTCCTGCCCCTCAGCCTCGACACGCCGGTGTGGGTCGACGACCCGGAGTTCAACATCGCCAACCACGTGCTCCGCGCGGCGCTGCCCAGGCCCGGAGGCGACCGCGAGCTCAAGGAGTTCATCGGACGCGTCTTCTCGCGCCAGCTCGACCGGCGGCGTCCCCTGTGGGAGCTGTACATCGTCGAGGGATTGCGCAACGGCCGCTGGGCGCTGCTGACCAAGACGCACCACGCGATGGTCGACGGCATCAGCAACCTCGAGCTGGTGACCGTGCTCTTCGACACGGAACCGGACGCGCCCGACGACCCGTATGCCGAATCCCACTGGATGCCGACGGACTCGCCCACCAGCACCGACCTGCTGATCCGCTCGCTGCGCGACCGCTTAGCCCGGCCGGCGCGGCTGCTGAACGCCGCGCGGGTGATGGCCGGCCGCCCGCAGCGCATGGCGGCCGCGCTGCGCGAGACGGCAAGCGGCCTGACCGCGATGGTGGAGAACATCCGCGCACCGAAATCGATCATCAACGGCCCCACCGGCGCGTCGCGCGCGTACACGTTCACCCGGTTCCCTCTCGACGACTTCCGCCACGTCAAGCAGGCGCTCGGCGGCACGATCAACGACGTCGTGCTGGCGGCGGTCGCGGGTGGTCTGCGCCATTACCTGGTCAGCCGCGGCGAGGATCCCGACGACCCGCGCAACGCGCTGCAGGCGCTCTGCCCCGTGAGCATCCGCGACGAGGCCGACCGCACCGCGTTGGGCAACCGGCTGGCGATGCTGCTTGTGAAGCTGCCCGTGGACGAGCGCGACGCCGGGGAGCGGCTTGAGCGCGTGCGCGCCACGGTCGACCGGCTGAAGGCGCGCAAGCAGGCGGTGGGCGCCGACTTCCTGCTCAACCTGGCGGGCTTCGCGCCCGCGACATTGCACGCGATGGTCGCGCGGGCCTCGCTGCGGCAGATCGGCTTCAACCTCGTCGTCACCAACGTGCCCGGGCCGCAGTTCCCGCTGTACTGCCGCGGCGCGCGCCTGGTCGAGGCGTTCCCCATCGCCTTCCTTTACGAGCGGCAGCACGTGGCGATCGCGATCTTCAGCTACATGGGCTGGCTCAACTTCGGGTACCTCGCCGACGCGCACGGCGTGCCGGACGTCGAGGTTCTGGCCAAGGGTGTGGAGAAGAGCTTCAAGGAGCTGGTGCGCGCGGCGCAGCGTGCCGCGCCCGAAGAGGCGCCCAAGCAAGCGCCGCGCCCGAAGCCCGCGGCTGCGAAGCGCGCGCCTGGCAAAGGTGCAGCCGCCAAGCGCGCCGCGACGACGCGCCGGCGCACCCGCGCCGCCGCTTCGTAACCCGCCTCGAGATCGCCGCCGGCGGTGCCCTGCTAGGATGCGCTCAATCCCGTCATGCGAATCGGACCTGTGTGATCGCCAGACAAGCCCGGCCTGGCCGCCCGCCCGGCCAGACCTCGATGCCTCCCGGCTTCCCGGCAATCGTCCGACCCCAAGGCCTGACCCGTCCCGCGAATCCCGGGATGGTCGCTGAGCCGGAGCACCATCACCTCCCCGCCTGGGTGCGGCGCGCCTTCGGCCTCGCGCGGCCGATCCTGGCGGATGAGCTCGGCAGCCTCTCGGGCGATGCGCGGGGCAAGCTGGAAGACGCCATCGCCGAGCTCAACAGCGTGATCAGCTCGGGCAAGTTCAGCCAGGCGTTCCGCTATGCGGACCTGATCGCGCTGGGCGAGCGGCTGCTGGCGGACCAGCGCCGCGAGCAGGCCGAGACGGCGCGTGTGCAGCGGACACTCGAGGCGGCGCGCAAGCGCGTGAACGATCAGCTGCGCGACGCGGCGACACAGGTGCCGCAGGAGACATGGTCGCGCCTCTCGAAGTCGCTGCGCTCGGCGACGGACCTCGAGGGCATCAGCGCCGTGGGGGAGGAGGTCACCGCCTCGCTCTCGTCGGCGCGTTCTGTGCAGGAGCGCCGCCGGGAGCGGGAGATCCACCGCACCCGCACGCGCATCCAGCGCAGCACGCCCCGCTCGCAGACATCGGCGCCTCCCGCCGAGGACTGGGTCGAGGTGCTGCGCCGGCTGCAAGAGGAGATGACCGCCGGCTCCGCAACCTGATCGAGGGCGACGGCGGCCTTTCGTCGCTGCGAGCCGCCACGGGGGCGCCGGTATACTCGAATTGATGCGAACCGACGCTCGGGTGTGCCCGGCGTGAGCGGCACGCCGGTCGCCGCCTCGCTCGATCCGGACCGCATCGCGCCCGACGCGGCCGATCCAACCGTGGCTGCCGTCATGCGCGATGACGTGGTGTTCTGCCTCCCCAGCACGCCCATCGACGCCGTGGCCAAGCTGCTGGCGGACAACGCGCTCTCGGAGATCGTGGTGCTGCTCGACCGGCGCCCCGTCGGTTACGTGTGCCAGGAGGACATCCTCGACCGGCTCGTCCTCGGTGACGTTGTCGCCACCGGCAGCGACTTCGCCGTGCGCCCACCCACCACCGACGTGCTCGCCCGCGACCTGCTCCGCCAGCCGCCCCTGCTCGTCGATGAGAACCAGCGCGCGCGCGAGGTGGTGTCGCTGATGGCTGACAACAACCGGCGCCTTGCCGTCGTGATGCACGAGGACGAGACGCCCATGGGTATGTTCACACCGCGCGAGGTCGCGGACCTCGTCCTCACCGAGGAACCGGCGTATGCCTGAGCTGGACGCGGTTGCCGACATCCTCGGTGCGGAGTGCGATCCGGACGACACGCTGGCTGACGTCCTGCCTGCGCTGCGCGCGCAGCATCCGGTCCCGCTTGTGGTGACCCGCGCGGGGGAGATCCTCGGCACGGTGGGGCTCGAGGTCGTGGTGCCCCGGTTCACCCAGCTCGATGGCACCCGCGTGCGCGACGTGATGCGGCCCGTGCCCAGCATGGACATCGGCGAGCGGCTCGAGAAGGGCGCGGCCGCGATGCGCGAAGCCGGCAGCGACGCGCTCGTGGTAACGCAGCTCGACGGCGCCGTCTTCTCGCGGCGCAGCTCGCCTGCGGGGCTGGTGAGCGCCGCCCAGGTTCTGGCCGCAATCGGCAAGAACGTGGTCGACAAGGCGCCGATGAAGATCCTGCGCGGGCATCGCGACCTGGGCTTCAACGTGCCGATCACGCCCTGCCAGCGCAACTGCCCCATCCGGCAGGACATCGCCACGTACATCGACTACGTGAGTCAGGGTCGCTACGTCGATTCCTGGTCGGTGATCCACGAGACCAACCCGTTCCCCAGCATCCTGGGACGTCTCTGCAACCACCCGTGCGAGACCGACTGCAAGCGCGGCTGGGACGCGGGCGAGGACCCGGTGACCATCCGCTCGATCAAGCGGTTCTCGACGGACTTCGCGTTCAACCAGGGCCTCTGGATCCAGTACAAGATCGGCGAGCCCAAGGGCAAGCGGATCGCCGTCGTGGGCGGCGGTCCCGCGGGGCTGACCGCCGCGCTCGACCTGCGCGTGCAGGGGTACGACGTCGTGCTCTTCGAGCGCGAGGCGAAGGTGGGCGGGCTGCTCAGCACGTCGATTCCGCCGTTCCGGTTCGACCACCGCCAGCTGCAGTGGGAGATCGACATGATCCTCGCCACCGGCATCGACGTGCGCACCAACGCGAACGTCGGCGCCGGCGACAACGACATCAAGGTGCAGGCGCTGCTCGACGAGTACGACGCGGTGTTCGTGAGCGTCGGCATGATGAAGGGCCGCATCCTGCCGATCCCGGGCCACGACCTGCCCCAGGTGATCGACGCGATGAGCTTCCTGCGCGAGGTCTCATACGACCGCGTGCCGCAGTACTTCCCGCTGGGTGGCCGCGTTGTCGTCGTCGGTGGTGGCGCTGTGGCCACCGACGCGTGCCAGACGTCGATCAAGCTCGGCGCGCGCGAGGTGTGGATGGTCGCCATCGAGCCGGAGGACCGCCTGCCCGCGTTCGGCAATGAGCTGCACGAGGCCAAGGAGATCGGGCTCCGCATCCACTGCGGGGTGATCGTGAAGGAGATCAACGCCGACAAGTACGGCAACGTCAGCTCGGTGTCGTTTGCGCCGCTGCACGACCTGCAGTTCGACGAGCTGAGCGGCAAGCTGATCTTCTCCTCGGTGAAGGAGATCGAAGGCGTGGAGCGCTGGACCGCCGGCGCCGACTACGTGATCTTCGCCTCCGGGCAGATCATGGAGCGGCCCGACGAGACGGTGCCGGTGACCCAGCGCGGTCTCATCGCCGCGGACCGTGGCGGCCACACGTCCGTGCCCAAGCTCTTCTGCGGCGGCGACTGCGTGCAGGGCCCGTCGTTCATCGTCGACGCGTGCGGCTGGGGCCACCGGGTGGCGCGCTCCATCCGCGAGTTCCTCGGCGAGGACATGGAGGCGGCGGGAAACCGCATCTACCAGACGGTGATCGAGCGCACCGACGACCATCGCCAGAGCGAGGTGTTCGTGCGCACCGAGCCGGCGATCCTCGAGGCGGCCAAGCGCTACGACATGACCGAGGTGGAGCAGCCGTGGAGCGACCGCGAGGCGATCGTGCAGTCGATCCGCTGTTTCCAGTGCGACTCTGTTCACCACTACGACCAGTCGGTGTGCGTGCTCTGCGGCGCCTGCGACGACGTCTGCCCGGAGAAGGCGATCGATGTCGTGGTATTCGGCGAGGACCGCGAGCGTTCATCCGGCGGTGAGAACCTCGTCTGCAAGACCGAGGTGGGCGACCCTGAGGGTGGCGGTGTCGAGGGCGAGATCTACATCAACTACGACCGCTGCACCAATTGCAGGATCTGCGAGGACCACTGCCCGGTCAACTGCATCACCTTCGAGCGCGTGCGCTTCATCGAC
>JAFARE010000011.1 GCA_019245575.1 Candidatus Dormiibacterota bacterium | reverse complement strand
ACGCCGTTCAGCACCTCGAACTTGCGCAGCGCCTCGGCCGTCAGGTCACCCCGCGGCTGGGCGAACGCATCGGCAAGCGCAGTGGCAACGGCGTCGACGCCTGCGTCTGCGTTGGTGGCAAGCGTCTGCTCGGCCACGGCGACCCAGCGATGGAGCACGTCCTCCGCCTCACTCAGGGTGGCCTGCGGCTCGCCCACCGTGCCGTAGTGAGTCAGCACCACCCGTTCGGGCCGGAGTTGACGAAAACGCTGGAGGCTCACGGCCGCCTGCTCGAGATCGAAGTCGGGAGGCGGCGTGGCCGGGCGCAGCTCGCCGACGCCGGGCAGCTGCACACCAACCGCGTCGCCGACGAGCAGTGTGCCCGTGTGCTCGTCGAGCACCGCGTGGTGGTGCTTCGCGTGCCCCGGCGAGTCCACCATCAGCAGAAAGCGGCCGTCACCCACGTCGACGCGGTAGCCGTCGCCTGCCGCGACGAGACGCTCCTGGGGCACCGGCTGCATGCGTCCGTAGAGCCCGTCGAGGAGCGGCCCGTACACACGCGATGCGCTGCCGATCAGGCGCGACGGGTCGGCCAGATGTCGCGCGCCCTGCTCGTGCACGATGACCGTCGCATTGGGAAAGATGCGCGCCAGGTCGCCGACACCGCCGGCGTGATCCAGGTGGATGTGCGTGACGACGATCCAGCGCAGGTCGCCCGGTCCCAGGCCGGCGGCCATGAGCTCCTGCCGCACCGTCTCCGCGCTGCTCTGCGAACCCGTCTCGACCAGTGCGGGCTGCGGCCCGTCGACCAGAAAACCCGCGGTCAGCTGGTCCATTCCTCCCAGCATCGTGTCGAGCTGCAGGATGCCGGGTGCGATCTGGTCCATTGACTACGGGCGTTTCCTACGGCACTTGGCCCGAGACGCCGGGCGGCAAAGCCACGAAACCTTCAAAGGTGAAGAGCAACCAGGGCACGAGCACCATCGCGACGAGACAGACCAACGCGACGGTCCGCGCGCCGAACCGCCGCGCCTGCGCATTCTTCATTGCTCGAATGACTATGGCACGCCGCGGAGCGACCCCGTCTCGGGCGAGCGCCAACGGCAGCTGCTACGGTGACGGGCTCGGCGAGGAGGTTGATCCCGGCTGACCGAGCAGCGCCTGCAGACGTGCGATGTCCTGCTTCACCTTGTCCTCGAGCTGGCCGAACAGCGTGAAGTCGCCCGCTTTCAGCGCCGCCTGCGCAGCGTTGTTGTCGCTCACCAGCTGGTTGATGGCGCTCAGGATCTGCTGCGAGACCGGGCCGCTCGGCGCTGCCGACGGAGTGGGAGCGCCCGATGCCGAAGCCGAGGGCGAGGGCGACGGTGACGGAGATGTTCCCGGTGTCGTCGCCAGACCAGGGAGCGGCTGGGTCGTGCTCAGCAGCGTCTGCAGCGACGCGGCGAACGAGGGACCCATGGCCACGGCGTTCTGCGTGCCGGTGATCACGTAGCGCAGCTGCGGGAAGCTCGTGCCGGTGGAGCTCTGCGCCAGCACGTAGAAGGGCCGCACGTACAGGAAGGAGTCGTTGTTGAAGGGCAGCACGATGACGTTGCCGAGGATGACCTGCGAGCCCGCTTGCGACAGCAGCGTGCGCTGTGCGCTGATCGTGGGGTCGGAGTTGATGTTGTTGTCGAACTGCAGCGGGCCCAGCACGTTGTCGGCGTTGTTGAGCCGCACCGCCACAAGCGGCGGATGATTGCTCGTTGCGTAGTCGTTCTCCGCCGCCAGCCATGCGGTCATGTTGTTGGCGGCGTTGCCGCTGCCGCTCGCTCCCGGTGAGAACGTCTGGAACAGAAGGAACTGCGGGCTCGAGTCGCCGGGCAGGGTGGCCTCGACGTAGTACGCCTTGGTGTTCTGCTGCTGCCCGTTTATCTGCTCCTGCGCGATCTGGTAGCGGTCGCTGCCGTTGAAGTACACCGCCGGGTCCTTGACGTGCACCTGGGAGTAGGCCTCGGTCTGTGCCTCGAAGTAGTCCTCCGGGTAGCGCAGGTGTGAGCGCATGTACGGGCTCATCTGGTCCAGCGGCACCATCAGCCCGGGGTAGATGGCGTTCCACGCCGCGGTGATCGGCTCCGTCAGATCCACGGCGTACAGCGTGGTCGCGCACGTCTTGGCGTCGATCACCGCCTTGACCGCGTTGCGCATGTACGACGTGCCATCGCTCGACAGCTGGTACGACTCGGGGAAGAGATTCGTCTTCACGTACGCGTCGACGACCCACATGATGTGCCCCGACTCCGGGTCCACCACCGCGTAGGGGTCGCCGTCGACGGTGAGGAACGGTGCCAGCATCGTGATGCGGTCGCTGACCTCGCGGTGCACCAGCGCCCGGCTGTCGGCGGTCAGCGAGTTGTTGAGGAACAGGTCGAAGCCGCCGAACTCACTCACGGAGATCGCGAGCTTGTCGATGGGGTTGTCCAGCTTGATCCCCACCTCGTCGGGGCCCGCGTGCGTGGTGTTGTCGCCGCTGCCCAGGGGATAGTTGAACTCCATCTGCTGCGTGCCCGACACCACCGGCTGCGTGGTGGAGAGCCCGCAGTAGATGCTGGGATCGGCGGTGGTCCTCCCATCGAACGAGAGGTCGGGCGGCGCGGTGGATGAAACCTGTGTCATCGGCTGCTGTCCCACCAGCAGCTGCGGCTTTCCCTCGGAGCCCACCTGGTTCACCGACACGGCCGACACGCCGTAGCCGTGCGTGTAGTTCAGCGCGCTGTTCACGAAGGACTTGTTGGGGATGTCGCCCTCGGCGATCTCGCGAGGCCCGAGCATCACCTCCACGTCGCCCCCGGTGCTCGGGTCCCGATAACGGTCCACCGTGATCGTCGAATACGTCTGGTAGCTGCGGCTGCGGTCGATCTGCGCCAGCGTGTCGGGCAGCTGCCTGTAGTCCTGAATCCGCACATTCGTCAGCGTTCCCGGGTCGGCGGAGATGTCCTGCAGCGTGGGCGCATGCGGCTTTCCGAAGGAGCGGTTCTGGATGTCCGGATTCGACCCGGTGTCCTCCAGCGCCCACGCATAGCGGCTGGTGGTGAGGAAGTCGGCGATGGGTTGCTTCTGCGCGACGAACGCATTCGGGTTGACGCTGGTTCCCTGGTAGATCGCCGCGGGGATTCCCTGCGAGAGCCCGGCGACGATGAGCCAGCCGAACAGGAGTCCGCCGAAGGTCGCCGCCGTCCCTGCCGCCGGGGTGCGCCAGCGCCGCACCAGGACGACGACGACAACGGCGGCGAAGATCAGCGCCACAACCTGCAACCCGCCGAGCACGGGGCGGATGACGTTGCGCTGCGTGGCGTCGAGTCCGGTGATCGCCGGCGTGTCGTGCGACGACGTCGCCAGGTGGTAGACGCCGAAGTGGGCACCGGCGACAGCCAGCAGCAGCACGGCCACCAGCGCGATGCCGATGTGGCGCACCGCCATGTGCAGCGCGTCGCGCGGCGTGCGCCCCTCCGGCGGTGAGAGCGGCAGCGGCACGTCATTGGGCGAGTTCTCGATCGCCAGCGATATGACCGCGATGGCGATCGCGCCCAGCAGCCCGACGATCACCGCGCCCCAGAAGAGCGCCATGAAAGCGTCGATAACCGGCAGCGTGAAGATGAAGAACGAGTAGTCGGTGTTGAACACGGGGTCGGCGGCGCCGAACGCCTGGCCGTGCTGCCACAGCAGCACCTCCTGCCAGTGGCTGGCGAGGCTCGCGCCACCGGCGATGCCGGCGATGATTGCGATGCCCACGCCCACCCATGTCACGATGCGCGCCCCGTTGCGATCCAGGTTGCGCGCGGCGAGACGCCAGCCGGCGACGCTGGCGGCGACCAGCGCGCCTGTGATGACGAAGCCGATGATGAACAGCAGCAGCTGGGCCACGAACGGCGTCCAGAACACATTCGTGTGCCCCAGCGACTTGTAGAAGAGGTATGTGGCGCGCAGCCCGAGCAGCCAGCGCGCCAGCAATATCAGCAGGATCAGCGCGACGACGACCGCACCGACGATGATGCGGCGCCGGCGGCGCCCCGGTGGCGACGTGCGCACCACCCGAGGGCGAGGCCTTCGGTTGCGAAAGAGCTGCTCGGGATCGAAGCCGAAGGCGCTCACGCGCGGAGTATCGCTGCTAGCGGCGGTTCAGGAGCAGCCGCACGTCGAATGGGTCGCGGCGGCGACGCACCCGGCGGGACACCTCGGGACGGATCTGCACCATGTACGGCTCCTGGTGGCGCAGCACCTCCTCGATCGCGTCGGCGATGAGCATGCCCGGGTGGATCGTGGGGACGCGCTCGCTCAGGGCATCGGCCATGCCGTCGGTCACCTCGGTGAGGTCGAGCTCGTGGGCCTGCTCAAGCAGGTCGAGGCAGTCGTCGAGACGGCGGAGCCGCTGACGCCGCTCGTCGCCCTCGGGGGAGATCACGGGGTCACGGTACCCCAGCGTCCCTCACCTGCAAAGGGCGAACGCTTCAGCAGGCGCGGTTGCGTCAGACGCCGGCCAGGATGAGCTGGCCCTCGGCGGCGACCGGCGCGGGCTGGGGCGCAGCTTGGGGCGCCGAGGCGTCAGCGGTCGGCCCCATCCAGAGGGGCTGGTCGTCGCCGGTTGCGGTCACGCGGTCCACGGCTCCGCCAGGTGTGACGGCCGCTTCGCCAGCGAGCAGCTCCGCGATGGTGAGTAGCGACATTGCTCCTCCTCCTCTACTTCTGCGCTGACAGCTCCCGCCCATGGTGCCACAGACCCGGCGGAGCGGGTGTTAACAAAACGCTACGCAGTGACCGGGACACGCCGCCGCGGCCGCGGCGGCAGCTTGCGCGCGCGGGCGCTGCCGTTGCTGGAAATCGCTTGTGGCAGCAGGCGTTTCAGGTACTCGCCGGTGGCGCTGCGCTGCTGCTGCACCACGTCCTCCGGGGCGCCCGACGCGACGATCTCGCCGCCGCTGTCGCCACCGCCGGGCCCGAGATCGATGATGTGGTCTGCGGTCTTGAGCACGTCCAGGTTGTGCTCGATGACGATGACGGTGTTGCCCGCGTCGACCAGCCGGTGCAGCACCGTCAGCAGCTTCTCCACGTCGGCGAAGTGCAGCCCGGTGGTGGGCTCGTCGAGGATGTAGAGCGTGCTTCCGGTGTCGCGCCGTGACAGCTCGGTGCTCAGCTTCACGCGCTGCGCCTCACCACCGCTCAGCTGTGTGGCCGGCTGCCCCAAGCGGATGTAGCCGAGGCCGACATCCTGGAGCGTGCGCAGCCGGCGGAGGATGCGCGGCTGGTTCTCGAAGAGGTGGGCTGCTTCGTCGACCGTCATCTCGAGCACGTCGGCGATGCTCTTGCCGCGGAACTTCACTTCCAGCGCTTCACGGTTGTAGCGGCGGCCCTTGCACACGTCACACGGCACGTAGATGTCGGGCAGGAAGTGCATCTCGATCTTGATCATGCCGTCGCCGGCGCACGCCTCACACCTGCCGCCGACCACGTTGAAGGAGAACCTGCCCGGCTTGTATCCGCGCACGCGCGCCTCGGGCAGGCGCGCGTACAGGTCGCGGATGTCGGTGAACACGCCCACGTACGTCGCCGGGTTGCTGCGCGGCGTGCGGCCGATGGGCGATTGGTCCACGTCGATCACCTTGTCGATGTGCTTGAGCCCCTCGACACGCGTGTGCTTGCCGGGTCTGTGCTTGGCGCGGTACAGGTGCTGCGCGAGACGCCGGTACAGGATGTCGTTCACCAGCGTGCTCTTGCCGCTGCCGCTGACACCGGCGACGCAGACGAACGTCCCCAGCGGAAACGCGACATCGATGTTCTTGAGGTTGTTCTCCTGGGCGCCGCGCACCACCAGCTGTGCCCCCGAACCCGGCCGCCGGATCATCGGCACCGGGATGCTCCGCTCTCCTCGCAGGAACTGACCCGTGATGCTCTCCGGCACCGCCAGGACCTCCTCGAGCGTGCCCGCCGCCACGACGTGGCCGCCGTGCTCGCCGGCGCCCGGGCCGATGTCGACGACATGGTCCGCGGCACGGATTGTCTCCTCGTCGTGCTCCACCACGATGAGCGTGTTGCCGATGTCACGCAGCGCCGTGAGCGTGCGGATCAGCTTGTGGTTGTCGCGCTGGTGCAGCCCGATGGACGGCTCGTCGAGGATGTACAGCACGCCCATCAGCTTGCTGCCGATCTGCGTCGCCAGGCGGATGCGCTGTGCCTCACCGCCGCTGAGCGTCGCCGCAGCGCGGTCGATGGTGAGGTAGTCGAGGCCCACGTCGTGCAGGAAGCCGAGACGCTCGCGGATCTCCTTGAGCACCTGGCGCGCGATGATCTGCTCGCGCTCGCTGAGCCGGAGCGTGTCGAGCCGGCGCAGCGCGGCCACCACGCTGTGGCGGCAGAGGTCGACGATGCTCATGCCGTCGACGGTCACCGCAAGGTATTCCGGCTTGAGTCGGCCCCCGTTGCACGCGGGACACGGCTTCTGCATCATCAGCCGCTCGATCTCCTGCTTGACCCAATCCGAGTCGGTCTCGCGATAGCGCCGCTGCAGGTTGTTGATCACGCCCTCGTAGCCGGCGTCGAAGCTGCGCGTGGCGCCACTGTGGGTGACGTAGCGCATGCGCACCGTCTCGTCCTTGGGCAGGCCGTAGAGGATCAGCCGCTGCTCGCGCGCCGTCAGCTCCTCCCAGGCCACGTTGAGCGGGATGCGGAACTTCTTGCACACCGTCTCGAGCACTTCCATCAGCCAGTGCTGCGAGGGGCCCCGCGTCCACCCTGAGAGCGCGCCCTCGTCGATGCTCAACGAAGGGTCGGGCACCACCGCGTCGGGGTCGACCTCGAGGCGCATGCCCAGGCCGGTGCACACCGGACAGGCGCCGTGGGGGTTGTTGAACGAGAAGTTGCGCGGCGCCGGCTCCTCCATCGAGATACCGCAGTACACGCACGCGTAGTCCTCGGAGAACAGCATCTCCGCAAGTCCGCTCTGCGCGTCCGCGGGGATGAGCAGGATGACCCCGTCACTCAGCTTTGCCGCCTGCTCCAGCGAGTCGTGCAGGCGGGAGCGCAGCTCGGGGCCGATCACAACGCGGTCAATGACGACCTCGATGTCGTGGTTGAACTTCTTGTCCAGCTCGATCTTCTCCGCCAGGTCGCGCAGCTCGCCGTCGACACGAGCGCGGGCGAACCCCTTGCGCTTCGCCTCCTCGAACACCTCACGGTGCTCGCCCTTGCGCCGCTGCACCATCGGCGCGGTGACCATCAGCCGCGTGCCCTCGGGCAACTGCAGCACCTGGTCCGCGATCTGCTCGATGGACTGCTTGCTGATCTCGCGACCGCAGTTGGGGCAGTGGGGGTGTCCCACGCGCGCGTACAGGAGACGCAGGTGATCGTAGATCTCGGTCACCGTGCCCACCGTCGAGCGCGGGTTCTTGCTGGAGCCCTTCTGGTCGATGGAGATGGCCGGGCTCAGGCCCTCGATGTGGTCGACGTCGGGCTTCTCCATCTGCCCGAGGAACTGGCGCGCGTACGCGCTCAGCGACTCCACGTAGCGGCGCTGCCCCTCGGCGTAGATGGTGTCGAACGCGAGCGATGACTTGCCGCTGCCCGACAGACCGGTGATGACGATGAGCCGGTCGCGCGGCAGCGTCAGGTCGATGTTCTTCAGGTTGTGCTCGCGCGCGCCGTGGACAACGATGGAATCCGTGGGCATTGACCCTCTAGCGTACCCAGGGACCGGTTAGGAACAACAACTGCCGTCGAGACCCGTCAGGCGGCTGAGAGTGTACCCGTTTGGAGCACACATATGTTCGCACGATCGTGGTTAGATGACCATGATCGGTGACCATGGTATGTTCACCACGATGGAGACGATGTCGATCTCGAAGTTCAAGGCGACGTGCCTCCAGGTGCTCGACGACGTGCGCCGCACGGGCCGACCCGTGCTGGTCACGAAGCGCGGGGTGCCCATCGCCGAGGTGGTGCCTCCGTCCCGGCCTGGAAAACCCAGGCGCGTGCTGGGAGGAGCGCCCGGCCGGATCGTCGGCGACATCGTTTCGCCCGTCGCCGGCCCGGACGACTGGTCGGGAGAGCGAACCCTCGAGCTTCTCCGTTGAGGCTCATCCTCGACACCCACGTGTGGCTGTGGATTCACCTCGCACCTGACCGGTTGGCGCCAACGGTGAGACGGCTGCTGGAGAACACGGACAACGAGTTGTGGCTCTCGCCGATCAGTGTCTGGGAGACGCTCCAACTCGGTCGGAAGGGGCGGCTGGAGCTACCTCCCGACCCAGAGGAGTGGGTGCGACAGAGGGTCGTGGAACAGCCAGTCCGTGACGCTCACCTCACGCGCGAGATCGCGATGGCGGGCCACCGCCTCGAGCTGGCGACAAAAGATCCAGCAGACCGGCTGATCGCCGCGACAGCAATGGTCGCGGACCTGCGGCTGGTGACCTCAGATCGCGCGCTTCTGGCCGCCTCGGAAGTCCCGACGATCGCTGCCGCGTAGCAGCGTCAGGCGCCGGCGCCCGCCCTCTGCCCCGCGCCGATGTACTCCGTCCAGTTCACGTCGATCCACTCGGGCTCGCCCTCGAGGTACTCGAGCTGCTTGCGGTACATCTCGTCGGTCTCCGCGGCTTCGGCGTTGCGCACGTACGAGTCACGGTCCTTGAAGACGACGACCAGCACGAGGTTGTTCGGGTCCTTGTCCTCCCAGCCGATCTGCACACCGACGAATCCCACCGACGGGTCGGGCGCCATGTCCGTCATCGCCTTCACGTACTCGTCTTTGCGATCGGGCTTCACGCGTGCCCGCATGATCGTTCCGTACATCGCCGCAGCCTCCGTGAACACCGCCCACAGCCGGGCGGGGACGGCATTATCGCGCTGCGCCGTGCCCTCCCTCTAGGCGATCACTCGGCGGGTGGAGCGCTCCCGGACCCGGCGGCGGCGGGAGCTGCCTCCGGCTTCTCCTTCTTCTCCCGGCGGCCGGTCTTGGGCATCAGCTTCATCTTCACGTCACCGTCGGTGACGTCGACCAGCACCTGGTCGCCGGGACCGTGCTTGAGCCGCAGCAGCTCCTCGCTGAGCGGGTCCTCGATGACGCGCTGGATCACGCGGCGGAGTGGACGCGCGCCGTAGATCTTGTCGAAGCCCTCGGTGACGATCTTCTCCTTGGCCGCGTCGCTGACGGAGAACACGAGTTCCTGGGCGGCGAGATGCTGCGCAACCTTGGCGAGCATGAGGTCGACGATGGTGCGCATCTGCTCGTGGCTGAGCCGCTGGAACACGACCACGGCGTCGACTCGGTTGAGGAACTCGGGCCGGAACTGCTTCTTGAGGTCGTCCATGATGGTGTCGCGCATCTTCGCGTGCTCATGGTCGGTGGTGCGCTCATCCGGAACCGCCGGCTGGAAGCCGAGCGACATGTTGGCGCGCAGGTTGGACACGCCGAGGTTGCTCGTCATGATCACGATGGTGTTGGCGAAGTTGACTGCCTTGCCCTTGGCGTCGCTCAGTCGGCCGTCCTCGAGGATCTGCAACAGCATGTTGAAGACCTCGGGGTGCGCCTTCTCGATCTCGTCGAACAGCACGACGCTGTAGGGGCGGCGGCGCACCGCCTCGGTCAGCTGCCCACCCTCGTCGTAACCCACGTAACCGGGTGGCGAACCGACGAGCCGCGCCGTCGAGTGGCGCTCCATGAACTCACTCATGTCGAGCCGGATGATCGCGTCCTCGTTGTCGAACAGGAACGCGGCCAGTGAGCGCGCCAGCTCGGTCTTGCCCACACCGGTCGGACCAAGGAACATGAACGATCCGATGGGCCGCTTGGCGTCCTTGAGCCCGGCGCGCGCCCGGCGCACCGCCTGGGACACGACCTTCACCGCATCGTCCTGGCCCACCAGGCGCTTGTGGATCTCGTCCTCCATCTGCAGGAGGCGCGAGGTCTCCTCCTCGACGAGACGCGAGACAGGCACGCCGGTCCACGACGAGATGATCTCCGCGATGTGCTCCTCGGTCACCTCGGGGACGGTGGCGCCGAGCTCGTCGCGCCACTTCATCTCCAGAGAGACGTACTTGTCCTTGAGCTTCTTCTCCTTGTCCCGGAAGCTCGCCGCGGTCTCGTAGTCCTGCGCCGCTATCGCCTCCTCCTTCTGCGTCTGCAGCTCGCGGATGTCGCGCTGCATCTGGCGCAGGTCCTCAGGAGTGGTGGTGAGCTTCATGCGCACGCGCGCGCTCGACTCGTCGATGAGGTCGATAGCCTTGTCGGGCAGCGAGCGGTCGCTCACGTAGCGGACCGACAGCTCTGCCGCGGCACGCAGGGCGTCGTCGGTGATCTTCACGCGGTGATGCTTCTCGTACAGCGGCCGGATGCCGTGCAGGATGTCGATCGTCTCCTGCAGCGTGGGCTCGTCGACGAACACCGGCTGGAAGCGCCGCTCCAGTGCGGCATCCTTCTCGATGTACTTCCGGTACTCGTTGAGCGTCGTCGCGCCGATGCACTGGATCTCGCCTCGGGCCAGCGCGGGCTTCAGGATGTTGGCCGCGTCGATAGCGCCCTCGGCCGCGCCCGCGCCGACGAGCGTGTGCAGCTCGTCGATGAACAGCACGACCTCGCGCGACTGGCGGATCTCGTCGAGGATCTTCTTGAGCCGCTCCTCGAACTCGCCGCGGTACTTGGTGCCGGCGACGAGCGCGCCCATGTCGAGCGTGAGCACTCGCTTCCCCATCAGGGACTCGGGGATGTTGCCCAGGATGATCTGCTGCGCCAGGCCTTCCGCGATGGCAGTCTTGCCGACACCCGGCTCGCCGATCAACGCGGGGTTGTTCTTGGTGCGCCGGCTGAGGATCTGCACGACGCGCTCGATCTCCATCGCGCGGCCGATCACAGGGTCGAGCTGATTCTTGTTGGCGAGCTCGGTGAGGTCGCGGCAGAACTGGTCGAGCAGCGGCGTCTTCGACGGCTTCTTGTCGGCGCCCTTGCTCTCCTCCTCGAGCCCGGACTCGTGCAGCAGCTTCTCGATCTCGCTGCGCACCTTCTCCAGGTTGGCGCCGAGGTCCTCGAGGACGTGCGCGGCGATGCCCTCGCCCTCGATGAGCAGACCGAGCAGCAGGTGCTCCGTGCCGACGTAGTTGTTGCCCATGCGGCGCGCTTCCTCGAAGGAGATCTCGATCACCTTCTTGACGCGCGACGTGGGGATGATCTGCTGGATGATGATCCGCTCGTTGCGGCCGAGCACGGACTCGATGGTGCTGCGCACCTTGTTGATCTCGACACCCAGGTTGTTCAACACCTTGGCCGCGAGACCCTCACCCTCGCGGAGCAGCCCGAGCAGCAGATGCTCTGTGCCGATGTACGAGTGATGCGAACGCTCAGCCTCTTCCTGCGCCAGGGTGAGGACCTTCTTCGCTCTTTCAGTGAAGCGTTCGAATGGGTACAAGAGCTCCTCCGTTGCCCTCACCGGCCCCTCCGACGGATGGCGGGGGTCAGTCGCGGGCGGACCTAACCTTCCCCATTATGCCCGCGCTGGTCGAACGCGAAGCAACTTCGTGAACACGGGTCAGTGGACTGGGTGCAACGGCGGCTGCAGCCGGCCGTTGCGCGCCGGCGCCGGCTAGGCCTCGCCCGCGCTGTCCGACTCGGATTCGGACTCGGAATCGGAATCGGAATCGGACTCGTCGCCCTCAGCGCCGGTCTCCGCGGCGGGAGCGACCCCGTTGCCCGCGGCGACGGGCGCGGCGGGCCGGTCATCGTCCTCGTCCTCGTCCGGAAAGTCATATGACGGCGGCTCGTATGGCGCTCCGTCCGCCGAAGGTCCGCCACCGTGCAGCTGGCGCAGGGACAGGCTGATGCGGCGCCGGACCTTGTCCGCGCTCAGCACCATGACCTCGACCTCATCCCCCACCTTGAGCACATCCTCGGTGCGCTCCACGTGGTCCCACGAGAGCTCGCTGATGTGGAGCAGGCCCTCGACGCCGTCGGCGATCTGCAGGAACGCGCCGTACTTCTTCGTCTTGGTGACGATGCCCTGCACCGCCTTGCCCGGCGGGAAGCGCTGCTCGATGGTCTCCCACGGGTCGTCCGACATCTGCCGCAGCGACAGGCTGATGCGCGACAGCTCGGCGTCGAGCTTGATCACCTTCACCCTGACCTCGTCGCCGACGTTGAGCACATCGCTCACGTTGTTGATGCGGTCCCACGACAGCTCGCTGATGTGGATGAGCCCGTCGGCGCCGCCGAGGTTGACGAAGGCGCCGTACGACGTCACGCCGCTCACCTTGCCGGTGACCACGTCACCGACCTTGAGCTTCTCGAACAGCTCCTCGCGCTGACGCGCGCGGTCCTCGTCCTGCGCCGCGCGCTGCGACACGATGAGACGGTTGCGCTTGCGGTTGACCTCGAGGATCTTCACGGGGATCTTCGTGCCCACCAGCTCCATGAGGTTGCCGCTGAACTGGCGCGCGACCTGGCTGGAGGGCAGGAATCCGCGCAGGCCCATGATGTTGACGATCAGCCCGCCCTTGTTCTGCTCGCGAACCTCGGCGTCGAGGATCTCGCCCTCCGACTCCTTGAGCGCCACGGCCTGCCAGATGCCCTCGGCGCGTGCCTTGCGCAGCGAGAGCACGACATTGCCGCGCTCATCCTCCGGCTGGATGATGTAGACCTTGACCTGATCACCCGGGTTGAGCGACACCGGTTGCTCGCCGCGGGCCGCAAGCTCGCGGTTGGAGATGATCCCCTCGCTCTTCGCGCCGATGTCGACGAGCACCTCGTCTGGATCAACGCGGACCACGACCCCGTCGACGATGTCGCCGTGGGCCAGAGCCCGAATCGAATTCTGGTCCTCCCTGAGGAGGTCCTCCATGGTGAGCGCTTCGGGCTCCTGCGTGGCGGTCGGGGCCAACTCTCTCCTTGTGTGCTCCGGGTACTTGTGAGGTCGCCGGTCGCTCGAGCTTGTGGCTCGTGAACATGTCCGCGGTGAGGGCCGAATGGCGCGCAAGCGCCAATGCCATTGCGAACTTGCGGAGTGTACCACTGCCGCGCTGACGGCCAAACTGCAACGAATTCGGCATCACGGCTACTGCCGAACGATTGCATCCGAGCCTCGTGGTCTGCGGCGATCAGGGTCGTCACTGCGCGACCACGGGGTCGGAGCGGCGCTGCCGCCCCGCCCCTGACTCTCGGCTCGACCTGCAATCCGAGCCGTTCCGTCTCGCCTCCGAGACGGTCGCGCTCCGGACCACCCTGATCGCCCCGACCAATCGCCGTTTCAACCGTACGGCCCGTTCGCTTTCGCAAAACCGTTGCAGCGCGGTGCCGTCAGCGCGACAGATGGGTCAGAGGGAGCGTCGCACGGCGGTGGGACGCTGCGCAGCGACATGCGAGTGACCATCACGTGCGAGGAATGCGGCGAGCGGCACAAGCTCGAGCGACGCATCACCGAGCCCGGGCCCATCTGGATCATCTGCCACAACTGCGAGCTGCCCCTGCAGGCGGTGCTCGACGGGCCGACGGTTCCCGCGGTGGCGCCCGCCCCTCCCGCCAGGCCGTCGGCGTGGAGCGGCGTGGTGGACTTCTCCGGCGCCGCCTGAGCCCCCTCCCAGCAGCGCACTCCTCGCTCTGCGCCGGGCTCGCCGCCGCTGGATTACCCTAGCGCCATGGCGACGACGGCAGCGCCGACTCCCGTCAAGTCACCCGAGCGGCGCGAACGTGTCTCGCGCGACTTCGGCTGGAACATCGTCGTCTGGAACGACCCGGTCACTCTGATGTCGTACGTGGTGCTGGTCTTTCGCCGCCTGTTCGGCTACGACCACGAGACCGCGACCAAGCTCATGCTCCAGGTGCACAACGAGGGTCGGGCGATCGTAGCCAGCCAGCCGCGGGAGCAGGCCGAGGTGACGGTCGCGCGGCTGCACGCATTCGGCCTGCAGGCCACGCTGGCGCGTCCCTGACACGCCGCTGAGCCGGGGTGGCCCAGGTGCTCCGCCGCCGCGGCCGGATCCAGGTCAAGCTGGACGCCCGGGAACGGGAGGCCCTGCTGTCCATCGTCGACGGCCTCGCCGCGCAGGGTGAGACGGCGCTCGCGGCCGGCCAGCGGGCCTATGACGAACCCGAGCTGCAGGCCGAGTACGACCGGTGGGTCCGCCCCGACGTCGAGCGCAGCCGGGAGGCCGACCTCACCGTGGTGCGCGACAGCCTCGGCGCGGGCGAGAACACGCTGCCCCTCACCGAGGCGCAGGCGCTGGCCTGGCTGCGCGCCTTCAACCACCTGCGCGCCACCGCCGGCGGGATCCTGGGCATCGAGGCGGACGGCTGGGAGGAGCAGGTCGACGCGGCCACGCAGAAGCGCGCCGAGTACGGCGTGCTGCTGGCGCTCGGCTACCTTCAGGAGGAGCTGATCGCCGCCCTCGACTCCTGAGCCGCGGCGCGGCTAGGTGGAGAGGCCGGAGCTGACGTTGGAGAACGCGTTGCCGACCTGCTTGCCCAGCAGCTGCAGGACGATGACCACGACCACGGCGATCAGCACGAGGATCAGGGCGTACTCGACCATGCCCTGCCCGTCATCGGCGCGGGCGTGCTCTCGAAGCCGCAGCCACGCCGTCGTGAACGTCTCCACGGGGCGAAGCGTACGGGCGGCTGCAGCAGCGCTCCCGGACCGTCACAGGATCGTGCGCGGCCCGGACCCGATCAGTAGCGCGTGACCTTGAGCGAGAAATCCAGCGCCGTGGCCGAGTGCGTGAGCGCGCCCACGCTGAGGTAGTCGGCGCCGGCGAGGGCGTACGCGCGCGCGTTGCTCACCTGGACGCCGCCGCTCACCTCCACGACGGCGCGGCCGCGGATGATCTGCATCGCCTCGCGCACCTGCCCGCACGAGAAGTTGTCCAGCAGGATGCGCGGGCAACGGTCGGCCAGCGCCTGCTCCAGCTCCTGCAGGTTGCTCACCTCCACGTTGATCTCGGCGTCGGGATAGGCCTTGCGCACGGAACGAAGCGCCGGGCTGATGCCGCCGGTGAGCGCCAGGTGGGTGTCCTTCACCAGCACGGCGTCGAAGAGGCCCATGCGGTGGTTGACCGCGCCGCCCATCCGGGTGGCGTACTTCTCCAGCGCGCGCAGGCCGGGTGTGGTCTTGCGCGTGTCGAGAATCCTGGTCTTGGTCCCCTCCACCGCGCGCACGAACCGCGCCGTCATCGTGGCGATGCCGCTGAGGTGCTGCAGGAAGTTGAGGCTCACGCGCTCCGCTTTGAGGATGCCGCGAGCCGGCCCGTAGAGACGGGCCACGATCTGGTCCTCCTGGACCTTCTCGCCGTCCTTGGTCTTGGCGTCGAACTGGATGCGCTCGTCGACGAGCTCGAAGACGCGCTTGGACACGCTCAGTCCTGCGATCACGCCGTCTTCCTTGCAGACGACCTTGCCCCTGCACGTCATGTCGGCGGGCACGACCGCGTCGGTCGTGACATCGCCTGCCCCGATGTCCTCGGCGAGCGCCGCGGTGATGAGCGCGTCGATCGACTCGGGGGAGAGCGCCTCGGTGATCGGCTCAAATGTGATGGTCAAGCTGAGCTCCTCTGTGGCTGTGCATGACGAGGTCGCCATGCCATTCATCGCTGCTGCGGGGGTGATCGGAACGGATGTGACAGCCGCGCGTCTCCTCGCGGCGGAGCGCCGCCTCGCACACCAGCGACGCGGTGGTGGCGGCGGCCTCGAGACGGCGTCCGGACCTGGTTGCCGCGCCGGCCACGGCGGCCTCGCGGCAGACGTCGAGCGCCTGTTGCAGGCCGGACGCGGAGCGCACGATGCCCGCGCCCTCCCAGAGAGCGGCGCTCATGCGCTGCCAGGCGTCAGCGTCGTCTGTGCCGGCGGCCACGTCGAGCACCGGTTCGGCGACCGTGGTGCGTGGCGCCTCGGCGGTGTCGTGCAGCGCGCTCACCGCGGCTCGATGGCCGAAGACGAGCGACTCGAGCAGGCTGTTGCTGGCCAGCCGGTTGGCCCCGTGCACGCCGCTGCTTGCAACCTCGCCGCACGCGTAGAGCCCGGCCACCGACGTTGCGCCGCACAGGTCGGAGCGCACGCCGCCGATGACGTAGTGAGCCGCGGGTGCGATCGGCACGAGCTCTCGCGCGATGTCGATGCCGTGCTCCGCGCACATGCGATGGATCGCGGGGAATCGCGTGCTCACGCTGTCCACACGCGAGCAGTCGAGGTACACCTGCGAGGAACCGCTGTCGCGGAGCTCGTCCCAGATGGCTCGCGACACGACGTCGCGCCCGGCAAGCTCGCCGCGCGAATCAGCGTCGAACAGAAAGCGACGCCCTGATGCGTTCACCACCACGGCGCCCTCGCCGCGCATCGCCTCGCTGATGAGGAAGCGGGGCGCGCCCTCCACCGCGAGCGCGGTGGGGTGGAACTGCACGAACTCCATGCCCGCCACCTCGGCGCCGACAGCGAACGCGAGGGCGACGCCGTCGCCGGTCGCACTCGCCGGATTGGTGGAGTTGGGCCACAGCCGCGCGGCACCACCGGTCGCGAGCAGCACGGCGGGCGCGGTGAACCGGTGCTCGACGCCGCGGGCGACGTCCCACCAGTCGACGCCGGCACATCGGCCCATCGCATCGACCAGCAGCCGATCCACGTGCGCGTGCTCCACGACCGTGACGTCGGTCTTGCGCAGCCGCGCGATGAGGGCGGTCTCGACCTCGAGGCCCGTTCCGTCGCCGCGCGCGTGGACCACGCGCGCGCGCGAGTGCGCGGCTTCGCGCGCAAGCAGCAGGCGTCCGTCCTGCGTGTCGAATCCGACGCCCCAGTCCACCAGCTGGCGGATGCGGGCGGGTCCCTCCTCCACGAGCACGCGCACCGCCTCCGGATGGCACAGCCCGCGCCCGGCCGCGACGGTGTCCTGGTAGTGCTGCTCGCTGCTGTCATCGTCGCCGAGCGCGGCGGCGATGCCGCCCTGCGCCCACCGGCTGCACCCATCGTCGAGACTCCCCTTGGTGAGGAGCGCGACGCGCGCGCGCGGCGCGGCGTCGAGCGCGGCGCAGAGACCGGCGATGCCACTGCCGACCACGATGAGGTCGAACCGCGTGCCCTCGAGCGTCCCGCTGTGCTGATTCAGTGGACGGCGACCTCTTCGAGCATGCGGTTGCCGGCGCCGACGTGAACGACGCGCGGCCGGAAGGCGTCAACCTCGGTCGCCTCGACGCTCGCGTACGTGATGACGATGACGGTGTCACCCACAGCGCCGATGTGGGCCATGGCCCCGTTGAGCGCGATCTCTCCCGCCGTGCCCTCGATGGCATAGGTCACCGCTCGCGAGCCGTTCGTGATGTTGACCACGTGCACCTGCTCGCCGACCGTGATGTCGGCGGCGGCGAGCAGCTCTGGGCTGATGCTCAACGATCCCTCGTAATCGAGATCCGCCCGCGTGACGGTCGCGCGGTGGATCTTCGACTTCATAAGGATCCGCTGCATCTTTTAGGTGGTGTGGAACGCCCCCGCACTCGGCGCCGCATCGCTGCCCAACCGCAAATTGTCGATGAGGCGGGTCGTTCCTATTCTAGCAGCCACCAGGATTTGGCATCCAGGGCTTGCGGTTTCGACCTCCATGAAGGTCCCGGGATCGACAATCGCCACATAGTCGATGGTCGCGTCCGCAGCGCGAAGCTTCTCGGTCACGGCCTCGATGAGCGCCGCCGAGCCTCGCTCACCCGCCTCGAAACGTGTTGCCGCAGCAGCCAATCCGGCGGGGATGGCGAGGGCGCGACGGCGATCCTCTGCGCTCAGGTACTGGTTGCGACTCGACAGTGCGAGACCATCACCATCACGCACAGTCGGGCACACAACAATCTGCACCCCGGTGTCGAGGTCGCGCGCCAGCCGTTCGACGACCGCGCATTGCTGCGCGTCCTTCTGGCCGAAGTAGGCACGATCCGGCCTCGCCGCCACGAGGAGCTTGGTCACGACCAGGGCCACGCCGTGGAAGTGGCCCGGCCGAAGGTCCGCCTCGAAGCCCTCACCCACCGGCCCGGTCACATGGACAGCGGTGGACAAGCCCGCCGGGTACATCGCCTCGACGGCGGGCATGTACACCGCGTGGACACCCGCGCCGGCCAGCGCCTCCAGGTCGGATTCGGGCGACCGTGGATAGCGTTCGAAGTCCTCCCCGGGTGCGAACTGCCGTGGGTTGACGAAGATGCTGACCGCAACCCGGTCGCACTCGCCCATGGCCCGCGCGACCAGGCTCAGGTGGCCGCGGTGCAGGGCCCCCATGGTTGGCACGAGCCCCACGCTCATGCCCGCGGCATGGCAGCGCAGTGACCACCGGCGCAGCTCTGACGCGGTGGTCAGCCGCAGCGGCCGGTCAGTGGTACGAGTGGGCATCGTCGGGGAAGCGGCCCTCGCGGACGTCATCGGCGTAGGCGCGGGCGGCGGCGACGATGCGGTCGCCGATGTCGTCGTATGCGCGGGCGAACTTGGGCATGCCGCCCCGCGTGTGTGGGCTGATGCCGAGCAGGTCGTGCAGGATCAGCACCTGGCCGTCGCAATCCGGTCCGGCGCCGATGCCGATGGTGGGAATCGCAAGCGTGCTCGTGATGGTCGCGGCCAGGTCGCGCGGGATGCCCTCGAGCACGACGGCGAAGGCGCCCGCGGCCTGCAGCGCTTCGGCGTCGGCCAGGATGCGCTGCCGCGACTCCTCAGTCTTGCCCTGGACGCGCATGCCGCCGAATGCGTTGACCGACTGCGGCGTGAGGCCGAGATGTCCCATCACCGGGATGCTCCGCTCGGTGAGATGGGCGACGCGCTCGGCCACCCAGCCACCACCCTCCATCTTCACGGCGTGCATGCCCGCCTTGAGGAAGGCGGTGGCGTGCATCACGGTCTCCTCGCACGAGCGCTGGTACGCGCCGAACGGCATGTCGCCCACCAGAAGGAGGCTGGGAGCGCCACGAGCCACCGCGCGCGCGTGGTGCAGCATCTCGTCCATGGTCACGGGCAGGGTGTTGGCGTAGCCGAGCACGTTGTCGCCGACCGAGTCGCCGACGAGGATGACCGGCACCTCGGCCTCGGCCACCAGGCGGGCCGTCGGATAGTCGTACGCCGTGAGCATCGCGAAGCGGCGGCCCTCTCGCTTCGCCGCGAGGATGTCCTTGACCGTGACCGACATGGAACCGCTCTACGCGACGCGCAGCGAGCCCGGTTGGACCTGCGCCGGACGATCCAGGAGCCGCTCCATCTCCTGCGTGAGCAGCGCGTAGAGGGCGCGCGCCTCGGGGTAGGGCTCGAGCGCGGCCAGGTGCGCGCGGACCGCCGCCTCGTCGCCGCGCAACACCGGCCCGGTCAGCGCTCCGGCGGCACCCTGGCGCCGCGCGTTGGCCGCCGCGCCCTCGAGCAGGCGGGCCAGCGCCTCGTGCGCGGTCTCGCGAGGGACGCCGGCGGCCTCGAGCAGCGCGGTCGCCCGGGCCAGGAGCGCGAGTGGTGCGTTGCCCGCCAGCACGGCGGCGGCATGGTAGAGGTCGCGGTTCGCGGCGTCGACGCTGACGGCGTGGCCGCTGAGCGCGGCCACGATCTCCTCCAGGTTGGCCCGCACGGCGGGCGGGCCCTCCACCCGGAAGTAGGCGCCTCGCAGCTGCACCGCGCTGCCGGGCCCCGACATCGCCTGCAGGGGATGGAGCACGCCGAGCTCGGCGCCCGTCAGCCGCGCGGCGGCGGCCGCCTCGGGCCCGAGCCGGGCGCTGCAATGCACCATCGTGCGGCCGGTGAGTGCCGCGCCTGTGGCGGCGATGGTCGCTGCGACTGACGCGATGGCCCCGTCGGGCACGGTGAGCAGCGTGACGTCGGCCGCTTCGGCAGCCGCCAGAGCGGTCGTCACTACCCGGGCGCCGACCACGGCCGCGAGCTCGCGGGCGTGCGCCTCGGTGCGGCTGTTGATCGCGACGACGCGATAGCCGGCCTCGGCCAGTGCCACTGCGAGCGCCGAGCCGGCGCGTCCTGCGCCGACCAAGCTGAGCGCGGGCCGTCCACCCGCATGCGTCGTGGTCATCGTCTCGGTCATATAGATCCAAGCGGTGTAGCTCAGTGTACCCGGCTCCGCACCGGATGTTGTCGGCCGCCTAATGCTCGAGGCGATGCGAGGCGCCCCTGACACTTCGCCGGATACGCCGTCGGAGCGGCGCTGCCGCCCCGCGGCTCGGGTCTCGGCTCGCCCTGCGCCGTCAGTCGTTCCGGCTCGCCTCCGACACGATCCGGCTCCGGTCAGGGGCGCCTCCGCCTGGCACAACGGCATCAAGCCGGCCGGCACCGCCGGTGCTGCGCGGCTACCTTCGCCGCGCGTCAGTACGCGGAGATGCCGTTCGGGGTGCCGTTGCCGGTGGGGCCGTCGTAGCCGGGACCGGCCTGGCAGAGGTAGTTGCCACAGGAGCCGGTCGTGCCGCTGGTGATGTCGAACAGCGAGGCGCCGGATGCGTACGTCGAGGAGCCGTAGTTCGGGACCGGCGTGCCACTGCTGATGGCGAGGGCGTAGACCGCGGCGATCATCGGGGTCGGACCGCTCGTGCCGTACGAGGGGCTCCAGCCGCCGAGCCCGTACGAGTCGTACGTGGCCAGGTTGACGGAATCCGCCGAGGTGTCGGTGACGGTGCGCTTGCTGCCGCACCGGCCGGTGTTCTGCCATGCGGGTTTTGGCTCGTACGCGGAGCACCCGCTGCTCGTCTTGGCCCAGGCCACCTCGGTCCAGCCTCGAGGCGTCGCCTTGGCCCGGGTCAGCTTGGTGCCTCCCACGGCTGTCACATATGGCGACGACGCCGGGTAGGTGGCGCCCATCGAGTACGTGCCGTTCCCCGAGGCGACGGTGATCATGATGCCGGGGTGGTCGTAGTGGACGTCGAGCGCCGACTCGCCGGACCACTCGGCCCGCGCGTAGCTGTTGGAGATGGCGATGGCGCCGAGCTTCGCCGCCGTGTCAACGCTGAGAGCGAGGTTGACCGAGCTCGGATTGTCGGCCTCCACGATCAGGATGTGGCAGTTGGGACAGATCGCCGAGACCATTTCGATGTCGAAAGCGGTTTCGCCGGCCCAGCCCTTGTTCGGCTGTGGGTAGTTGGTGCCCCCGTTCTGATCGACCTTGCGCAGGCAGCCGCTGGACACGGTGCACGTGGTAAGCCCGAAGGTCGAGCGATACGTGGCCAGGTCGCCTTCGAAATTGGGGTAGTCGTACGCGACGATGACGGCGACGGTCTCGCCGCTGCCATACGCCGAGGAGGCAGCCGTCAACGCGTACGCCTGCTGCAGGTCGGCCGGTCGCAGCCCCGACGGCGTCGACGACCCTCTGCCGGACGCTCCGGCCAGGATCTCCCCGGCACACGCCGCCTCACCCGGCGCCGGTGGGCCGCAGAGCGGCTGCAGCGCCGTGCTGCTGCTGCCGGAAGGCGCCGCCGGCACGGCGTAAACCGTTGCCACCGGCAGAACGGCGAGCGCCGCTATCCACAGGCTCAACCGGAGTCCTGGTCCCATCGCCGTACCCTCACCCCGCGCAATCGAGAGGACCTGACTCTACGACGCAGGTGATGCGTTTGTGGGAGTTGGGCTAAGCGCCCGCAGCGGCCTCCGCGGGAGGTTCGGAGCCATTGGCCGCAGCGGCGCCCCGGGTCTCGACCTCGATGATGATGCGGTCCATCTCTGCCGCATCCATGGTCTCGACCTCGACCAGACGCGACGCCAGCGCGCGCAGCACCACCTCGCGCTCGCGCAGCACCTGCTTCGCCCGCAGGAATGCGTCGGCCACCAGCTGGTGCACCTCCTGGTCGATCTCGGAGGCGATGTCCTCGGAGTAGTTGCGCTGCTCGCCGAGGTCGCGGCCCAGGAACACCATCTCCTGGCGCTCGCCGAAGGTCAGCGGCCCGAGCTTGTCGCTCATGCCCCACTCGGTGACCATCTTGCGGGCCAGGTTGGTCGCTTTGCGGATGTCGTCCGAGGCGCCGGTGGTGATGTTGTCCTCGCCGAAGATCAGCTCTTCCGCGCAGCGGCCACCGAGGATCTGGGCCAGCTGGTCGATCAGCTCTGCCTTGCTCACCAGGTAGCGATCCTCGGTGGGCAGGCTCATGGTCCAGCCGAGCGCCATGCCGCGGCTGACGATCGTCACCTTGTGCACCGGGTCGGTGTGCTCCAGCGTCTTGCCGACCAGCGCGTGCCCCATCTCGTGGAAGGCGATCGTCGTCTTCTCCTTCTCGGTGATCATGCGGCTGCGCCGCTCCGGTCCGGCGATGACGCGCGCGATCGACTCCTCGAGATCGTGCATCGTGATCAGCTTTCGGTTGCTGCGCGCGGCGAGAATCGCCGCTTCGTTGATGAGGTTGGACAGGTCGGCGCCGCTGAATCCCGGCGTCTGCTTGGCCAGCACCTCGAGGTCGACGCCCGAGTCCAGTGGCTTGTTGCGCGCGTGCACCTCGAGGATGGCGCGGCGCCCGCGGATGTCGGGACGGTCGAGCATGACGTGGCGGTCGAACCGTCCCGGGCGAAGCAGCGCCGGGTCGAGCACGTCGGGCCGGTTGGTGGCGGCGATGACGATGACGTGCGTGCTGGTCTCGAAGCCGTCCATCTCGACGAGCAGCTGGTTCAGCGTCTGCTCGCGCTCGTCGTGTCCGCCGCCGAGGCCGGCGCCGCGCTGGCGCCCGACGGCGTCGATCTCGTCGACGAAGACGATGCAGGGCGAGTTCTTCTTCGCCTGGTCGAACAGGTCGCGCACGCGGCTGGCGCCGACGCCGACGAACATCTCGACGAACTCGGAGCCGCTGATGCTGAAGAAGGGCACGCCCGCCTCCCCGGCGACCGCCTTGCTGAGCAGCGTCTTGCCGGTGCCGGGCGGGCCCACGAGCAGCACGCCCTTGGGGATGCGCGCACCCACGGCGGCGAACTTGTCTGGATATTTGAGGAATTCGACGATCTCGGTGAGCTCCTGTTTGGCCTCGTCGACGCCGGCCACGTCGGAGAACGTGATCGCCGGCTTGTCACCAGCGAGCAGGCGCGCGCGACTTCGTCCGAACGACAGCGCCTGGTTGTTGCCACTCTGGGTCTGCCGGAAGATCCACAACAGGATCAGCGCCATCAGTCCGAACAGGATGAGGTTGGGCAGGATGACGCTCAGCAAGAAGTTGCTCCCGCTGCCGGAATCGACTTTGTAATTGTAGTAGCCGTTATCCGTGAACAGCTTCGTGACCTCGTCCCCTGACGAGACTGTTGTCGAATAGCGATTTCCGTTCTCGTCAAACCAGATGACGGTCTGGCCGTCGCCCTGGATCTCAGCGGGCTGACTGGGATCTGTGCCAATCGTGTTGCCCCGGTCACTGGAGTGGGCCTTGAAGTTGGCCACGGCCTGGGCGAGCTGGCCTGCGCTCGCCGTCTTGGCCGACTGGCTGGGGAAGTTCCGGTACAGCAGCGCCGCGACCACGATCACGAGCGCGCCAATGAATAGATAGGTGAGGCTGCGGCGGGACGCGGGCATTCCTTTGGCCAGTCTATCAGGGGTCCGGCGAAGCCCCATCGCCGTCAAGAAGGCGTCGCTGACGGGCTGCGAGTGTCACCAGACGGCGACGCGCGCCGGGAAACACGGCCTCCAGGGCCGGCAGCAGCTCGTGGCGCACGCGGCTGCGCAGGAAGCGGCGATCGCTGTTGCTGGGGTCCTCCACCGGGTCGATGCCCAGGGCGCCGCAGTAGGCCACGGTCTCCTCGCGCCACACGCGCAGCAGGGGCCGCGCCAGCCGTCCGCTCCGCTCTCCCATCGCGACGAGACTCCGGGGGGAGGCGGCGCTGAGCGCCCGCATCAGCACCGTCTCGGCCTGGTCGTCCGCGGTGTGCCCGAGGGCGATCGCCGAAGCTCCCAGGGCTGCGGCGACCCCGGTGAGCCCCTCGTAGCGCGCTTCGCGCGCGCGCGCCTGCAGCGACGGCCCCTGGCCGACGCTCAGCCGGACGGCGGAGAAGGGCAGGCCGCGCGCGGCGGCCAGCTCCCGCACGCGGCGTCCCTCCTCCTCACTCCCGGGACGCAGCCCGTGGTCGACGAAGGCGACGGCCAGCCTCCAGCCACGGGGCGGCGCGAGGCGCGCAAGCACGTCGAGCAGCGCGCTCGAATCGGGGCCGCCGCTGCAGGCGACGAGCACCGTCTCACCCACCCTGAGCACTCCGCGCCGGTCGGCGGCGGACGCCACGGCGCGGCGGACCCGCGCCACCGCCGCCTGTCGCTCGGCCGGCCGCAGCGGCGCCAGGCTGGGTGTGGCGGTTCCTGGACTCGAACCAGGGACATACCGGGTATGAACCGGCTGCTCTACCACCTGAGCTAAACCGCCATAAAGCGCTGAAATTCTGAAACTCTAAATAGAAACCGCCGGCGAAGGCCGATTCATTCGGCCGTCAGCCCGCTCATCTGATGCGGCGAGAATTCGCGGTGGCCGGGTGCGGAATTCTCGCCGGGGTTGGATTTGCGGCGGCCGGACTCGAACCGGCGACCTTCGGGTTATGAGCCCGACGAGCTGCCACTGCTCCACGCCGCTCGCCAAGGATACCCCACGACTCGGGAGCCCTCGGGCGCCCTCAGTGCGGTGTCGGTGTCGGCGACGGCGACGGCGAGCCGATGATGATCGGGTGCGGTGAGGAGGGCGTCGCCGTCGGCGTGGGCGTGGGTGACGGCGTCGGCGAGAAGCTGGGCAGCGGCGCGTTCACCCCACCCGAGGGCGGCGCCCCACCGCTGGGCGTGATCACGAACACCTTCTCGCCCGGGAAGACGTAGCCGAGCTTGCGCGCCTCCTCGACCAGCCATGCGGCGGTCTGTGCCTCCACGATCTCGCGCTGCCGGTCGGAGATCGCCTGTTGGAGGGCGGCGTTCTGCTGCGTCAGCGTGGCCACGCGCGTGTCGAGCGCATGGCTCTCCGCCGCCTGGCCGTAGATGCCGAACGCGACCACGCCGCAAAGCAGGGCGAGCATCGCCATCCAGAAGCGGCGCACGAGAACGCGGTCGTCGGTGGGGACGCGCTGACGGCGAATGCTGATGACCCTTGGAAGGACGTGTGCTGGGACGTGGAGGCGCGTCGCGCCGCGCAGAGTGTGCGCATAGGATGGGTTGAGCGGCTGTTTTTGACAAGGCCTGTGCGCGATTCAGTCGGCGACGGCGATCTCGGCCTCACGCCAACGTCTGCGCCACTCGCTGATGTCGAGCGCATCCAGGTCGACGCCGTCATCGCGGGCTCGCGCTTCGAGTGCGCGAAAGCGATCCCCGAACATCGTCGTGCGGCGGCGCAGCGCCTCTTCAGGATTCACGCGCAGCTGACGCGCGAGCGCCACCACCTGGAACAGCAGCTCACCGACCGCGTCCTCCAATGGCAGCGACGCACCGGCGACCGCGCTGTGCGACGTCGCATTCCCGCTGCGACGCGCGATCTCGCCCTCGCTGACCGACCAATCCTGGCCCCGTGCCGCAGCTTCCGGCTCTGTCGCGGCCACTCTCTCGGCGCCGCTCAGCGCATCGCGCACGCGGTCCAGCGCGGCCTGCACCGACGGCGTCTCGTCGAAGCCCACGCGCGCAGGGCGCTTCTGCAGACCGTGCGCGTACGCCAGCGCGGGCATTGCGTGCGGCACGCCGTCGAGCAGCGAGAGTCGCTCCCGCTTCTCGCCACGCTTCAGCTTCTCCCAGTTGACAACGACGTCGGCCGCGCCGCCGACCGCGGTGTCGCCGAACACGTGGGGATGCCGATACACCATCTTGGCGCGCGTCACCTCGGCGATGTCACCGATGTCGAAACCGTCGTCGCGCTCCATCGCGATCGCCGCGTGCATGAGGACCTGCAGCAGGAGGTCGCCGAGCTCCTCGCGGAGCATGGCATCGCCACGATTGTCGATGGCATCGAGGACCTCGTACGTCTCCTCGAGCAGGTACGGGCGCAATGTCCGGTGCGTCTGCTCGCGATCCCACGGGCATCCGCCCGGGGCGCGGAGCTGCTCGACCACCTCGTTCAGCGCCCTGAGGGCGGCCGCCGCCTCCTCACGCATACAGCGAGCCCCGTGAAACAGCGAGGTCGACACTGCCCGGAGCGAGAGCTTCTCGGAGGCGAGCCGGAACGCGCTCGGAGCGCAGGGCGAGCCGAGAGAGAGCGGCGAGCCCCAGCGGGGCTCGAACGCGACTCTCGCGCAGCGGCAGTGTCGACCTCGCTAGTCCACGCATCGCGTCAGCGTACCGAGGCGGCGCCGCGGTCGCGCGCGCGAACGAGGCGGCCGAGCTCGCGGAGCAGAGCCAGCAATGCCTCGCGCCACTCGCGAGCAGTCGACAGGTGCAGCTGCGACGGCGTTGCCGTGACGTCGCGGAACTGGCGGGCCACGCTGCGCAGGTCGAGCCCGTGGTCGAGGGGCAGGCGCACGACGAGGCCAGCGCCGCGCTCGCTCTCCACCGCCAGCGCATCGGCCGCGGCGGCGAGCAGGCGGACGCGCAGCGAGTACACGAGCGCGTCGACCTCCGCCGGCATCGGTCCGAAGCGATCGACCAGGCCGCGCGAGCGACGGTCGAGGTCGGTCTCGGTGGCGCACGCCGCCAGATCCTGGTAGCAGCGCAGGCGTAGGCGCTCGTCGGCGACGTAGTCGGCGGGCAGAAACGCGGCCAGCGGCAGCGCCACCGTCACCTGCGCGGGCGATTCGACGATCGGCTTGCCCTGCAGCGCCGTCACCGCCTGGCCGAGCAGGTGGTTGTAGAGCTCGAGCCCGACCGCCGCGATGTCGCCGTGCTGCTCCTCGCCGAGCAGGTTGCCGGCGCCGCGGATCTCCAGGTCGCGCATCGCCAGCTTGAACCCGGACCCGAGGTCCTGCAGGTCGGCGATGACGTCCAGCCGCTTGTCCGCCTTCTCCGTCAGCGAGCGCAGCGGCGGGTACAGCAGGTACGAGTAGGCGCGCTGCCCCGCACGTCCGACGCGGCCGCGCAGCTGGTACAGCTGTGCCAGCCCGAGGCGGTGCGAATCGTTGACGACGATGGTGTTCGCGTTGGGGATGTCGAGGCCCGACTCGATGATCGTCGTGCACACGAGCACGTCGATCGTCCCGTCACTGAACGCGCGCATCACCGCCGCCAGCCCCGACTCGGGCATCTGGCCGTGGGCCACCTGCACGCGCGCCTCAGGCACGAGCGTGCGCACGCGGTCTGCCTCGCCCTCGATGCTCTGCACGCGGTTGTGCCCGAAGAACACCTGACCGCCGCGCGCCATCTCACGCGTGATCACCTCGCGGATGAGCGAGTCCTCCCGCGCGGTGACATATGTCTTGATCGGCTGGCGCTCCTCCGGCGGGGTCTGGATCACCGACAGGTCGCGGATCCCGGCGAGCGACATGTGCAGCGTGCGTGGGATCGGTGTCGCCGACAGTGACAGCACGTCCACGGCGACGCGCAGCTCCTTGAAGCGCTCCTTCTGCAGCACGCCGAATCGCTGCTCCTCGTCGATGATGACGAGCCCGAGGTTGCGGAACTCCACGTCACGCTGGAGAAGGCGATGAGTGCCGACCACGATGTCGACGCCGCCGCCGCGCAGCCCCGCCAGCGTGCGGGCGATCTCGTCGTCGCCGCAGAAACGGGACAGCTGCTGCACGCTGACCGGGAACGGGGCCAGCCGCTCCTGGAACGTCAGGAAGTGCTGCTGGCACAGCACCGTAGTGGGCACCAGCATGGCCACCTGCCGTCCCTCGACGGCCGCCTTGAACGCCGCGCGCAGCGCCAGCTCGGTCTTGCCGAATCCGACGTCACCGCACACGACACGGTCCATCGGCCGCGACGCCTCCATGTCGCGCTTGATCTCCTCCATGACCAGCACCTGGTCGGGCGTCTCCTCATACGGGAATGATGTTTCGAGCTCCTGCTGCCACGCGCCGTCGGGCGCGTACGCGTGCCCCGCCGCGGCTTCGCGCTGCGAGTACAGCGCGAGCAGCTCGCGCGCGACCTCCTCGGTGCGCTCCTTCACGCGCCGTTTCACCCGCTCCCATTCGCCGCTTCCCAGACGCGACAGCGAGGGATGCGAATCGACTCCGCCGACGTACCTGTCGACGCGGTCGAGGTGTTCCACGGGCACGAAGAGCCTGTCGGAGTCGGCGTATTCGAGCACCATGTACTCGTGCTCCGCGCTGCCCTCGCCGGCGACGGACCGCATCTCCAGGAAGCGGCCGATGCCGTGGTCGCGATGCACCACGAGATCCCCGGGCGCGAACTGCAACGTGAATGCCTCACGCGCCGCACGACCCGTCGCCGCGCGCCGCGCACCGCGAGCGGATGTGGATTCGACGCGACGCGCGCCTCGCGCCAGCGCGGAGCCACGGCGCTTGGTGACGCCGAACAGCTCCGCGTCGGTGTACACGTGAAGGCCGGCATCAGGCGCGATGAACCCCTGCGACAGGTCGCCGGCCGCCACCAGCACCGCGCTCATGGGGAGCGGCGTCGACGCGGGATCGAAGTCCGCGGCGTCCTCCGTGGCCAGCTCCTGCTCCGCGGCGAGCTCCTCGACGCGGTGCTGCTGGCGCGTCTGCACCAGCACCGCGGCGTTGCCGCGCTGCCCCTCGCGCACAGCGCGCGCGAACGGCTCGAAACGGCCCGCGAAGGCTTCGGCGCTGCGCCAGTCCAGATTCGCGAGCACATCCGCGCCCGGCTCGGCCTCCCGCGCGATGTCGTAGCAGCGCAGCTCCTGCAGGCGGGCGAACACAGCGGCCACGTCGAGGAGCCCGGTGCGCCCGCCGTGCGGCAGCTCGCCGCGCTGCTCCTCCTGCTGCAGCAGTCCGGTGATCTCCTCCGCGTAGTGACGCGCCGTGCGCTCCAGGCGGCGCTTGCCGCCGGCGAAGATCACCACCGCGTCCGTGATGTGGTCCATCAGCGTCGCGCCGGCCACCGCGGCGAGGTACGGGAAGAATGCATCCGCGCCCTCGTCGTACACGCCGTCCGCAAGGTGACCGCGGTCGCGAATCCATGTCTCGCGCACGTCGTCGCGAAGCCGGTCGATGTTGAGCGCGTCCACCTCGCGCACCGCGTGCGCCACGGTCTCCGGGCGCAGGTCGAGCTCGCGCGCCGGCCACACAGAGACCTCGTCGAGCCGGGCGACTGACTCCTGCGTGTCAGGGTCGAACACCCGCAGGTCGTCGATCTCGTCACCGAACCACTCGGCGCGCCACGGCCGGGAGCGATCGAGCCCGAAGACGTCGATGATGCCGCCGCGCACCGCGAAGTCGCCCGGGGTGGACACGGCGGTCTCGCGCCGGTATCCCAGCGACACGAGGCGCGCGACAAAGGCCTCGCGTGAATGCGACTCGCCGCGCCGCATCGTCGTGATGCCGTCGCGCACGAGACGCGGTGGCAGCGTGGGGCGGAGCAGGGCCTGGGGCGACGCTGCGACGAGCAGCGGCTCGTACGCGGTCAGCGCGGCGAGTGTCGCCATGCGGCGGCGCAGCACCTCCTCCGACGGCGGCACGCGGTCGAACGGCGGCGTGTCGGCCGCGGGAAACAGCGTGGTGCGCGGCCCCGCGTCCCACGCCAGGCAATCGGCGTAGGCGCGCTCCGCGTCCGCGGCCACGATCAGCACCGTGCTGCCGGATGTCTCGCGCAGCCACCACGCGATCAGCCCTGCCGCCCCCGAGGGCACGCCGGTGAGCACGCCACTGCGCTGCTGCAGGAGCGATGCGAGCGCAGGCACACCGTCGAGCCGCTCGCGCACACTCGCGCTGCGCGCCATCACCGCGAGGGGCGATTCCTGTCTCTCAGTCACCCCGGAGCACGGTTGTAGGCGCTCATCGCGGCGTCGATTCCGTCGCGCATCACCGCGATCACCGCGTCGGATGCGCGCGAGATGATGCCGGGGAGCGCGGAGCGTTCCTCCCTGGTGAACGTGTCGAGCACGTGCTCGACCAGGTCGGCGTCATCGCCGGCACGCCCCACGCCGATGCGCACACGCGGAAAGGCAGTGGTTCGCCATGAATCGATCAGCGACTGCACGCCGCGATGTCCCGCCGACGACCCGCCGCGCTTCACCTGGATCTTGCCGAAGGGGAAGTCGGCTTCGTCGTGCACCACGAGGACGTCCTGCGGGCTGATCGACAGCTTGTCCGTGAGGTACGCACCGGCGCGCCCGCTGAGGTTCATGTACGTCTGCGGGCGCGCGGTGACGACGTCGAATCCCTCGATGGATCCCTCGCGCACGCGCGCCGGTCCATCACGCCGCTCGCGCGAGAACCGGCCGCGCTGCTCCAGCTCGTCGAGACACATCCAACCGACATTGTGCCGCGTGCGAGCGTATTCGCCTCCGCGATTGCCCAGGCCGAGGATGAGCGTGGCCACTGGCCCTGCAGCTTGCCAGAGGCCGGCGCCGGCTGCGCCTCAGACGGAGGTGGTCGTGTGCCGGCGCTTGCGCCTCCCGTATTCGGCCGTGGCCACCGCGGCGAGGCCACCGAGCACCAGCGTCGGCACCCACGGCGCCTCCGGCGTGCCCTGGCCCGGCTGCGTGCTCACTTGCGAGAGCGTCTGCGACGGGCACGTGTACTGCGTCGTGTTGGTGCCGATGACGCCCGTACGCGCGCCGCTCACCTGCGGGTTGGCGAACGTCCCGCTGATCAACGTCCCCTTGTAGTGGGATCCCGGTGTCGCGTACTGGCTGTTGAACGTGCCGTTGGCCGGGATGACACCCGCGCCTCCGAAGTCGTCCAGCTCTCCCGGGTTGCCGTCGTTGCCGAAGTTCCACGCGCAGTACGTCTGGCTGCCCACCGACAGGCCGGGAATCGCGACGTTCGACAGGCTCCAGAAGGGATAGAACTTCCCGCCGTACGGCGGGATGGTGCAGTTGGCACCGGACGTCGTGTTGCAGTCGTTCTCCGAACCCGCTGCGTCCGTCTCCATCTGGATGGTGGGATACGGATTGCCGCCGGCGTCGAAGGGGCCGATGTAGCGGAACGTGGTCGGGTGGTTGTTGGGCAGATAGACGTTGCCGGTTGAGCTCCCGTCGGGCCACAGCGTCTGGTACGGAGTCCCGTCGTAGTCGAGGTCTCCGTTCTGGAAACGGGCCGTGTCGCAGTACGCAACCGGATCGCTCCACGTGAAGGTCTGTGGTGTGTTGCCCGTGATGGCGCCGTCGAACGTGACCGAGCGGCTGCCCTGGGGCAGGCAGCTTCCGTCACCCGCCTCGCAATGGCTGTCGCTCGATGTGCAGGCGCGCCCGCCGTACGTGTTCGTGCCGGAGTTGTCCTCCGTGGTGCCCGCGCCCGGGGCACAGCTGAGCTGCAGACACTGCTGCCCCTCGCCGCCGGAGTTCGACGACGTCTGACCCGCGAGCGGGTCGCCTGCCGAGTCGTTGCACACGTCGTACACGCTGGAGTCCGCGAACGCCTCAGCGGGCAGCGGCGCGGTGTACGACGCCTGCGACGCGTCCTGGTTGGCCAGGCCGCTGGCGCCGCTGCCTGAGCACACCTCACCGTGGCCGATCTCGTCCTGCATCAGAACGCCGCCCTCGAGCGCCGCCCATGCAACCTGATTGCCCTGCGCGGCCGTGTTGTACAGCGCGTGGAAGCTCCAGTTGTTGCCCTGGCACGTGGCGGGGTTCGTGTCCATGAAGCCGTTGGCCGCGCTGGCGACCATCGACCCCGTCTGGCCGGTGGTGATGTCGGTGATCGTGATGCGCAGGCCGCCGGCGTCGGTCGCCGAATCCGGGCTCGTGGTGGGCTCGCTCGGCGATGCGACATCGTCGATCGTCACCTTCAGCGTGTCACCCGGGTTCATGTACAGGACGTCCGGGTTGGTCGGCATGCCGCTGGGCGTGGTGGTGAACGTTTCGAGGTCAGCCTGCTGCGGGCTGGGCGGACCCAGTGGCTTGCCGTCGAGCGTGATGAACGCGAAGTTCACCGGCTCGGTGCAGTGCGGGTTGGTGATGACGCCGCTGGTGATCGGCGTGTTGCCGTTGAACGCCTCCAGGCTGTCGATGTTCAGCGCTGCCGTCCACTTCTTCATGTCCGGACTCGTGCTGTCGATCCACGGCCCGAAGCCCGGCGGATAGAACTGCATCTCCATGAACGCCTGTCCCGCCGTGCTCTCGCTGTTGCTCGTGAAGCCCGCATTGCCGGGGGCGCTGCACGGGCCCTGGTTGACGAGCGGCGTGCCGCCGACGTTGGCCGACGTCGCCGGGTACGACATGGGGTCGCAGATGGGCAGTCCGAACCAGGGCGCGACGCTCAGCTCGGCATAGTCGCTCACGCTCTGGCTCTGCGGCTTGTTCGGATCGGTGGTGGGCGCGGCCGACGGGTCGATCGACAGCTGCTGGAAGAACGTCATCTGATAGCCGCTCCCGGCGGCGTTGGAGATGAACTTCACAGACGGCTCGTCATGTCCCACGTAGTGACCGTTGTCGTAGAACGGCGAGGGATGCGTGACGGCATACCCGTTCTGGATGAAGCCGGGCAGCGCGATGGGGTCCGTGCAGAGCTCGCGCATGTTGAGCTTCACCGTCTGCGAACCCTGGGCAAAGCCGTTGCAGTCCAGGTTGTTGTACGTGGGGTTGGCGCTCACCGGGCCGGTGGGCACGGCGTAGGGCAACCCCGACGCGACTGCTGTCTTCCCGCTCACCCCCCCGCTGCCCATGCTGAATCCGACAACCGCGAACAGCCCGATAACGAGCCGCATCCCTCTGCGCATCGATTCGCCTTCCTGACGGTCGCTCCGCCCGGCCACCGACGACCGGGTGGCGGCAGGTCGACCACGCTTGCCGCGCCGCGGAGTATAGAAGGATTCGAGTCAGCTCGTGGTGAGCTCGGGCACCATCTGCAGGGGCAGGAGCCGGCGTGTGGCGGCGGTCATGCGGCGGGCGCCGGCAGCATCGGCGTGGTCGTGGCCGACGCAGTGCAGCAGCCCGTGCACCGCCAGCAGGCGAAGCTCGGCGACGGGGTCGTCGCCCTGCCGCAGGGCGCGCTCGACCGAGATGGCGATGTCTCCCACGCGCGCCCGCCGCCTCGGCCCGGCACCTGCCCAGTCATCGCCGGGGAACGCGAGAACGTCGGTCGGCTCGTCGAACCCGAGAAAGCGCGCGTTGAGCGCGCGCAGCTCGGCGTCGTCGCTCAGACGCACGGCCAGTGACGCGCTGCTCCCGATCCCCAGCTCATCACCCGCGTGACGCAGCAGCGGTCCGAGTCGTGCTTGGCTGACGGCGCGGCGCTGCCCCGCGTCGAGCGCGGGGCTGCGGACCAGCGTGACCCTCAGGCCGGGCTCACCCTGCCTTGACGCGGCGCTTGCGGGCGGCGACGAGCTTTCGCTTGCGGCGCACTGACGGCTTCTCGTAGTGCTCGCGGCGGCGCACCTCCGAGAGGATGCCGTTCTGCTTGATCTTCTTGTTGAAGCGTCGAAGCGCGCTCTCGAAGGTCTCGCCCTCGCGGACCTTCACTTCCGACACGGTCGGGTATTCACCTCCTCGGCAGGACCGGCGTCACTGCGTGAATGTTCGAACCGAAGCTGACAGTGTACCCGGAGCGCGATGGCGGGCCGGCTCAGGCGCCGAGCAGCGCGTCGACGATCGCCGGCACCGCCGTGCCCGCTCGCTGCTCCACGATGGCATCGGCCATCTGATCCAGGTCCGTCGCGCCCTCGTTGACGATGACGAGCCGCGCACCGGTCCGCACCGCGTGTGCGGGGACACCGGCGGCGGGCCAGACGGACAGCGTCGAGCCCACCGCGAGGCATGCGTCGCACGCCTCCGCCTCCGCCATGGCGCGGTCGACGTCAGCCGCGATCAGGCTCTGGCCGAAGCTGATGGTGGCGGTCTTGAGCAGGCCGCCGCAGATCTCGCAGTGCGGGTCGTCATCACCCTCGCGCACGCGGTCCAGCACAACGGCGGTGGGCAGCCGGCGCCCGCACTGCAAGCACGCAACCTCGCGTGTGGTTCCGTGCAGCTCGATGACGTCGTCGCAACCCGCTGCCTGGTGGAGGCCGTCGATGTTCTGCGTGACGACGACCGGGGCGCGGCCCGCGCGCTGCAGACGGGCGATGGCGCGGTGCGCGGCATTGGGCTGCGCGGAGTCGACCGGCGAGTCCAAACGATCGCGCCAGCGCTCGCGGCGGACGTCGGGGTCCCGAAGGTAGTTCTGGATGGTGTAGCGAGCCGGGTCGCGGGTGCGCCACACGCCCTGGGGGCCGCGGAAGTCGGGGATGCCCGACTCGGTCGAGACGCCCGCGCCGGTGAACACCAGGATGCGCCGCGCGGCTCGCAGCCAGCGGAGCGCGCCGTCTGCGGCGGCATCTCGAGTGAGCACTGCCGCCATTGTCGCCGTCACGACGCGCGGAACCGGCGACAGGCTCCTGTCGCGAGAGCCGCGCAGCCTGGGCGGCGATGAACGCCGGCGAGGTGGCACCCTACCAGCGGATGACCGTCGCTCTCGATCCCGATCAGCTCCAAGCGGTCGAACACCTCGACGGGCCCTGTCTCGTGCTCGCCGGACCCGGCAGCGGCAAGACGCGGGTGATCGTCGAGCGATTCCTGCGGCTGCTGGACCAGGGCGTGGCGCCGGAGCAGCAGCTGGTCCTCACGTACACGCGCAAGGCGGCCGACGAGATGCGCGCGCGCGCCGAGGACGGCCACGGACCGTTCAGCGGCGACCCGCCGCTCACCAACTACCACTCATTCGCCTACTCGGTTGTCCGCGATTGGGGCTGGCTCGTCGGCATCGCTCCCGTGTTCCGCATCGCCGACTCCGCCGAGCGCTGGCTCCACGTCGAAGCGGTGCTCGCCGACCTGCGGCCGCGCACGCTGTGGAACCCGCTCCGGCCGCACGACCTCATGGACCCGCTGCTCGCCGTCATCGGTTACGCCAAGCAGGAGCTGGTCACACCGGCGGCGTATGCGGCATGGGCGCAGCGCAGGCTGAGCACGGACGTGGATCCGGCCATGCGCGCCATCCTCGAGCGGCATGCGGATGTCGCAGCCGTCTATGCCGCGCTCGACGAGCGGTACCGCCGCCTCGGCGTGTTCGACCACGACGACTGCATCCTCTATGCCGAGCGATTGATTCGCGAGCAGCCGGCGGCACGTCACGCGGTCGCCGAGCGCATCCGCTACGTGATGGTCGACGAGTACCAGGACACGAACTTCGCGCAAGCGCGACTCGTCGAGACGCTGACGCGGGACCACACCAACGTCCTGGTCGTGGCTGACGACGACCAGTCCATCTACAAATTCCGCGGCGCCAGCCGGGCGAACCTGGACCGCTTCACGCGCGAGCACCCTGGCCATCGCACCATCGTGCTCACGCACAACTACCGCAGCACACCGCAGATCGTGCGCGCCTCGCGGGGTGTCATCGCCGCAGCGACGCCGGCGACGCGCATCCCCAAGGAGCTGGTGGCGGAGCGCGAGGACGGCGCCGCCGTGCAGGTGTGGCCCGCGCCGGACGAGCGCGCCGAGGTGAGCGCAGTGGCGCGGGCCTGCCGCGAGCTCATCGAGGCAGGCACGCGGCCGGCGGACATCGCATGGCTGTTCCGCCGACACGTCGACATGCAGCCCGCGATGCACGCGCTGCAGGAGCAGGGCGTCCCCTACCAGGTGACCGGCGGACGCGGATTCTTCCAGGAGCGTGAGGTCAAGGACGTCTTCGCGCTGCTGACCGCGGCCGCCGACCCGGACGACACTCAGGCAATCCTCCGCTGCCTGCACATGCCCGCGTGGCAGGTGTCGGGCCGCTGCCGTGCAGCATTGGCGGCGGCGGCTCGGGACAACGACATTCCCCTCGCACGTCTCATCGCGGACGGCGCGAGCATCGGTGCCGACGGCGAGGAGGCAGAGGCGGCTCGCGGCTGCGTCGCCGGCATCCTCGCTCTGCACGCGATGAGCGAGCGGGAGGACGTGCGCGATGTGTTCTTCGCCGCACTCGAGGCCAGTCAGTACGTCGGCTTCATCGACGAGCAGCGCGGCGCCGCGCGCATGCAGATGTCGGCCAACCTGAACAAGTTCGGCGAGCTGCTCGAGTCGTTTGCCGACTGGAGTGACGACCGCCGCACCGCCACGGCGCTGCGCTACCTGCGCGTCCTCCGCGACAGCCGTGAGGCGGATGAGCTGGCGCCCATCGACTCCATCGAGGACGGCATCGTGCTGCTCACGGCCCACGGGGCCAAGGGCCTGGAGTGGCCCGTGGTCTTCATCGGCAGGTGCGTGGACGGCGTGTGGTCCGGCCGCCCCCGGGCGCCGTATGACATCGAGCTTCCCGACGAGCTCGTTCCCGAGCCACCACCGCTGGGTGACGCCGAGGTGGACGAGGAACGCCGGCTGTTCTACGTCGCATCGACGCGTGCCCGCGACCGCCTGGTGTTCACCTGGGCGGAGTCGTATCCGCGCACGTTTCGTGCGCAGGAGCGCACCCCCTTCCTGGCGGCGCTCGCCGGCGACCCCGCTGTGCAGTGCGACGAGGTGGAAGGTGTGCTCGAGGTGGAGCGCCGTCAACCGCGCGCGCCGGGGCGGCCGCTGCCGCCGCACCCGTCGATCAGCGTGTCGGACCTGCGCGCGTTTCGCGACTGCCCGCGCCGTTTCGAGTACCGCACCATCTGGCGGCTGCCGGTGCGCGACTCCGTACAGGGGTGGTACGGCAGCCTCGTCCACGAGGTGCTGCGCACGGCCGCTGCGCAGCGCGCGGCCGGGGTCGCGGTGGACGGCGACGCCGTGGCGGCGCTGTGGCATGCGGCGTGGGATGCATCGCGCGGACCCAAGGGTCACAACGTCGAGCTGCGCGCCCTCGGTGAGGCGCAGCTGCGCAGCTACGTCGAGTCGACGGCGTGGACGGATGCGAGCATCGAAACGGTGGAAGACCGCGTGTGCATGGAGATGAGCGGCGCCGAGATCGTGGGGCGATTCGATCGCGTGGACCATGCGCCGGGTTCGCCACCGACAGTGATCGACTACAAGTCGAGCCGGCCGCGCAGCGCCGAGTCACTCAAGCGCGATGTGCAGGTGCGGGCATACGCGGTGGCGATGGCGCAGCGCGCCGGTCTCGACGAGGTGGGGGTGGAGCTGCACTACCTGCAGACCGGTGAGGTGGAGCGCGTCGAGTTCGACCGCAAGGCGCTGCAGCGCGCGCAGTACCAGATCAATGCGGTGACCCTCGAGCTCGTGCAGGCCTGGAAGCGCGGCGACTTCCCGGCGCGACCGTCACGCTGGCAGTGTCCGCGCTGCGAGTTTCGCACGGTGTGTGACGAGGGACGAGAAGCGGCGCTGACCACCTAGCGCACCGGCTGAGGTGTGCGAACGCGTTTTATGTAGGGGCGTTCAGGCCCGCTGAGACAAGGAAGCGCCGAGTAAGGCGAGGGAGCGTACCCGTAGTACGTGACCGAGCCGACGGAGGTGCTGACACCGTATCAGCGGGAAATGAACGCCCCTAGGGATGGAGGCGGAACTCTCTCCAGAACGCGGGCCCAAGCGCAAGCTCGTCCCCCTCGATCTCCACATCCTCGGGGAGCTCGGTGCGCCAGGGGAGCATCAGGTCGAAGACGATCTCCTGGATGGTCCAGAGGATGTCCATCACCTCGGTGATCTTCACCTGACGGCGCGCCAGCGCCTCGTCGACCGCTGACATCGCCTCGCCATTGCCCGTCTTGCGCACGGCGGTGCGAGCGAACGTGAACACCTTGCGCGCGCGCACGGCCACGTCCGGGGGCACTTCCTTGATGCCCTGCAGGTGCGTCTCCTCGCAGAGTTCGATTGCGCTGTCAACACGCTCGACCAGCCGTCGCAGCCGGGTGCTCTCCACCACCTCGTGGCGATGGCGGCGGCGCGCGTCGTGAACTTCGCGCGTTGCGCTCTCGATCAGCAGCCCAGGGTCAGCGCCGGCTCGGTCCGCTTCTGCAGTGGACTGGGGGGTCACTGTGGCAAGCGTAATGGCTAGATCCGTTGACATCAACAGCACATTTCGGCTGAAATTGATGCATGGATCGCATCAATGCCGACCTGCTGCGGACATTCCTCGAGGTTGCCCGCCTCGAGCACCTAGGCCGGGCCGCGGACGTCCTCCAGGCGGACCAGTCAACCGTCTCGCGCAAGATCACGCGGCTCGAGGAGGAGGTCGGCGTGCCCCTCTTCGAGCGCATCGGCCGGAGCGTCCGCCTGAGCCAGGCGGGCCGGCGCTTCGTGCCTCGAGCCGAGCGCCTGCTGCACGACCTCCGCGACGCCATCGCCGACGCGGAGGGCGCGGTCTCGGCGGAGACGGGCGAGGTGCGCGTGGGCTTCCTGCACACGGTTGGCTCTCGCTGGCTCCCGGAGCGGCTGGCCAGGTTCCTGCACGCCAACCCGGGAGTCCGCTTCATCCTCGAAGAGGGCACGGCCGCCGAGGTGGTCAGCGGCGTGGTGGCCGGCGACCAGGACCTGGGCATCCTCGGCCCTCCGCCGCCGAACGTGCCCGACCTGGCCATCCACCCCCTCTTCCGGGAGCGCGTCGCCGTCGTGGTGCCCAGCCAGCACCGCCTGGTGGGGCGCAGCTCGTGCACCCTCGAGGACCTGGCCGGCGAGCCGCTGATCCTGCCCCGCTCGCGCAGCGGCTTCCGCAAGGTCATCGACGACGCCTTTGCCGCGCAGGGCCTGAGCAAGCACGTCGCGTACGAGGGCGACGACTTCTCCATCGTGCAGGGGCTGGTTGAGGCCGGTCTGGGATCGACGCTGCTGCCCATGCCACTGCCGACGCCCAGCACCCGTGTGGGCATCATCCCGCTGCGCGACCCGCCGATCGCCCGCACGATGGTCCTGGTGTGGGACCGGCGGCGCACCCTGCCGCCGGCGGCCGACCTGTTCGCGCGCCGCCTGCTGACCGAGGTGAGCGAGCCGTTCGACCTGCCCCTCGGCGCATGAGCGGGCGCCGGGCCCACCGTAGACTGGCCCCGCGATGACCGTGGTCCTTCTCGTCCTGATCCTGGCGGCGCTGGCCGTCGGCGTGGCGGCACTCGTGTGGGTGCGCGCGAAGGCCAGCTCTGCTCATGCGCGCGACGGCGGCGCACCGCCGGCGAGCGCGGCGGAAGCCGAGCGCCGTGCTGCCGACATCGTCGCCGAGGCACGAACCGCCGGTCTGCGCGCCCGCGAAGAGGCGCTGGACGAGCTGTCGGCGCGGCGGGCCGCGGTGGAGAGCCGGGAGGCCCTCATCGCCGAGCGCGACAAGTCGCTGCGCGAGCGGCGCCGCGTCTTCGACGACCGCCGCTTCGCCCATCGCAAGCGGCGCGAGGAGATCGAAGCACGGCGTGACGCTGTCGAGGCCGACCGAGTGCGCGTCGTCGAAGGTGTCGCAGGAGCTGCCGCGATGGGACGCGATGAGGCGCGCGCGCAGGTGCTCGAACGTCTCGATACCGAGCTCGCGGCGGATCACGCGGCGCGGGTCGAGGCCGCGATCCTCGACCGCGTGGGCGACGCGCAGCGCACCGCGGCGGCGCGCATCGTCGAGGCGATCGAGCGGCAGGACGCGTCGAATGTCGACAGCGCTCCCCGGGTGATGCCGCTGTCGCTGGAGCGCCTCGACGCGCATTCGCGCGAGCGCTTGCTCAACGCACTGCAGGTCATCGCCGAGAGCACGGGCATGGACCTCGGCGTCGACGACGAGAAGGGGCAGGCCACGCTGCGCGGCGTGGACCCGGTCGGACGCGAGATCGCCCGCCAGGCGGCGCTCGAGGTCGTGGACCGGCGCATCCAGGTCAACGACGTGCCGCCGCTGCTGCAGCGCACCCGGCGCACCACGTCGCGGCGCATCGTGGAGCTGGGCGAGCGCGCGCTGTGGCAGATGCAGATGGAGGGGCGCCCCGAGCTCGCTGAGCTGCTCGGGACGCTGCACTATCGCTTCTCCTACGGCCAGAACGCGCTGCTGCACTGCCAGGAGACCGGCTACCTGTGCGGCGTGCTCGCCGCAGAGCTCGGCGTCACGCAGGCGACCGCGCGTGAAGCGGGCATGCTGCACGACGTGGGCAAGGCGGTGGACCACGACGTCGAGGGCGTGCACGCCATCATCGGCGGCGAGCTTCTGCACGTGCTCGGCGTTTCCGCCGACATCGTGCACGCGGTGAAGGCGCACCACTTCGACGAGGAGCCCACGAGCGACCTGGCGATGCTCACGATCTGCGCGGACGCGATCTCCGCGTCACGGCCGGGCGCCCGCCGTGACACGCTGGCAGCCTACCTGGCGCGCCTGGAGCAGCTGCAGACCATCGCCACGCGCCACGACGGTGTGGATCGAGCCTTCCCGCTGCAGGCCGGTCGCGAGGTGCGCGTGTTCGTCAAGGCGACCTCGGTCAAGGACGAGGACATGCCGCCCTTGACCGCGGAGATCGCGCACGAGATCGAGAGCGAGATGCAGTACCCGGGCGTGATCAAGGTGACCCTCATCCGCGAGAGCACGGCGACCGCCACGGCACCCGCGCAGATCATCCCGGTGCGCGACAACGGCGATGCGCAGCACGCCGTCGCTGAAACGCCTGTGCCCGACGCTGAGTGAGGTCAGTCGCGCAGGAACTCGTGCACCACGCGCGCGCTCTCATCTGGGCGTTCGTGAAAGAAGAGATGCCCACAGTCGTCGAACCAGCGTGTCCGCGCGCCCGGGATCAGCGATGCGAGCAGCCGCGCGTTCTCAACCGGCGTCACCGCATCGGCGGTGCCGTGCGCAACAAGGCACGGCATCCGTATCTCACGCAGGCGATCGGTGACCGCGCCGACCGCGGCGAGAGCCGCCATCTGCGCGGCGAACACGCGAGGGCGCACCGGCCGCGCCGCGCGCTGGCGCACCTGCTCGTCGATGAACTCGGGATGCGCGCGCTGGAACCGCGGCGAGTACAGCACCGTGCACGCGATGCGGTATGCCTCTTCGGGCGTGCGCCCGCCCCTGCCGAGCAGCGCGTTGGTGGCTCGCGGATCCGCCGGGATGGCCTTCTGGCCGCCAGGAGACGTCGCGGCCAGCACGAGACGCTCGACGTGCGAGGGTGTGAGCACCGCGACGTACTGCGCGACCGTCCCGCCCATGGACGCACCCAGGACATGGGCGCGAGGTGCATCCAGCTGCTGCATCACGGAAACGGCGTCGGAGGCCATGAGCTCCATGGTCAGCGGCGCGCTGCCGGGCTCCGACCCGCCGACGCCGCGTGGGTCGTACAGGAGCGTGCGGTAGTGGCGTGCCAGGGCGGGCACGATCGGGTCGAACACGGTCGCGGTTGCGCCGAGCCCGGGTATGAGCAGGAACGGGGGCGCAGCGTCGTCACCCGTGACGCCGGCCGCGAGACGCACACCGTCGCCCGCGATCACCGTGCGGTCGAGCACTGCCATGGCGGGTCATCGTAGGGCCATGCCCCGCTTCTTCATCACCGCGGCCCAGCGCACCGGCGACCGCATCCGCATCGACGGCGCCGACGGCGCGCACCTGGTGCGGACGCTGCGCGTGCGCGTCGGCGAGCGCATCGCGACCGTGGACGAGCAGCAGCTCGAGCACATGGTCGCCGTCGAGTCCGTGTCTCACGCGGGGGTGGAGGGGCGCATTGTGGGCACGCGCGCCGCGCGGGGCGAGCCCCGGCTGCTCGTGCACGTCCTGCAGGCGGTACCCGCGCAGGGGATGGAAGCGTGTGTCGAAGCACTGGTTGTCGCGGGGGCCGGGTCGGTGCGACCCGTGCTCACGGCGCGTGGCGTGCGCCGCCCTGATGCACAGCGAGCGCACGGGCGCGTGCAGCGGTGGCGGACGACCGCGCGCGAAGCCGCACAGCTTGCCGGGCGCGGAATGGTGCCGCCGGTGCACGAGGTCGTGCCGCTCGACCAAGCGGTGACCGCCCTTCCCGCCGGCTGCCCGATACTGGCGTGCGTGCTCAGCGCGGACGCGGCGCCGCTCGCCTCCTATCGCCTGGACTCGCCCGGACCGGCGGCGCTGGTGATCGGCCCCGAGGGCGGGCTCGACGCTGCCGAGATGACAATGCTGCGGGCGCACGGTGCGGCGCTGGTGCACCTTGGTGAGCGCGTCGCTCCCTCGCGTCTCGCCGGCGTGCTCGCACTCACGCTGCTGCTCGCCGCCAGCGGTGACCTCGACTCCGCAGTCGTTCCGGCGAACGGCGAACAGTGAGCGCGCCCCTGCGTGTCGCGATCACGGCGCTGGGCTGCAAGGTCAACTACGCGGAGATGGCCGAGCTCGCCGGCGCGCTCGCCGCAGCCGGTTGCGACGTGGTGCCGGAGGATGAGCCGGCGGACGTGCGTGTTCTCAACTCGTGCACCGTGACGACACAGGCGGACGCGACAACGCGCCAGCGGATCTCGCGCCTGCGACGCCACGACCCCGATGCGCACCTCGTGCTCACCGGATGCAGCGTGGATGCCAACCCCGGCGTGTATCGCACCGACGCCGGCGCGGCCGGTGTGCGCGTCGACGCGCTCTTCGCCAACGCTGACAAGCACGCGATCGCGGGCCACGTGCTGGCGCTGGCTCCGCCGCAGGATCGGCCGCGGTCACCGGCGGCGCTCCGCTCGCGCGCCTTCATCAAGGTGCAGGACGGCTGCAACCACCGCTGCACCTACTGCATCGTGTGGCAGGCGCGCGGGATGTCACGCAGCGTCCCGGTCGACGCTGTGCTGCGGCAGGCTGCAGCCGCGCTGGAGGACGGCCACCGTGAGCTCGTGCTGTGCGGCGTCGACCTGGGCTCCTACGGCCGTGACACCGGCACCAACCTCACCGCGCTGTTGGAACCATTGCTGGCGCTGGCCGGCTCCGACGCGCGCGTGCGGCTCAGCAGCATCAACGCAAACGACGTCACGCGCGACCTCATCGAGCTGAATGCGGAGCAGCGGCTGTGCTCGCACTGGCACATGCCGCTGCAGAGCGGCAGCGACGCCGTCCTGCGCGCGATGCATCGCGGATACCGGCGGCGCCAGTACCTGCGAGTCGTCGACGCATTGCGCGCTCGCGATCCGGAAACACAGTTCACCACCGACGTGATGGTCGGGTTTCCGGGCGAGACGGAGGAGGACCACCGCGAGACTCTGTCGCTCGTCGACCAGGTCGGGTTTCTCGGCTGTCATGTGTTCCGCTGGTCGCCTCGTCCCGGCACCCCCGCGACTGCACTCGCGGGGCGCGTCGACACCGCGACGGCGCGTCGCCGCAGCGCGGAGGTGCGCCGCAGCGCAGCGCAAACCGCGGAGGCCGCCCGTCGCGCAGCCGTGGGCAAGCAGCACGAGGTGGTGTGGGACGGAACGGAGGACGGCCTCGCCCGCGGCCTCACTGCGACGTACTTCGAGGTCATCGGCCCCGCGTCGCCTCTGGCGCGACCTGGGCGGCTGAGCCGCGTCAGGGCAGATGCGATCGAGGGCGCGCGCCTGCGCGTTACCCTGCTCGACCCATGAGCGACTGTCTGTTCTGCGAGATCGTGGCGCACCGAGTGCCAGCGAGCTTCGTGACCGAGGAGGAGCATGCGGTTGCGATCCGCGACATCAACCCGCAGGCTCCTACGCACGTGCTGGTGATGCCGCGCGAGCACATCACGTCGGCCGACGCGCTGACACCGGAGCACGACGAGCTGTGGGCCGCGCTGCTCCGCCTTGTGCAACGCATCGCCCGCGACGAGGACATCGCCGGCCGCGGCTACCGTGTGGTCGCCAACGTCGGCAGCATGGGCGGCCAGACGGTCGACCACCTGCACCTGCACGTCCTCGGCGGCCGCCAGATGACCTGGCCACCCGGGTGAAACCGGCTCGTTCGCGAACGTAAACACAAAGAGCCGCCGGGTACATACCGCAGCGAGACCGTCCCGCAGCCCGGGTGGTCCCCCGGGCGAGGGTCGAGCGGCGTAGGACGCCGAAGGCGTCCCGACCGCGTGTCTCGCGGAGCGTATGTACCGGCGGCTCTGAGGGTTTAGTGGTCCGTATCGACGAGCCGGGTTCAGCCGGTGGTCAGCTCTGGTGCTCGATGACCGTGGACTGCTGGTCGCTGGTCCCGGTGGTCACCGGGATGCGCTTCGGTTGCGCCTTCTGTGCGCGCGGCACGGTGACGCGGAGCACGCCGTTGTCGAAGTTTGCGCTGATCTCCTCGGCGCGCACCTCGGCGGGCAGGCCCACCTGGCGGTACACCGACATCTGACGGCGCTCGCGGCGCACGTACGAGCCCTGCTTGTCCTCCGTCTCGCTCTTGCGCTGCCCCTTGATGGTCAGCACGCCGGCGTCGAATGTCAGCTCGACGTCCTCGGGACGGAAGCCGGGCACCGACGCCTCGATGACGAACGACTCGTCGGTCTGGCGGATGTCGACCGGCAGGTTCGCGTACTCGCCGCCGCCATTGCGCAGGCCCGTCTCATTGCCGCTGAGTGACTGGAACAGCTCGTCCATCTGGCTGTGCAGGTCGAACAGGTCGTTCCACGGGTTCCAACGCACGATCGCCATGTATCCAACCTCCTGTGTGTGGAATGCCTTTCGGCCGCCGCGATGGCGCCGCGGCGACCACCGTTCTGGTACCCCGCGCTGCCGCGGGCTAAACACCCACGCGCGCCAGCGTCAGCCGCGAAACGCGTCGCGCAGTGAGTCGAAGAAGCCCCGCTTGACCTCGGCGGGGCGGCCCTCGCGGCCGCCGAGCTGCTCGTACAGCGCGCGTTCGGCGTGGTCGAGGTGCTGCGGCACGACCACGCGCACCACGCAGATCTGGTCGCCGCGCCGTCCGCTGCGGACGTGCGGCACGCCCAGCCCATGCAGCTTGATCTGGCGCCCCGGCTGCGTGCCCGGCGGCACCTCGACCTCCTGCTCGCCGGCCACGGTCGGCACGGAGATCTTGTCGCCCAGAACGGCCTGCGGCACGGTCACGGGAAGCTCGTAGAGGATGTCCTGGCCGCGGCGCACGAGCTGCGCGTGCGGCTTGATGCGGAAGCCGATGTACAGATCGCCGGTGGGACCGCCCCGTGGCCCGACCTCGCCCTCGCCGCTGAGGCGCAGCGTCACGTCCTCGTCGACACCACCGGGGATGGTCACCTCGACCTGGCGCCGCGCCTCAACGCGGCCCTGGCCGTGACACCGGGTGCAGGGGTCATGGATGACGCGGCCTTCGCCTCGGCACGTTGGGCACGTGCCGACGCTCGTGACCTGGCCGAAGATCGACTGCATGTTGCGCCGCACCTGGCCTGAGCCCTGGCACATTGAGCACTGCGTAGCCTGCGTGCCCGGCCGCGCGCCGGTGCCACCGCATTCCTCGCACTGCGCGGCGCGCGGCACCTCGATGGTCCGCTTGGCGCCGAACACGGCCTCCTCGAATGTGATCTCGACGTTCATGCGCAGGTCGTCGCCCCGCACAGGGCCGGAGCGGCCGCGGCGGCGCGCGCCGGCGCCACCGAAGAACATGTCGAAGAGGTCGAAGGCCGAGTCGAAGGTGAAGGCGCCGAAGTCCGGTGGCACTCCGTCGGCGGCGTGGCCGAACGCGTCGTAGCGCTGCCGCTTGTCCGGGTCGCTCAGGACCGAGTACGCCTCGCCGATCTCCTTGAAGCGCTCCTCCGCGGCCTTGTCCCCGTTGTTGCGATCGGGGTGGTACTGCATGGCCAGCTTGCGATACGCGCGCTTCAGCTCCTCAGCGCCCGCGGTGCGCGAGACGCCGAGCACCTCGTAGTAGTCGCGCTTCGCCGTCGCCACGTCAGTCGGTCGCCGGCGTCGAGCGCGGGTGCGCCACGCGGACCATCGCGGGCCGCAACAGCCTGTCGTGCAAGCGGTAGCCCGCGACTAGCTCGTCGCTCACCGTGTCGTGCTCGACGTCGGCCTCCTCCCCGCCGATGGCCTCGTGCAGCGCCGGGTCGAACGGTTCGCCCACCGACTGGACGCGGGACACCCCCAGCCGCTCCAGCGCGGCTTCGAACTCGCGCACGACCAGCTGCAGCCCGTTGACGAAGAACTCCTCGGCGCCGCCTTCCGGCGCGTGCTCGACCGCGCGGCGCAGGTTGTCCAGCACCGGCAGCATCGCCCGGGCGGCGTCCTCGCTGGCGTAGCGCGACCGGTCGGCGAGCTCCTGTGTCTTGCGCCGCTTGTAGTTCTCGAAGTCCGCGGCCAGACGCAGGTACCGGTCCTCCAGCTCGGCGAGCCGAGCGCGCAGGTCGTCGAGGCCCGGCACATCCGACTCACTGGCGGGCACGGGCGCGGCCGGCGGGGCTTCCTCCGTCTCGGTGGCGATGTCGACCGGGTGGCGCGGCGTGCGCGGGCGCTCGGGGGGCGGCGTCATGCGGGCAGTATTCCCATCGTTCAGCTGAGTACGCGTTCCAGGGCGCGCCCGACGCGCTGCGCCACGAAGCGGACGCGCGGGGCCACCTGCCCGTAGGGCATCCGGGTCGGGCCGAGCACGCCGATCGTGCCGCGGCGGTCGCCGCCCGCCCGGTACGTCGTGAGGACGAGGCTGCAGCGGCTCAGCTCCACCACGCCGTTCTCGCGGCCGATCATGATCTGCACGCCGCGGTCGAGCTCCAGCTGGGCGATCAGCGCCGCCAGCGTGCGCTCCTCCTCGACGACTGCGATCACCTGCTGCAGCAGCTCGACGTCGCCGAACTCGGGCTGACGCAGGAGGTTGCGCACCCCGTCGTGGAGGACGAGTGTGTCCTGCTGCGCGTCGACCGAGGCCATGAAGCTGACGATGTCGGCGAGCACCTCGTCGCGCAGCTCGTCACCGTCCTGCTCGCGCAGCAGCGCGATTGCCGCGCTGTCGAGCCCGAAGAGCGCGGTGTTGAGCGACGCGGCCAGGGCGCTGAGCGCCACCTGGTCCGCGGGCGTGCGCAGGGCGAGACCGTGCTGCCGCACCAGGTTGCCCTCCAGCACCAGCACCAGCAGCGCGTGGCCGGGGTCCAGGGAGACCAGGTCGAGATGCTTGACCTTGGTGCCGAGCGCACGCGGTCCCGTCACCAGGCTCACCGCGTCGGTGACCACCGCGAGGGCGGTGGCGGCGGTCTCGAGTATCTCCTCGAGGCCGCCGGGGAGCGTGCTGAAGAAGGGCTCCATCTGGCGCCGGATGGCCGGAGGCACGTCCTCCTCCTCCATCAGGAAGTCGACGTAGTAGCGGTAGCCGAGGTCGGACGGCACCCGGCCGGCCGAGGTGTGCGGCTGGATCAGGTAGCCGACCTCGCTGAGCATCGCGAGCTCGTTGCGAATGGTCGCCGAGGACCAGCTGGCGAGGTGGAGGGCGAGCGCCTGGGAGCCGACCGGCACGCCGGTGCGCGTGTAGTCAGCGACGACCGCCTTGAGGATCTGCTGCTTGCGCGCGTCGAGTGGTACTGGATGCTCCACGTCGTTCTGCCCGGCGCGGCGAACCGCCGGCGCCGTTAGCACTCCCTAGTGATGAGTGCTAGGAGCGTAACACGGCTGCCGGCGGCGCAAATCGAGCCGGATCGAGCTCACGCGGCAACCAGGCGGGCGGCCACGGCGTTGAGCACGTCCCTGCCTCGGGCGGTCGCCGTGGCACGGCGACCCTCCAGCCGCAGGAGCTGCGCCGCGGCGAGGGAGTGCGCTTCGGCGACCGCGCCCGGCCGCAGCTCCACGCCCTCGGCCAGGCGAAGGCCGAGCATCACCCGCTCCACCTCCTGGGTGGCGGGGTCGACGGCCTCCCAGCCGGCGATGGGGAGGCGACCCTCGGCCACGCTCCGGACGTACGCGCCGATGCCCTTGCCGTGCCAGTAGCGGACGGCGGCCGCCCCCGCGCCCGCGTCCAACCCGAGCCCGGGTGCCGCAGCCGCGGGCACGTGGCCGTGCGCGCCGACGCCGGCCGCCAGGTAGTGCGCGTTGCGCCAGTAGGCGAGGTTGTGCCGGCTGCGCATGCCGTCTCGCGCGTAGTTGCTGACTTCGTAGCGCGCCAGACCGGCCCGCTCCAGCCACCGCGCCGCGATGCGCTGCTGGCGCAGCGCAGCCGCCGCGTCCACAGGGGTCACGGTGCCCCTGCCCACGCTGCGGTGCAGCGGCGTGCCCGGCTCCACGGTGAGCTCGTAACACGACACATGCGCCGGGCCGAGGGCGGTGACCTGGCGGACCGTCGCGCCCCAGCGTTCGTCGTCAAGCCCGGGTACGGCATAGATCAGGTCACAGTTGACCGAATCAAACCCGGCTTCCTGCACCTCGCGCACAGCGTCGAGCGCGCGCGAGCGGTCGTGCACGCGGCCGAGGAAGGCGAGGATGTCGGGCTCCAGGCTCTGCACGCCGATGCTCACGCGGTTGAATCCGGCCGTGCGCCACGTTTCCGCCCGCTGTCGCGACGTGCTGGATGGATTCGCCTCGAGCGTGATCTCCGCATCCACAGCGATGTCGAAGGCATCGCCCACCGTCGCGAGCAGCGCGGCCAGCTGGCCGGGTTCCACCAGCGAGGGCGTGCCGCCACCCACGAACACGGTGTCGAGGCGCACACCCGGGAACGTGCGGCCCAGCACGCGCACCTCCTCGCACAGCGCGCGCATGTACTCGGTGGCGCCGTTGAGACCGGCGACCGACGTGAAGTCGCAGTACTCGCACTTGCGCTCGCAGAAGGGGACGTGCAGGTAGAGCGAGCGGATGCCGCCCGTGTCACTCACCGGCTGCCCGGGTTGAGTGCCCATCAAGCGTTGGGCCCCGGCCGTGCTCACGACGGCTTGCCGCCGCCGGTGCGGCCCCCGCCACGTGGGGCGGGCGGCGGACGGCGGAACCGAAAACGTCTGTAGAGAGGTGGGTAGAGAAAATAGGTGCCCACAAGAGACGCGGCGTCCGCCGCGCCGAGAATCGCGTAATCACTGGCCTTCAAATTGGCCGGCACTGCTGTGGCCGACGATCCGGCACGAGGAGACGCCGATGCCGAGCCGGTTGATGAGGGCGTCGGCGTTGGTGTAGCGGCGGGCGAGGCGGTAGCACTAGGCCGAGCTGAACTACATCCCGCGGTGGGACACGGGCTCGCGACGCCGGGCTGGTTGGAACTTGTGCCAGACGTGAGGCCAACCAGCGTGCCCACGATCAGCGTCCCCAGAGTTGCGAAGAAGAAGACAACCAGACCAACGACCATGGATTCGACCGGCCTCAGACGGCGGCTTTCGCCAGAGATCCGTTGCGCGATCGGCGCTCCAAAGAAGCTGCCGGCCACCCAGGCGATCAGGCCAATCTGACTTGGCCAAGCCACGAGATAGATGGAGACCGGCTCCTTCGCGACGCCATTGGAAACCGAGGGAGCTACGGCCCACTGGAGGACCGTGATGAGGAGCATCAATACACAATCCACGCCGATCAGAATCGCGTACGAACGCCGCGTCCAGGGCTGAAAGACTTCCACCGCCGCGGCCGCTGCGCCATTTGCGCGGCCACCGCGGGCCGGCGTCTTCTGCGGCTGCGTCACGGCGTTCTTGGGCTGCGTGCTCTGCGCGGTCTGCTTCGTCAGCGCCGCATCGGCGCGCACCGCGCTCGGATTAGCGGCGGGCCGCTTGCGCGGGCGTTTGCGTGGCGGGTTGGGCCGGGGCACGGGTCTCGGTTACTCCTCGTCCATCCGCAGCACGGCCATGAAGGCCTCCTGCGGGATCTCGACGTTGCCGACGCGCTTCATGCGCCGCTTCCCCTCTCGCTGCTTCTCCAGAAGCTTGCGCTTTCGGGTGATGTCCCCGCCATAGCACTTCGCGAGCACATCCTTGCGCATTGCGGAGACCGTCTCACGGGCGACGATCTTGCCACCGATCGCCGCCTGGATCGGCACCTCGAAGAGCTGGCGCGGTATGAGCTTGCGCAGCCGCTCGGCCAGGCGACGCCCGGCGTCGCGCGCCCGATCGCGGTGCACGATCATGCTGAGGGCGTCGACGCGCACGCCACCGACAAGGATGTCGAGCTTCACCAACTCCGCCTCGCGGAAGCCGGTGATGTCGTAATCCAGCGATGCGTAGCCGCGGCTGCGCGACTTCAACTGGTCGTAGAAGTCGTGGATGATCTCGCCCAGCGGCAGGTCGTATGTGATCGCCACGCGTTCCCCCGGTTGGTACTCCATCCCCTGGAACTCGCCGCGTCGCTCCTGGCACAGCTCCATCAGCGCGCCGACGTATGCACCCGGCGTCAGGATGACGGCGCGGGTGCGTGGCTCCTCGATGGCGTCGATGTTCGAGGGGTCGGGCAGCAGGTCGGGGTTGTCCACCAACACCACCTCCCCGCCGCGCAGACGCACGCGGTACTCGACGGTGGGCGCCGTCGTGATGAGGCTGAGTCCGAACTCCCGCTCCAGCCGCTCCTGCACGATCTCCATGTGGAGCAGGCCGAGAAAGCCGCAGCGGAAGCCGTATCCCAACGCCGCCGACGTCTCCGCCTCGTAGACCAGTGACGCGTCATTGAGGTTGAGCTTGGCCAGCGCGTCCTTGAGCACCTCGATGTCCGACGTGTTGACCGGGAAGATGCCCGCGAACACCATCGGGGTCGCCGCGCGGTAGCCCGGCAGCGCCTCCGACGCGGGCCGGCTCGCGTCGGTGACGGTGTCACCGACCTTGCTGTCGCGCACATTCTTGATCGACGCGATGACGTACCCGACCTCGCCGCAGGACAGGTCGGTGACCGGTGTCATGCCCGGTGTGAAGTAACCGAGCTCGTCGACGATGAACTCGCGGCCGCTCGCCATCATGCGGATGCGCGAGCCCGTGCTGAGGCTGCCGTCGACGACGCGGATGTACACGACCACGCCGCGATATGCGTCGTACTTCGCGTCGAACACCAACGCCTTCAGCGGCGCACGCGGGTCCCCCCGCGGGGCCGGGATGCGCTGCACCACTGCCTCGAGCACTTCCTCGATGCCCACGCCCTGCCGCGCGCTGGCGAGGATGGCGCCGTCAGGGTCCAGGCCGATCACCTCGGCTATCTCGCGCTTGACCAGCTCAGGGTCGGCGGAGGCAAGGTCGATCTTGTTGATGACGGGCACGATCTCGAGGTTGTTCTCCAACGCCTGGTACACGTTGGCCAGCGTCTGCGCCTCAACACCCTGGGAGGCATCGACGACGAGCAGCGCGCCCTCGCACGCGGCGAGCGAGCGCGACACCTCGTACGCGAAGTCGACGTGGCCGGGAGTGTCGATGAGGTTCAGCTCGTAGCTGCGCCCGTCCGCGGCGGTGTACGCAAGACGAACGGCCTGCGCCTTGATGGTGATGCCGCGCTCCCGTTCCAGGTCCAGCTGGTCGAGCACCTGATCCTGCATGTCACGAGGCGCGACCGTGCCCGTCGCCTCGAGCAGCCGGTCCGCGAGCGTGGACTTGCCATGGTCGATGTGGGCAATGATCGAAAAGTTGCGGATCGTGTCGAGCGGCATGGGTGACAAATCCTACGGGGCCGCAGCCTTCTGACCGTGGATGAGGGGATCGGGCCTCCTCGACACGCGGTCGGGACGCCTTTGGCGTCCCCGCCGCTCGACCCTCGCCCGAGGGACCGCTCGGGCTGCGGGACGTCGCTTCGACCCGACCCCTCATCCACGTCGGCCGCAACGCCGCATCGACTGTCCACGCCGTTGACACGCATGTGTCCGCTGAGGCGGTCTCTAGCGCGATTACATCACCCATGCCGACAGGATCGGCAATATCATCGAGGCAATGCCCAACGGCAATGGCAACGGCAACGGCCGCGTGCGGTCGCGCAACGGGAAGGCGGCCAATGGGACGGGCAAGCGCGCGCTCGTGCTCGCCGGCGGTGGCATAACCGGGCTGACGTACGAGATCGGCGCGCTGCGCGCGCTCGACGACCTGCTCGTGGGCGCGAGCGTCAACGACTTCGACATCTACGTCGGCACGAGTGCGGGCTCGTTCGTCAGCGCGCTGCTGGCCAACGGCGTGACACCGACAGAGATGGCGCTCGCGCTGGAGGGTTCGAACCGGCGGCTGCGCCCGCCGACTCGCTGGACCATCTACCGTCCCAACGCGCGCGACGCGCTGGTGCGCACCCTGAAGCTGCCGCAGCTGCTGCGCGAGATCGCCTGGGAGGTGACCCGCCATCCGTCGCGGCTCAATCCCATCGAGCTCATCGGCATGCTGAGCCCTCTGGTGCCGGCCGGCTTCTTCACCTCGTCGCAGCTCGTGAAGTACCTCGAGGAGATGTTCAGCAGCGAAGGGCTCGTGGACGACTTCCGTCTGCTGGAGAAGGAGCTGCACATCGTCACCTGCGCGCTCGACTCCGGTCAGCGCGTCGTCTTCTCGCGGTACAAGAACGAGGATGTGCCCATCAGCCTCGCGCTGGCGGCGAGCAGCGCTGTGCCGATGCTGTTCAAGCCCGTGCGCATCAACGGCGTCGACTATGTCGACGGCGGCATCAAGGGCATCTCCGCCATCGACGTCGCCGTGGCGCGCGGGGCAACTCTCATCGTCATCATCAACCCGGTCGTCCCGGTGGACACCCGCAGCATCGCGGCACCCGAGGGCATGCGCGGCCAGATCGGCGAACACCTGGCGGACACGGGCATGCGCGGCGTCTGGAACCAGGTCATGCGGGGCATGCTGCACGACGGCATGCTCGACCACATCCGCCTGGTCCGTGACCGCCATCCTGACGTCGACATCCTGCTAATCGAGCCGCGCGCCGACGACGAGAAGATGTTCTTCCACGAGCTCATGTCGTTCTCGGCGCGGCTGATGGTGCTGCAGCATGGCTACGAGTCGGTGAGCAGCGGGCTGCAGGACACGTGGGGATACCTGCGCCGCATCCTGCCCAAGTACGGCATCCACATCTCTCGCCGCGTGGTCGACCGCAAGCCGGTCGACGTGCCGGTCGAGAGCGTGCAGAGCGGACCGCTGCTGCTACGGTTGCTGCGTCAAACCGTCTTCGATCGGCGCCCGCGCGTACAGCTCGTCGACGACGTCGACGTCGCGTAATCGCCTTCACACGAGGCCGACGCGATACCCTGCTGCGCTCGCCGCACGTGATCGGGGGGTGGAGGTATGCGTCTGCGGCGAGTTCCCGTAGCGGTGAGGCCGAGCGCGATGCTTGCCGAAGGCAAGGCGCGAGGCCGAACGCGGAGGGGTGTGTGAGCAAGCAGATGCATGCCTCCACCCCCTGAGACCACGTTCGACGATCTGACTAGCCGGCTGTATGCCCGTCGTGTGGCGTGCGGAGGATCTCCGCGACGTCGCCGATCGTGCGGCGTCCTCCGTGCGACGGTTTGACGCGGTGTGCCAGCACCATCGGCGCAACGTGCTCGACGTCGTCGAGCTGCACGTTCTCACGGTCCTCGAGCGCGGCGAGAGCCTGTGCGCCCTTGCGCATGACGATGTCGGCGCGGTGGCCGTCGACATCCAGCTCGATGCTGAGGCCGGCGATCGACACGAGGATGTCGCGGTCCACGGCGACGTCGGTCAGAGTCGCGATGGCTCGGCGGATGCGGTCCGCCTCCTCGTGCTCCGCCGGCTCCCAGCGCAGCATGAACGCCTCGGGGTCCTCCTCGTACTGCTCGCGCCGCTCGACGATCTCGACCCGCTGGCGCACGTCGTGGATGCCCTCGACGTCGACGCACAGCCCGAAGCGGTCGAGCAGCTGGGGCCGCAGCTCTCCCTCTTCGGGATTCATCGTGCCCACGAGGATGAAGCGCGACGGATGTGACACGGACACTCCCTCGCGCTCAACCGTGTTCTGCCCCATCGCGGCCGCGTCGAGGAGCACGTCGACGATGTGGTCGTCGAGCAGGTTCACCTCGTCGACGTAGAGGATGTTGCGGTTCGCTTCCGCCAGCACACCCGGCTCGAACTCCTTCTCGCCGCGCTTGATCGCGGCCTCGATGTCGATGGCGCCCACCACGCGGTCCTCCGACGCGTTAATGGGCAGCTCCACCACGCGCATCTGGCGTTTCCCGCGCGGCAGCTCCTCGCCGTTGGCCACGCGGACCGCGCACTCCGGGCACTGCAGGTCGGCATCGTCAGGCGGACACCCGTAGCGGCAGTCGGCAACCACCTCGAGCTCGGGCAACAGGCGCGCCAGCGCACGCACCGCGGTGGACTTCGCCGTCCCCTTCTCGCCGCGGATCAGGACACCGCCGATGGACGGGTTGATGGCGTTGAGCACGAGAGCCTGCTTCATCGGCTCCTGGCCGACGATCGCGGTGAATGGGAAGACGCTGCGGCCTGTTTGCATCACACCCATTCTCGCAGGGCGCATGCGAAGTGGGCTCTCATCGTCCGCGCAGGGTCTTCTCGACCCCTTCGACGATGGCGCCCTGCGAGAGGTCGTACAGACCCAGGTACTCACCACCCGAGCGCTGCGCGAGGTCGAGGCACGCGTTGAACCCGTAGCCGCCGAACAGCGGCGTGCGGTTGTGCATGCCGACGCGCGGCAGCGCCGCCTTCGCCGTGTGATCTCGCGCCGAGTCGATGACGAGCATGTGCACGTCCTCCGCGCCGATCTGGTCGGCCAGCTGCTGCGCCTCGGTCAGCGGTTCCTCGCCGAACAGCGAGATGTTGCCGCGCCCGTCACTGATCAGCACCATCAGCGGATAGATCGACTGGTCGCGCAGCCGCTCGTTGCGGATCAGCTTGAGGCCGGCGACAAGCCCATGGGTGAGCGGTGTGGTGCCGCCGACGGCAAGCCGCTGCAGGCGGTGCTCGGCGAGGTCGACGCTCGACGTCGGATGCAGCACGACCCGCGCAGTGCGCCCCGAGAACACGACGAGCGCGACCTTGTCCCGTCGCACGTACGCGTCGCGCAGCAGCGACAGCACGGCGCCCTTGGTCGCCTGCATCCGCTGCTCCGCGTCCATCGAGGCGCTGGCATCGACAACGAACACGATGAGCGTGCCGGTGCGGCGGCGGCGCACCTTCTGGCGCAGGTCCTGCCGCTCGAGATGCAGCGCCGGCGCAGCCGGATCGCGGGCAGCCTCGGCTCGCCGGCGCAGCTGGTGCGGAGCGGCGGCGCGCATCGTGGCGTCGAACGCGATGTCGGTCGTGTGCTCGGCCTGCGTGGCGCGCACATAGCGCCCGCGCTTGTCCGCGCTGCGCGACGAGCTGCGCTTGCCGCTCGTGGACCGGGAGCGCCGGTCGCGCGGCAGCACGATCTTCTTGACCGGGAACAGCGCGCCCTCGAACTGCTGCTCGGCGCTCTGCCGCGCGACCGGCTGCGCGGCCTTCTCATCGCCGCGGACCTGTCCCGACTCCTCGCTCTCGCCGGCCTGCTCCGCGTCGGACGAGCCGCTGTCCTCGGGGGCGGGCTCCGGCGTCTGCGCCGTGGACGCCTCAGCCTCGCGCGCCATCTCCTCATAGCGCTCTGTCCGCTGCTCGGTGCTCTGCGGCGACGGGGTCAGCGGGCCGCTGTCGGGCCGTGGCCTGCGCCGGTGCGCGAGGGCGAGCTCCGCAGCGGCGACGACGTCGTCGGTGCTCACCACGAGCATCCTCTGCACCGCATCGCCCCCGGCCGTGCCGAGCTCGTCGCGCACGATGGCTCGCGCCACGCGCCACGCGCACAGCGTCCGTGCCGTGCTGCTCACCACGATGTCGGCGCGATGCCCGAGCGCGCCGGCGTCGATGCACACCAGCGCGATGAACCAGCGCATCTCGGCGGAGACGTCGACGAGGGGCAGCAGCTCTTGCGCCTTCACGATCACCTCGTGCAGCTGCCGCTCATCGTCCGCATGGTCCGAGTGCAGCGAACCGGCATCGACATGCCGCCTCGCATCGCGCTCCATGACACGCACGCGCGCGGCCACGTCGTGCAAGCCGGCCACGTCGACGCAGAGCCCGAAGCGGTCCAGCAGCTGCGGCCGCAGGTCTCCCTCCTCGGGGTTCATCGTCCCGATGAGGATGAACTGCGCCGGGTGGCTGAACGAGATGCCCTCGCGCTCCACCATGTTCTGTCCCATCGCGGCCGCGTCGAGCAGCACGTCCACCAGGTGGTCGTCGAGCAGGTTGACCTCGTCGACGTAGAGGATTCCGCGGTTCGCGTCGGCCACGACACCCGGCTCGAACACCTTCTGCCCGTGCTTGATCGCGGCCTCCGTGTCGATGGTTCCCACAACGCGGTCCTCCGAGGCGTTGATGGGCAGCTCGACCACGCGCACGCGACGCTCGGACACAGGCGGCGCGTCCTTTCCGCTGAAGCGCGCGCGGCAGTCGTCGCACCACCGCTGCGGGTCGGCCGGGTCGCAGCCATAGCGACAGCCATCGATCACATCGATGTGCGGCAGCAGGCTCGGCAGGGCGCGCACCGCGGTGGTCTTCGCCGTGCCCCGCTCGCCGCGGATGAGCACCCCGCCGATGCCGGGGTTGATCGCGTTGAGCACGAGCGCGGACTTCATTGCCTCCTGCCCGACGAGCGCGGTGAACGGCAGCAATGCGCGAGAAGCAGCCATCGCTCTCATTGTCCCAGCGCCTCGCGCAGCGAAACGGCCGCTAGCAGGAGGCTTCGAGCCGGTACGTGAAGAGGTCGGCGCCCGTGTCGATCGCCAGGCCGCCGCCGGCCTGCGTGATGGTCCAGTCGCCCGAGCGGGCCACCACGGCACCGGACGGGCGCGGCGGCGCCACCGCGCGCGAGCGCTGCACATACGTCCCGCCCTGGTACTCGATCGCCGCCGGCGCCGAATCGGGGTACTGCACGGTGAGCGCGCACAGGCCGGGCGCCTGCTCGTCGAAGGTCAGACCGTTGGGATCGGGGTGGCTCGCTCGCCACGACGGCGCCGCCGCGCCGCCGCCGCCACAGGCCGCCGCGAGCAGCGCAGTCAGCAGCGCCGCGGCGGCGAGGCGAGACACGCCGTCAGATGTCGGCGGCGAGCGTCCGGCGCTGCTCCGGAGTCAGATGCACCCGGGGGATGCCGGCGCGGTCACCGCCCACCGCGACCTCCGCGCCCTCCAGCCAGGCGCCACGCTGCGAGTCGGTCAGCGGGAACCACACGGCCCACGCTGCCGTCGGCTCGGCGGAATCGCCCTGACCGGTGAGCGGCAGGCCCGTGGCCCGTGTGCCGCCGATGTCGAGGTACAGCGCGTGCTCGGCGCCTGCGTTCGCGGCAGTCGCGCGGCCCAGCTCACCCGCCTGGGCGACGTCGAGATACAGCACCGCCAGCAGCCCCGCGCCCTCGGGCCGGAGTGCGGCCACCGCGTCACCGGGCACGGCTGACAGCGTCTCCGGGCCCTCGAAGACCAGGGATAGCTGATCGCCGAGCTGGATGCGCCGGGCCTCGCGCGTGTCGGCCGGCGTCACCGCGCGCTGTCCATGCCGCGGCGCACCTTCTTCAGCACGGCGACATGCGCCTGTTCCGCTGCCGCCACCGCCTCGAACCAATCGGCGATGTCGGCCTGCTTGTCCTGGCGCGCCGCTGCGGCGTAGGCGAGGTACGCCTCGGCGTTGGCCTCGGCCTCGGCGACAGCGCTGTCGAGGTTGCCCTTCGTGTCGCCGGCGCCTCCCAGCGGATCGCCGGCCTCCTCCAGGAACTCGAGGTGACCGAACGCGTGGCTGGTCTCCCCCTCGGCGATGGCGCGCAGCGTGGCGGCGACGTCGGAACGGCCCTCGATGTCGGCGCGCCGCGCGAAGTAGAGGCAGCGCGCCGCCGACTGCGTCTCGCGCGCCAGCGCTTCACGAACGTTGGCGGACGTGCTCGTGTCCCCAAGGCTCACGCGCTCAACTGTCGCACGTCGCGGCCGCCCGCGGCGAGGCGACGGAGAATCCCGACTGTTTGGGTATGCTTTCGCCCCTCATGAAGGCGATCCCCTTCGACCGATCGGTCCTCAAGGTCAATCAGACGATCCTCATGACCTGCATCGCCGGCGCGTACTTCGCCGGCGTGTTCTGGCGGCCCGCGGTGGCGGCGCTGCCCGCGCTGGCTCTGATGATGCTGGCCGGCGCGGCCTCACCCCGCACCAACCTGCCCCGCCTCCTCTACGCGCGTGTGCTCAAGCCGCGCCACCTGGTGCGTCCGCGGGTGGTCGAGGAGGACCCGGCTCCGCATCGCTTCGCGCAGCTTGTGGGCGGCGTCTTCCTGGCCGCCGCCTCGGTCGCGGCGCTGCTCGGTGCCGTCGGCATCGCCTGGATCCTGGGATGGATCGTCGCCGCGCTGGCATTTCTGAACTTCGCGTTCGACATCTGCGTGGGCTGCATCATGTACGCGCAGCTGGTGCGCATCGGCCTGTTCCCGCTGCGCCGCCGGCCCGAGACGACGTGATCCTCGTGGCGCTCGCGCCGGTGATCGCCGTCGCGATCGTCGGCGCGGCCGCGCTTGCGCTGCAGGCGCAACGCGCCGGTCAGCGGCGGCTCGTGGGGCGTCGCGTCGACCTGCCCGCTGACCTGGCCGGCGCCGCGGCGCCGACGTTGCTCTACTTCACCGGAGAGGCCTGCACGATCTGCCATACGGCGCAGACCCCGGCGCTGCAGCGGCTGGCCGCGGACGCCCCGCCCTATGCGCTGCGTGAGGTCGACGTGGCTGTGGAGCCCGCGCTGGCGCGGCGGTACCGCGTCATGTCGCTGCCCACCACCGTCGTGGTCGACGCCCGCGGCCGGGTGGCCGCCGTGAACACCGGCTACGCCTCCACCGAGCGGCTTCGCGAGCAGCTCGACGAAGCGCGCCGGGCCGTGGCCGCGTAGCACCCGCGCGCCGTCGCGGCACAATGCCGCAGTGACCATGACCGAGGCGCGCCGGGCCGCGCCGCCGTTTTCCGCCACCGACCCGTACCTGCTCGACGACCAGCTCTCCGACGACGAGCGGCTTGTGCGTGACACGGTGCGCGCCTTCGTGCGCGACCGGGTGCTGCCCACCATCGGCGAGCACTTCGAGAAGGGCACGTTCCCTCGCGAGCTCATGGCCGAGGTCGCCGAGCTCGGCCTGCTGGGCATGCATCTGAAGGGACATGGGTGCGCAGGCACGAGCGCGACGGCGTACGGCGTCGCGTGCGAGGAGATGGAGGCCGGCGACAGCGCGGTGCGCTCCTTCATCTCGGTTCAGGGGTCGCTGGCGATGTTCCCCATCTGGAAGTTCGGCAGCGACGAGCAGAAGGAGCGCTGGCTGCCGCAGATGGCCGCCGGCAAGGTCATCGGGTGCTTCGGCCTGACCGAGCCGGACGCCGGTTCCGACCCCGCCACCATGCGCACGCACGCGCGGCGTGACGGCGACGACTGGATCCTCGATGGCACCAAGATGTGGATCACCAACGGATCGATCGCGGACATCGCGGTCATCTGGGCCAACACCGACTCGGGGATCCGCGGCTTCATCGTCGAGCGCGGCATGCGCGGCTTCGGCGCGCGCGACGTGACGCGCAAGCTGTCGCTGCGCGCGTCGGTGACGTCGGAGCTGACGCTCGAGGGCGTGCGCGTGCCCAATGGCTCGATGCTCCCCGAGGTCAGTGGGCTGCGCGGCCCGCTCTCCTGCCTCACCGAAGCGCGCTTCGGCATCGCCTGGGGCACGATGGGCGCGGCGCGCGCCTGCTTCGAGGCGGCACGCGACTACAGCATGCAGCGGCGCGCGTTCGGCAAGCCGATCGCGAGCTTCCAGCTCACGCAGGAGAAGCTCGTGGACATGGCCACGGCGCTCCTGCACGGCCGGCTCGTGGCGCATCGCCTCGGCGTGCTCAAGGACTCCCGGGGTGTCACGCCGGAGCAGGTTTCGATTGCGAAGCGGTCCAACGTGCGCATCGCGATCGACATCGCGCGCACGGCGCGCACCGTGCTGGGCGCCAACGGCATCACGCTGGAGTATCCCGTGGTGCGCCACATGAACAACCTCGAATCGGTGCTGACGTACGAGGGCACCGAGGAGGTGCACACGCTGGTCATCGGCAAGGCGATCACGGGCGAGGACGCCTTCAGCTGACGCGACCCTAGGCGACCGCGTCCACCTCCCAGCCCTCGGCGTCGCGGAACGAGTGGTGACCGAGCCTGGTGACGATGACGTGGTCGAGCACGGGGACGCCGAGCAGGTCGCCCGCCGAGCGCAGCGCCGCGGTGACGGTGCGGTCGGCGCGACTCGGCGAGGCGTCGCCGCTCGGATGGTTATGGCCAATGATGACTGCAACAGCGTGGCGGCGAATGGCCGGCGTGAAGACGTCACGCGGCGCGAGCCGCGAGGCGTTGACGGTGCCCACGGCGACGGTGTCCAACGCGATGGGCCGGTGCCGCGCGTCGAGCAGCAGCACCACCACCTCCTCCCGGGGCGCGCTCCGCAGACGCTCCATCAGGAGCACGGCGTCCCGCGGCGAGCCGACGGTGGGACGGTCGTCGGGATACCACCGCTCCGCCAGCTCCCACATGGCCGCCAAGCGCGCGGCTCGGGGCGCCGCCACCCCGTGGTCGCGCACCAGCCCGGCTTCGCCGGCGGCGCGGCGCTCCCACATGGGGATCCGGCACAGCCGGGCGCCCAGCGACCGCAGCTCCGGGCCGGGCTCGGCGCCGCCGAGCGCCCGGGCGATCAGCTCTGCCTCACCGAACTCAGCCCAGGGCGACGCATCCGCGTGCATGGGCCGATTCTGTGACCATTCTGTGTATCTGCGACGGACTAAGCCGGGTGCGCGGCGGACCGCCGTTGGTCGTCGCGCACCAGGGCGTCGAGGAAGAAATCCGTGATGCGTGAGACGTACGTGCGCCGGCCCGCGAAATACGCGCCTACATGGCCCACCTCGGGCAGGCGCCACAGCTGCTTCGGCTCCCGCGCAGCCTCGTACAGCAGGATCGCGTGGTGGACGGGCACGGTGGCGTCCGCGTCGCCGTGGATGATCAGCAGCGGCCGGGGAGCGATGTCCCCCACCACGAGCTCGGGACGGAAGTCGGTCAGCCGTGCGCCCGTGCGCCGAGCGAACAGCGCGATCACCGGCGTGAGCACGATCGCAGCGGGCACGCGGAGCGACATGTGGATGCGCTCGCCGATGAGCAGGCGCGGATCCGCGAAGGCGCTGTCCGTCACGACGGCCCGGACCCGCGCGTCCTCGGCCGCGACGCTGATCGACACGGCCCCGCCCATCGAGTAGCCCAGCAGCCCGATGGGAACGGCGCCAAGCCTCGCCGCCAGGGCGTCGATCACCGCGCGGAGGTCGTTGCGCTCGTACACGCCCAGCGTGTGCGCGGCGGAATCGCTCCCCGGCGTGCCCCGCCAGCCGTACGCCACCACGTGGAAGCCGGCGCGCTGCAGGGCGGTGGAGATGCCGAGCACATCGCCGGCGCGCCCGCGGTACCCGCCGCTCACCACGATCGCCGCGGGGAGCGTGCCGGGGAGATACCACGCCGCCAGGCGCACCCCGTCCGCGGTGCGCACGTCCAGCGTCTCATGGGCGGCGTTGAAGTCGTCGGGCGTGGTCATCCGAGGGTCGATGTAGCGGCGACCGAACGCGCGCCGGTAGACGAAAGCGCAGCCCGCGGCCCAGGCGAGGGCCAGCGCGGAGGCAGAGCCGCCGGCGAGCTTCCCCGCCCGCCTCATCGGGTCAGGAGCATCCCGATGAGGAAGAGCACCAGCACCAGGGCGCCGACCACCCCCACGGCGACCCAGCCGTCTGCCGTGAGCAGCAGCTCGACGGCCCGGCTCGGCGCCGGCGGCGCCGCCGCGCTCTCGTCGGGCGGGCGGTCCGCGGGATCGTAGACGTCGGCCGGGGCGCGCACGGCCAGGACCTCGACCCGTCCGGAGGCGTCCTCCGGGATGTCGGCGGGATCGATGACGACAGGCGTGCGTGCGGCGCTGCGGCGCCGGCGCGGCAGTCTGACCTCGGACACGAGGCCCAGTTTACGGACGGCTCAGTACTGGCTGATCCGGGCCAGCGGGCTGGGCATGGCCGCCTCCCAGGCAGCATTCAGGCGCCGCTGCGCGCGCTGCACCATCATCAGGCCGCCCACGACGGGCACCGCCAGGAGCCAGATGTCCGCCGCGGGCTTGATCTGGACGTCGGTGGTCAGCCCGGCGCGGTCCTCCACGATGCGGACCCGCTCCAGCGTCATGACGATGGCGACGGCGCTGAGCGACAGCGCCAGCTCGAGGTACGGCACGACCAGGATCGATCCGGCCGCGAAATACGCCTGAAACACGGTGATGTGCGGGTCGAAGGGCAGCGCTATGTGGGCCACGTTGAACACGATGCGCGCGGCTCCGGCGAGGCTGACGATCAGCCCCAGCACCCAGGGCAGCGCCACCGCCAGCGTCGACCTGCCGGGCCGGACGTGCATGCGCGTGTCGAAGTCGCCCATCTCGGTGTTCACGCGGCGGTGCCAGACGAGGGCGTACACGCCGAGCGTCACCGCCGAGAGGATGGCCACCGCCACCGGGGAGCGGCGCTTGCCCACCGGCCCAAGGGACATGTCGCCGGCGGTCCGGCGCCGCTCCGCGTCCGACGGCGGCACGATGGGACGCGCGCGCGGGGCCGCCTCCTCGGGCTTGGCCTCCGCCGCCGGGCGCCGGCCGGCCGGGGCCGACGGCCCGCTGTACGTCCAGACGGGCGGCGATGCCTCCGTGGTGGGGGCCGATCCCGAGCCGTGTGCGGCCGGGGTGGCGCCCGGCGAGTCCACCTCCTCGGGCTTGGCCTCGGCGCGGACCGCCTCGTCTGCGACGGGCTCCGGCTTCTCCTTCGTGCGGGTTGCGTGGGGCATCGCTACTCCTCGGCGCGCGGCATCAACTGCCGGGCGGCGTATGTGTGATGTGTTGCTGCGTCGTCGCCGCTCCGGGTACTGGATTCGAACCAGTGACCTTGCGGTTAACAGCCGCCTGCTCTACCGCTGAGCTAACCCGGATCGCGGCCCCGAGTCTACATCGACTTTCGCGTTGCAACTGCGATTGCTGCGTTGCACGCGAACGGATGCATGTCGCGTGCGGCTAGCATCGCGTCACGCGATCCAGCACCACGGAGGGCCATTCGCATGCTCAACGAGGCGGTTGTGCACGCCACGCTACCCTGCATCGACTTCGACCGGGCCAAGGCGTTCTACGCGGAGAAACTCGGGCTCTCACCGGCGGAGGAACAGCCGGCCGGCGCGTTCTACGATGCCGCGGGCGGCACGCGATTCTTCCTGTTCCCCAGCTCGGGCGCGGCATCCGGGAGCCACACGCAGATGGGCTTCCGCGTGAACGACATCGAGGCGACGGTGCGCGAGCTGCGCGGACGCGGCGTGGAGTTCGAGTCATACGACTTCCCCGGCTTCGACAAGGAGACGTGCATCGCGTCCATCGGCGGCGCCAAGTCCGCCTGGTTCAAGGACTCCGAAGGCAACCTCCTCGGCGTCGTGCAGCTCTCGTAGTCAGCCGGCATCACCATGCCGGCGGGCAGGCTTCCATGCTTGGGACACGCCGTCGCGCCGCCCGCATTCGAGGACGATGTCGTCGCGCTGCGCAAAGGGGGCGGCGCGCGGCTCGACACTCGCCGCGCTGATAGCTCCAAGTCGCTTCGGCGCGGCTCCGTGACGGTCCCGCCGCATGGAATGTCCTGCCCGCCGGGACCCGTCATGTGGCGTCGAGTCGCAGCCGACGCCTAGGTTTCCTGCGGCAGCGTCAGTCCAGGTAATCCTTCAGCTTCTTGCTGCGCGAGGGATGGCGCAGCTTGCGCAGCGCCTTTGCCTCGATCTGGCGGATGCGCTCGCGCGTGACGCCGAAGCGCTTGCCCACCTCTTCCAGCGTGCGCTGATGCCCGTCGATCAAGCCGAAGCGGAGCTGCAGCACGCGGCGCTCGCGCGGCGTGAGCGTGTCGAGGATGTCCTCCACCTCGGTGCGCAGCATGGTGAGCGACGCCGCCTCTGAGGGCGCCGTCGCCTCCTTGTCCTCGACGAAGTCGCCGAGGTGCGAGTCCTCCTCCTCGCCGATCGGCGTCTCCAGCGACACCGGGTCCTGCGACACCTTGGTGATCTCGCGCACCTTCTCGGGCGTGATGCCCATCTCCTCGGCGATCTCTTCGTCGCTGGGCTCGCGCCCCAGCTCCTGCAGGAGCCGGCGCGAGACACGGACGAGCTTGTTGATCGTCTCGACCATGTGGACGGGGATGCGGATCGTCCGCGCCTGGTCGGCGATCGCGCGCAAGTACCTCGGGCGCGGCATGTCCCTCCTGGACCTGATCCAGGAGGGCAACCTGGGCCTGATCCGCGCGGTCGAGAAGTTCGACCACCGCAAGGGCTTCAAGTTCTCGACGTACGCGACGTGGTGGATCCGGCAGGCGATCACCCGCGCGATCGCCGACCAGGCGCGGACGATCCGCATCCCCGTCCACATGGTGGAGACGATCAACAAGCTGGTGCGGGTGCAGCGCCAGCTCCTCCAGGACCTCGGGCGGGAGCCGCTCGCCGAGGAGATGGCCGAGCAGATGGAGATGACCCA